>NZ_JBSFUS010000019.1:0-128229 GCF_053591915.1 Streptomyces sp. NPDC002853 | reverse complement strand
AACCTGACCGACCCCGTCGCCAACATCACCGCGGCCGCGAACTACGCCGCCGACAAGTACGGCTCGATCGACAACGTCGACTCCGCCTACTGAGCCACCGGTCGAGGAACCCACTGAGCCACCGGTCAAAGAGAAGGGGCAGCGCATGCCGCACGAGAGCAGCAACGAGCAGCAGGCGCGCACGGCCGACGGCCCCGCAGTGCCCGGCTACGGGCCCCCGCGGGTGCGGCGCTCCCGGCGCAAGCCGAAGAGGAAAACCCTGCGGTACGCCACGTGGGGCGCGCTGGGACTGGTCCTGATCGGCGGAGGAGGTGCCGCCTACGCCTGGCAGCACCTCAACGGCAACATCCAGGGCACGGACATGAACGCCGCCCTGGGCAAAGACCGGCCCAGCGAGCAGAAAGACGGCTCGATGAACATCCTCCTGCTCGGGTCCGACTCCCGGGCGGGAACCCATGGCCACTACGGCAGTGGCATCAGCGGAGCCCGCGCCGACACGGCGATGGTCCTGCACGTCGACAAGACCCACAAGAAGGCCTCGGTCGTCAGCATTCCGCGCGACACGATGGTCAAGCGGCCCCAGTGCGCCAAGCCGCACGGCGGCACGGCGCCCGGCGCGCGGCAGGCCATGTTCAACTCGTCCTACCAGGTGGGCGGCCCCGCCTGCACCGTGAAGACGGTCGAGAAGATGTCGGGCGTCCGCATGAACCACTACCTCGAGGTCGACTTCAAGGGCTTCCAGAAGCTCATAGACGAGCTCGGCGGTGTGGACATCACCACCCGCAAGGCCATCCACGACCCCAACAGCGGGCTCGCCCTGAGCGCGGGCAAGCACACGCTCAAGGGCAAGCAGGCACTGGAGCTCGTCCGCACCCGGCACGGCGTGGGTGACGGAAGCGACCTGGGCCGCATCCAGCTCCAGCAGGCGTTCATCAAGGCGCTGATCCACCGTGCCGACACCGTCGACCCGCTGGGCAGTCCCGCCAAGTCCTACGACCTGGCGGACACCGCGACCAAGACCATCAGCGCGGACTCCGAGCTGGCGTCCGCCGACAAGCTCCTCGGCCTGGCCAAGGAACTGAAGGGCATCAGCCCGGACCGCACCAACATGGTCACGATGCCCGTCACCTATGACTCCCAGGACGCGGGACGGGTCCTGCCGCTGAAGAAGGCATCACACCGGGTGTGGAACGCCCTGCGCCACGACCAGCCCATCCCGAAGTCCGCGACCCAGGACTCGGTGGGCGACCGGAGTGACTCGCCGGTGTCGGCGGGCACCTGACCCGACCGCGCCCCCGGCTCGCGGCGCGACCTGGCCCTACACCACCTCGTCGCGCCGCGTACGGCTGAGGGCCCCGGGCCACCACGCCTTCGGGCCGATGTCGCGGACCAGCGCCGGCACCAGGAGCGACCGTACGACCAGGGTGTCCAGCAGGACACCGAAGGCGACGATGAAGGCGATCTGGACGAGGAAGGCCAGCGGGATGATGCCGAGGGCCGCGAAGGTGGCCGCGAGCACCACCCCGGCCGATGTGATGACACCGCCGGTCGCGGTCAGGCCGCGCAGCACTCCTTCGCGGGCCCCGTGGCGCAGCGACTCCTCGCGGACCCGGGACATCAGGAAGATGTTGTAGTCCACGCCGAGCGCCACCAGGAACACGAACCCGTAGAGCGGTACGGAGGAGTCAGTGCCGCTGAAGCCCAGGACGTGCTCGAAGACCAGGGCCGAAACTCCCAGAGTGGCAAGGAAGTTGAGTGCCACCGTCGCCACCAGCAGCACCGGCATGAGCAGCGACCTGAGCAATCCGATCAGGATGACGAGGATGATCGCGAGGACCACGGGCACGATCAGCATGCGGTCGTCCTCGGCGGTCCGCTGGGTGTCGTACTGCTGCGCGGTATAGCCGCCGACGAGTGCGTCGGCACCGTCCACCGCGTGAACGGCGTCGCGCAGCCGCGCCACGGTGGCCTTGGCCGCGTCGCTGTCGGCGGCGTCCTTCAGTGTGGCGTCGATGCGCACGCGGCCGTCGACGACGAGAGCGCCCGCGCCGGGCCGACCGGACTCGCCCACGGCGGCGGCCGATGACACCCCTTCGGTGCGCTGGGCCGCGGCGGTGACCTGCTCGGCCCTTTCCGCGTCCGCGATCACGACGGCCGGGTTGCCCGAGCCGCCGGGGAAGTGCTTGCCGAGCGTCTTCTGCGCGGCCACCGACGGCGCGTCGTTGACGAAGATCTCGTTCAGGGGCACGCCCTTGGACTGGAGCGAGGGGGCGAAGGCGGCGCAGACGAGCAGTCCGAGGAGGGTGGCGGCCCAGACCTTGCGCGGAGCCCGGTCGACGAGTGAGGCGATGCGTGTCCACACGCCCTGTCCGGCGGACTTCTCCGTCGCCGGCTTGGGCTTGGCGGGCCAGTACGCCACGCGCCCGAGGAGGATCAGGACCGCGGGCAGGAAGGTCAGCGTGCTGAGCACCGCGCAGACGATGCCGATGGCTCCGACGGGCCCGAGCGCGCGGTTGTTGGTGAGGTCGCTCAGGAGGAGGGCGAGCAGGCCGAGTGCGACGGTCGCCCCGCTCGCGACGATGGGGCCGAGCGAGCGGCGCAGCGCCGAGCGCATGGCGGCGATCCTGTCGCGGCTGCCGGCGAGCTCCTCGCGCAAGCGTGCGGTGAGCAACAGGGCGTAGTCGGTGGCGGCGCCGATGACGAGGATGGACAGGATTCCCTGGACCTGGCCGTCGACGCGCACGACGTCGTGGTCGGCCAGCACGTAGACAATTCCGCAGGCGAGACCCAGGGCGAAGACGGCCCCGATGATGATCACCAGCGGGAGCAGCAGGCTGCGGTAGACGAGCAGCAGGATCACCAGAACGGTGATCAGGGCGACCCCGAGCAGCAGGCCGTCGATTCCGCCGAAGGCGTCGGACAGATCGGCTTGACTGGCCGCGGGCCCGGCGACCTGCACATCGGTCCCCGACACTTGGGCTGCCGCCTTCTTGACGTCCGCCAGGGTGGTTTCCAGCTCGTCACCGAGGTCGGTGCGCAGGGGTACGACCCCCTGCAGGGCTTGGCCGTCCTTGGAGAGCACAGCAGGGGACGGGGGCCCGGCAACCCCTGTGGCGTCCTTCAGGGAGGCCAGCGCCCGGGTGGCGTCGGCCTTCTGCACCTGATCGATCTTGCCCGAGCGCGCGTCGCCCTCCGCTGTCCACACGACGATCGCGGGCAGGGTCTCCTCTTGCTTGAACTTCCGCTGGGCGTCGATGACTTGCGTGGACTCGGCGTTCTGCGGCAGGAAAGCGGCCTGGTCGTTGGTGGCGACCTCCCCGAGCTTTCCGGCGTACGGCCCGAGCGTCCCGCCGATGCCCAGCCAGGCGACGAGAAGAACGACGGGGATCAGCCAGCGTGCCAGGCGCGTACGTGTGGACATGGATCTCCTTGCGAACACGATGCTTCAATAGATAAGTATCTCAATGATTGAAACATCTCGTCGGACACGGGTGCCCGGCGGGTGCACCAGGGAAACCTTCGTCATCCGGAAGAGGTCACGGCGCGGACGGACGACGACAGCCCGCAGCGGTAGGGGTGGAGCTAGCGCTGACGACCGCGCAGTTCGGAGAGCTCCTCGTTCATGGCGGCCAAGAAGCGCACCACCACGTTGAGTTCGTCCTCGCTGAACCGCACGCGGGCGTTCTCCGTCGCGGCGGCGAGGGGCTGGAAGAAGGTGCGTGCAGCCGATTTGGCTCCGGGGGCGTAGTGCAGATGCACCACACGGCGGTCCTCGCTGTCCCGCGACCGGCGGATGTGTCCCGCCCGTTCGAGCCGGTCAAGGCAGGCGGTGACGGCGCCCGACGTCAACCCCAGATGGTCGCGCAGCCGCCCCGGAGTGAGCGGATCACTCGAGTCCAGGATCGCCGCGAGGGCCTGGACGTCCGTGGCGTGCAGGCCGTGGCCGGCGGCAAAACCGTGGATCAGCCGGTTGAGCTCACCGTTCATGCGCCTCAGCTGCACCGCGAACGACTGCAGATCCGTCGGCACCTGAGCCGGCGCCTCATCTGACGCCGCACTGCCACTGAACGCTGATTCCTCTGTACTGGCCACACGACCAGCCTATATATCCCGCACTCCAGAACGACAAGGCGCCGCGAAGCCCATGCGAAGCCCATCCGGCGAACCACCGTGACGTATCCGAATGTGCTGCGGGTCTGTCGGCCAGATCCCCTGCGTGAGTACCCTGTTGACATAGTCCGTGGAAGGACTGCTCGCCGTCAGCGCGGCAGCGGTCTTCCGGCGATCTCTCGGGCCCGGAGTGGGGCCCTACCCCGTCAGCGGCTGTACCCACGGGACCCTGAACCCGTCACCAGGCACCGCGAGACGCACCGTTTCCCTCCAGGGTGGACCCTTCTCTTTCGGGTTCCGTTGTATCTCTAACGGTGCACGGCATCCGGGACTACTCATGCGCGGCTACTTCGCCGACGATCTGCTCCTCATCGTGCCATCGACCGCCACCGAGGGTGTGTGCCTGTTCGGAGAGGTCCTGGGTGCGCACAAAGGTGCGCTGGCCATGGCGCTGACCGCACAGACCCGCACCACACAAGAGATCACCATCGACCTGACTGGGGTTCACTACCTGGCCAACAGCGCCCTGGAGATCCTCGTGGCGCTCGCCAACAACCTCCAGCCCCCTCAAGGCCTCGTCGTCCGCGCCGCCCCACAACTGGCGTTGCGGGAAAGACTCAACGCACGCGGGTGGGACGACATCGAGACCCTGCGCGTCGTCGACGCTTAGCCGCACAGCGATTGTGCGTGTCACCGTCAGCGCGTGGGGCTGATCCTGATCCCGGCCACGGTGCCGTCGCCCCGCAGGCTCAGCACCCCGGCACCTTCGTGCCGTACGCAGTCGAGACGGCCGAGTGCGGTCTCCCGCCCGCCTGGGCCCCTGACGCTGATCCCCTCGGTGGCGGCCATGACGAGCAGGGTCTCGCCCTCGGCGCACACCATCTCCGCGCCCCGCGCGGCGGTCACGGTGACCATCCGGACCTGTGCCGTGGCGCGCCCTCTGCGCGTCATCACGTTCATGTCGCGGACGGCGCCCGCCTTCAGCAGGCAGTCCGTCGTCGCGTCGCCGGGGAAGGCGAAGGGGTTCAGCGGTTCCACCAGCTGCGAGGTGCCGTCCACGGTCAGCACCATGCCTTCGCCCTCGACGAGGGTGATCACACGGTCGATCCCGGGAAAGGGCGAGAAGGGCCCGCCCGCGTCCACGTCCGCGATGCTCACCCGCCAGTCGAACCCGTCCGGGGGCTCCTTCGTGGCGAAGGGCGCCCGCATAGTGCCCGACGCGACCTCCCGGGTCACACCGCCGCCGTTCTTCCACGGCATGCTGCGGTACTCGCTCCAGCGCAGAACATCCCCGCCCATGGGAGGCCGCCTCCTTCTTCCGTCGTCCGGCCGGGCGCCAGCCTACGTGCTGCTCAGAAGCGGAGGGCGGCTGGTGGGCAGGGTGTGGAGCCGACCCAGCGGTCTCACTGCAGCTGCTGGGCCAGGCCGACGATGATGCCCTCCGGGCCGCGGACGTAGCAGAGCAGATAGCTGTCCTCGAACCGGGCGATCTGGCCGACGAGTTCGGCGCCGTGAGGGCGCAGGCGGGCAACGGTGTCCTCGAGGTCGTCGACGGCGAACATGACCCGGTGGGTGCCCAGGATGTTGTGCGGCTGGTCGCGCGACCCGGCGCTGGTCGCCGCGGGGGTGCGATACCTCGCCAGCTCGAGCCGGCTGTGGCCGTCCGGGGTCCGGACCATCGCGATGTCGCAGTGGACGCCGTCGAGTCCGGTGCACTGATCGGCGACGGGGCCCTGGACCTCCGCCCTGCCCTCCAGCTCCATACCGAGTTCCACGAAGAACGCGATGGCGGCGTCCATGTCCTCGACGACGATGCCGACGTTGTCCATCCGCTGAATCGCCATGACGGCTTCTCCTTCTTCCTCGCGCGGCCGGTGGTGGCCGCTGATGACCCTGGGACGGAGCCGGTGCCAGGTTCTCGACATCTTGCGGTCCGCCGACTCAGGCAGCCGGCTTACCTGTTCGCCCCCCCACTGTCCGCCTCCCACGGGAGCATTGTGTCCGAGGGCGGTGTCAGTGCGGGTGTCATGATCGCGGGATGGCCGACGATTCCCTTTCCGTTCCCTTCGGTCGAATGTCGCCACCGTGACTCCGGCCCTCGACCGCATCATCGACGACCGGTTCGAGCTGAACGCGCACTGGGGCACGCTGCACCACGTCCAGACCCTCACCGGCGTACGCGGACGCGGCACCGGACGTGCCCTCATGCATGAGGTACGAAGGAGTGCCCGGGACAAGATGGGTCCGGAGCAGCTACGCCTCGCCGCACGCGCTGGCGGCTGCGGCTCGCCCGGACGACGACCGCGACGAGGTCCTCATGATTCTCGCTCCCCTTTGAGCTCAGGGACGAGGAGGGGCGCAGGGGGCGGATAGCTCACCCCGTAGACACGGGCGAACCGGTTGGCGGGGGCCGACGATCCGCCGAGCCGTTCGAGAAAGAACGCGCGGGCCATCGACTGCATCTGCTCACCGCTGACATACACGACCCACCTGTTGGACGCGGCGTTGAACCGGGCCGCCTCGACAGCCGACCGCAGGCCCGACGCCGGCCCGTGACGCAGTCGTGCGCGTAAGTCGATAAACCGTCGCAGGGCGTCCAACTCCGAGCGGCGCAGGCCCACCTGCTGCAGTCCCGGCGCTGGTTCCTCGACGGCCGGGGGAGTGGCGCGTGCCTGCGCGTACAGGAGTGCGTCCCAGCCGTCGGTCGTCAGCTGCACCGCCCACAGGATCGGCCGGCCCGCCTGCGCGGAGAGCTCCGCCTGTTCCTCGCGTGGCGCCACCCGGGCCAGCCCGAGTTTCACCAGGGGGCCCGTGGTGCGTTCATCGAGTCCGGGCCCCGCCGTGGCCCATCCATCAGTGCTGCGCTGCACGTCAGCCACCCGTTGCAGCAGCGCCATATGCCCAGCCGAGCGCCGCATCTCTGCCCCTCCCGCCGAACAGTGCGTTGCCGCGACGCTAGCGTGCATCCGCGCCCCGAGGGGCGCTGTTGAGAGGGTCTCCCCCTAAAAGAGCCGGTGTTCTGGCTCTGTGCGCCGGGGCGTCGCTCAGGGCGCCTGGCGCGTGGTCGCGGTCAGTGAGCCGAGCAGGGTGAGCGCCTCGCTGCTGGGGGAGGCCGGTTCGGCGTGGTAGACGACGAGTTCCTGGCCGGGCGCCGAGCGGACGTCGAAGGTCTGCATGGTCAGCGTCAGCGGCCCGACCTCGCGATGCTCGAAGCGCTTGCGTTCCAAGGCTTTGCCCCGGGCGTCGTGACGGGCCCACAGCTCGGCGAACTCCGGGCTGAGCGCGAGCAGTTCAGCAAGCACCTGCCGTACCCGCGGATCATCGGGCGCCACGCCGTGGCCGAGCCGGAAACCGGCCACGGAATTGCGCGCGACGTCGTACCAGTCGCGGTAGAAGGCGCGGGCGGCCGGATCGGTGAACACGACATGCAGGAGGTTGCGCGAGTGTGCCCAGCCGTGAAAGAGCGCATCGGCGATCGCGTTCGAGGCGAGGACGTCGTACGCCCGGTTGTAGACGACGGCCGGATTGTGCGGCCAGGCGTCCATCAGGGCCAGCAGGCTCGGCTCGACCCGGTCCACCACCGCGGCCGCCCTGACACGCGGACCGACCCCGGCGACCCGGAAGAGGTGCAGCCGGCCGTCCTCGTCGAGGCGCAGGGCGGTGGCCAGGGCATCGAGCACCTGCGCGGAGGGCGAGCGCTCCCGCCCTTGCTCCAGGCGTACGTAGTAGTCGGCGCTGACCCCGGCGAGGAGAGCCACCTCCTCGCGCCGCAACCCCGGCACCCGGCGGTGTCCCGTGGCGGGGAGATCGACTGCGGCGGGAGTGACGAGGGCGCGCCGGGCGGTCAGGTATGCGCCGAGCTCAGAGCGTGCCATGTCCCCATGCTAGGTCCGGACCCGCCGCGCTTCCTGGGTGCGCTGCACCCAGGAGAACGCCGCCTCTCCCACCGGCGCCCCGGCCGGGCCAGCCTCGACGACATGACCACACAACAACCGGAAAACAGCGCGCCCACCGACCGCAAGGTCGTCCTCGTCACCGGCGCGAGCAGCGGCATCGGCGCGGCCGTCGCCGCACGCCTGGTGAGCGAGGGGCACCTGGTGGTGGCCGGTGCGCGCCGCACCGACCGCCTGGACGAACTGGCCAAGAACACCGCCGAAGCAGCATCCCGCTCCGGCGGTGACCTGGAGCCGGTGCGCCTTGACGTGACGGACCGCGCCGATGTCGCGGCCTTCGTCCAGGCCGCTCGCGACCGCCACGGCCGCGTCGACGTCCTCATCAACAACGCCGGCGTCATGCCCCTGTCGCGGCTGGACTCCCTGCTCGTCGACGAATGGGACCAGATGATCGACGTGAACGTCCGCGGCCTGCTGCACGGGATCGCCGCGGCGCTGCCCGTGTTCGCCGCCCAGGGGTCGGGGCACTTCGTCACGGTCGCGAGCATCGGCGCCCACGAGGTCGTTCCCACCGCTGCCGTCTACTGCGGCACCAAGTACGCGGCCTGGGCCATCACCGAGGGCCTGCGCCAGGAGGTGGACCCCTCGATCCGGGTCACGACCGTCTCGCCCGGCGTGGTCGAATCCGAGCTTGCCCACACCATCACAGAAACCGGCGCCGCCGAGGCCATGCGCAGTTACCGGGCACACGCGATGGGACCCGAGGCCATCGCGGCCGCCGTCTCCTACGCGCTGGCGCAACCGGCCGACATCGACGTCAACGAAATCGTCGTACGCCCGGCACGCCAACGCTGATCCGGCCGCGGTTGGTGCCCGTTGTCAATGGCGACGACATGTATCGCGCCCGTTTGAGATCAATGCAGGTGGCTACCCGATCCCTGCGTAAGTACAGCGCTGTGCGACGTAGGCGCCGGTTGGTTGGGACATACAGCCACCGGCGCTGCCGCATGCACAGAACCGCAAACTATGGCCATAGATGTGGAGAATCTGCGATGCTCGGCTCATCAGCGGTTCTGCCGGCCCGACAGAGGCAGCCCGAGTAGACGAGAGGCAGAGCGGGTGGCTTCCTCACCGGACTCTCTCAACACATCGGCCCTGAAGCCTCGCTGTGATGCCGAGCAGCAGGCCCCCGACGACGAGTGCGCGGACGAGGTGGCCGAGATCAAGGCACTGCGCACCGAGGTCAACGAACTGCATCGCGCCATGGAGTCCCATCCGTCCATCGACCAGGCGCGGGGGATGCTGATGACGTTGGGTCCGTGCACCGCGGACGAGGCGTGGAAGATCCTGGTCGAGGTGTCGCAGCACTCCAACACGAAACTGCGCGCGGTGGCGGAGGAGCTGATCGCGACAACCGAGGGCGAACCGCTGCCGAGCCCCGTGCGCGCGGCGCTCGGCGAGGCACTGAGGAAGCGACAACCCGCCACGGGGTAAGAAAGTCCCGCCCACCGCCCCGTGGCCAAACCCGGCACTCCGGGCCGGCCACGGGGCGGTGCAGCGCTACGTCAGCCCCTCAGCTCCGCAAGGTCGGCCGCATCGAGGCGCAGGCCCGCCGCCGCGAGGTTCTCGGTGAGGTGGGCGGGGGAGCCGGTGCCGGGGATGGCCAGCATGTTCGGTGAGCTCGCGAGCAACCAGGCGAGCGCGACCTGCGCGGTCGTCGCGTCGTGCCGCTTGGCGACGTCCGCGAGGCGACCGTGCTCGATCGGGTCGAAGCCGCCGCCGAGCGGGAAGAACGGCACGTAGGCGATGCCGTGCTCCTCGCAGCGCGCGAGAACGGCCACATCATCGGCACGATGTACGTGGTACTGGTTCTGCACCGCGATGACGGGCGCGAGGCCCCGCGCCTCGTCGAGCTGTGCCGCATCGACATTGCTGACCCCCAGGTGACGGATCAGCCCCTCGTCGCGCAGTTCCGCCAGCGCCGCGAACCGCTCGGCCACGCTCTCGCCACCGGGCTCACTCATGCCGCCGACCCGCAGGTAGACGAGGTCGAACCGGTCCAGACCGAGGGCGCGCAGGTCCTCGGTCACCAGTTCCCGCAGCTGCTCGGGGCCCGCCTGGCCGGTGGGCATGCCGTCCGGGCCGCGCAGCGGGCCCACCTTGGTGGCGATCAGCAGATCGGCGGGGTAGGGCGCGAGCGCCTTGCGGATCAGGTCGTTGGCGCTCACGTCGCCGCGGGCGTAGAAACCGGCCGTGTCGATGTGGTCGACTCCCGCGTCGACTGCCTGCCGCAGCACCTCGACACCGGTCCGGGGATCGCGTGCCGGTCCGGTGAAGGTGCCCGCCGCCAGGCGCATCGCGCCGAAGCCGAGCCGGTTGACGCGGAGGTCGCCGCCGAGGGTGAACTGGCCGCTCGCGGCGGCCGTGATCTGTGTGGTCATGACCCCAGCCTCAACCGGCCAGGGCCGTCGACGGACCGGATGGCAACCTGTTGCCACGATCGTGAGGAAGACTGGGAGGGTGACCGACCACACGACGCTGACGGTGCAGGGCGAGGAGGAGCTGGTCGCGCGGACCGCCCAGTTGTTCGGCGAGACGACGCGGGAGTTCTTCTGCGCGGCCAACGACCTGCACACCTGGTCCCGGCCCGAGGCCAGGGCGGCGATCGCGCGCCGCCTCGGCCCGCGGACCGCCGACGGCATGGTCGTGCGCAAGCTCTACACCCCCGCCGTACTGGCCGACGAGGAACAGCGGCTGCATTTGTTCGCCGTCGCGGCCGCCGGTGGGCAGGTGCGGATCCGCGCCGCGACGCTGCCGCACGAGACGATCATCCTCGACCGCAGGGTGATGATCCTGGCCGGGCGCAGTGGTGCCCGCGGCCGAGAGTTCACCATCACCTCCGCACCGGCTCTGGTCGAGGGCGTACACGCGCTGATGAATGCCACGTGGGACGCCGGGACCCCGCTCGCCGACTATCTGCGGCGCGAGACCGAGGGCCTGGACGCCGATTCGATCCCCGTGCTGCGAGCACTCGCGGCCGGACTCACCGACGCCGTGGGCGCGCGCCGTGTCGGCATGTCCGTACGGACCTATCGCAGACGGGTCGCTGAGTTGATGACGGCATTGGAAGCCGACTCCCGCTTCCAGGCCGGTGTCAACGCGAGCCGCCGCGGCCTCACCGGCAGCTGACCGGCGCCCACCGGGGCGCCGCCTGTCAGGTACCGGCTGCTCGGAGCGCAGCCGTCATCGGCTACTGTCCCCACGGGATGATCACGGGGGTGAGGAAGTCATGATCGGACGGTGGTACACCGCGTTCGGCGTCAACGTGCTGCTCGGCGGCCCCGCCCTCGTCCCGCTCTTCATGCTCTACTACGTCGTCGCGACCTGGGCGCATCCCGCACCGGAGGAGAACGACGGCCTCGGCATCGTTCTCGTCGCCTTCGGACTCCCCGTCGCCGCCTGCGGCTTCCTCTGGTGGGCCGTCAACCGCCCCTTTGCCCGAAGGACCCAGCTCGCGCCGGCCCAGTACTGGGCGCTCAGCCTCCTCGGCACCTTCACCCCCGCCATCGCGCTCCTCTGCGTCGATCCCTGAGCACGAGCTCGGGAGACCCCCCTCCGCCAGGTGACCCACGTCACACCCGGCTCCTGTCAGTAATCGTGGCGCCATCTCGTTCAAGGGGCACGCTCGAACGAGACAGGAGCAACGCCATGAAGCACCGCATCGTCGTCCTCGGCGCCGGATACGCCGGGGCCTTCGCCGCCGGAAACCTGGCCCGCCGGCTGTCGCCCGCCGACATCGAGATAACCGTCGTCAATGCCCTGCCCGACTTCGTCGAACGGATGCGGCTGCACCAGCTCGCGAGCGGTCAGGACCTCGCGGTTCGCAAGCTCGCCGACATCTTCGCGGGCACCGGGGTACGGCTGCGCCTCGCGCGTGTGACCGGCGTCGACCCCGACCGCAGGACCGTCGCCGTGAGCGACGAGGACGGTGACGGGGAGGTCGCGTACGACACGCTCCTGTACGCCCTCGGCAGCTCCGTCGCCCATCACGGTGTCCCCGGCGTGGCCGAGTACGCCTTCGACGTCACCGGCAAATCCTCGGCGCTGCGGCTGCGCGAGCGCCTGGCGGGCCTCAGTGAAGGCGGCAGCGTCCTGGTCGTCGGCGAGGGGCTGACCGGCATCGAGACCGCCACCGAGTTCGCCGAGTCGCGGCCCGACCTCGACATCGCACTCGCGGCCCGCGGCGAGCTGGGCGAGTGGCTCTCCCCGAAAGCCCGCCGCCACCTGCGCCAGGCCTTCGACCGGCTCGGCGTCACCGTCCACGAGCACACCGACATCAAAGCCGTCGATCCGACACGGGCGATCGTCGCCGACGGCACGTCCATCCCGGCCCAAGTGACGGTGTGGGCCGCCGGGTTCGCCGTGCACCCCATCGCGGCCGCCAGCGGTCTGGAGGTCGCCGAGGCCGGCCAGATCGTCGTCGACGACACCATGCGCTCGGTCTCGCACCCGGACGTCTACGCCGCCGGTGACTGCGCCTACGCGATCGGCGAGAACGGCCGGCCGCTGCCGATGTCCTGCGCCTCGGCCGGGTTCACCAACATGCAGGCGACCGCCGCGATCATCGCGCGCCTGACGGGCAGCGACGTCCCGACCACCGGGCTGAAGTACTACGGCAACCACATCAGCCTCGGGCGGCGGGACGCCATCTTCCAGATGGTGGACGGGGAGGCCAGGTCGAAGTCCTGGTACCTGGGCGGCAAGGCCGCAGCGCGGCTCAAGTCGAGCGTGCTCAAGGGCTCGGGGTGGGGCATCGTCCACCCGACCTTCGGCATGCCGAAGCGCAGGCGCCGCCTGGCCACCGCGCCCGGCCAGGTGGCTGTGAGGGCCACCGCATAGGTTGTTGCGCATGGACAGTGCAGCCATCGATCGGTTCGAGGCCAGCCGGGGGCGGCTGGCCTCGCTCGCGTACCGTCTGCTCGGCTCGGCCGCCGACGCCGAAGACGCCGTACAGGACACGTTCCTGCGCTGGCAGGCGGCGGACCGTGCGCAGATCGCGGTGCCGGAGGCGTGGCTGACCAAGGTCGCCACCAACCTCTGCCTTGACCGGCTCCGCTCGGCGCAGGCGCGCCACGAGCGAGCGGCCGGAGCCTGGCTGCCCGAGCCGCTCCTGGAGGGCGACCCGATGCTCGGCCCGGCGGACACCTTCGAGCAGCGCGAATCGGTGTCATTGGCCGTACTGACCCTCATGGAGCGCCTTTCGCCGGTCGAGCGGGCGGCCTACGTCCTGCGTGAGGCCTTCTCGTACGCCCACGCCGAGATCGCCCAGATCCTCGACGTCACCGAGGCCGCGAGCCAGCAGCATGTCCACCGGGCCCGACGCCGGATCACCGCCGATCGGCGCGGCAGGGACGAGGTGGACCCCGCGTCCGCGCGTCGGATCGTGGAGGAGTTTCTAATCGCCGCGGCATCGGGGCGAACCGAGCGGCTGGTGGAGATGCTCACCGCCGACGTGACCGCGGTCTCGGACGGCGCGGGACTGGCCAGGCGGCTGCTGCGGTACAAGACGCGCGAGCGCGTCGCTTCCTACGTGGCGGCCGGCTTCAAGCCCACGCCCGCGAAGCGGCGCCTTGCAGGCGGTTCCCCCGCGCTGCATGTCGCGCTGGTCAACGGCTCCCCGACCGTCGTGGCGGTGATCGAGGGCCGGGTCGTGGGTGCCGTGGCGTGCGAGGTCAGCGGCGGCAAGGTCGCATCCCTGCACGGCATCGCCGCCGCGGTCCGGCTGACCCGCCTCGACGAGGTCTGGCAGCAGTACGATCCCGGCGCGCCGGTCATCAAGGCGTGGTGAGCGAACCACGACCCGAGCCACACCCAAGCGAGCCGGAGCCGCTCGCGCAGCCGTGATTGCGCAGGTGGTCGGCGGGTGACCGGCAGCGTCCGGTCACGACCGGGACCGTCGCCGGGGTGCACGGCTCCTCTGTGAGCATCGTGCTTCCGACGGTGGTGCGCGGCTCAGGAGGCCGGAATGCGGACGTGGCAGGAATGGACGGCCGCAGTGCGGCTGTTGTGGCGAGCCGGCCCCCGGCATACGGCCGCGCTCGCCGCGACCGTGATGTGCGGAGCGCTGACGGGGCCGCTCATCGTGGTTGCGACCGGACGGCTGGTGGGCGCGCTTCCCGGAGCCGTGGAAGGGGGCGCCGGGTCGGAAGAGGCCAGGAGCGCCCTGGTCGTCCTCACCGTGTTCGGCGCGCTGACCCTCCTGCGCACGGGGCTGCGCGCCCTGGAGAGCGGGCTCGCGGCGGTCCTGCGACTGCGGGCCGCCGGCGTGGTGGAGGACCGAACCATCGCGGCGGGGACCGGCCCGGACGGCATCGGACACCTGGAGGAGCCGGGGTACGCCGACACCCTGCGCCTGGCCACCGAGCAGGGCACCCGGCCGGACCAACTCGCCTCCCTGCTGCCCGAGATCGTGCGCCCGCGCCTCGAAGGGATCGGCCTGCTCGTCCTGTTGGCGCCGCTGGCATGGTGGGCACCGCTCCTGCTGGGGCTCGCGGCGGTCCTGACGTACCGCTCGTATCTGCGCTTGTCGCGCCAGGTGCACGGCAGCATGGAGTCGGCGAGCGCGGTGATCCGGAAAGCGGCCTACCTGCGCTCGCTCGCGCTCGATCCCGAACCAGCCAAGGAGGTACGGGTCTTCGGGCTCGGCGACTGGCTCGCCGACCGGATGACGGCCGTCTGGCAGTCGGGCATGGCCAGGGTCTGGTCCACCCGCGGGACGGCGGCACGGCGGGCCTATGGCGCGGTGGGATTCGTGGTGCTGGGGGAGGGCCTGGTCCTCGGCTACGCGGCTTATGCCGCCGCGCGCGGTGATCTGGGGCTGACCGAGCTCGTGATCAGCGCCCAGGCGGCACTCGCCCTGCCCGCACTGGGCTGGGTCGGCGACGACGACCTCATGGTGCGCGACGCGCTGCTCGGGCTGCGGTCGCTCGCTGCGCTGGAGGCGCGGGGAACGGTCGACAGCGACGCCCGGGGCGCCCTCGGGCCGCAGAGCACCTCGGGGGATGGCGACGGGAGTGCCCGCCGTGCCCGCGCCAACGGCCACAGGGCAGCCGGGAACGGCCATTCCAACGGTCGGTCCCCGGCCGCCCGGCACGGCATCGCCTTCGAATCCGTGGACTTCACCTACCCCGGCACGGACCAACCCGTGTTACGCGGCCTCGACCTGAAGATCCCGGCCGGGTCGTCCGTGGCCATCGTCGGGGCGAACGGTTCCGGCAAGACGACACTGATCAAACTCCTCGCCCGGCTGTACGAGCCCGACGCCGGGCGCATCACGGCGGACGGCGCGGACGTGCGCGCGTGCGACGCGCGGCAGTGGCGGCGAGGCATCTCCGTGGTCTTCCAGGACTTCGTGAAGTATCCGCTGACGCTGCGCGACAACGTGGCGATGGGCGCGCCGGACATCGGCGGCGACGCGGATGCCCTGGAGCGCGCCCTGGAACTGGCCGACGGCGCCGACCTGCCCGGCAGGCTGGGCGCGGGCTGGGACACCGTGCTGTCCAGGCAGTTCGCGGGCGGCGCCGACCTGTCCGCCGGCCAGTGGCAGCGGGTCGCGCTGGCCCGCGCGCTCCTGGCCGCGCGGTCGGGGGCCTTGCTCGTGCTCGACGAGCCCACCGCGCATCTCGACGCGCGTGCGGAGGCCGACTTCTTCGACCGGTTCCTGACGGTGAGCGGGCAAGCCACCACGATCCTGGTCTCGCACCGGTTCTCGGGCGTACGCAAGGCCGGCGTCATCCATGTCATGGACGGCGGGCGGATCGTGGAGAGCGGCTCGCATGACGCCCTGATGGCGCTGGGCGGCAAGTACGCCCGGATGTACCGGCTCCAGGCCGAGCGTTTCGTCGACGGCGACACGGGGTCGGGTGCGGTTGAAGCTGCCGGTCCTCGTGGCGTGGGGGAGGCTGCCGCTGGTGGATCGGGTGAGTCCGCGCCTTCGTCCCGGTCGAGCGCACGGCCGGCAGATCGCGTCTTGTCGGAAAGCGCCGGCGACACCGGCACCGGCACCGACAGCGACACTGACACTGACACTGACACTGGAACTGACCCTCCCGAGGTGTCCGAAGGCGGCTGGCGCGGTGTGTTCGACGCGCTGCGCACGCTGGTCGTCGAGTCCTTCCGTGAGTCCTGGAAACTCGCCGTGCTCGGATTGCTGCTCGTGCCCGCCGCGGCCGGACTCGCCGCCCTGCAGGCCCTGTGGCTGAGGTCCATGGCCGAAGGAGCTCAGCAGGGGCTGCTGGCGTCCACCGTGTCGGCGGCTCTTCTGCTGGTGGTGAGCCTCGGTGTGTGGGAGGCGGTCGAACTGGCGGCCATCGGGGCCAGGATCGGGCTCAGCGAGCGTGTCGGCTTCGCCTTCGACCGGCTCCTGGCCCGGCTGGCCGCGGGGATTCCCGGACTGCGCCACCAGGAGTCCCCCGCGTTCCAAAACCGGCTCCACCTGCTGCGTGACCGCACCCTGGCCATGGGCGCCCTGCTCAACTGGGTGCTCAACCTGCTCGAACAACTCGGCGGCTTCCTGGTGACCGCCGCCCTCCTGGCCACCGTCCACCCCGCCCTGCTCGTGCTCCCGCTCGTCGGGGCGCTCGCCCTGCGCCTGCAGATCGCCGCCCGAGGTGTCATCGCCCGCGCCCAGGAGGCCACAGCGGCCGACTACCGGCTGGCCGCACGCCTGGCCCGTCTCGCGACCTCGCCGGACGCGGGCAAGGAACTGCGCGTCTTCGATGCCGGGCACGAACTGTGGTGCAGGGTGGGCGAGTTGCGTGGCCGCGCGGATGGTGTGACAAGCCGGGCGCAGTGGCGGTTCGCCGCGATCGGGTGCGTGGCCGGACTGCTCAACACCCTCGGTCTGATCGGCGCGGTCGCCTTCGTCGTGCATCTCGCGGTGACGGGGCGGACCGGCCTCGGCGCCGTACTGCTCGCCGTCGTCCTCGCCGGGCGCTTCACCGGACATGTCGGCGGACTCGTGCAGGCCACAGGTGCCGTCGTCGAACTCCTGCAGAGCGCCGAGCGGTTGCGCTGGCTGCGGAGGTACGCCGAACAGACGAGCCCGGCGCCTGTGGCGACCGACGCTGACCGGACGCCGGTGCCGCCGAGGCTGCGGCATGACATCGCCGTCGAGGGGCTGTCCTTCCGCTATCCCGGCACCGCGATGACCGCGCTGCACGACGTCGAACTGCGCCTGCCCGCCGGGGGAGTGGTGGCCTTGGTCGGTGAGAACGGCTCCGGGAAATCCACCCTGGTCAAACTCCTTTGCCGGATGTACGAGCCGACGCTCGGCCGGATCACGGTCGACGGAATCCCCCTCGACGCCCTCGCCCCGGAGCGGTGGCGCGAGCGTACCGGCGCCGCGTTCGAGGACTTCGTGCGCTATGAGTTCGCCCTCCGCGAGACCGTCGGCATAGGCGACCTGCCGCGGGTCGCCGACCTGCGGGCGATCGGTGACGCCGTGGACCGCGCCGGGGCGGCCGACCTGCCCGGCACGCTGCCGGACGGCTTCGGCACACAGCTGGGCAGCCGCTGGGAGCGCGGGGTCGATCTGTCGACGGGCCAGTGGCAGAAGCTGGCGCTCGCGCGGGCGCTGATGCGTCCGGAGCCGCTGCTGCGCATCCTGGACGAGCCGACCGCCTCCCTGGACGCGGAAACCGAGCACGTCATCTTCGAGCGCTACATCGAGGCCGCGCGCCGCCCGCGGGCGGACGGCGGGCCTCCGGACACGGTCACGCTGCTGGTGACGCACCGGTTCTCGACCGTTCGCGGCGCCGACCTCATCGTCGTACTCGACCAGGGCCGCGTCGCCGAGACGGGCAGCCACGACGAACTCCTTTCGCGGGGCGGCCTCTACGCCCAGATGTACGACCTCCAGGCGCGCGCCTACCGGTGACGGACGGCTCGAACGCGACACGCACGAGCCGCCGACACACGAAACTGGCGACACACGCCCCGCTTACACACGAAAAGGAGCGCCGGCCCGGGCCGGCGCTCCTCCGTTCTGCCCCTGTTCTACCTGCCTCCGGCTACGCGGCAGCGTCCCGCGCGATCACCCACGCCGGGTCCCGCGGCTCCACCTTGTTGGCGAAGGCGACGAGCTGGGCGTACGCGGCCAGGTCCGCCATCGCGGACTGGATCCGCGGCAGCGCGGTGTCCGCCGCCGGGACGTCGATCCGCTGCAGCCACTCGCCGATCAGGGCGGCCACCGCGAGCGTGCGGTCGCGCATGTCGTTGGCGATGCCGAGCGGGCCACCGGTCCTGGCCTGCCGGGTGAACGCCTTCCACAGCTCGGCCGACTGCGGCACCTGACCCAGGCTGACGCCCGAGCGGTAGAGCCGGTCGTAGTCGAGCCTGCTGTACCAGGCAGCGGTCTCTTCGGTGAGGGTGCCCGTCGCGAGGATGTCGGCCACCTGCTCCAGCAGCCTCGCGGCGCCGCCGAGCCGGTCCTGTGCCGCCGCGGCATACACGGCGGCACCGGCCACCCCGTCGCCGTGCTCGGCGAGTTCGAGGGCCCGGCACAACTCGCTGGTGGCCGCGTTCAGTTCGGTGCCCGCTGTCAGCGCAAGCTGCTTCTTGTTGCGCAGGTCCTCCTCACTGAGACTGAGGAGCTTGTTGCAGACGGCGCTCATATCCCGTTCCTCCTTTCCTGGCCGGCACCGGCGACGGCGACGGCGCTGGGGGTCATGCCGAGGATGTTGATGACGGCCAGGGCCTGACCGTAGATACGAATGCGGTCGAACCCGGTGAGCAACTGCCAGGCCACGCGCTGCCAGTCGGCGGCACCGGCTTCGGACGCGTGGGCCGCGAAGCCCTCGAGCCCCGCCGCGAACCCGGTCAGTTCGGACACGAAGTGGCCGAATGCCGCTTCGTCGCCGCCCTCCTCGTAGCGCAGCGCGATGGCCTCGACGGCAACCCGGTCCAGCTGGACCAGGTCCGCGTCGCGGGCCGCGCCGAGCGTCTCGCGCACCGGGGCGGTCCCGCCGCCCGCGACCCGCAGCCGCTCGTCGTGGACCGGGTAGAAGCCCAGCTCCTGGGCGACGCGGTGCGAGGCGCGGTACTCCACCAGTGCGGCCCGGACGGCAGCGGCAGCGCAGCGCACCCGCAGGGCGGCCTGGCGCACGTCGTTGAGTTCCAGGTCGGAGTGCATCAGGTGCAGCTCGCTTCCCGCCCGCATGAAGTGGGCCGAGCCGGTGGCGATGGGGCCGTCCACGCGCTCGTACAGGGACTGTTCGGCCACGCTGCCGTCAGGCAGGCTGGGGGCTTTGTTGCAGACCCTACTCATATAGGTCGTGCCTCCTTGGTTGTCCGATGTCGGTCGTGCGGTGTTGCGACGCCCGTCCTCCGGCGTCCGACGGGAAGCCGCACCAAACCGGCGGACGGCATTTCACGAATGCCGTAGTGACAGCCGGTGTGGTGCCCGGTCGCCGGTACGCGGGATCCGAGCGGTAGATCGATGCTCGCCCGCGTTCCGGGAGGCGATCCTCGAAATCGGGCACCGCCGGACAGGTCCGGATGGCCTCGGCCAGGCGGAGGTCTCACGGCCTCGCCCGCTGCGGGCCGGGTACGGAGGATGCGATCCATGCCAGCGGGAACGGGGGCGGCGGGACACCCGCCGGACGGGGGGCCGCGGGAGGCGACGGCAGACGTCGGCCCGGTCGATTCCGTGGACACGGCCGACGCGTTGGCCGCGCTGCTGCGCCAGTTGCGCAGGCGCGCCGCGCGCAGGGACGGGGGCGCACAGATCACCTACAGGCAGTTGGCGGCGCGAACGGGATGGGCGCATGGAGTGATCGGCGACTACTTCGCGGGCAAGACGCTGCCGCCGACGGACCGCTTCGACGCCCTGGTCCAGTTGCTCGGCGCCACCGGCCACGAACTGCGCCTCCTGGCCACGGCCCGCGACCGGGTGGAGGAGGCGCGCCGCTTGCGCCCGGCCGCCAACGGACGAGCGGGTCCGCCCGGCAAGGAGGGTGCCGCCCCCGTGCCGCCGGTGCCTCGCCAGTTGCCCGCGGACATCCCCGAACTCCCCGGCCGGGCAGGGGAACTGGACGTACTCGACGTGCTGCGCCCGGCCGCGCGCGGCAAGGGCCCTCTCGTGGTCGCCCTCGACGGCCCCGGCGGCGTCGGCAAGTCGGCGCTCGCCGTGCACGCGGCCCATCGGCTCGGTGAGAGGTTTCCCGACGGCCAGCTCTACGCCGACCTGCGAGGCTCACGCCGCGACGAGCACCCGGTTTCGTCCGACGTCGTGCTCAGGCGCTTCCTCGGCGCCCTGGGGGCGCCGCGGCCGTACCCGGGCAGCGCGGCGGACGCGGCGGCGGCCTACCGCACGCTGCTCACCGAGCGGCAGGTTCTGATCGTCCTCGACAACGCCCTGGACGCGGCCCAGGTGCGGCCCCTCCTGCCCGCCGCGCACGGCTGCGCGGTCCTGGTCACCAGCCGCGGTGTCCTCGCCGCCCTGAACGGCGCCGTCCACCTCCACCTGATGCCGCTGCCGCCGGCGGCGTCCATCGACGTGCTCGGCCTGTGGGCGGGAGCGGGTCGGCTGAAGGGCGAGTGTGCCGCCGCCGAGGTGATCGCGCGGCACTGCGATCACCTGCCGCTGGCCCTGCGCATCGCGGGCGCCCGCCTGGCGGCACGTCCCCGGTGGCCGGTACGCGAACTCGCCGACCGCCTGGCCGACCCCGGGCGTCGCCTTGCGGAGCTGTCCTTCGCGGACCTGGACATGCGCGCGGCCCTGGATGCGGGCCACCGGGAACTCCTGACCCGCGGCCCCACCGGCCGGGCAGCAGCGCTCGCCCTTCCCTTGCTGGCGGCCGTACAGGGCGAGTTGACGGTGACGCGGGCGGCAGCGACGACCGGCGGGACGCCGTCGGAGACCGAGGTGATCCTGGAGCAACTGGTCGACGTGCAGTTCCTGGAGTCCCGGGCCCCCGGCCGCTACTGTTTCCACCCGCTCACCCGGCTGTTCGCCCTGCGATCCTGTGGACCATGACTGAGTTGGTGGAACGCGTCGACGAGCACGACGAAGTGCTGGCCGTCGTGGACAGGGCCGAGGCGATACGGCACAAGTGGCTGCACCGGGTGGCGACCATCGTGTGCCGCGACACGACCGGACGCATCTTCGTGCACCGCCGCCCCGACGACATGTCGCGCTTCCCGGGCCAGTTCAACATGTCGCGCTTCCCGGGCCAGTTCAACTGGATGCTGGGTGGGGCGGCGGATGTGGGCGAGTCCTACGAAGAGGCCGCCGCGCGGGAGCTCGCGGAAGAGCTCGGTGTTCAGGGACGGCCGCGGTTCGTGCTCAAGTTCCGCTGCGCGGGGGTGATCAGCCCGTACTGGCTCGGCCTGCACGAGGTCGTGGTGAACGAGCCGGTGCGACCCGATCCCTCGGAGGTCGCTTGGCACGCCTGGATGACGGAGCGCGAGTTGGCTGACTTGGTGCGCCACAAGGCGTTCGTCCCCGATGCTCGCGAGGCGCACGAACGCTACGACCGACACCGGCGCGGACATCCCCTTCATAATCCGCTTGGCCCACCGAACCACCCGACCCTAAAGTGAGGTCACTTCGACGAGACGTTCCCCAGAAGCACGCCGCAGAGCGGGAGCGTCCCACCTCGCTGAGGTGCAGGGGAGGCGGCAGTTTCTTTGTCGACCCTTCCTCCGGAGGCTTCCTTCATGAACGTCGGTATCGGTCTGCCCATCGGCGACCCCGCCACCTTGCTCGCCTGGGCCCAGCGCGCCGACGCGGGCCCCTTCAGCACCCTCGGCCTGCTCGACCGGCTCGTCTACGACAACCCCGAACCCTTGGTCGCCCTCGCGCTCCTCGCCGGCGCCACCTCTCGCATCCGTGTCCAGACCGAGGTCCTGCTCGCTCCGCTGCGCGACACTGCCCTCCTCGCCAAGCAGGCCGCCACCCTGGACCAGATGTCCGGCGGGCGGCTGGTTCTTGGGCTCGGCGTCGGTGGCCGCGACGACGATCACCAGGTCGCCGGCATCGACATCCACACGCGGGGCCGACGTCTCGACGAGCAGATGGCAGTCATGCGCCGCCTGTGGGCCGGCGAACCGTACGGCGACGGCATCGGCCCGATAGGCCCCGCGCCCGCCAGGCCGGGCGGCCCCGAGGTCCTCTTCGGCGGCTTCAAGCCCGCCGCTGTCGAACGCGTCGCACGCTGGGGCGACGGCTTCCTCGCCGCCGCGCCGCCCGCCTGGGCAGGTGGTCTGTTCGACACCGCCCGCAAGTTCTGGAAGCAGTACGACCGCGAAGGCGAACCGCGCATCGTCGCCCAGATCAACGTCGCGCTCGGCCCGGACGAGGTGATCGAGGACGCCCGTACGAACATGCACGCCTACTACGCCTTCACCGGCACGCCCGACCGCATGGTCGCCGGCCTGTGCACCACCCCGTCCGAAATCCGCGAAGCCATCGCCCGCTTCGCCGACCTGGGAGCCGATGAGGTCATGCTCTACTGCTACGGCCTCGACCCCCACCAGGTGAACCGGCTCGCCGAGCTCGTGTGACGGGTCTACGGGGGCGGATCGGGGGTTCTGCCGTGATGGGTCATCAACTGCCGGAAGGACAAGTAGTGGGCAACGGGCTTCGATGGATAGCGAACACGTACGACGGGAGCTACACCTTCACCTTGTGTCAGGGCATCACGCCGCGGGAGCTGCTGGTGCGGATCGGAGCAAAGCCACACCACGTCCACGAGCTGACCGACCTGGCGGTCACAGAACTGCTGGTGCGGCCGGAGGACGGCCATCTGAGCGATCTGGAATTCCTTAACTGGGAGGACGAAGCCCTGGTGACCCAGCTGACCGAGGCCGGGTTTCTGTCGCACCCGGACACGATCGTGCGGGCCGGGGCCATCCCGGGCTGGGCCTACGCCCTTGAGGCCTTCTCCTCTCACTCGCGCGACCAACTGGGCGAACTCTCGCGCGGCACGCGGGCATACACAGTCTTCAGTTCCGGCGCAGGCATGCAGTTGGTGGGCCATGCGTGCGACGGCCGGGTGCTGACCGACTACGAACCTCGGGAGGCGGGCCAGGAGGTCGCCCCGACGGACGAGCAGGTGCCCGGGTTCACCTACACCGGTGAGGAGACCGCCGACGTCGCCTTCCTCGGCTTCCTGGAGGAAGAGCTCGGGATCCACATCGCCTGGGAAGACACCCTGCTGCCGCTGCCCACCGCCGCCTTCGGACATACCTTCTCCTGACGCAGCCCGTCAGGCGGGCCCGAAGGACGCCCCTCCCAAGCGGATGCGCGGTTGCCGGTCGTGGTGTCGTGCAGCAGGATGCGGGGATGCGATTCTCGGTGAACATCCCGAACTTCGGTGACTTCGCAGACCCCAGGACCGTGGCGAAACTGGCCGTGGCGGCGGAACAAGCAGGGTGGGACGGGCTGTTCGTCTGGGACCACGTCCTGCATCGCAAGCACGCGGGCAGGCCCTTCGGGGATCCCTGGATGCTGCTGACCGCCGCCGCGCTCGCGACCTCCCGGATCAGGCTGGGCACGCTGGTCACACCGGTCGCGCGCCGGCGCCCGCAGCAGCTCGCACGCCAGGTGGCGACCCTGGACGTCCTGAGCGGCGGCCGGGTCACCTTCGGTGCGGGCCTCGGCGGGCCCGTCGAGGACGAGTACGCCAGCTTCGGCGACACCACCGACGCGAAGGTGCTGGCCGAGCGACTCGACGAGGGCCTGGACCTGTTGCGGCGCTACTGGTCGGGCGAGCCGGTGAACCACGACGGACGCCACTACCAGGCACGTGACGTGACGCTGCTGCCGGCCACGGCGCAACGCCCCCGGCCGCCGATCTGGGTCGCCGGTTTCTGGCCCAACCGTCCGCCCATGCGCAGGGCCGCCCGCTGGGACGGCGCCGTCCCGCTGTTCACCGACGCCAAACACGGACACGTGCCGCCGATCGACCAGGTCCACGACTTGGTGGCCTACGTGGAGAAACAGCGCGAGGGCCGGGCCGGTACACCCTTCGACATCGTCCTCGGCGGTGCGTCGCCGGGAGAGAACGCGGCCAAGACCCGTGACCTGATCGGCCCGTTGGCCGATGCGGGAGTCACCTGGTGGGACGAGCGGCAGATCCAGACCAGCGACGGACTCGACCAGTTCGAGCCCGTGCTGCGCCGCGTCGAGCAGGGCCCGCCGGTGATGTAGACGTGGCGGGGAGAGCGAGGTGCCGCGCTCGTGGCGTCCGCTGCGGCCATCCCGCCGAACCGGCAGGCCGTCAGGCGGTTTTCCTCAGTGTGGCGGCTCCCGGCCCGTCCAGCTCGTCCAGCGCTCCCGAGCGCCCGGAGATGGCCAGCAGCAGGGAGAGGGCGGTTCCGTGCACCTGCGGGCCCTCGCCGATCGTCAAGTCGGAGTCGGTGGAGGTCAGTTGCAGACCGGCCACCTTCTCCTTGGCTCCACCGAAGGACGCCGACGTACGGGCCTGCAGGCGCAGTGATCTGTTGACGGCCTCCGGCAGGTAGGTGTGGGTGAGCCCCAAGGGGCGACGGATGTCCTCGCCGTGTACGACCTCCTCGACCAGCCGGGTGTCGAGCGGTGCCGGAGGGGCCGATGTACGCGTGGCCACCTGACGCAGGCGCTCCAAGGTTTCCTGCGGTGAGGCACCACGCTCGCGCCGCACGCCGCGTGTGTTCTGACGGTCGAAGTCGAAACGTGCACGGACCATGGCACCCACGAAACCCAGGCGCGTGGTGCGAGCCGTGTCGATCAGGTGGGCGACCACGTCGTGCACGGTCCACCCCTCGCACAGGGAGGGGTGATCCCACTGCTTGTCGTCGAGGTGCGTGAGATCCTCGATGAGCGCCGCACGCTCCGCGTGGACCATCGCCCAGACATCATCGTTCACGGCTGTTCCTTTGCTCGATCCCAGTGTCTGTCAGGGGAAGACCCATGGCGCGGCAGGAACTCATCGCAAGGCAAGGGGCGCGTGGTGGTTCGTAGCTTCGCAGGGGAGGCAGGAATGAGTTTCAGGCTGGCGGCGTACGCGGTGTGTGTCGAGGACGGACGGGTGCTGCTCGCCCGGCACGTGTCGCCCCGCGGTGAGTCGACTTGGACGCTTCCGGGCGGCCGGGTCGAGCAGGGCGAGGACCCGTTCGACGCGGTCATCCGGGAGATCGCCGAGGAGACCGGTTGTCAGGCGGTGGTGGAGAGCTTGTTGGGCGTGGACTCAAGAATCATCCCAGCAGCCGAGCGCAGTTTCCCCGGCGGGCCGGAACACCAGAACCTGGGCATCTACTACGCGGCGCGCATCACCGGGGGCCAACTCCGGCCCGAGCCGAACGGCGGGATCGCCGAGTCGGTCTGGACCCTGATTCCCGATGTCGCCGGCCTGCGCCGGTCATCGCTGGTCGACATCGGCCTCACCTTGGCGCTGACCCGCCCCGCGACCGGCCACGTCGCTCCTGTCGCGGTCGGCGGCCTGATCCAGCACTGAGGCACCTGTGCCGCGCGGCGTGAAGTCACCGCCGAGCCCGGCCCACTGCCAAAGCCCCGGTTTAGGCTCATGCGGGCAGAGTGGTCACCGAGCGAGGGGGGGAAGCGCGATGAAGGTCGTGCTGGCTGGAGGGACCGGGCAGGTCGGAGCTGTTCTGGAGCGGGTGATGACCGCCGCGGGGCACGATGTCGTCGTGCTGACCAGGAGTCCCGGGCGTGAGCGTCACGTGGGCTGGGATGGGCGGACACCGGGTTCCTGGACCGCGGAGATCGATGGCAGTGATGTCGTGGTCAACCTGGCGGGGCGCAGTGTGAGCTGTCGCTACACCGAGGCCAATCTGCGGGACATGATGGACTCGCGGGTGCAGTCCGCCGAAGCCGTCGGCGAGGCCATCGCGGCGTCGGCCAAGCCGCCTGCGCTCTGGCTCCAGATGAGCACCGCCACCATCTACGCGCACCGCTATGACGCACCGCACGACGAGGCGACCGGTGTCATCGGCGGTACGGAGACCGGGGTCCCGGACTACTGGGAGTACAGCGTCCGGATCGCCAGGAACTGGGAGCGCGCACAGCAGGACGCCGACACCCCGCACACCCGCAAGGTCGCTCTGCGCGCGGCCATGGTGATGAGCCCCGACCGGGGCGGTGTCTTCGACGTCCTGCTGCGGATGGCACGGCTGGGTCTGGGTGGGCCGGTCGCGGGCGGATCCCAGTACCTCTCCTGGATCCACGACGAGGACTTCGTGCGCGCGGTGGAGTTCCTGATCGCCCGCGACGACATCACGGGCCCGGTGAACCTGGCCGCGCCCGGCCCACTCCCGCACCGCGCGTTCATGCGCGCGCTACGGGCCGCGGCAGGCGTCCGGGTGGGACTTCCCGCCACCAAGTGGATGGCGGAGATCGGCGCCTTCGTGCTGCGCACGGACACGGAACTGCTCCTCAAGAGCCGCCGCGTGGTCCCCGGCCGGCTGCTCGAAGAGGGCTTCGTCTTCGAGCACGCCGCCTGGCCGGACGCGGCGGCCGACCTCGTACGCAGGGCACGGGAGCGCCGCTGAACGGTGCGGTGACTCGCTGCGGCGAGAAGGCGCGGCCAGGGACCAGACGACCGCAGTGGCAGCTACGGGCAGTTGCCCACCAACAGTGCCGTGCGCGTGTCCGTGCCGAGGCTGACTCAGCCGGCGTCACCCGCCGGCTGCGGCGCGGCTGCCGCGTCCGCGGGGGCGACCGCGGTGTAGAAGACGGAGGAACCCTGCTTGGTGCGCTGAGCCCGGCCCTTGGCGACCAGACCCTCCACCGTGGTGCGCACCACGGTGGTCTTGATGGTGCGGTCCGGGAGTTCCTGGGAGAGCGCGCCGGTGATTTCGGCGGCGGAGCGCGGCTCCTTCTGCCGGCCGAGGTGGTTGCCGATCAGTTCGACCAGCGTCGGCCCCGCCGTTGTGTCGGCAGACTTCTTCGCGGTGGCCTTGGGCGCACTCTTGGCTGCCTTGTCCTTGGCCTTTTCGGCGCCCTTGGCCTTGGTGGCAGCGGGCTTCTTCGTTCGGGCCGCACCGGAATTGTTCGCACTTGCCCGTGGGGCGGGTACCGCCTTCTTGCCCGTTGACGCGCGGCTCGTCGCCGCCTTGGCGGTAGGTGCCGGCGTTCCGGAGGTGCCGAGCGCCTGCTGCATGCTCAGCAATACCGCGTGGTCGTCCTCCAGCGTCTGCAGCTGCTGTTGCAGTGCTGCCAGCTCAGCCCCGACGCGCTCTTGTTCCTTGCGGTTGCTCTCCAGGTCCGTGGCCACGCGCGTGGCGTATTGGGCCTGAACTCCGGCGGTTTCTGGCTGAACGTCTGACATGACAGTGACCTCTTCGTGAGCGCACGCGGTCGTGCGGATGGCGGATCGTGCTCACGACTGAGCACTCCTGATGGGGGGCGCATGTGCTGCACCCCTGAATGTTGGCTGCCCAACTTGCAACTGCAGTAACTCATGTGTTGGGCCATGAAGGCTACGTTCTTGAGTCTGCCGACGAACACCCGAAAGGGAAAACTGACCCTCGCCCACACATCAAGTCGATACCGCGTTCGAAATAATGGTGGGTGGTGAGGCGAAAGGTATGCACCTATGTCTCATGCGGGTGTTGGTAATTCCATCGGCTCGGTGCTTGCCCTCAGGCGACCGCAGAACCCATCCGTCGGACCGCCTCGGTGAGGACCTCAGGTGAGGCGGCCAGGTTGAGACGCACGAAGCCCTGCCCGCCCGTTCCAAAGGTGTTGCCGGAATTCAGGGCGACGCGGCCGCGCCGCAGGAAAACCTCGGCCGGGTCATCGCCCAGATCCAACTCCCGGCAGTCGAGCCAGGCCAAGAAGGTGCCTTGCGCGGGTGTGTAACCGATGGAGGGCAGATGCTCTGCCAGCAGAGCGGCCAGCAGCCGGCGGTTGTCGTCGAGGCCCGAGAGCAGGGCGTCGAGCCAGTCACCTCCGTCGCGCAGGGCTGCCGTGTGGGCGATGATGCCCAGGTGACTGGGTCCGTGGCTGACCTCTTCGGGCATGCGGGCGAGGTCGTCGGCGGCCTCGGGGCCCGCGATGGCGAGGGCCGCCTTGATCCCGGCCAGGTTCCAGGCCTTCGACGCCGACATCAACGACAGCCCGTTCTCCGCTCCGGGCACGCTCAGGAGGGGCACGAACGACGCCCCTGCCGCCACGACCGGAGCGTGGATCTCGTCCGCCACGACGCGTACGCCGTGTTCGCGCGCCAGGTGCGCGATCCGCGTCAACTCGGCGGCGGTGTGCACGGTCCCGGTCGGGTTGTGCGGACTGCACAGCAGATACACCGGCCGGGCGGCACGTCGTACCGCACGCCGGAAGACGTCCTCCAGCACGGCGAGGTCGACCCGCAGGTCCGGGCCGAGCGGCGCCTCGACCACGGGCCGGTCGAGGTTGCCGACGAACTGGTAGAAGGGCGGATAGACGGGGGAGTTGACGATGACGGGGTCGCCGGGCGCGGAGACCAGCTTGAGCATCTCGACGACTCCCAGCATCACGTCGGGCACGATCGCCGTACGCTCGACCGCGGGCCCGTCCCAGGCCCAGCGCTTGAGGGCGAACTGGGCCAGCGCCTCGGCGTAGGCCGTCCCGGCGGGATAGCCGGTGTCGCCGAGCCGCACGGCATCGGTGATCGCCTCGGCGACCGGCTCCGCCAACGGGACGTCCATCTCGGCCACCCACAGCGGCAGCACGTCGTCCGGGTAGGTCCGCCACTTCATGCTCGTACGCCGCCGCAGCTGCTCCAGTGAGAGTCGGCGCAGTGGATTCGCGCTGTCGGGCGCGATGGGGTCACGCGACACATTCTCCATGGGTAGAAAGTAGGCAGGGCCGAGCGGATTCATGCCTGCCTCGACGCGATCAGGTGTCGGTCCTGGGGTGAGCGCGGTGGGCGCGCCGTTCATGGCCGGCGTCTGCGTGTCGGGCCGCAGGGCATGCACCGGGCCACTTTCAGCTGCGGATTTGCATTCCAGTAAGGTGCGCCTTACTGGTTGGATCATCGGCCGGTCGCCTGCCCGTCGACCCTTGAGGAACCCCGTGCCCGACGCCGCGACACCCGCAACCGTTCCGCCCCTGAGCGGTAGCGCCACGGCGCCGTACACCTGGCAAGAGCTTGGCTCGGAGGACGAACTGACCGAGCTGCTCGGTGAGCCGCACCCGATTGTCATCGACAAGGTCCACGACGAACTGACCGAGGGTGACCTGGGGATACTGGCCCGTTCCCCGTTCTGTCTTCTCTCCACGGCGGACGCGGAAGGGAACTGCGACACGTCCCCGCGTGGCGACGCGCCGGGGTTTGTCCAGGCGCTCGACGCGCGCACCGTCGTCCTGCCCGACCGGCCCGGCAACCGTCGCGGCGACAGCTTCCGCAACATCCTGCGGAACCCGCACGTGGGTCTGCTGCACCTGGTGCCGGGCAGCGGCGACATCCTGCGCATCAACGGCCGCGCCCGGATCCTGACGGACGCCCCGTTCTTCGACTCGATGACCGTCAAGGGACAGCGACCCCGCCTGGCGATCGTCGTCGGCATAGACGAGATATACCTGCACTGCTCTCAGTCGCTGCGGCGCGCAGGGCTCTGGAAGCCGGAGTCGTGGCAGCGGGACAGTCCGCGGCCTTGAGGGTGACCGTCGTGGTCGCGCCGTGCAAGACCGCCGGCGCGGGGCCGGCGGTCTGGGGCAAGCGTCGGCCTCTGGTGAGGTCTGCCAGGTGACCGGGCGGGCTCAGCCGCCCTCGCCGGGCGGCGTGCCGCAGCTCGGGCCACCCGGCCCGTCGAATTGCACCGAACTCAGCAAGTCGCGGTAGGCGGGGAAGAAGTTCCCCTTCCCGGTCGGGCCGGCGGAGGTCACGACCGTACAGCCGGAGTAGTGCGCGTCCGACCAGAGGTAGATGGTCGAGGACGTGCGGTTCCAGTCCGACTTGGCCCGGTCGTCCATGCCCAGCGCCGCGAGGTCGGGGGCGCTGCCCTTGAGAGTGATCATGTCGCCGGTTCCGTCGAGGCCCGAGAACATGCAGTAGGAACCCGCCGGACGCCGGTCGTAGCCGTCGGCTGCGTGTGCCGTGGAGACCGGCAGCCCGGTGGCGGCCGCCGTCACGAGCAGCACGGCGAGTTTGTTCCTCAGTGCGTTTGCCCTGCGCATATCGCATCCGCCTTCGTCATCAGGGCCCACGGGTCCGCTGTGTGCGGGCACCGCAACAGCGGTGCGCGGGCTGCCGTCCCGGGTGGTCACCCCGGGCCACGAGTGCTGACCTGTTCGTGCGCGAGTGGCTCAAGAACGGTTCGATCGACCTTGAGCGCCCCAAGACGCGATGCTATCCACCTCGTCAGGCCCACAAGGGACGAACAACTCACTCCCACCCCGCCGGAAAGAGCCCGCACATGAAGATCGTTGACGCGAAGGTCATCGTCACCAGCCCGGACCGCAACTTCGTCACCCTGAAGCTCACCACCGACGAGGGCATCACCGGCCTCGGTGACGCCACCCTCAACGGCCGTGAACTCGCCGTCGTCAGCTACCTCTCCGACCACGTCCTGCCCCTTCTGACCGGACGTGACGCGCACCGTATCGAGGACACCTGGCAGTACCTCTACCGTGGGGCCTACTGGCGGCGAGGGCCCGTCACCATGGCCGCGATCGCCGCCGTCGACGTCGCCCTGTGGGACATCAAGGCCAAGGTCGCGGGGTTGCCGCTCTACCAGCTTCTGGGCGGCGCCAGCCGCGAGCACATCCGTACCTACGGGCACGCGAACGGCCGCGACATCCCCGAACTCCTGGACTCCGTAAGGGCCAGGCTCGCCGAGGGCTACCCCGCGGTGCGCATCCAGTCGGGCATCCCCGGCCTGAAGGGCGTGTACGGCGTGCACAGCACCGGCGAGGGCGGCGAACCCGTCCCGCACCAGCAGGCCCGCCCCCTCGTGGAGGACTGGGACACCGACGCCTACCTGCGTCACACGCCCACCGTCTTCGAGGCGGTACGGGCGGAGTTCGGCGCCGAGCTCCCGCTGCTGCACGACGCGCACCACCGGCTCACCCCCGTTCAGGCGGCCCGGCTCGGCAAGGACCTGGAGCCCTATCGGCCGTTCTGGCTCGAGGACTGCACTCCGGCCGAGAACCAGGAGGCGCTGCGTCTCGTGCGGCGGCGCACCTCGACACCGTTGGCCATCGGCGAGGTCTTCAACACCGTCTATGACTACCAGGCCCTGATCACCGAGCAGTTGATCGACTACGTGCGTTCCGCGGTCACCCACTTCGGCGGTGTCACGCCCCTGCGCAAACTCTTCGACTTCGCGGCGCAGTACCAGATCAAGACCGCGGTGCACGGCCCCGAGGACATCTCCCCGGTGGGGATGGCGGCAGCCCTGCACCTGGACCTCGCCGTGCACAACTTCGGGATCCAGGAGTACTCCGGCCACACCCGTCTCACCGATGAGGTCTTCAGGCACGCCTACACGTTCACGGACGGCCATCTCCACCCGGGGGAGGCTCCCGGCATCGGTGTGGACCTGGACGAGGAGCTGGCGGCCGCGCATCCCTACGAAGCGGCCTACCTGCCGGTCAACCGGCTGCGGGACGGAACCGTGCACGACTGGTGAGCGGGGGAGCGCGGGCTGACCTCATCCTCCCCTCTGGACAATGCCGCCGCACGGTGCTGAGATGCCAACTGCCCCTGTTTCCAACGTTATAGAGATTTCGCACTCTCAGTTTTCCAACGTTGTAAAGCGTTTTGGGCGGCAGCAGCCACCAGCGGACACGGACGACGACGGGACGGTAATCATGACGCAGCTCGGCCGACGCCACTTCCTCCTCAGCTCCGGCGCGCTCACTCTTGGCGCGGCCGGCGGGATGACCGCCGTCACTGGCCCCACCGCACACGCGGCGGCCCCGGCGCGCGGCGGCCTGTACGGTCCGAACGTGGCACCGCTGGCCCCCACCGCGTTCCAGAGGCTGCCGGTGGGCAGTGTCACCGCGCGCGGCTGGCTGCGCGGACAGCTCGACCTCCTGCTCGGCGGGCTTTTCGGGCGGTACGCGGAGGTCTCCCACTTCCTCGCGTTCGACGACTCCGGCTGGGTGCACCCGGACAAGGCGGGATGGGAGGAAGTGACGTACTGGCTGCGCGGTCACGTCGATCTCGCCGCCCTCACCCAGGACCCCGCGGCCCTGGCGCAGAGCCGCCGGTGGATCGACGCCATCATCGCCACCCAGGAAGCGGACGGCTTCTTCGGCCCGAGAAGGCTGCGCACCCAGCTGAACGGCGGCCCGGACTTCTGGCCCTACCTGCCGCTCCTGCAGGCGCTGCGCTCGCACGAGGAGTTCACCGGGGACGAGCGGATCGAGCCGTTCCTGCTGCGCTTCATGCGCTTCATGAACGCACAGGGACCCGGCGCCTTCGACTCCAGCTGGGTCTCCAAACGGTGGGGCGACGGCCTGGACGTCGCCTTCTGGCTCTACAACCGCACCCGGGAGAACTTCCTGCTCGACCTCGCCGACAAGATGCACACCCACGGCGTGGACTGGGCGGGCGGCATCGCCGACTGGCACAACGTCAACGTGGCCCAGGGCTTCCGCGAACCCGCCCAGTACGCGCTGCGCTCCGGCAGACAGGCCCACACCCGGGCGGCCTACCGCAACTACGCGACCGCGATCGGAACGTACGGGCAGTTCCCCGGCGGCGGCTTCGCGGGCGACGAGAACGCGCGTCCTGGCTTCGGCGACCCCCGTCAGGGCTTCGAGACCTGCGGAACCGTCGAGTTCATGGCCAGTCACGAACTCCTCACCCGCATCACCGGCGATCCGGTGTGGGCCGACCTGTGCGAGGAGCTGGCCTTCAACATGCTGCCCGCGGCCACCGACCCCGCCGGATCGGGCGTCCACTACGTCACCAGCGCCAACAGCGTCGACCTGGACAACTCCCGCAAGACACAGGGGCAGTTCCAGAACGGGTTCGCGATGCAGGCCTTCCAGCCAGGCGTCGATCAGTACCGCTGCTGCCCGCACAACTACGGCATGGGCTGGCCCTACTTCACCGAGGAGCTGTGGCTCGCCACTCCGGACCGCGGTCTGGCGGCGGCGATGTACGCACCATGCAGCGTCACGGCGAAAGTCGGCGACGGCACCTCCGTCACGATCACCGAGGACACCGACTACCCATTCAAGGAGACCATCACCCTCACCCTGAGCCTGGACAAGCCGGTGCGCTTCCCGCTGCGGCTGCGCATACCGGGCTGGTGCGAAGGCCCGCGACTCGCCGTCAACGGCCGTCGGCTGCGCGCACCGGCGGACGGGCCCGCCTTCGCCGAGGTGGAGCGCACCTGGCGCGACGGTGACCGCGTCACCCTGCGGCTGCCGCAGCGCACCTCGGTGCGCACCTGGAGAAACGGCGCGGTCAGCGTCGACCGCGGCCCCCTGACCTACTCCCTGCGCATCGGCGAGTCGTACGAGCGGTACGCGGGCACGGACGACTTCCCGCACCAGGCGGTGCACGCGACCACCCCCTGGAACTACGCGCTTGCCCCCGATCCGGCGGACGGCCTCTCCTTCACCGCCGACCCCGGGCCGCTGAAGGGCGACCCGTTCACGCACGAGGGCGTGCCGGTACGCATCCGTGCCCGCGCCCGGCGTCTGGAGGAGTGGGTGGCGGACGACGAGCACGTGGTGGCGCCCCTCCAGCGAAGCCCGGCCCGTGCCACGGGCGCGCCGGAGGACGTGACGCTCATCCCGATGGGCGCGGCACGGCTGCGCGTCACCTCATTCCCCACGGCCGCTCCCGACGGGCGCCCCTGGACGCCTGAGCCGCCCTACCGCCGGATCGAGAACCGGCACAGCGGCAAGGTCTTGGCGGTCGACAACATGTCCCTGGACGACGGCGGGCGCGTGGTCCAGTTCGACAACTCCGGCACCGGCGACCACGCGTGGCAGCTCATCGACCGGGGCGAGGGCCGGTACACGCTGCGCAACGGGCACAGCGGCAAGGTGCTCGGCATCGAGGGTGCCTCAACGGCCAACTCGGCCAGAGCCGTGCAGTTGACCGACGGCGGTGACGCGCATGTGCGCTGGGAGAAGGTGGACCAGGGAGACGGCTGGTTCCTGCTCCGCAACCGGCACAGCGGCAAGGTCCTCGGGGTGGACGGGATGTCGACGGCCAACAGTGCTCAGGTCGTGCAGTTCGAGGACAACGGCACGGCGGACCACCTGTGGCGGCTGACCTGACACAGCATTGCCTGATACCGCACGCCGTTGGGGCGGCCCCACAGGAGTGGGCCGCCCCAACGGCGATTCTTGGCGTGGGCGCGTCAGTGCTTGCCCATGTCCTTGGTCTTCTCCTTGGCCTGGCGCGCGTCGCCCTTCATCTGCTGGGCGCGGCCCTTGGCGGCGAGGCTTTCGTTGCCCGTGGCGCGTCCGGCGGCTGCCGCGGCGGCACCGGTTGCCTGTTCGAACTTTGCCTTGGCCTTCTCGTTGGTGGCCATGCTCCGCTCACGCTCCTTGGCATCGACATCATGTGCTGTCAGTTCGCCTGGCCGCTCAGCCGCCCGGTAAACATCATCGGCGCGATCGGATCACGCGGTCGTCCGGTGTCGCGGCCGTGCGCATGACCGGGGCGGAAGGGGGTACTCCGTACTGCGGGCGCGTGCCCTTCATTTTGTGTGGAAAACGCGACTTTTATGTGTTTGTGGAGGAAATCCGGGAGCACCAGAGTGGCTGGAGGTTGATAACAATGGTTCCCTTGATTCTGGTGCTTCTTCTTGCTCTGCTTCTCTTCGGTGCGGGTTTCGCGCTGAAGGCGCTGTGGTGGATCGCGGTCATCGTGCTGGTGGTGTGGCTGCTCGGCTTCGTGCTCAAGCCCGCCGCACGTGGCGGCCGCAAGGGCCGCTGGTACCGATGGTGACGCGATCCTGATACCAGCACAGACCTGATTACGGCACAGAGCGGCACGACGCCACGGGCGGTGGCGTAGGTGCCTGAGGGTGGGCCCGACCTGGGACGGTCGGGCCCACCCTCTTTTGTGCCCCGGGAAGTGTTCGCCTCGCGGCCGCTCAGGCGCGGCAGCGCAGCATCTCCAGCGGAGGGTTGGCGTGGAAGCCCGCCCAGTAGTCCGCGCCGAACTCACGTACACCGGCTTCCGTGACGGTCAGCGACACCCAGGCCAGGTCACTGAAGCCGGCTGCCTGGAGGCACTTCTCGTAGACCTCGCGGCGCGGCAGGTTGGCGACGAACGAGACCGGTTCCGGGTCGAGCAGCGCCGTGGTCCGAACCTGTCGCCCCGTCTCCACTTCCTCGCCGGTGAGTTCGGTGCGGAAGCCGTACTTGTCCGGGCCCGGCCCTTCGAAGAGGAAGTCGGGCGACTGGTTCAGCAGGAACAGTTCGCCGCCCGGCTTCATGCTCCGGTGGATGTTGCGGCACATGCGTTCCGTCGTGGCGATGTCCGAGGCGTAGTTGAGCAACTGGACGGCCAGTGCGACATCGAAGCGGCGGCCGGGCGGCCGCAGTGCGGCCACGTCACCGACCTCGTAGCGCACCCCCAGCGGATCGCGCTCCTCCAACTGCCGGGCCACGGAGACCATTTCACCGGAGATGTCGATGCCGAGGACGTCGGTTGCGCCGCGCCGCTTGAATTCCCTGCTGTAGAAGCCGGTGCCGGAGGCCAGGTCGAGCACCGCCTTGCCCCGCACCTCGCCGACCATCGCCAGGAAGCTGGGCACCACGGCGTACTGCTCGAGCGGCAGCGCCTTGAACCCCTCGTACGCCTCACCGATCTCGTCGTACTGCTGCTGCGCGCTCATGGTGCCGTCCTCCGTAGGTATGCCCTTGGACGCGGACCCCCGTCGCCGGGGCAAGTCGCGGCTCTTGTCCGGCAGTCTCTACGGCTCCCACCGAACCTCCGTATTGGCAGAAACCACGAAGATCCGGCCACCGTCCCGGCTCCGGGCACAAGCGAGCCGCTGAATAGGCTTCCGACGTGAACGACACCACACATGGCATACGAATCAGACCGGGCGACCTGGCCGGGGCAGGTGCTGGCGCGGCCAGGTCGCCTGACGGCGTGGCGAGGGGGGCGCCCTTGAGGCGCCCCCCTCGGCTCGTTCGCACTTGCCTGCCCGCTCTACTGCCTGCCTGATTGCCCCCGGCCGGTGGAGGCGGCGTGCGGCGGACGCGTTCAGGGCGTCAGGATGGCGGGGCCGGCTTGGGCTCGCCCGGGTTGACCACCGCGATGCCTTCCCCCTCCAGCTTCAACTGCACGGCCTCGCCCGAACCGCCCTTCACCATCGAGCCGACGCTCTGGGACCGGTGCAGCGACGGGCGCAGCGTGGGGCTCCAGGCGACGACGGCGTCGGTGTCCACGTAGACGGGCGCGTCCGGCGTGACCGGCAGTACCAGCGGGATGCCCGCACTGGTCAGCGCCAGTCGGCCGGTACCGGTGAATGTGCAGTTGAACAGGCCACCGCCTGCCATCCCCGCACCCTTGACCGTGGTGATGTCGTAGTTCAGCGAGGCGTCGAAGCACAGGACGTTCTTGCCGTTGACCGTGAGGCCGCGGTTCTCGTCCACGTCGACCAGGAAACAGTGTGCCGCGTCGGAAGCGAACCACGCCTCGCCCTCACCGCTGACCGTCATCAGGGCCAGGCCCTCGCCGGTCACCGCGCGCTTGAGGAAGTTGCCCACGCCCTGGCCCTGCCGCTCGAACTCCAGCGAGCCCCGCCAGGCGACCATCGTCCCCTGCCGGGCCCGTGCCTCGCCCTTGACGGCGTAACGCACCGCCATGGCGTTGTCCTGCGTGAGCCCGGGGGCCGACGCGGGTTGGATGAGATTCTCGGGATCGAAGAGATTTCGCTGCATGCACCCTCCCGTACCCCGGCAAGTCGCCCTCAGGCACGCGCAGTTGAGGCTACGCGCCGAGTCCTGCCTTCTTCGCGTCCTCGACCCGGGTCCGGCGGCCCCAGGAGGTGAACGGTGGCCGGACGTACAGCAGTTCATCCCCATCCGGATGGACGAGGACGCCGCGGCCCCCAGGGCCAGGGCACCACCACACCGAGCCGTCCTGCTCCGCGACGGCCTGCCGGGCCCGCTGCCGGGTCGCGAGGACGAGCAGCGGGCACAGCTCACCCGACGGGTCACGCAGGACGACCCCGGCGCCCTTCCAGCGGCTGGGCGGGAACTGATGGGCGCGTCGGGTAAGCCACGGGCCTGCCTTGAGGAAGCGCCGCATCCGGGAGTTGGCGTACAGGCCACTCGCACCCAGCCCGATGCACACGACACCGCCGGCGGCCAGACGACTGCCCACGCCTTCGATCCACTCGATGCCGCGGGTCGCGCCCAGCCAGGCCGCGACAACACACACGGCGGTCACGACGACGCCGAGGACCAGCCACCGCAGGGCATGGCCGCGGTGGCGCGCCAGGGCGCGGGCGGTACGCGAAGTGTGCAGTGCGGGTGAGTCCGTCTGCGGCTTCTCGTGCTTTGTCGCCTGACCCTCTGTGCGCTCGCTCATGGTTCTCCCACCATGTGTCACTGCGGAGGCGTCCAAGTGACTCCCGGTTACCCGGTTGCGGGTGCTCCAATCGAGGTTGTGTCGTCGCGCGGTCTGCGGGTACTTGCTCCGGCCAGGACCCGAAGGGCCAAGGAGGAGACACAGTGAGCGATCGGATTCCGGCTTCCCCCGGCGAGGACGGCAGCACGCCCATACCCCGGGATCCCCCCGACCAGCAGGCGACGGACGAGCCGGACGCCTGGGACCTGGACGTGGGCAAGGCCGCCGAGGAGGCCGAAGGCGGAGAGAGCGACAAGGCCGCCGAGGTCCCCGACACGAACGAGGGAGGCACCGCCAGGCGCGGCGAATCCCGGGCCCTGGAAAGCCACGCGGAGAAGCCGGTGCCGGACGAGCCCTCCGGGTGACATGGGACTGTTCGAGGGGGCGGCTGCCTGAAGGGGAGGTTGCCTGAAGGGGAGGCTGCTTGAAGGGGAGGCTGCTTGAGGGGATCGAGCTGAGGCCAGGTCTCAACCCAGGCCTCAGCTCTCCCCGCCCCCGCAGTCGACAATCCGTCCAGCGCCAACCGGCTCTCCTCGTCCGCGGCGCGATAGATCACCAACTGCTGGTCCGGGTCCTGGAGTGGCAGCAGCGTCTCGAAATGCACCGCGAGCTCGCCGACGACGGGATGCCGCATCACCTTGCGTCCGCGCCCGTTGACCCTGACGTCTCGCCGGGCCCACCACCGCGCGAATTCCTCGTCGCGAGCGATGCACTCGGCGATGAGGTCGGCCAGCACCTGATCCTCCGGATGTGCGGCCCACGCAGTACGCAGGTGGGCGATCGCCTCCCGTACGACGCGTTCGCGGTCGACGTAGAACTCCCGCATCTCCGGACGCAACAGGCACAGCCACATCGCATTGCGCCGCTCCGGCGGCAGGGTGTCGAAATCCAGCAGCAGCCGTGCCATTTCGGCGTTCCAGGCCAGGATGTCGTAGCGGTGGTTCATCACCATGACCGTCTACGTGGCCATGTCCAACACCCCGGCCTGGCAGGTGTCGCGGATGCAGACGGTCGCCGATCTGCGGGGCTGGTCACCGCTGGTCGCGTTGCAGATCGAGTACAACCTGATCGAGCGCACCGGGGAACGCGACCTGATCCCCATGGCACGCGAGATGGGATTGGGAGTGATCCCCTGGTCACCGCTGGCCGGCGGGGTGCTCACCGGCAAGTACGGGCGCGGCGACCGGACCGCGCCGGACGTCGCGTCCGGCGACGGCACCCGCAAGAGCCTCACCGTCGCGGGAGGCGCGCTCACCGAACGGAACCACGCCATCGTGGACGTCGTGAAGGAGATCGCCACGGACCTTGGCCGCACACCCGCTCAGGTGGGCCTTGCCTGGACCCTGCGAAACCCGGGCGTGACAGCGCCGATCATCGGCGCCCGCACCCCCGCGCAGCTGGAGGAAAACATGGGCGCTCTGGAAGTCGACTTCACTGCCGCCCAGCTGGAGCGCCTCGACGAGGTCAGCGCGGTCGCACTCGGCTTCCCGCACGACATGCTCGCCGGTGGCAGGGTCCGCACGCTGATCCGCGGCGACCAGAAGGTGGAAAACCGCCGCTGACGGGCGGACGAGCGGGGCCGACGACGACTCGGCGCAGGTGCAGGTGTCTATGCCGGAGTCGGTGAGTCCGCGTGTCAGGCGTCAGGGATGTCCGTCCGCCTCCAGTCGGCGCAGGCAGTCCTCCCAGCGCTCGCTTCGCTGGGCCGGGGTCTGCTCCCACCAGGCGGTGCCGCGTTCCCCCAGCCCCACCTTGGCGAGCTGCACGCGGGCTCTGGCCGACTTCCGTGCGTCCTCGTCGTCGCCAGCGGCGGAGACAGCCCGGCGGGCCGCCATGAGGTGGTGCGTCAGGCGCGTTTCGACGTCGTCCGGCAGATTCGGGTCGGTGGCCCGCCACCGTCGTCCCTTGATGATGATGAAATGGCCGTCTTCGGTGTACTGCTTCTTGTCCGTCGCCACGTGGCCATCATTACCCGGAGCCGGTGAAGAGGGTCCGCCATCGGCGGGACGGGTCCGATATCGGCGAGACAGTTCGAGGCAGTTCTCCGGACATCGTCGGCTACGTCAGGCCCGCCAACCGGCCTTCCCGTCATTCCTTCAGGTTGCCGACCGGAATTGCGTGAGCGAGCTTGGTGAAAGCAGAGAGGGCTCTGCTTGAGGAAAGCAGAGAGGGCTCTCGAGGGTGTGCCCGATCCCAGCCGTTCGATTCTCAGGAGGAACGATGACCAACCCCGAGCAGGATCCGAACCAGAACGAGGGTCCCGCCGACGGCGGTGCGGCGGGCACACCGGGCGTTCACGACGGTGGCGCCGACGGTGGGGCCGAGGGTCCCGCGGACGGCGGCGCCGCGGGTACGCCGGGTGTCCATGACGGAGGTGCCGACGGCGGGGCCGAGGGCCCTGCGGACGGCGGTGCGGCCGGTACGCCGGGCGTTCACGACGGTGGCGCCGACGGTGGGGCCGAGGGTCCCGCGGACGGCGGCGCCGCGGGTACGCCGGGCGTGCATGACGGAGGTGCCGACGGCGGAGCCGGCGGCTCTTGAGCATCCCCGCGACCGAGCTTCAGGACGCCGACGCCCCACCGGGCGTCGGCGTCCTGAAGACGCTCCTGGAGACACGGCTGACCGGCCTGAGTCAGGACGAGTTCGCCCGCGACGTCTGGGCGCGCACAGCGCTGCTCACACGCCGTGCGAGCGACTTCTCCGATGTGTTCTCCGCCGAGGCCGTGGACGAACTGACCTCGCGTCGCGGGCTGCGTACGCCCTTTCTCCGCGTCGCCAAGGACGGCACCACGCTGCCTGACTCGTCCTTCACCTCACCCGCCGGTGTCGGCGCCACCATCGGCGACCAGTTGGACGACACCGCTCTGTGGCGCATGTTCGCCGACGGCGCCACCCTGGTCCTGCAGGCTCTGCAGCGCACATGGGGGCCGGTCGCGGACTTCAGCGCACGGCTGGGCTCGGAGCTGGGCCATCCGGTGCAGGCCAACGCCTACGTCACTCCGCCGCAGAACCGCGGGTTCGACGACCACTACGACGTACACGATGTGTTCGTCCTTCAGATCGAGGGCACCAAGCGCTGGCTGATCCGCGAGCCGGTCCATCCCGATCCACTGCGCGATCAGCCGTGGACCGATCGCCGCCGGGCCGTCGCCGAGGCGGCGAAGGGCGATGCGGCCATCGACACCGTCCTGGAGCCCGGAGACGTCCTCTATCTGCCGCGCGGCTGGCTGCACGCCGCCCAGGCGCAGGGCGAGGTCTCGATCCACCTGACGCTGGGAATCCACACCTGGACGCGTCACGCCCTGGCCGAACAGCTCGCCCAGGCCGCACTGGCGGTGCTGCGCGACGACCCCCACATGCGGGGCACCCTGCCGCTGGGCGTGAGCGGGCCGGACGGCGAGATCGACAGCGTCCGCGAAAGCCTCGTCGCCGCCATCGCCAAGGCCGATCCCGCTCCGCTGTTCCACCGCGCCCGTCGAGGCCAGGGGCGGCCCGCGGCACTGGGACCGCTCGCCCAGCTCAAGGCCGTCGACGGCCTCGGACCCCACTTGCGGGTGCGGCTTCGCGGGGAGCTGGAGGCGCGGCTCGAGGGCCGGCGCCTGGCCACGCGCGTGGGCTGGCTGGACTTCCCGGAAACCGATCTGCCGTCGGTGGCCCGCATGCTCGACGGTGAGGCCCGCACCGCCGGCGATCTCGGCGTCGAACTCGTCGGGAGACTGCTGCGCGCGGGTGTACTGGTGCCCGCGGAACAGTGACATGGCCCCGGTGACAGCGGCAGAACGCTTCTTCTGTGCCGACGCCGCGCGCAAACGCGCCGACTCACTCGCGGGAACGGCACCGTACGGCTCTGTCTGGGTCCTCATCGAATACCGGGGCGGCTGGCCCGCCAACGGCTTCGACGGCCTCGACCTCGACCCTTCCACCAAGAAGCTCGTTTTCTCCGCCGCCCAGGCGGTGCGGGCACGCGTACTGCTCATCAGGCGGCCCGGACGCCGCAACCACGACGGCCCCAAACGCTGGGCCGTGCTGCGCCACGAGAACTCCGGCGCCTACCGCCAGCGATGGGGCACATGGAGCCACGACCAGGACCTGGCGGGCATCGCCGACGCCCTCAAGACCCCCGGAGATCTCGGCTGCCCACCCGTCGTCCTCGTCTGTGCCCACGGCCGGCACGACACCTGCTGCGCCGTGCGCGGCCGCCCGGTGGGAGGTGCTCTCGGCGAGCGATGGCCGCACCTGGTGTGGGAATGCACCCACGTCGGCGGCGACAGGTTCGCGGCCAACGTCGTCGTCGCTCCCGACGGCGTCTACTACGGCAATCTCGACGCCGCCTCATCGGTGGCGGTGATCGAGGAGCACTTGGCCGACCGCATCAACGCGAAGCATCTGCGCGGCTACACGGACCTCTTCCCGCCGCAGCAGGCTGCTCTCTCGGCCGTACTCGAACGCTTCGGCCCGGCCGGCCGCCACGACTACGAGGTCGTCGACACGGCCCGCGAAGACAGCCACTGGCGCATCCGCTTCACCGGCCGCCCGCCCCATCCGACGTCCGTCGACGTCGAGGTGCACTCCCACCGCACACCACCGTGCCAACTCACCTGCCGCGGCCTGTCCATGAGCTCCGCCGCCGTCTATGAGGTCACCTCGATCGACGTCGGCTGAGCCGACTTCTCCTGCGATGGTGTGGCGTGATGGGGCGCAGGGGTGGGGAGGTGAGGCGAAGTAGAGGTACGGCGGGGGAGTTTGCTGGTGGAAGTCGCGGCCTTGGTGGTGTCGTTGCTGGCCTTCGGGGTGTCGGGGCTGGTGTCCCTACGGCAACTGAGGCTTTCGCAGCACGCCAACGCGCTGCCCGTGATCGTGGACTTGTTCCGGGAACATCGCAGCCTGCGGCTGGCGCAAGCGCGGAGCTTCGTACATGAGGAGTTGCCCGCCTACGACCTCTCCCTCGGCTTGGCCGGGCTTCCGCAGGAAGGCCGCGACCTGGTGCGCGAGCTGGGCTGGTACTACGACAACCTCGGCGCTCTTGTCACCCACGGAGTGGTGGCCATAGAGCCGGTCTCCGGCTACCTGGGAGGATCGGTGCTCTCGGTGTGGGAGCACATGGAGCCACTGGTGAGGGCAGAACGGGCCCGGCGTGCACGGAGTGCCCTGCCGGATCCCGACCGGTGGCAGGCGTATTTCGAGAACCTCTATCACCTGGTCCGCGAGATGCCTGCGGAACGAGCCCGGTCACAGGCCGCGTTGTGGCGCCCGCGCAACTGACCGCAGACGAACAAGCGAGCGTGCCACCGAAAAGGAGGGTCGGTGGCACGCTCGCTCAGGCCGCGTCGAGCCGGTGGGCTCTTACGGTGTCATGAGGCTGTTCAGCGGTTGACGCAGGTGTTGCCGAACGCCGGGTTGAGCAGGCCGATGACGTCGACGGTGTTGCCGCACACGTTGACCGGGATGTGGACCGGGACCTGAGCCTGGTTGCCCGAGAGCACGCCCGGCGAGCCCACGGCAGCACCCTGGGCACCGGCGTCAGCGGATGCCAGACCAGCAGCGCCCATCACGAGGCCACCGGTGGCCAGCACCACGCTCATCGTCTTCTTCATGGCAGACATACTTCTTTCTCCTTGGTTCGATCAGGCAGAAGGCGCCAAGCCAGCCTCAACAGACGTCGCGCGGCCGGAGCACCCCGCTTCTTTGGCGCCTGCGCTGGTCAACGCCCTGACCGAACCCCGGACACGCTGATTCCCCCAAATGCCGAACCCGAGGCGGAATCGTGCGTCAGTTCGCCTTGCCGGGGCGGAGGATGACCGGCAGTTCCCGGTGGCCGTTGGAGATGAAGGACTCTCCGGGGCGCAGCGTGGACGTGGGGGCGGCCAGGGCGAGATCCGGGTAGCGGGTGAACAGCGCCCGCAGCGCGGTCTCGGCCTCCGTCCGCGCCAGGGCGGCACCGAGGCAGACGTGGACGCCGTGGCCGAAGGCGAGGTGGTTCTTGCTGATCCGGGTCAGGTCGAAGGTGTCGGCGCTCGGGCCGTGGAGGTCGGGGTGACGGCCTGCCGCCGCGTAGGAGGCGAGGATGGCCTCGCCCTGCCGGATGGTGATGCCCTGCGCCAGCGAGATGTCCTCGACCGCGAACCGCATGGGCAGGTGTGCGACGGGCGCCTCGTAGCGCAGCGTCTCTTCGACGACGTCCGCCCAGGTGTTCTTGCCCTCGCGGATCAGGGCGAGCTGTTCGGGGTGGCTGAGCAGCGCCGCGATGGCCTGGTCGAGGAGGTTGACGGTGGTCTCGTAGCCCGCGCTGATGACGAGGAGGAGGGTGTCGAGGAGTTCCTGTTCGGTCAGCGCGGAACCGTCGCCGCCCTCGGCGTCGTCGCGGGTGGCGATGAGTACGGAGGTCATGTCCTCGCCGGGCTCGGCGCGCTTGGCGGCGACCATGTCGGCCAGGATCGCGTACAGCTCCTTGGTGTTGTCGGCGGCCTGGTCAGGGCTGAGCGTGGTGTCGAAGACGCCGTCGACGGTACGGCGGAAGTCCGGCTGGGAGTGCTCGGGAAGCCCCATGAGTTCGCTGATGACCCGGATGGGGAGCGGATAGGCGAAGCGGTCGCGCAGGTCGGTCGGTTCTCCGGCGGGGATGGTGGCGAACTCGTCGAGCAGCGCGTGGGATATCGCCTCGATGCGCGGCTGCAGGGCGGCGATGCGGCGCGCGGTGAAGGCGGGGCTGACCAGCCGCCGCAGGCGTCGGTGGTCGCCTCCGAAGGCGGTGAACATGTTGTCGACGGCTACCCACAGGGCGAGCGGCCAGGTGCCGAGGATCTTGTCGGGGAACAGCGGCCAGTGCCGGCGGGGGTCTTTGGAGACCCGCGGATCGGTGAGGAGCTGTTTGAGCAGGGCCGGGTCGGTCACGGCCCATGCCTCGACCCCCAGGACGTCGACGCGGGCGGCCGGGCCACGCGAGCGTAACTCGGCGTCCTCCGCGTGCCGGTCGCTGCCGGTGGCGTCCAGGACGAGGATCTGGTGCTGGTCCATGCGGGAGCTCCTCAAGATGTGGGGGACACGAAGGTGCGCGGCGGTCGACGGCAGGGAATGGCAGGCTCCATCTCGGCTGGTACGTCGCGGAGTTGCTCAACGGTGGCGGCCTGACGGATCAGTGGCCGGTCGGTGGTCTGGGCCGGGCAGGAGACACAGTAGTTGTCCATCTGCGGGCGGGTGAAGGCCACTTCGGGGCGGGTGGTTCGGGCGGCTCGCGTTGGTGCGGGTTCCGCGGTGGTGCGGTGACATCCCGGGCCGATGCATCGGCCGTAGCGGCCGAATGGCCGCGTCCTTCGGGTCGGTCGTGCGAGAGATCGAATCGCTGCGGCGCGTTGACCGTGGAGGGTACGCGGTGCCGGTGGATCATCGGACTGTACGGCGCATGCTCGAGCCCCCTGGTCACCTGGGAGGCGCTGCTGGAAGAGCGCCAGGAGAGAGAACAGGAAGAGAGCTGCGAGCGCGCCGAGCGCGACCGTCGCCGCGCGGAGGAAAGAGACTGCAATGACCGACGCCATCGTCCTGCTCGGAGTGGTCATCGGATTGTCTGTGCAGATCCAAGCGGTGTGGGACCTGAGCCGTGCCCCTCGGGAGGGGGAGGACGCGGATGCCGTGCAGGCCCAGGCGATCCTCCTGGCCATGGCGGGAGCGCTGTGCGCTGTCGTGGCCCTGGGCGTGGCGCTTTTCGTCCCCGCTTACTGAGCGGCCCCGGGTCCCTGCGGGCGCGCCGGGGTGGTCGCATGACGGAACGCATCCCACTATTACCCGTGGGTAACTTGACGTAGGGTGCTGCAGGCGCGGGCCGTCGGCCCGCCGGCTGTACAAAAGGCAGCCACCGTACGGAAGACGGGCTGTCGCACCACCGCAGCCCGGGGAACAGGAAGGACCCGTCCTCATCACCGCATCACGTCGGCTTCGCGCCGCAGTGCTCCCGCTGGCCCTGGTCGTCTCCGCAGCCGCTCTGGGAACCGGCGCCGCAACGGCCGCACCAAAGGACGAGACCTCCAAGGCCGCACCGAACGCGGCCGAGCAACGCCCCACCTGGGCCATCGCCCACCGGGTGCTGACCACGGGCGGGGTGACCACGGCGCTCTCCAACGGGGCCAACGCACTGGAGATCGACGCCACGGCCTGGCGCAAGGGCTGGTGGGCGGACCACGACGGCACCCCCACCAGTGCCGGCGACACCATGTCGGACATGTTCGACCAGGTGGCGAGGGAGCACGAGGGCGGGCGTCGCGTCTCCTTCGTCTGGCTCGACATGAAGAACCCCGACTGGTGCGACAGCAGCGACCCCGAGTGGCGTCACTGCTCCGTGGCCGCCCTGCGGGACATGGCGCGCGAGAAGCTGGAGAGCAAGGGGATCCGGGTCCTTTACGGCTTCTACGGCACGGAGGGCGGCAGCGGTTGGAAGAGCCTTCTCGGTGACCTGAAGTCCAAGGAAGCGGTCAGCTACAGCGGCGGCTACGCGCAGGTCCGGGACGGCTTCGCCGAGCACGGACCCGATGTCCCCGGCAATCAGCGGGTGATGGACAACGGCCTGTTCAACATGGCGCTGAAGTTAGGCGGCATCCGCCAGGAGCTCGAGGCCGGCCGGCAGGCCAGGGATGCCGGAAGCCTTGCCCAGACCGTCGGTTGGACGGTGAGCAAGGGCGACGGGGAGCGCGCCGCCACGCTGCTCGACTCCGCCGACGGCAGCGCCGCCGTGGACAGCCTGATCTACGGCAACCGGATGTCGTGCTACCCCGACGGCGTCAACGGCCCGAAGGGCTGCGGCACCGACGACAGCGCGGTACGGGAATCGCTCTCGTACATCACTGACTACGTCAAGGCCCACCCCGACACCCGCCGGATGGCCACCCCGAAGGACATCCCCTTCGGCAGCTGACAGCGGCAGCTGACGGCGATGGGCGCCGCGCCGGGGAGAGATCATCATGTAGGGATGACTGAGCACAACGAATCCTCGACAGCGCCGACCACGGTGCGGCTTGCCCGGTACACGAAGACGGAGCAGAGCGAGATCCTCGGCGGCGGGGGCGATCCCTTCGGCGTTGCCGAGACCGGCTTGACCTGGCTGCCCAAGGAAGAACACTTCGGGGTCAGGCTCGGCGAACGGCTGGTGGCGCACGCGGGCCTGCTGCGGCTGCCGGTTGCGGTCGGCGACCTCCGGACGGACGTGGTGGGTGTCGGTGGCGTGGCCGTCGCGCCGGACGTGCGGGGCCGGGGGCTTGCTCGGCTCGTCCTCGGCGCGGCGCTCGACCACGCGCGCACCATAGGGCCGCAGTACGCGCTCCTCTTCTGCCGACCGCCCCTCGTGCCGCTGTATCAGCGCCTCGGATGGCACCCGATCGACGAGGACGTCCTCGTCGAACAGCCCGAAGACCGCCTGGTGACCATGCCGCTGCGGACCATGGTGACGCCCCTGCGCGACAACGCGTACTGGCCTGCGGAGCCGGTGCGTCTCTTCTCTCTGCCCATGTGAGGGCCCGGGGCCTGGCAGCAGCTGGGAAGGCGGAGGGCAGGCGCCGTGCTTGCCCTCTCCTGAAGACACCCCTAAATTTAGAGAGTTCTCTAAATTCGAGCGGTGTCGAGTGGTGGGGGTGGCCATGGTGCCGGGGAACGACGGAGGACTGCGCGAGCGGCACAAGGCACGGCGGCGCTCACGGATCGTGGAGGCGGTGCGTGAACTCCTGCGCGAGGGACCGGAGTCGGGGATCAGCGTCGAGCGGATCGCCGAGCGCGCGGAGGTGGCGCCGGCAACCGTCTACAACCTGATCGGGCCGCGCGAGAGGATCTGGGAGGCGCTCGCGGCCGGGTTCATGGAGGAGCTGGAGCACCGCCTGACGGGGCAGCAGACCGGCGACCCGCATGTGGTCGTCCGTACGACGGTGCAGCTCTTCGTGGCCGATCCGGTGGTCTCGCGTCGCATGGTGCGCGCGTGGGAGGCGAGCGGTCTGGTACTCGACCACAGCCCGCTCACCCGGCTCCGTGCAGCGATGGAGGAAGCGCGGGCCCAGGGCCTGTTGCGCGCGGACGTCGACGTCGACGCGCTGGCCGCGGTGGTGGCCGCCGCATGCGTGGGCGCGCTGCATCAGTGGGTGGCTGCCCTCATCGACGCCGACCGGTTCCTTTCGCGCGCACTGTTCGCCCTGGATGTCGCACTGGCCGCGGCGGCCACGGACCCTTGCCGCGAAGAACTGCTGGAGCCGCTGCGCCGCCGGAGTACGGGGTGACGGCGGGGGCACGTCCCGCGCCTCGCGGCTTCGTGGGCGGCGGCGGACTCGCGCTGACGGCGGATGTGTGGGGCGAGGAGTCCCGGCCGCCGCTGGTCCTGCTGCACGGTGGTGGTCAGACGAGGCACGCCTGGGGCGGTACCGGTCCTCGGCTGGCCGCGCTCGGTTGGCGGGTCATCGCCCCGGACCTGCGCGGGCACGGGGACAGCGGATGGTCGGCCGACGGTGACTACGATCTGGACCTGTTCGCACAGGATGTACGGGCGCTGGTCGCAGAGATCGGCGGCCGACCGGTGCTCGTCGGCGCCTCGCTGGGCGGCCTGAGCGCGCTGCTCGCCGCCGGGGAATCCCCCAGGGCGGCGGTTCGGGCTCTGGTGCTCGTCGATATCGCCCACCGCCCCGACCCCCGCGGGTTTCGCCGGATCGTGCGGTTCATGCGCGGCGCCCCGGAGGGGTTCTCCAGCGTGGCGGAGGCGGCCGCGGCGGTCGGCGCTTATCTCCCACAGCGCCCCCGGCCGGACGTCAGCCCCAGCCTGAAGAACAACTTGCGGCGCCAGGGCGATCGGTGGGTCTGGCACTGGGACCCGAGGATGCTGGACAGCTTCGAGGGCCGGATGGACCCGCCGGGCATGGCGGAGCGTCTGCTGTCGGCCGGACGCCACGCCGACGTGCCGCTCCTGCTCGTCCGGGGCCAGGTCAGCGATGTCGTACGCGAAGACATCGCCGAGCAGTTCTGCGAGCAGATCCCCGGTGCGCGGCGGGTGGAGGTGCGAGGCGCGGGACACATGGTGGCCGGCGACCGGAACGAGCACTTCCTCGACGCGATCATCCCGTTCCTGGACGACATCGGTTGAGCGTGCGGCTGGGGGAGAGCACGCCCGAGGAACGGGCGGGCGGTGATCACTGGAGCTGAGATCTCTGGCGCTGCCCCCTCATCGCGCATGCCGAAGCGAGCCGCGACGGCCTGTCCTCAGGTCATGTGCCCGGCGGAGGCACGGGAGGCGCGGTGGCGGCCGAGCTCGGCTGCGGCGCGGCGCCGGGCTGCTCTGCCGGTGCCGCCCCCGACTGTGGCGGGGCGCACACCTCGAGCTCGCTCCCGTGGCTTAGCTCTGCGCACGGCTCGCGGTCAGGCGACTCGCTCGGCTCGAAAAGACCACGAATCGCGGTCAGCTCGAACACCCGGTCCACCGCGGGGCTGCTGGAGAGCACCGTCACGGTCTTGCCGTGTCGCAGCGCCAGTTTGCGCAGCTCGAGCATGAGGTTGGTCCCCGAGCAGTCGCAGAAGGTCACCTCCCTCAGATGCAGGTCGATGCCTCTGGCCGAGACGCTCAGGGCACGCAGCAGGTCGGGCCGGAGCTGCTGGCAGGTATCCAGATCAAGTTCTCCGCGCATGATCACGGTCACCCGGGCGCCGTCCGGCACGGTATCGACCGTGGCCGGCAACTGAAGTCGGGGCAGCAACGGATGGGTGTCCCATGCGTGCGCAGCAGCCTCCCCACCGGGGAACTGCTCTGAGTGTGCAGGCTCCGGCATGGCTCTCCCTCTCGTCTTGCCCAGCGCCGCTCCTAGGCTGCACTCCACAGGCCAAGCACGTCAACTAATACCTGAAAAGGAGTACGTGTTTTTGAAAACGTGTACGTCCGGTCGCTAGAGTTGGCGCATGGATGAAGTGCCCGAGGCTCACACCGGATGGACGTTTCTCACCAACCACGCGCGGGTCCTGGCGGCCATCGCCGACAACCGCAACGCCCGCATCCGCGACATCGCCGCGCGCTGCCGGCTCACCGAACGCGCCGTACAGAAGATCATTTCTGATCTCGAGCAGGACGGGTACCTCTCCCACGTCCGGCAGGGACGCGGCAACACCTACCGGATCGCGCCCAGCGAGGCACTGCGCCACCCGGCCGAGTCCGGACTGCCCGTCGCCTCGCTCCTGTCCCTGCTGCTGAGGGACGAAGCCGGCCGCGCCATGTATGCGGATGCCGGGGCTCGACCCGAGGACCACAACGAGGGCCGCCACGACACGATCAGTGCCTGACGCGCGGGCGACGGGCGACCAGGCATCGCGGGCTGCGCTTATCCGGTCCTGAGACAGCGGTCAACGCAACCTTAAGGATCACGTCCCGGGGCCTTCAGCGAGAGATCGGCGGCGCGCTGACGTCTACGTTCGGTCGTGTGAGTTCCGAAGCAACCGTCCCAGACCCGTCCATGTACCCGGCGCTTTCCGCCTACCTGACGCGGACAACAGACCGCCGACCGCGTACGGCGTTCAGGGTCCCGCGCCCGGTGGACGGGCCGACGTACACGACACCCGCAAGCGCGTCGCCCCCTCCCGACAGAGACACGAAAGGGCGCCATCGCGCGGCCGCCGCCACGCGTCGACAGCCGCGCCTGCCCATCTCCCGCCACGGCGCGCCCAGATCCCGACGGAGCATCCCACCGCTCTCGTACGGCTACGCCTCCGCGGCCCTGCTGACCCTCACCGCCGCGCTCCTGGCCCAGACCCACGGCCCCGCCCCGGTCAGGCCGCATGCCGCGCCACCCGCGCAGCAACCGGCAGCTCCCCACCGCCAGTCCCCACCCGCGCCCGACAGGGCGCCTGCCACACCCCCCAGCAAGCCCACGCCTCCGAGCCCCCCGGCGCACTCCGACGCCACCCCTGACCACGCGAGGACGTCGGCCGACAACACATCCAGCGTGCTGCGCGTGGGCAACACAGGCGGCTCCGTACGGCAGCTGCAGGAGCAGCTGCGACAACTCCGCCTCTACACGGGCCCTGTGGACGGCTACTACAGCCACGACGTCGCAGCCGCGGTCGCGCGCATGCAACAGGCACAAGCCATCCCCGAACCACTCGGCGTCTACGGCCCCGGCACCCGCACCGCCATCAGGACCGCGGCCATGTAAGGCTGCGCGAAGGGCCTGGCCGACCGGCATTGCCGGACGCGCCACCCCGTGATCCGCACTCTCTCTGAAGGGTTCGTGGCGACAGCGCTCGCGCTCGCGCGGCGCGCGGGCATCGAGGTCGAGATGCCCGGGCCAGGGGCCGACTGCGCGGCCGTGGCCGACGCAGTGGACGCGCGGGCACTGCAGGTGGACCCCTGGATGGCCAACTGCTGCCGGTGGGCGGCGGGCCGGGATCCGGTGTCGCGGTCCGGCCGGATGACGCATCATGGGCCCCAGGGGACGACATCGCCTCGCGGGAGCGCCGGGGACGGCGCGGTGGGGGAGGAGGAACGGTGGACGTATATCGGTGGGAGGCGGCGGCCGCGGAGGTGCGGGAAGCCGTCCGTGAGCTGCTGCGCGTGCTGGAACCGGAGCAGGTGCGTGTGCTGCGCGCCGCGCCTGCGCGCCTGGACGCGCCCGAGCTGCGGGAGTGGACGTATCTGCCGGGCTCGCGCCCCGGGTTGTCCACCGAGAACCTGGACAGCCACCAGCGCGCGGCCGTCGATGCCGTGCTGACTGCGGCGCACAGCGCCGCCGGCGCGGAGCTGGCTCGCGGGGCGATCGAAGTGGAGCGGTATCGCCGCGCGTCGGTCGGTGGCACGGGCGGCGACCGCTACTGGGTGCGCTTGTTGGGCGACCCGGACGACGGCGGCCCCTGGGGCTGGCGGATGAACGGCCACCATCTCGCCGTGCATGTATTGGTCACGGCGACCGGGATGCGCGTGACACCGCACTTCATCGGTTCGGAACCGGCGCGCGTCCCCGACGGCCCGCAGGCCGGGCGCCGTCTGCTGGGTCCGGAGGAGGACCTGGCCCGGCAGCTGGTCACGGACCTGGACGACGGGCGGCGGGGCAAAGCCGTCTTCGCCGCGGCCCCGCCGGACGACATCTTGACGCGCGATGATCCGTTCGCCGATCCGGCCCGGCTGCCGACCGGTCTGACGTACGGCGACATGACCACCGGCCAACAGGACATGCTCGAGCGCCTGGTGCGCCGCTACCTGGACCGCGCGCCCGCCGCGTATGCGCGCCAGTGCTGGTCCGACACCGTGCAACAGGGACTGGACGCCCTCTCGTTCGCCTGGGCCGGTGGCCGCGAGCCCGGGGAACAGCACTACTACTGCGTGCGGGCCCCGGACTTCCTCATCGAGTACGACAACACCCAGGACGACGGCAACCACGCCCACTCGGTCTGGCGGCACATCCGCCACGACTGGGGCGCCGACCTGCTCCGCGCGCACTACACGGAGCAGCACGGGTCCTGACCGAAGCAGTCGTTCTGTCTACTGCAGGGAGCGTAGAAAGATCCACCGAATGCGTGGGGTGTCATGCATGGGGCACCTGAGCGCAGACCTGACACAGGCTCAGTACTTGTATCGAGGGGTGGATCCGATGATCAACGTTACGTCCCGCGCTTCCCGTCTGGCACTCCTTGGCTCGGCCGGTCTGCTGGGGGCCACCGGCCTGACGGGCTGCGGTTCCGGAGACGACGGCGACCAAGGCTCACGATCGGCGGGTGACGCCCGTGCGAAATCCCCGGCGCAGGTGGTGCAGGCCACCAACGACAAGACGTCGAAGGCGGGTTCGGCCCAGGTGAAGGTCGTGTCGACGGCCAGTTCGGGCGGCCGCAGCGAAACCGTCGAGGGAGCCGGAGTGATGGACTTCGGCGACGGGAAGAGCCGGATCGAGCTGGGTCAGCAAGGGCAGCGGATCGAGCAGCGGATCGTGGACAAGGTCCTGTACCAGAAGCCTCCCAAGGGCAGCGGCGGGCTGCCCGGGGGCAAGACATGGATGAAGATCGACCTCAAGCGGCTGCAGGCCGCCGGCGGGTCGGGCGGGGCCCAGGTCAGTGATCCCGCGGACTCGTTCTCCTACACCGGTTCGCTGTCCGAGAAGGACGTGAAGAAGGTCGGCCAAGAGCGGGTCGGAGGTGTGCAGACCACGCGTTACCGGGTCGCGGTCGACGTGAAGAAGCTGGCCAAGGGCAACCCGGAGCAGCGGAAGATGCTCCGGCAGCAGCTCGGCGACACCCTTCCGATGGACCTGTGGATCGACGGCAAGGGCCTGACGAGGCGTCAGCAGATGGAGTTGTCGATGTCGGGTGAGGGCGGCGGCACGTCGAAGGCGTCCTCCGGCAAGAAGGTCAAGGCGAAGGTGGTCATGAACTTCAGTGACTTCGGCACCGATGTCGCCGTGGAGGCACCCGAGGCCGCCGACACGGTGGACATGACCAGCAAGGTCATCAAGCAGGGGAAGCAGAAGGCCTGACGTCCGTCCCGGGGTCGGCGGCGACGCGACGGGATGCGACGCGGTGAGGCCGGGGGTCAGTTCTGGGTCACCGGCCACACCGCGGCCGGATCGCAGTGGTCCGGACACGCAAGGAGGTAGATCTCGTTGCCCAGGAACAGGGCATCGGTGTCGCCGCCGAATTCCATGCCCTCGGGCACCTGGCAGACGTACACCAGCTCCGCCCCGCACGCACATGTGTAGTGCTCGGGTTCCTGCGCCCAGGACGGCGTACCGCCGACCTTGAACGTCTGGGAGCCGAGACCTTGTGAGTCAGGGGTGTCCACGAAGGCCTTGAGTGTCAGGGGCAGGGCGCTCAGCGACGGTTCCGCCTCGGACACCGGCTCGGCGGCGCGCTGGAGCAGTACGCGCCAGAACGGACGTGGGTGGGGCGGCTGCGGGGCATCCCAGTACCGGGGCACGAGCCGGCCTCCGGACAGCTGGGGGTCGGACGGGTCGTTGTGCGTGCGGCAGTGGAAGACCAGCAGGTGGTCTCCGCCGAAGTGCTCCACATCCAGGGGTATGTCGAGCTGGAAGAACAGGGCCATCCGCTCGCCGCAGAAGCACTCGGGCCATGGCTGGGCCTCATCGAGGAACGGCCGACCGCCCACCGAGTTCCGGGCCGGCCGGTCCAGCGGCCCGACACCGACCTCGATCGCGTGGGCGGGCAGCACTGTCGGCGATGTCGTCGCGTCACTTTCGGCCATGGGGACACCTTAGAGCGAGGTCGGCGTCGTGTTCCGGGCGGCCGGTGGCGCAAGGGATCGTGCCAAGATGCTCCGTATGCCGGATCGCGCGCTGAGCTTCGGATCGATGGCGGATACGTACGAGCGGTTTCGGCCGGGGTATCCCGCGGAGCTGGTCGACAGAGTGATGGCGTACGCGGGCGGGCCGGTTCGGAGCGCCCTTGAGATCGGCGCCGGGACAGGCAAGGCGACCCGCCTGTTCGCCCGGCGGGGCGTCGCGGTCACCGCGACCGACCCCGATGGGGAGATGCTCGCCGAGCTGCGCAAGCACGTCCCGGCAGGTGTCCGGACGGTGCGGGCCGCGTTCGAGGACTTGCGAGCGGGTGACACGTACGGGCTGGTGTATGCGGCAGCAGCGCTGCACTGGACGAGACCGGAGGGCCGCTGGTCACGCGTGGCCGCGCTCCTGGAGCCGGGTGGCGTGTTCGCCTCGTTCGGTGGGCCGATGTCCTTGGCAGACCCAGCGGTGCGGGAGGCAGTCCGGGTGGCGCGAGCGCCGTTCCTGGAGAGTGATGAGATTCCGTCCCCGGACGGAACGCCTCCGGAGCAGGACATGCAGTGGCCGGGTACGGAGCTGCAACACACCGCGTTGTTCACCGACGTCCGGCAGTCCCTGGTGCGCAGGCGCCTGACGATGAGTGCCGCAGACTACGTCGGCCAACTCTCCACCATCTCGGCCTATCTGATGCTGCCGCCCGCGGAGCGAAAGCAGGTGCTGCGGCACATCGCACAAGCCCTGCCGGAGACGGTCGAGGTCGCCGCCGACATCACTGTTCATCTCGCCCGTCGGTGCTCCGGGCAGGACGCAGCCGCCAGCGGCTCGAAGACGAGGAAGAAGAACCGCGCTCCAGGCGAGGCGTCAGGCTGAGCCGTGCACATCGTCACGTTGCCCAGCTGTGAGGGGGTGTGCCGGTCGCAGCAGGGGTCCCGCAGGTCGGCGGCGCCCTCCGGGGCGGTGAAACCGGCGTGCCGCATGGGGCGTTCGTCCCCGTCGGGCTGTACGTAGGCGATGTTGCGGTTGTGGTAGATCGGCCCCGCGACCGGGTCGTCGCTGACCTCCTGGGCAAGGAGCCGGAGGTTTTCGTTCTGGGGGTGCGCGGCCACCGTGGTCCGCAGCTTCGCGGCCACCGGTTCGGCCCACCGCTTCTCCCAGTCCACCAAGTGGTGTTCGCGTGCCTCCTCGCGCAGCAGCATCCACCGCATGAGGTTCTGTTCCGGCAGGCGGGGCGGCTTGCCCGGTTCCTGCGGGAACATGTGGATGAAATCGTCGTTGGCCGCCAGGATGTTCCACGCGATGTCGTTGATGTAGCAGGGCTGCCCGGTCACCTTGCGCACGGCCTTCCGCCAGGCGCTCGGCACGTCCGTTCCCGCCGCGGGATCCATGGAAGTCGGCGGCTCGTGCCCCAGGGCGTAGGCGTAGAGGGCCGAGCGCTCGCGGTCCTCCATGCGCAGCACCCGCGCCACGGAGTCCAGGAGCTCCGGGGTCGGGGACGCGATGGTGCCGCGTTCGAGAGCCGCGTACGTACGCTCCGACACATGCAGGGCCCGCGCGACCTGGACCTGCGAGAGGCCTTTGGCGCGGCGCCCTCGTCCGGCACGCTGTGGCCAGCCGAGCTCGACCGGGTCTATCGCTTCGCGTTTACGCCGCAGCAGGTGCTGCTGGGCCTCTTTGTTGTTCACTGCGAACCCTTCCCCCATGGTGGCTGTGCGGCAAGTGGCCCACCTCGCGACGCCGACAGACCGCCCTCGGGCACGCCCGCGCATGGCTCAGGGCGCCGAAAGGTCCAGAGAGCGTATAACCGCGCGCCCTCGATCTCCTAGATCTTTTGCGATCCGGAGTGGGCGCCCGCACCACGGCGCAGGCCGTTCTCAGGGCCCGGATCACCGCTGCCACCAGGCGATATGCCGTGGGCCGCGTGGCTTTGGGGGAGTCGCGGGCACCAAGGTCGGCCGTTGCCGCACCCGCACATCTATGGCCGTATTACTGACGGGTCAGTACGGTGCTGGCCAACCCCCCTTGCCCACAGGAGAGTTGGGAGAGCCGCATGATGTCAGCCCTACGCAGACGACCGGTGGCCGCGAGCGCCGTCCTCGCGGTCGCGGTGCTCGGGCTTCCCGGGTCCGCTGCCGCCGAGAGCGCGCACGCGCCGGCCGGCGCCCCACACGCCGCCCCCGCGGCCGAATCGGCGGCGCAGGCTGCCGGAAAGGCCCCCAGCGCCGCGCAGCACGGCAAGCACAAGCATCACGGCCATGGCCAGGCCAGGAAGCACCCCGGCAAGAAGAAGACCCCCGGCAGGATTCTCAGCTCGAAGCCGTCCTCGTTCCAGTACACACCCGGCGTCCCCACCCCCACCAAGGCCTGGAAGATCACCTACAGGTCGACCCGTGCCGACGGACGACCCAACACGGTCTCCGGCACCGTGATCGTCCCCGACGACGGCAAAGCGACCGCGCGCCCATTGATCACCTACGCCGTCGGCACAGTCGGCCTCGGCGACAAGTGCGCGCCCTCCGCCGGTTTCCCGGGCGGTACGACGGCCGAGGCGCCGCTCGTCAACGCCGCGCTGGTGCGGGGTTACGCCGTCGTCGTCACCGACTACGAAGGCCTCGGCACCCCCGGGGACCACACCTACATGGTCGCCAAGGCGCAGGGCAGCGCCGTCCTCGACGCGGCGCGCGCGGCGCAGCGGCACCCGGGGGCGGCGAAGTACGGGGTCTCCGCGGGCGCGCCCGTCGGGATCATGGGCTACTCGCAGGGCGGCGGCGCGAGCGCGAAGGCCGCCGAGATGGCCGCGACGTACGCCCCCGAACTGAAGGTCAAGGGGACGGCGAGCGGCGGGGTCCCCGCCGATCTCGCCAAGGTCGCCGAATCGCTCGAAGGCGGGGACAGCGCCGGCTATCTGCTGATGTCCGCCGTCGGCCAGAACGCCGCCGACCCGTCCTTGGCCCTCAACAAGTACCTCACCAAGGAGGGCCGCAGGCTCGCCGAGGTGGTGCGCAACGAGTGTGTCGGCACGGTCCTGGAGGCAGGGCGCGGCAAGACCATCGAGGACGTCACCACATCCAATCCGCTGGACCGGCCCAACTGGAAGAAGGCCATCGCCAAGCAGCTGATCGGCAGTAAGAGCCCGTCGGCGCCGACCTTCGTCTACCACGGCGACGCGGACGAGACGATCCCCTACGCGGTCGGGCAGAAGCTGCGGGCCGACTGGTGCGCGAAGGGCAACGCCGTGGAGTGGAAATCCTTCGCCGGGCAGTCCCATGTGGGAACGGCGATTCAGGGCAATGGCCCGGCACTTGAGTGGCTGGGTCGACGCTTCGCCGGCGAGCCGGCATCGGGCAACTGCGGGACCTGAGCCACCGGCCCACTCCCGCCGCCTCTCCACCGCCGCCCACGGACGGTGGGGGAGGGGCGGCGGCCTCGGCGAGGCCCGGCGGTGCGGTGGCTAGGCTGCGGCGCATGGACATAGTGATCCCGCTCTTCGACGACTTCGAGCCGCTCGACGCGATCGGTCCGTACGAGATCCTCGGGTACGTCCCCGAGGCCACCGTGCGGTTCGTCACGGCTGAACCGGGCCTGGTGCAGGACGTGTTGGGCTCCCTGCCGGTGCACGTCGCGACGGGATACGCCGAGGTGGCAGCCTGCGACGTCCTGCTGATCCCGGGCGGGGGCAGTTTCCTGACCATGGCGGCCGATGACGCCTTCCTCGACTGGGTGCGCCGGATCCACGCCGGTACCCGCTTCACCACCTCGGTCTGCACCGGCTCCCTCGTGCTGGGAGCGGCCGGCCTGCTGGACGGCCTGACCGCCACCACGCACTGGGACGCGGCCGCGCAACTGGAGTCGTACGGCGCCCGCTACACCTCCGAGCGTGTGGTCCGGCAGGGCAGGATGATCACCTCGGCCGGGGTCTCCTCCGGCATCGACATGGCCATCCAACTGGCCGCTCTGCTCAGCGACGAGGTGACCGCGCAGGCGATCCAGCTCTACACCGAGTACGATCCGCAGCCCCCCTTCGACACCGGCTCGGTGGCCAAGGCGCCTGCCGAGGTGCTCGAGCGGGCTCGCGCACTTGGCTGACCGGCTCGCTGGACCCGCCGGGCCTGGTGCGGCAGGCGGCCCGAAGTCGACAAGAGGGCTGCGCCCGGCGGGAGTTGGGCCGTTTCCTGTGGAACTCTGCTTCGTTGGCCAAGGTGTGTCGCCGAGCAGTCAGCAACGCGTGGTGCGGGCAGGGGGTGCAGTGCGGATCACCCTCGCGGCAGCCTCGCCACGGGCCACGCCTGCCCCGCTGTCCCGGCACGAGACGCACCCCCCCCGCCCCCAGATTCAGAGATCCCCATGATGAATACCTGGACCACGCCTGACCGCCCCGGTGAACCCCTCGCCGACCGCTACGCCCGTCGCAGCAGTACGCTCCGCGGCGCTGTCCGACACCAGCTCGTCGATCGTGCGCTGGCCGAGCACCTGCCGGACGGACGGCCGCAGCAGATACTCGATGTCGGCGGCGGCACCGGCGTCCAGGCCCGGATGCTGGCCGGGCGCGGCCACCACGTCACCGTGCTCGACCCCGACGAAGCCATGCTGGCCAGAGCTCGTTCCTCCTGGCTGCCGCACGCGAACGACGCACCGGGCAGCATCACCTTCCGCCGCGGCTTCGGCGAACAGGCCCCGCAGCTGGTCGGCACCGGCTGGGATGCGGTGCTGTGCCACGGCGTCCTGATGTACCTCGAGGACCCGGCTCCGCTGTTGCGCGTGCTGGCCCAGTGTCTGCGGCCCGGCGGCATCATCTCCGTCCTCGCCTATCAGGCCGACGCCCTGGCCATACGACGAGGACTGGCCCGTGACTGGAGCGGCGCGCTGCAAGCGCTGCACAGCCCGGTCGAGGACAACAGCATCGGCACGGTCAGCCGCGGCGTGGACCGCGCGATGGTCCTGCGGATCTTCGCCGAACACGACCTGGAACTTCTGCAGTGGTACGGGGTGCGGGTGTTCACCGACCATCTCGAGGACGAGAGCTCCGGTGACGACTTCGCCCAGGTGCTGCAGGCGGAGTGGGAAGCCGGCCGGATCGACCCCTACCGGCGCGTCGCCCGTCACTTCCACCTCATCTCCCGTGCCGGACAGGTCCGGACGGCGACGTGATCGACCCGGCCGCTACGACACCGTGTTCAGGGCGGTGAGGACGGCCAGCGGCGTTGCCGCGGCCCACGCCTGCGGGGAACAGGAGTGGGGGTAGGGGACCGGCTGCTGGTGCTGGGTGCGGTCGTACCCTGCCATGACCTCGGGCAGTCGGTGGTTCTGGTGTGTGGACGCGGCCACCAGACCGTGGGCGATGCTGAGTGCCTCGTGGGTGAGGCCGCAGTGGGCGAGACCGAGCAGGATCACCGCGTTGTCGTGCGGCCAGCAGGTGCCGCGGTGGTAGGAGAGCGGGTGGTATCCGGCTTGCCCCGACGCCAGCGTCCGGATGGCCCACCCGGTGAAGAAGTCGGGCTCCAGCAGGCGTTGGCCCACGCGACGGGCCTGTGCCGCGTCGAGGATGCCGGACCACAGGAGGTGGCCGGCGTCCGAAGCCAGGGAGTCGACGTGCCTCCCCTCGCCGTCCAGTGCGAGAGCCGGGAAGTCGGGTCCTGCCATCCAGAAGTCGCGTGCGAAGCGTGCTCGCAGCTGGGCCGCCGCCTCGTCGAGCCGGTCGGCGTAGGGGGCGTCGTCCCACAGTGAGCGGGCGAGGCGCGCGGTCCGTACGAGCGCGTCGTAGGCGTAGCCCTGCGCTTCGGCGACGGCGATCGGCCCTTCGGCCTGTGTGCCGTCACGGAAGCAGATCGCCCCTGCGGAGTCCTTCCAGTTCTGGTTGACCAGGCCCTGCGGGTCGGGCGAGTAGACCAGGTAGCCGCGATCGTCCAGACCGCCGTCACCGAACATCCAGGCCACGGCGGCCCGTGCCTGCTTCTCCAGGCGAAGGGCGAGGCCGTGGTCGCCGGTTGCCTGCGTGTAGCTGTCCAGGAGCACCAGGAAGAGCGGCGTGGAGTCCACCGAGCCGTAGTAGCGGCCGTAGGGCACCTGGTGGAAGTGGGCCAGCTCGCCGTGCCGGATCTCGTGGACGATGCGGCCCGGCTGCTCGTTGCGGAAGGCGTCGTACGTGGTGCCCTGCGTCGCGGCGAGGGCGCTGAGCGTGCCCGCCGCCAGCTGTGGCCGGTAGGGGAGCGCGAAGAGGGAAGTGAGCAGCGAGTCCCGCCCGTAGAGGGACAGGAACCACGGGACCCCGGCGCCCGGCACGCGCACGCTCTCCCCGTCCGGGCCGGGAGCGGAGACCCGCAGCGACGCCAGGTCGCTCAGCCCCTGGGCGCACGCGGCGGCCAGTCCGGCGGGGGCGTTCGGCGGCATCGCCGGCGGTGCGCCGACGAAGTCCGCGCGGTCGGCGGCCAGGTCGGCGGCGGCCTGGGACGGTGTGCCGGCCGTGGCGGTCACCGGCGCGCCGGGGGCGTGGGCGGTGGCGGTCAGGAGCAGTTGGGCGGAGCCGTGCGCGGGCAACTCGATGTGCCACTCCAGCCGGTGAGCGGTGTCGTCCTGCGGCTGCACGGTCGTCGGCGCGGGGGCAGCCGACACCGTGGTGCGCGCGAGCCAGTCGTCGCGCTCGTAGGTGAAGGTGATGCCGTCGGGGTCGACCGTCGTGGTGCGCCGGGCGCCGTCCTTGGCGTAGTGCCGCTTGTCGGAGCGGAGCTCGAGCTGGTCGGCGAAGTCGGCGTCCACGGTCAGGCCGAGGACGGCGGTGGTCGGAGCTGGGCGGTTGTTGACCAGCTGGATGGATTCCGTCAAGGACCCTTCCGCGAGGGCCTGTTCGCGGAAGACGGTGTAGGCCGGGGGCTCGTCGCGGGTGCCCGGCGGGGTGAGCGCACACTGGGCGGACACCTCGCCGGTGCAGGGGACGAGCACGAGGGGCGCGGTGCCGTCGACCGTCAGGGTCCACCGGCTGACATGGCGTGCGTCGCGGTGGAACAGCCCGTCGGGCGAGGAGCCGCGGCGGCCGGTCAGTCCTCCGTCGGCGCCCAGGACGGCGAAGGTGCCGCCGTGGATCAGAGTGGTGTCCGCTGCGCCGTTCACGTACGCGCTCCGTTCGAGGGGCTTGGGTGGCCGGGGTCCGCGGGCCGCTGACCGGCCAGCAGGTCGAGGGTGAGGGCCGCGGTCCAGCCGAAGTCGCGGGTGCCGCGGGCCTGGGCGGTGACCGGGTCCACGTACTCGGCGAAGCCGGTGGCGCCCGCGGCCCGGAGCATGGCCGTACGCAGCACGTCGGCCGTGCGGGACTGCCCGTACTGGCGCAGGCCGTGTTCCAGGAGCCAGCTGGTGTTGAACCAGGCAGGCCCGCGCCAGTAGCGGGAGGGGTCGAAGGCGTGCCCGTCGAAGGCGTAGCTGGGCAGCATGGGCACCGAGCCGAGCCGGAAGCCGGGTCCTGCCGCTGTGGTGAGCAGGGCGTCGACGATGTCCTGGGGGAGGCCGGGGACGATGAGTGGCACCAGGCCCGCGATGCTGCGGTCGGCGATGAGTTCGCCGCCGACCAGGTCGCGGTTGAGGAACATGCCGTCGGCCGGCGACCAGAGGCGCTCGACCAGCGCGGTCGTCAGGCGGGCGGCCCGCTCTTCGTGCGGTGCCGGGTTCGCGCCGACTTCGGCAGCGATTTTGGCGAGGGCGTGTTCCGAGACGATCAGCAGGGCGTTGACGCACGGGTCCTCGACGGCGAAAGTGTGGTTGCCGCCCGCGTCCGCGTAGCCGCTGTCGCGGTAGTCGGTGGCCAGCCGCACATAGCGTCCGTAGTCCAGGTCGGTGGGGCGTTCGGCGGGCTGCCCGTGGTCGAGGTCGGCGCGCCGGTAGGAGCCGGGGGCCACGGGGTCGATGCGCGCCAACGGGCCGTCCCAGCAAGGGCTGTTGTCCATGCCGGGCTCCCAGGGATGCACCATGGAAGCCAGCCCTCCGTGACCGAGGTCGCGCGGCCCGGTGAGGTAGTCGTGCCAGGCGGCGAGCCGGCCGTACAGGCGGGGCAGAAACCCCCGGCGGCGCGAGGACTGCGGATCGGCCTCGTGCACCAGCCAGGCGGCCAGGGCGTGGACCGGAGGTTGCACGATGCCGGAGGTCTGGGTGTAGGCGGGCGCTCCGGCGGCGGCGCCGGCCGTGGAGGAGCGCCAGAAGTCGGGGCTGGGGAAGTAGGCGTCCAGCGGCACCAGCGGGTTGAAGACGATGTGGGGGACGCGTCCGTCGGCCCACTGGGCGCCCAGCAGACTCTCCAGCTCGCGCTGGGCCCTGCGTACGGAGAGATGGCGCAGGCCGATCGCGATGAAGGCCGAGTCCCAGCTCCACTGGTGCGGGTACAGGCCGCGGGAGGGGACGGTGGAGATGCCGGTCCAGTTGCGGAGCAGGACCCGTGCCGCGCCGCGCCGAAGCGTCAGGTCATCGGCTGCGGCGGGCACGGGGGTTTCGAGCAGCGAGGTCACGCGCCGGACCTCCGCAGGAACGCGGGGATGGAGCGCACCGCCTCGACGGGGTCGCCGGTCAGCCGGCATTCGGCGGCGAGGTAACCCTCGAAGCCGATGGTGTGCAGGGCGCCGAGCCAGGCGGGCCAGTCGAGGTGACCGGCTCCCGGCTGGAACCGGTTGGAGTCGCTGACCTGGGCGTGCCCGATGTAGGGGGCGGCGGCGATGATGGCGGCGGCCGGGTCGGATTCCTCGATGTTCATGTGATAGCTGTCGATGCCGATGCGCACGGAGTCAAGGCCCACGGTGCGGATCAGGTCGGCTGCCTGGTCGAGGCGGTTGACCATGTGGTCCTCGTAGCGGTTGAGCGGCTCCAGGTAGAGGGTGACTCCTTCGGCGCGTGCGTGCTCGCCCAGTTCGGCCAGTCCTTCGAGGAGCACCTCGCGGTCCTGCTGCTCGGAGCGCGGCGGCTCGAACGGCGGCAGCCTGCGCGAGAACATGCCGTACGAGGCGGGGGTCTGCACGCCCAGCGCGCCGATCTCGGCTGCCACGGTGAGCTGTGACTTCAGCTGCTCCAGCGCGTCGCGGCGCAGGTCGTCGTCGAACGCGGCGAAGAAGTGGAGCATGTCGACGCAGACGGTCGGCATGACCACACCGTCGGCGGCGGCCTGCTTCAGCTCGGGAAGGCGGTCGCGGAAGTGGAAGTCACCCTTGGAGCGCAGTTCGACGGCGTCGTAGCCGGCGTCCTGCGCGAACGCCCACTTCTCCTGGAGCGTGTCGCCCGGGAGGAGTTGTTCCTGGCAGGCGGTTTTCAGCATGGTGGAGCCTTTCAGCGCTGAGGGTCAGCGATCTGGTGTGTCTGGGTGACTGTTCGTGGGCCGGGTGGTGAGCGGGCTCAGAACTCCAGCACGATCTGCAGGGCGTCGGCGGGGCGTTCGTCGAGCAGCACGTAGGCGTCGGCGGCGTCCGCCACCGGGACGACGTGGCTGACCAAAGACTTCACGTCGACCTGGCCTTCGGCGACCAGCGACAGGAAGGTCTGCTGCAGTCGCTCGACACTCCACCGTCCGGCCAGCTGCGGGGGGACGCCGCCGATCTGGGAGCAGATCAGCTGCACCCGGTTGTGGTGGAACTCGTCGCCCAGGCGCAGTCCCGCGCCGTCGCCCTGGTAGAAGCCGGAGGCCACCACGCGGCCGCCGACGGTGACCGATCGCAGGGCCTCGTGCAGGGCCGGGTACACGCCGCTGATCTCGATGGCGACGTCGGCGCCCGTGCCGCCGGTGGCCTCGCGAATGCGTTCGGCGACGGTGTCGGTGCGGGCGTTGAGGGTGTGCCGTGCGCCGTACTCACGGGCCGTGGCCAGCCGTCCGTCCAGGGCGTCGACCGCGGTGACGCGCGCGCCGTTGAGCTGGGCGAGGCGGGTGGTGAGCAGACCGATGACGCCCTGACCGAAGACCGCCACGTCCTCGCCGAGGTGGATGTCGGCGGCGAGCACCGCGTTGTACGCGATGGCGCCGACCCGGGCGAAGGCCCCGGCCAGCGGTTCGAGGCCGGAGGGCAGGGTGTGGCCGATCATGCGCTCGGCCGGGACGATGCCCTCGCTGCGGTGGCCCCAGATGCCCCAGACCAGGTCGCCGCGGGCGGGCATGCCCGGTGTGCCCACGAGTTCGGGGGAGACCTCGGTGACCTCGCCGACCTCGGAGTAGCCCCACCCGGCGACCGGGTACTCGATGCCCGCCGCGCCGTCGCGGAAGATGCGCGCCTCGGCGTCCCAGGTGCGCGTCAGATAGGGGTTCGTGCCCCGGTAGGCGGTGAGTTCGGTGCCCGCGGAGATGCCGGAGTAGCGGGTGCGCACCCGCAGATGGCCGGTGGGCAGCGCGGCACTCTCGTGCTCGGCTACTTCGACCTGGCGGGGGCCGGTGAACTGGACGACGCGTTCCACGGGAGCTCCGGTAGTGCTGGGAGTGGGTACTTCTCGATGACTTACGTCGAAGATATCTCAGAGTTATGTCTTGTCAATACGCAAAAGTGATGCTGAGATGCTCGGGAAAAGTGCGTGAGTGGCGTGAGGACACAGCATGTTGATGAAAACCCGGCGGTCGAGGGCAGCCCGCCTCGGGCTCGCCGCGACCTTGGCCGCGGGCCTGCTCGCCGGCTGCTCCGGCAGCTCCACCGCCGAACGGCAGGCCGACAACACGATCACGGTGTGGTCGCAGGAGAACCTGCCTCCCCGGATGGCGGCGACCGAGAAGATCGTCAGCCGCTTCGAGAAGGAGACCGGCGTCAAGGTCGACCTGGTCGGCGTGGACGAGGCCCAGCTCCCTCAGCTGATCATGTCGGCGGCCGCGTCCGGCAAGCTCCCCGACGTCATCGGCGCCGTCCCCATGGGGCAGGTCTGGCAGATGTACGGCAACGGCCTGCTGAACACGAAGGTCGCCGACCAGATCGTCGAGGACCTGGACCCGGACACGTTCAACGCCAACGCCCTGTCCCTCACCGAGGACCACGGCACCCGCCTCGGCGTCCCCTCCGACGCCTGGCTCCAACTGCTGGTCTACCGCAAGGACCTCTTCGCCGACGCGGGCCTGAAGGCGCCGGACAGCTACGCGACGGCCATGAAGGCCGCGGCCACTCTCGACACGGACGGCAGGGCGGGCATGTCCGCAGCCACCGACCCCTCGGACGTCTTCACCCAGCAGAGCTTCGAAGACCTCGCCCTGGCCAACGACTGCCGCCTGGTCGACCCGGCGGGCAAACCCGCCCTCGACTCACGCCAGTGCCGCAGGGCCTTCGCCGCGTACGACGCCCTCGCACGCGAACACGGCGCCTCCGGCACCCAGAGCGTGGACACCACCCGCGCCACCTACTTCGCCGGCAAGTCCTCGATGATGATCTGGTCGTCCTTCCTGCTCGACGAGATGGCGGGCCTGCGCTCGGACGCGCTGCCCAGCTGCCCGCAGTGCAAGAAGGACCCCGAGTTCCTGGCCCGCAACACCAAGGTGATCACCGCTCTGCAGGGCCCCGACGGCAAGGAACCCGCCCAGTTCGGCGAGATCACCTCCTGGGCCGTCACCAAGACCGCCGAGAGCGGTGCCTCGCGCAAGTTCATCGAGTACATGATGAGCAAGGGCTACGAGGACTGGTTCGGCATGGCCCCCGAGGGCAAGATCCCCGTCCGTACCGGCACCAGGAGCGAGCCCGGCACCTTCGACCGGGCCTGGCGCTCCAGCGTCATGGGCGTCGATCGCCGCGCCTCCATGCAGAAGGCCTACCCGCCGGAGCTGTTGGACCGGCTCGTCGCGGGCGTGGGCAACATGAAGCGCTGGGGCCTCACCGAGGGCCAGGGCGCGCTGGTGGGCGCGACCAACGGCGAGCTGCCCGTGGCCAAGGCCATCGGCTCGATGACCAGCGGCCAGATCTCGCCGGACGAAGCCGCCAAGGAGGCCAACGACGAGGTGGCCGCGCTCCAGAAGTCCCTCCAGTAGCCAGCCGCGCAAGCGCCCCTCTCCGCGTTCCGCCAGGCGCTCCTTCACCGAGGTAACCCATCCATGAGCACACTCCAGAGCGGCGCGAACAAGCGCCGTACCCCTCAACCCCAGTCCGCGGGCAAGCGGGAGAACCGTGCCGGACTCGCCTTCGTGACCCCCACCTTCCTGGTGGTCCTGGTCGTGGTGATCCTGCCGATCCTGTGGACCGTCCTGCTCGCCTTCCAGCACGCCAAGCTCGTCAACATCCAGGACAACGGCCTCTTCGGACGCTGGACCCTCGACAACTTCGAGCAGGTCTTCGGCTCGCCCGGCTTCTGGAGCAGCCTGGGCACCACGCTGGTGTACACCGTCGGCGCGACCGCGGGCTCCGTCGTCCTCGGCCTCATCGCGGCCCTCGCCCTGCGCAAGCCCTTCCGCGGCCGGGGCATCCTGCGCGCCGCGATGCTCCTGCCGTACGTCGCGCCCGTGGTCGCCGTCGCCTTCGTCTGGGAAGTGGCGCTCAGCCCCCAGTTCGGCATCGTCAACGAATGGGGCCACAAGCTCTTCGGCTGGGACGACCCGATCGCCTTCCTCTCCACCCGCTCCTACGAAGTGGGCGTGTTCGGCTTCCACTTCGACATCCCGCTGGCGCTGCTCACCGTCATCGCCTTCGAGACCTGGCGCTACTTCCCCTTCGCCTTCCTCTTCATGCTCGCCCGCCTTCAGGCCGTGCCCAGCAGCCTCGAAGAGGCCGCGGAAGTCGACGGCGCCACGCTGACCCAGCGCTTCCGGCACATCCTGCTGCCGCAACTGATGCCCGTCATCGCGCTGCTGTCCGTCCTGCGCTTCATCATGACGTTCAACAAGTTCGACGACATCTACCTGCTCACCGGCGGCGGCTCCGGCACGGACGTCGTGGCCGTACGCGTCTACGACTTCCTCACCTCACGCTTCGACGTGGGCGCCGCATCCGCACAGGCACTGGTCCTGGCCGTCGCCCTCATGGCCCTCCTGGGCATCTACTTCAAGTTCTTCGGCAAGAAGGTGCAGGAGGAGTCGGCATGACCCGGACCCAGACGATCACCCGCGAACGGACCGAACGGCCTGAGCGCCCCTTGCCCCCACCGCGGCGCACCACCACGCGCCTGACCCGCGCACAATTCGAGGAACGCCTCTTCGGCGTCCTGCGCTGGGTCGTGATCGCCTTCCTGGCCGCGATCACGATCGTGCCCTTCTACTACATGCTCATGCTGTCGGTGAAGCCCATCGACGCACTGCTCCTGGACCCCGGCAACCTCTGGGTCTCGGCCAAGGACTTCACCCTCAGCACCTACGAGAACGTGCTCAAGCCGTCCTCCGAGGGCGGCCAGGGCTTCCTCGCCATGCTGCTCAACTCGGCCCTCGTCGCCGTCGCCACGGTCCTGCTCACGCTGGCCGCCGCGGTGCCCGGCGCCTACGCGGTCAGCCGGCTGAAGTTCTTCGGCAACCGTCACGTCAGCGCCCTCTTCCTGGCCGTCTACCTCTTCCCCGCGACACTGCTCGCCGTGCCGCTCTTCGTCATGTTCGCCAAGATGGGGCTCTCCGGAAGCCTGGTCGGCCTGGCCGTCGTCTACATCGCCCAGACGGTCCCCGTCTCGATCTACATGCTCAAGAACTACTTCGTCACCATCCCGTACAGCATCGAGGAAGCGGCGGCCATCGACGGGGCCTCACGGCTGCAGACCGTCCGCAAGATCATCCTGCCGCTCGCCACACCGACCCTGATGGCCACCGGGCTCTACGTATTCATGATCGCCTGGAACGAATTCCTCTTCGCCCTCCTCTTCCTGGCCGCCGAGCCCGACAAGTGGACGGTCTCGCTGGGACTGCAGCAACTGGCCAACGGCATCGAAGTGTCCAAGACCGTACTGATGGCCGGGTCGGTCATCCTCACCATCCCCGTGGTACTCCTGTTCTTCGCCGCCGAACGGCTCCTCACCGAGGGCCTGACCAGCGGCGCCGACAAGGGCTGACGCCGGCTCAGCACGGCGGCAGCAGAGTGCCGTACGGCTCGACCGGCCGACGGCACGCACCACACGCACCATCACGCTTCACACGCACAGATCGACAGGACAGGACGGGGACAGCGGGCATGGCAGGAAACCAGGCCAGCGCAGGGCACCTGCTGCAGCTCATCCGCAGCGGCGAGGCCACCACGCGCGGAGCGCTCCAGCAAGCGACGGGACTCTCCCGCTCCACGGTGGGCCACCGGCTCGATCAGCTCTTCGCGGCCGGCTGGCTGCGCGACGCGACGGGCGCCTCCACCGGTGGACGCCCCTCCGTCCGCCTGGAGTTCGACCCCACGCACGCCGCGGTGATCGCGGCGGACCTGGAGACGCGGCACGCGCGGGTCGCCGTGCTCGACCTGGCGGGCAACATCCTCGCCGAACACAGCGGCGCGCTCCTCATCGGCGACGGACCCGATCGCGTCCTCGACGAACTGGCTCGCTGGTTCGCCCCGCTGCTCGCCGAGGCCGAGGTCGACGCCGCGCACATCTGCGGCATCGGCCTGTCCGTACCCGGCCCCGTCGACTGGGAGACCGCCCAGATCGTGCAGCCGCCGATCATGCCGGGCTGGGACCGCTTTCCCGTACGGGAACGCCTGCGCGAGGCATGGTCCGAGCACGTCGTCCCGGGGGCCGACGCGGGGCATCCGCCTCCGCCCGTCTACGTCGACAACGACGCCAACCTGATGGCCCTGGCAGAGCAGCGGGCCGGCCACCCCGACTGCAGCGCCTTCGTTCTCATCAAGGCTTCCACGGGCATCGGCGCGGGCGTCATCGTCGGCGGCGAGGTCTATCGAGGCATCGACGGCGGCGCGGGCGACATCGGCCACATCCGACTGCACGACCGCCCCGACGCCCTGTGCATGTGCGGCTCCTACGGCTGCCTCGCCGCGGTCGCCTCGGGTGGCGCCATCGCCCGACAGCTCACCGCCGCCGGCGTGCCCACCGCTTCGGGCTCCGATGTCCGCGCGCATCTCGCCACCGGCCACCCGGACGCCGTGCGCTTCGCCCGCGAGGCGGGCCAGCGCGTGGGCGAAGTCCTGGTCACCGTCGTCACCCTGCTGAACCCGGGCGTCCTGGTCCTCACCGGCGACCTGGCCGGCACACCCTTCCTCACCGGCGTACGCGAACTCCTCTACCAACGCGCCATGCCCCGCACCACCTCCCACCTCCAGGTCGTCACCTCGGAACTGGGTGACCACGCCGCCCTGATGGGGGCCACCCTCATGGTCGTCGAACACCTCTACGCCCCGGCCACGGCGGACGCACGGCTCGCGCAGCTCATGGCGCCGGACCAGACAGGGTGAACCGGCTTCGCGCGTGCGGGCCGGACGTAGCGCGTGGGGCGTGATGGCCATGGGGACGGCGCCGAAGGAGGGCAACAGAGTGAGGCCTGTCCCCGCAAGCAGCAAGAGGGCCCCACACCGCACCTGAGGCTGCATATCACCGCGCGCGATGCGACGGGGGACGCCCGCCCCCGCACGCCGCCCGACGACACCTGCTCACCTGCTCACCTGCTCACGACGGAGAAGCACCATGTCCCACACCGCCTCCGACCCCACCACCACCTGGGCCCACGCGCCTGTCCGCGTAGGGCTCGTGGGCGCCGGCCCCTGGGCCCGCGCGATGCACGCCCGCATGCTGGCCGCCGGTCCCGAGACGACGCTCGCGGCGGTCTGGGCGCGTCGGCCCGAGGCGGCCGCCGAGGTCGGCGCGGCGTACGGCGCTCCGGCCGCCGCCTCCTTCGAGGAACTCCTCGACATGTGCGAGGCAGTGGCTTTCGCGGTACCTCCCGCCGTGCAGGCCGCTCTGGCTCCGCGTGCCGCGGCGGCCGGACGCGCCCTGCTCCTGGAGAAGCCGCTCGGCGCCGACCTGGAAGCCGCCCGCGCCGTCGCGGACGCCGTCGCCGAGCACCAGGTGATCTCGCAACTCGTCCTCACCAAGCGATACCACCCGGCCACCCGCGCCTTCCTCGCCGAAGCGGCGTCGCGCGACGTGACCGGTGCACGCTCGTGCTACCTCCACGGAGCGTTCCTGGAGGGCGACTTCGCCACCGCCTGGCGGCTCGAACACGGCGCACTGCTCGACCTGGGCCCGCACCTCCTGGACCTGCTCGACACCGCCGTCGCACCGATCTTCTCCGTACGCGCCACGGGCGACCCCACGCGCTGGATCGAACTGACCTGCGAACACGAGAATGGTGCGGTCAGCCAGGCGTCCCTGTCCGGCAGCGTGAAACTCCCACGCGCCAGGACCCGCGTGGAGCTCTTCGGCCCCGGCGAGGAACTGGTCTACGACACGGCCGACATCGACCACGAGGAGTGCTGGCCCATCCTGCGCCGCGAGTTCGCCACCGCGGTCCGTACCGGCCAGGGCACGGGGATCGACGCGGCTCACGGCCTGCACATCCAACGGCTGCTCGACAGCGCCAGGTCGTAGACGCCGCAGGTCTTGAGACGCTACCTGGGCGGTACGTGGGTGAAGTGCTGCCGGATGCCGTCCCTGGCGTCATTGTCGAGAAGGAGGCGCCATTCCAGGCGTCCACAGTTCGCGCAGACCAGCGCCGACGTCGGCACGGTCTCTCCGCGGAGCGCTCCGAACTTCAGACGCACCTTGGGCAGGGCCTGTCCGTAGTAGGCCTGCCCTTCGTACACCTCGTTGCCGCCGCAGCCGGTGCATACCCCGTGCGCCATTCCCGCCCCCTGATCGCTCATGCGCCCACCCTAGGCCCGGTGGCGCCCGGCCTGGTCGCGAGGGGCGCAGGTAACCCCACGCGACAGCGGCGCAGTTGAAATCACTTGCGCTGCCGTCCGGACGCCCGGTATCCAGCATCGTGAGGACAAGGAGCGCCGGATGACGACCCGTGTTGGTTCATTTCACGAGTTCTGCTGGATGGACCTCAAGACCCGCGACCCGGCCGCCACCGCCGCCTTCTTCTCCGCGACGCTGGGTTGGCGTTTCGCGGTCGACGAGACGGACTGGCGCAAGGCAACCAAGATAGACGTCGACGGGCACCTGATCGGCGGCGTGAGTGACCTGGCGAACCCTGTCTATCCGCCCGGAACACCCGCCCACATCGCGTACTACTTGGCGGTCGAGGACGTCGATCGCCGCACCGAAGCGGCGACGAAGCACGGCGCTCGCCTTGTCGTGCCTCCCTTCGACGCGGGCGATCAGGGCCGCCTGGCGACATTGGTCGATCCGTTCGGTGCCGCCTTCTCGCTCTGGCAGTCGAACCGCTTCACCGGGTGGACGTTGCCATCGCGGTTGGCGGGCGCTCCGCACCGCCTGATCTTGGCGTGCGACCAGCCGGATGATGCTCAGCGCTTCTACGAGGAGACGACGGGGACGCTCCTGAGCCGCGCTGACTTCGTCGCCGCTGGTTCCGGTTCCGGTGCGTCCGCCCCACGGTGGGAGCTCGTGGTCGGCGTCGACGATCTGGACGCCGTGATCGCGCGCGCACGCGACCACGGCGACGACCCGCGCCCCTCCATCTGGTCCGAGGAGACCGGGCGTCACTGCGTCCGGTTGAGCAGCCCGGAAGGGCTGACATTCCACCTCCGACGTCAGGATCCGTGACCCGTTGGGGGCCTATCGGTGAGAGCCTGGCTGCGGAAAGGTGGGCGCCACGTGCCGTCGTCCGGTCGTGTCGCCACCCCTAGGACGGGAGCCCTGCTGTGAGTACGTTCGTGCTGATCCACGGTGCCGGCGACGTCGGCTGGTCCTGGCATCTGGTCGAGGCGGAGCTGCGGGCGCGAGGGCACGACGTCGTGGCACCGGACCTTCCGGGCGACGATGACTCGCTGACGCTCGACGACTACGCGGACGCCGTGGTCGAGGCGGTCGGTGACGGTCGCGATCTCGTGGTCGTGGGCCATTCCTACGGCGCGTTCACCGCGCCCCTGGTCGCCGCCCGCCGTCAGGCCGAGGCGCTGGTCCTGGTCGCCGGGATGGTCCCCGCGCCGGGTGAAACACCGGACGAGTGGTGGAGCAACACCGGCTACGCCGAGGCCGCGCGGCGCCGGGCCGACCGGGACGGCGGTCTCACCGGCGCAGATGACCCGTACGTCTCCTTCTACCACGATGTCCCGCGCGCGCTCGCCGAGGAAGCGATGAGCAAGGAACGAGCACACCCGTCCTCGGCCGCGTCAGCGCAACCCTGGCCGCTCGATGCCTGGCCGGACGTGCCGACCAGGTTCGTGGTGTGCGCCGAGGACCGTTTCCTCCCGCCGGAGTTCCAGCGCCGGCTCGCGCGGGAACGCCTCGACGTGACCCCCGACGAGATCGCGGCAAGCCATTGCGTCGCTCTCAGCCGCCCCGTGGAACTGGCGGACGTTCTGACGGCGGTAGCCAAGGGCTGACGTCGTTTCACTTTTCGCGGTCGGACGGACGGGCACCCTGCCTACGGGACCGTGAGCACGATCTTTCCGCGGATACGGCCTCGGGCGGCGCGCTCGTGCGCGGCTCGGGCATCCGCGAGCGTGAACGTGCTGTCGATCGCCACGCGGACCGTGCCCGCATCGAGCAGGCGCGCCAGTTCGGCAAGCTGCGCGCCGTTCGAGCGGACCTGGGTGCCCGTGACCGTGACGCCCAGCTTCGCGGTCTCTTCCTCGTCGAACTCGCCGAAGAACACGGGGAACTGGGAGCCGCCGCGCTTGAGCGTACGCAGGAAACGCTTGCTGTCGGGGCCACCGACGGTGTCGAGAACGAGGTCGACGTCACGCACGACTTCCTCGGGACGACGCTTGGTGTAGTCGATGAACTCATCGGCGCCGAGCTCGTGCAGGAAGGATTCGTGCGCGCCCGATGCCACCGCGATGACCCGCGCGCCCTTCCATTTCGCCAGCTGTAGCGCGAGGTGCCCCACGCCGCCCGCGGCGCCGTTGACGAGCACCGTCGTGTCGGCGTCGAGTGCTGTGGGACGGTGCCGGGCCGCCTGGAAGGGCGACGGGTGGTCGTGTCCGACGTCGATCAGGAACTGCCACGCGGTGAGGCCGGACATGGGCGCCCCGGCGGCCTGCACGTGATCGATGCCGGCGGGCTTGAGTGCCAGGTCCGACGCGGGCGCGGCCACGTACTCGGCATAGGTGCTGCCTTCGAAGCTGGGGAAGCGCAGGAGACCGAAGACTTCATCACCCGCGGAGAAGCCGTCCACATCCGCGGCCACGGCCTCGACGACGCCCGACAGGTCCGTGCCTGGGATCACGGGCAGTTCGAACTTCGGCCTCGTCTCGGGAGGCAGGTTGGACATCCCGTCGCGCAGGTACCAGTCGGGCGGGTTGATGCCGGCCGCGTGGACGCGGACGAGTACCTCGCCCGGCCCCGGCTCGGGAAGCGGCACCTCCTCGTGACGCAGAACTTCAGGGCCGCCGTGCTCGTGGAGCCGGATGGCCCTCATCGTGTGTGCAGGCATCGTTCTTCTCCTGTCAGCGCCGCGAGATACGCTTATTCGGATCGGCGATCCACATAAGTGGACCAGTGATCCGAATATATGGACCAGTGATCCGGATAGTCAAGGGGACCGATGCGGGCCGACGCCAGGAAGAACCGCGACCACCTGCTCGCAGTAGCGGGCACCGCTCTCGCCGAGGAAGGCGTCGAGGTGTCCCTGCGCGACATCGCGCGCAGGGCGGATGTCGGGCTCGCGACGCTGCTGCGGCACTTCCCGACGCGCGAGGCGCTGCTCGATGCCCTGCTCCGTACGAGCTTCGACGAGCTGACGGCGAAGGCGTGCGCGCTCGAGACGTCGAGTCCGCCCGAGGACGCTCTCGTCTCCTGGCTGCGCGACTGCGTCGCGTGGACGACCGAGTACCGGGGCGTGACCGTGCTGATGGCGGCCGCCATCGAGGACCCCGACTCCGCACTCCATGCTTCGTGCGTGACCCTGCGCGCGGCCGGTGCGCGGCTGCTCACGCGTGCCCAGGCGGCGGGCATGGCGCGCAAGGACATCGATGGCGCCGATCTGTTCGCGCTGGTGGCCATGCTCGCCTGGACGGGCGACCAACCCTCGCTCGCGCCAAGCGCCGATCACCTCTTCGAAGTTGTGGTGAGCGCGATTCTGACGACGGCGAGGAGCGGCGGTGCCGAGTAGTCGCCCGGTGCGATCGGCCGTCGAACGCCTCACCGCGCTCGTTCCGCCTCCGGGCCCGCGCCGCTCACGGGACTGGATCGCCGTGGAGCAACAGCTCGGCACGGCCCTGCCACAGGACTACAAGGAACTCGTCGAGGTCTACGGAGGCGGAATCTTCGACGAGGAGATCTGGCTCCTGGACCCCGAATGCCCCGACAAGGACTGCAACCTCCTTGACGAGGCCAAGGCGCGTGCGGAGATCCTGGCGAACTTGTGGGAGACCGAACCCAAGCCGCCTCAACTGCTGGAGGACGACGGCGCCCAGGTGCTGCCCTGGGCCTACGTCGAGGGCAGCGGCGCCATGCTGTACTGGCTGCGCCGTCCGGGGCAGCAGCCGGATGAGTGGACCACCCTGTTCAACGAGGGCCGGGGCCCTGAGTGGGAGCATCACCCGCACTCCTGCGCGCAGTTCCTCCTCCTGGTGCTCACCGGCGAAGCCGACACGGTCTACTTCGACGACTTGCCCCCCGAGCGGCACCAGTTCGAATCCAACGACGACGTCCTCTGACGGACGACCCGGGGGCAGGCCTTGAGGAAGCGGCGTCCGTCCTCGCGGCCAGGTGGCACCGGCTTGCCTACTGGGCGGAGCGGGGTATCCGGACGACGGCTGTGCCGCCCTCCAGATTCACCGTCGTCCTGTTCGGCGGCGCTCCGTCATCCTCGTTGTCGGGCATGACCAGAGCCGACTGCCGCTCCTTCAGTTCGTGCTGCTTGCCCGGTGACAGCGCCCCGTGCAGCTGCTCGAACCCGGTCGCCGACACCTGCCCCTGGCGGGCACTGTTGCGCCACGGCAGCATCCAGGCCTGTCCGGCGCGCAACAGCAGCTGATCGACGAAGGCCAGCAGCGTCAGCACCACGACCAGCCCGGGCAGCGTCATGAAGAAGACGAATTCCATACCGTCAGAACCCGCAGGGATGGCTCAAGGTTCCCTTGAGCCGCCTGCCGCCGCCTGCCGGCGCCATGCCGCCGTCTCGCCCGTGGCCGTGGAGCCCTCGCGATGATCCCCAGGTCACCCCACCAGATCAGGCGCACGCAGCAGCTGCGGCGGGATGCCCCAGGCGTCGACGAGGTCGGTGGCGAGGGGGCGGATCTTGCGGCACAGGTCGTTCACCTCGCGGCGGATCGCCTTCGAACGCTGTGTCGTCAGGCGGCCGTGTTCCATGAACCAGGCACGGTCCGCCTCGATGGTGGAGAGGGCGAAGAGGTCGCACAGCAGCCCCAGTGCGACCTTGTTGTCGCCGTCGGGCAACTCGCGCATCTTGTCGACGAACGCCTCGAGCACCAGGCGCTCCACATGAGCGTGGGCCACCGCGATGACGTGGTCCTGCACCTGCGAGAAGACGACGCCGGGATGGGTCTTCTGGTCCATTCCGCGCTTGAGGCGACGCGCGACGCCGGCGAGCATGTGTTCCTCGCGGAAGCGGAGCATGGCCAGTTGATACTCCGAGTCGAACAGGCCTGCTTCCTGGTCCCACTCGTCGCCGCCGGGCAGCAGGTCGCGTACCCGCTCGAGCAGTTTGTGGGCCGAGGTCTTCTCGATGACCGTTTCAACGGCGAGGTTGGTGACGTAGCGGACCATGCCGAGCTGGTCCAGGTTCTCGAACTCGCTGGCGTAGTGGGTGAGCAAGCCCTTCGCCACCAGCTGGAGCAGAACGTGGTTGTCGCCCTCGAACGTCGCGAAGACGTCGCTGTCGGCCTTCAGGGCGGCGAAGCGGTTCACGGCGAGGTAGCCGGCGCCGCCGCAGGCCTCGCGGCACTCCTGGATCGTGCGGGTGGCGTGCCAGGTGCCGAGTGCCTTGGTGCCTGCGGCCCGTGCCTCCAGTTCGCGTCGGGCGAGGTCGTCGTCATCGCCACCCGAGAAGACGTCGTGCAGCTGTGTGCGGACGACGTCCTGGGCGAAGTGCAGCGCGTAGGTGCGTGCGATGAGCGGGAGCAGTCGGCGCTGGTGCATGCCGTAGTCGAGGAGCACCTGCTCCTCGGTGTCCGAGGCGGCCTGGAACTGCCGCCTGCGCACGGCGTACTTGGTGGCGATCGCCAGGGCGACCTTGGCGGCGTTGATGGCGCCGCCGCCGACGCTGACCCGTCCCTGGACCAGCGTGCCGAGCATGGTGAAGAAGCGGCGGTCGGGGTTGTCGATCGGGCTCTGGTAGTCGCCTTCAGGGGTGACGTCGGCGAACTGGTTGAGCAGCGCCTCGCGTGGCACGCGTACGCCGTCGAACCAGATGCGGCCGTTGTCGACGCCGTTGAGTCCCATCTTGCGGCCGTCGTCCTCGATCCGGACGCCGGGGGCCACCTCACCGCCGACGCGGATCGGCACGACGAACGCGTGCACGCCCTCGCGCTTTCCGTCCACCTCGAGCTGGGCGAAGACGACCGTCAGCTCGGCGTGCCGGGCCGCGTTGCCGATGTAGTCCTTCCGAGCCTCGTCCCCGCCGGTGGTGATGACGAACTCCTGGCTGTCGGCGTCATACCGAGCCACCGTGCCGAGCGCCTGGACATTGGAGCCGTGCCCGGTCTCGGTCATCGCGAAGCACCCCATCAGCTCCCCGGTGATCAGGCGCGGCAAATAGGCTTCGTGGTGACGCCTGGTGCCCAGGTGCAGGATGGCTCCGCCGAAGAGCCCGAACTGCACGCCGACCTTCACCAGCACCGACAGATCGCCGAAGGCGAGCGTCTCGAACGCGGCGATCGACGCACCGATGTCACCGCCCCCGCCGTACTCCTTCGGGAAGCCCATGCCCGTCTGGCCCGTCGCCGCCATCTCGACGACGACCTCACGCACCCGCTCGCGGAACGCGTCGAAGCCGAGCTCCTCCGCTTCGTCCAGTACGCCCGCGTACGTCGTCAGGTTGGTGCGAACCAGATCGCGGACCTCGGCGTATTCGCCGTCGAGCAGCTCGGCGAGAGCCTGGACGTCGACGGTGGGCTGCGCGTAGCCGCTCGGGGAGGCAGAGCTTTCGGTGACCATGTCGCCCTGCTACCCGCGCGTAAGAGGATCAAATCGGTCGCCTGGTCCATCTGCGCCGCCGCCGCGAGGGTGCCCGATGAATGGAACCGTCGGGGGGCGGAATCGACGAGGGGGCGGAATCGTCGGCGGGGCGGTGCATGATCGGCGTATGACATGTCCTCCCACGTCGCTGAGCGGTGGCTGGGTCTGCTCCGTCCGGCTGTCCGGCTCGACGCGGCAGGGGAAGCGAGCACCGTGGTGGGCCGGCTCGGTGGTGTGCCGCGTCTCCCCGGCGGACGTGGAATGGCCGTCCTGGCAGGGGCACGGGCCCCTTTCCTTCGTGGCCTCGCTGGACTGCGGCGCGCTGCCCGTCGCCGAACTGGACATCGATCTCCCGTCCGAGGGAACTCTGTCGTTCTTCTACTTCGACGGACAGCTGGACGACGGCGACGCACAGGTGCTGGTGGAGGACCGCGAGAGCTGGGCAGGCGCGCGGGTCCTGTACACATCGCCCGACGAGACGGCGGCCGAGCGCGCCGCACCCCAGGGACTGCAGACGTATCCGCAGGTACTGCTCGCCGCCCGGCCCGGCCTGACCGCGGCCGAGCCCTGGCATCCTCAGGTCCGAGACGCCTTCGCGCCCGGGGCTCCGCTGGGACACCGTTACGACCATCCCGTGTGCGCGCAGGAATTCCTCGAGGCGGTGTGGGAGTTCGACGTCGCGGCGGGTCATCAGATCGGCGGTCACGCGCATGCGGTGCAGAACCCGGTGGAGATCGAGGTGGCGGAAGCGGTCCTCGGGGAGGCCGCGGCCGGCGACGCGCTGGCCCTCGGAGAGGAGGCCGGCAACTGGGTACTGCTGGCCCAGTTCGACAGCGACGACGACGCCGCCATGATGTGGGGCGACGCCGGCACGCTGTACTGGCTCATCCGCCCCACGGACCTGACCGAGCGGCGCTTCGACCGGGCGATGTTCACCTGGCAGTGCGGCTGATCAGTACGGCACTGTTCCGGTGCTTGGGCGCGTGTGCGCACGGAGCTCGCCGCACGGCAGACGTTGCTCCTGGAGGAAGGATCAGTCCGCAACGCCGCCCGCTGGCACCGCCTCACGGCTGAGAACCTCGACGAGGTGCGCGCCGGTTTCAGCCCGCGCGCCCTGCTGACCGTCTGGCCCGGCCTGGACCCCGAGGTCGGAGCGGTTCTCGCGGCGCTGCCCGAGGAGGGAACGGTGGACTTCGTCTGGGAGGCGCAGGACGGGACGATCAGCCGCATGATCGTCGACGACAGCGAGTACGAGGACCTCGCCGCCCTGGCCGCCGGCATGCGGGCGGCCTGCGCCCTGCCCATGGACCTCGACGAGCATCACCCGTTGCTCTGCGCCGCCCTGCCCGACAGCGACGGCGTGCTGCGCGCCACGTGGTGACCTGCCATCAGCCCCCGGGTGAGCCCGTGTGCGCGGGTTCTCAGCTCGCGGAGTATCTGAGTCTCCCGGCCCCCTTGCGCCGGACGTGGCTGCTGTAGTCCGCTGGCCCGCATGGGGAAGAGGAGCATTGCCGCAATGACCGCCGCCCTTGTCGCGGGGTCGCTTCTGACGGGCGTACCGCATGCCGGTGCGCAGGCCGCCGGGCATTCCGCCGAGAGCTCATCGCCGCCGACCGGGTCGCCTCACGTTGCCGGGGTCGACCTGGACACCGTGACGATTCCGGAGTTACAGGCGCGCATGGGGGAGGGGTCGCTGACCTCGTCGACGCTGACCAGGGCCTACCTGCGGCGCATCGCGCACGTCGATCCCAGGATTCACTCGGTGCTGCGCACCAGCCCGACGGCCCTGCGCCAGGCGGCCGCCAGCGATGTGCGCCACCGACGCGGGAAGACACTTGGGCCGTTGGACGGCATCCCCGTTCTGCTCAAGGACAACGTGAACACCCGGGACATGCCGACGACGGCCGGGTCGCTCGCGCTCGCCGGAAGCCCGCCGGACACCGACGCCGCGCTGGTGACCCGGTTGAGGAAGGCCGGGGCGGTGATTCTCGGCAAGACGAACCTGTCCGAATGGGCCAACTTCCGTGCCGCGAAGCCGACATCGGGCTGGTCGGCGGTGGGCGGCCAGACCAACAACCCCTACGTACTCGACCGCAATCCGTGCGGATCGTCCTCCGGTTCCGCCGCCGCGCTCGCCGCGTCCTTGTCGCAGGTGGCGATCGGCACCGAGACGGACGGCTCCATCGTGTGCCCGGCCGGGATGAACGGTGTCGTCGGCCACAAGCCAAGCCTCGGCCTGGTCAGCCAGTCAGGCGTGGTGCCGATCTCCGCCGAGCAGGACACCGCCGGGCCCATGGCGCGCAATGTGATCGATACCGCGCTGACGCTTTCGGTGCTGAGCGAGCGCGAGGGCTCGCGTGGTGACGGCGCCCGCTCCGGCACCCTCCCGGGCCTCTCAAGCCACCGCGGCCCGTCAGGCTTCGCGGCCAAGGACGCGGCGGCCGACCAGGCGGGCACCAGCCTCCGCGGCAAGCGGATCGGCCTGTGGCGCCTGCCCTCGCTGGGAGGGGACGTGGACGCGGTGATGACCCGTACGGCGAAGAAGCTGCGCAAGGCCGGAGCGGTGGTCGTCGAGGTGACACCCCCGTACCAGGCACGGCTGGCCGAACTCGAGTTCCCGGCGCTGCTCAGCGAGTTCCACCGGGACATCGACGCCTACCTCGGCACGCGCAAGGGGCCCCGTGACCTGGCCGAGCTGATCGAGTTCAACCGCGCCCACCCCGAGGAGCAGACCTGCTTCGCCGGACAGGAGCTGTTCGAGCAGGCCCTCGCGGCGCCGTCCACCAGCGACCCCGATTACCGGGCGATGCGCGCCGAACTGAAGGACCTCTCGAGGCGCTCCATCGACGAGACCATGTCCGCCCACCGCCTGGACGCCATCGCCGCGCCCACGAACCCGCCGGCCTGGACCACCGACTGCGCGCGCGGCGACAACGACGTCATCCCCTCCTCCACCCCGGCGGCCGTTGCCGGATACCCGTCCCTCTCGGTGCCCGCCGGGACCGTGAACGAACTGCCGGTCGGTCTGCTCCTGATGGCGGGCGACCATCAGGACGCCGAGCTCCTGTCACTGGGGGCCGGGGTGGAGGACCGTCTCAAGGCCTGGCGAGCACCGCGTTACCTGCCGACGGTCGGGTCCGGCGCGCAGAAGTGACCGGGCGGAGCTCGGCGAGCTCCGCCCGCGGCTCACTGCTTGATTCCTCACCAAGCTTTTTCCGTGGCCCTTAGGATTCACCGTTCGCGGAATGACAACAGGGGAGGGCGCGATGGCTGCGCAGGTCGCGGCAGTGAGCCGCAACGAGGTGTATTCGTTCAGCAAGCCCAATCGCGATGCCATCAACCTGCTCACGGGGCTCGGCGTGGAAGGAGACGTGCACGCAGGTAAGACGATCCGACATCAGTTCCGCATGACCTACGAGCCGGACCTGCCCAATGTGCGCCAGGTCCACCTGATGCACGAGGAGCTCTTCGACGAACTCGCGCTCAAGGGATTCACGGTCCGCGCGGGCCAGCTCGGTGAGAACGTCACGACGCGCGGGGTGGACCTGTTGGGGCTGCCCACCGGCGCTCTGCTGCATCTCGGAGAGCAGGCGGTGGTCGAGGTGACAGGACTGCGGAACCCATGCGCGAAGATCAACGACTTCCGCAGGGGTTTGCTCGGTGAGGTGTTCGCCATGGATCCCGTTTCCGGTGAGTTCACCTTCAAGAGCGGCATCATGGCTGTGGTCCGCCGTGGCGGGATCGTGCGCCCCGCCGATCCCATCCAGGTCGAGACCCCGCCCCTTCCGCACCACCCGCTCGAGCGGGTCTAGGGCCTACCGATGTCGTGTGTTCAACTGGCCGCACTGCGGGACTACTTGGCCTGGTAGGCCCGCAGAAAGGTCCGTACTCCCTCGACGATCAGCGGCCGGACCCGTGTGTCCTCCGCGGCGTTGGCCGAACCGAACCTGTTGAGCGCGACGTTGAAGGTCAGCGCGATGAACTGGTCGGCCGCGAGGCGGGCGTCGGGGACGTCGAGCAGGCCGGCCTCGGCGAGGGCGGCGAACCGCTCGGCGAGTGCCTCGTCGGGGGCGTCGGCCATGGAGTTCTCGCCGCCGTCCGGCAGTTGGCCGGACTGTGTTCGGACCAGCCTCTGCAGCGTGGCGTACTCCGCTGAGCCGAGCATGTCGGTCGCGATGCGCATCGAGAACGTGACCAGCACGTCCTCCAGAGCGGCGGTCTCGGTGAGGTCGGAGGGGTCGGTGAGGGTGTCGTCGAGGATGCGCCGGATCGTGGTGATCAGTGACTGGCCGATGCCGTCGACGACTGCTTGCAGCAGTGTCTGCTTGTCGCCGAAGTAGTCATAGACCGTCCGCTTGGACACCTCGGCCCGGGCGGCGACCGCGTCGACGCTGGTGCGGTCGAAGCCGTCGGCGAGGAACAAGTCCCGGGCCGCGGAGAGGATGGCGGCCCGCTTCTTCGTGGATCCCTCGCGCAGTGTCTTCGTGGTTGGCATGGCCGTATCTTAACTCGACTTTACTACACCGTGTAGTGTAATTCTTGGTCGAGGGGAGACCGCAACCCATCCGGCAACGAGGGAAGGGAAGTTCATGACCACCACAACCCTGGCGCCCCAAGTCCGTATCGGGAGAGCCGCGATCGCGGCTCTCGGTGCGCTGGCAGCCGCCACCGGGGCCCTGGAGTCGGTGGTGACACCGACGCTCCCGCTGCTGCAACGCGAGTTATCGATGAGCCGCGCGCAAGGGGCGCTTCTCGGCATCACCATGCTCATCACCGGTGCGCTCGTCACGCCCGTCGCGGGCAACCTCGGTGACCGCTACGGCGGAAAGCGCGTCATGATCCGGCTGATGGCGGTGGTCGCGGCGGGTGGTCTGGTGTCCTCGCTGGCCCCGAACCTGCCGGTGCTGTTGTTCGGTCAGGTACTGGAAGGCGCCATGGTCGGCGCGATGCCTCTTTCGTTCATCCTGGTACGCAAGCACCTCCCGTCGGGAGAGTCCCAGGTGGCCATCGGGGTGGTCAGCGGGCTGTTCGTGGGCGGAGGCATGCTGGGCACACTGATGGCCGGGCCCATCGCCGAAGGGCTGTCCCGGCACTGGATGTTCGCGATACCGACGATGGCGATCGTCGTGGCGACCCTGTTCGTCCACAAGCTGATGCCGGATGATCCGCCGGCCCGCTCGGACGCCAGGATCGACTGGCCCGGCCTTGCCCTGCTGAGCGGCATTCTGCTGACTCTCATGCTCGGGCTCTCGATGGCGCCCGAGGTCGGCAGCCGGCCGTTCGCGCTCGCCGCACTCGTCGTGCTCCTGGCCCTCCTGGTGACCGGATGGGTCGCCGTTCAGCGCCGGTCACCCTCGCCCATGGTCGATCTGCACCTGCTGGCCAAGCCCGCGATCTGGAGCTCGTACGTCGTCACCTTCGCCGTCTGCGTGGGTACCTCGGTGTCGATGTATCTCGTCCCGCAGCTGTTCGACGTGTCCGCCGACGGGTACGGCTTCGGGGCCAGCTCGACCGACATCGGACGGTATCTGCTGCCCGGCGCCATCGCGGGGGCGATCAGCGGGCCGCTGGGCGGGGCCGCGGCGCGGCGTTTCGGCTCAAGGACCGTGGTCGCGGCCGGAATCGGCGTCATGACGGCCACCCTGCTCTCCCTGGCGTTCCTGCACGCCGAGGTCTGGCAGCTCGTCGTCGGCAAGGCCCTGATCGCTCTGGCCAGCGGTGTCTGCATCACGGCGATGGTCGTCAAGACCGCCACCTCCGTCGATCACGAGAACACCGGAACGGCCACCAGCCTGGTCCTGGTGACGCGGGTGATCGGCTTCGCCGCAGGCGCCCAGATCTCCGGCGCCATCCTCACGGCCGGGACCCGCCCCGGAGCGGACGACCCGGCCGAATCGGCCTTCGCCACCGGCTTCGTCGTCGCCGGCACCGTCACGGCACTGTCCCTGCTCGCTGTCCGCGCCATGAACAAAGGAGTCAAGCGATGACCCGCACCGATCAGTTCACGGACAGCCGTACCGCGCCCAGGCGCAAGGTCCTGATATCGGGGGCCAGCATCGCGGGCCCCGCCCTCGCGTTCTGGCTGACCCGGCACGGATACGCGGTCACGGTGGTGGAGCAGGCGTCCACGCCGCGTAGCGGCGGCTACCCCATCGACATACGCGGCACCGCCCTGGAGGTCGTCCGCAGGATGGGCATCCTGCCCCAGCTACGGGACGCGCACATCGACACGCGCCGGATCACCTTCCTCGACGCGGACGGCGGCAAGGTGGCCGCGATCAACCCGCACACCGTCGCCGGCAGCGTCGCGGGCGAGGACATCGAGGTGCGGCGCGGGGACCTGACCGACGCTCTGTACGCGGCGGTCCGCGACGACGTGGAGTTTCTGTTCGACGACTCCATCGACACCCTCGACCAGTCCGGCCACGGGGTCGACGTCACCTTCCGCGGGGGCGGCAGGCGTACGTTCGACATGGTGTTCGGCGCGGACGGCCTGCACTCACGTACCCGGAAGCTGCTGTTCGGGCCCGAAGAACAGTTCCACCGATACCTCGGGTACTGCTTCGCCGTGTTCACCATGCGCAACACCTTCGACCTCTCCCACGAGGTCATGATGTGGAACACCCCGGGCAGAGCAGCCGCTCTCTACGCCGTGGAGAACACGGCCGCAGTGCACGCCTTCTTGAACTTCGCCCGACCGGAACCGCCCTTCGACGCGTTCCGCAGTCCAGAAGCCCAACGAGAGCTGGTGGCCTCGGCTTTCGCCGAGGCGGGGTGGGAGGTGCCGGGAATGATCGCCGCCCTGCACGACGCGGACGACCTGTACTGCGACGTGGTCAGCCAGATCCGCATGCCACGCTGGTCCAGCGGCCGGGTCGCACTGCTGGGCGACGCCGCGTACGCACCCTCGTTCCTCACCGGACAAGGCACCAGCCTCGCGCTCGTCGGTGCGTACATGCTCGCCGCCTCCCTGGCCGACCGGGACCCCACCGCGGGATTCGCCGCCTACGAACACAGCACCCGCGCGTTCGTGACCGTGAACCAGGGACAGATCAGCAAGGGGGAGGCCACCCTCTTCCCCACCACGACCCGCGCCCTCACCCAACGCAACAACATGCTGCGCAACCTCAGCACCATGCCCGCGAACCAGGGCCGACGGGCGCACGCGGCTCTCACCCTGCCCGAATTGACGCCCGTGAGGTGACGCGCTGCTCGCCGAGCGCGGGGGATCACTTCACACGATGCGGTCGGCCGGCCTTCCGTCCGCATCGTCGGCCAGGCCGAGAACCGCGGTGATGCGCTTGCCCGACGGTTCCCGGTCCACCTGGAGTTTGCGGCACACGGCCTGCACGACCTCCAGGCCGTGCTGTCCCAGGCGGTTCGGATCCGGCGCCGAGACCGCGGGCAGTGCGGAGTTGCTGTCCCGTACGGTGACCTTGATGTCGGCTCCCTGCACCGTGAGGGCGAGCAGACAGGGCCCTGGCGCGTACTTGCGGGCGTTGGTCACCAGCTCGCTGACCACCAGCTCCACCAACCCCGTGGTCTGACTGGACACGGGGAGCCCGTGAACGGAGCGTAGGTCTGCCAAGAAGTCACGGGCCAGATGCCGCGCGTGCGCGATCCCCTCGCTGCCCTCGAACAGCTGGGAGACCGACACCGCCCCGTTGGTTGCCGACGGCTGGCTGTCATCGCCCGCTGTTCGATCCATGCAGTCCGCCTTGCTCCTCGATCAGCCCGGCCTCATGCGGCCCGACTACCCCCATAACTGCGCTTAATCCGCCCCGGCGGAGGGCCTGGGCTCAGCGTACTGCTGCCGCCTGGCGCAAAGCTGTGAGGAGTTCCCTGTTGCTGGCACCTTTCAGTACGTAGGCAACGACGCCCGCGTTCTTCATCAGCTCGATGGAGCCCTTGTCGTCATAGGCGGAGAACGCCACGATGCGGCTGGCCGGTGAACACTGGGCGATGCCTTGGGCGACGACGTGGCCACCGCCGGGGAAGCGGAAATCCAGGACGACGAGGTCCGGTCGGCGGTGGGAGGCGAGTTGCAGCGCCTGCTCGCTGTCCCGCGCGGTGCCCACGACCTCCATGTCGGACTGTGCCCGCACGACCTCGCTCAGGGTGTCGAGGAGCAGTGCGTTGTCGTCGCAGAGTATGACGCTGAGAGGTGAACGGGGGCGGCCGTCCGCGGGAGTCGCCGCGGTCACGGCGCCTCGTCCGGTGCTGCCGCAGGTGACGGCGGAATCGGAAGGGGGTTCGGCAGCCAGAACTCGACGGTCGTGCCCGTGCCGGGACGGCTGTGCATGGACCACCAGCCGCCGGCCGTTTCGGCTCTTTCCCGCATTTCGATGACTCCGAAGTGATCACGGGCGCTGTCCCGGGAAATAGGTGCGCCGGTCCCGTCGTCCGCGACGCGCGTCACGATGCCCCCGTCGGCGGACGCGACACGCACGTCGACCCTGCTCCCACGCGCGTGCTTGTGCACATTCAGCAATGCCTCTTGGACGATACGGAAGATGGTGATGCCAGTCTCGGGTGAGGGTTCACGATCCAGCTGGTGCTCGAAGGAGTAGGGCATGCCCCAGGAATCGCCCACGACATCGGCCAAGTGGCTGGAAAGGCCGTCGACCAGGCCATGTCTGTCGATCCCGGGCGGATGCAGCCGGAAGGTCAGACTGCGCAGGCGGCTGATCGCCTCGCGCACCGATACGTCCAGGCGCTGCAGTTCCGCGGCGTACGACTCCGGCACCCGGTCCGCAAGGAGCTCCAGCCGCATCGCGACGGCGACCATGGCCTGGATGGAGTCGTCGTGGACATCCCACGCGATGCGGCGTCGTTCCGTTTCCTGCGCCTGGACCAGGTGATCGAACAAGCGTCGACGCTCGCTGAGGGCGTGCTGCGCCGCCCGCCGCTCCGACATGTCACGGGTGACCTTGCCGAATCCCCGTAGTACGCCCTTCTCGTCCCACAGGGCGGTGATGACGACGTTCGCCCAGAAACGGGAGCCGTCCTTGCGGACGCGCCACCCCTCGTCCTCCAGCCTGCCGTCGGCCACGGCGGTCTCCAGCTCCCATTGGGGCTTGCCGGAGGCCTGGTCCTCGGGCGGATAGAAGACGGAGAAGTGCTGTCCGACGACGTCTTCGGCTCGGTATCCCTTGATCCGTTCCGCTCCCGCGTTCCAGCTGATGATGTGGCCCTGGGGGTCGAGCATGAAGATGCCGTAGTCCAGCACGCCTTGAACCAGCAGGGTGAACGCGGCTTCCGACATCGGGGCCGCCTGTTTGCGCGCGCGCTTGTGCTGTCGCGGCTCCTGCATCAAGTGAGAAGCCCTTCACGTCGCGCGATCGTCACGGCTTCCAGCTGGGAACGCGCTCCCAGCTTCTCCAGCACCCGCTGGACGTGGTTGCGCCCGGTGTTGAGCGCGACTCCCAGCTGATCGCTGATCTCGGTGGTGCTGCGGCCTTGCCCCAGGAGCTGCAGAGCCTCCCGCTCCCGAGGAGTCAGGTTCGCGCCGAGGCTCGGCGTTCTGCCCGCCAGCCGTCCCAGTACGTCGCCCAGCAGCTCCTGGCTGAACACCACCTCCCCCGCCGCCACCCGGCGAACGGCATCCTCCAGTTCGCTCAGTCCACGGGCCTTCAGGATCAGGCCGGCCCCGCCCGTCTCCGCGACGCGCGCGGCCACCGATGCGCTGCCTTCGCCCGCCAGGACCAGTACCCGTGCATCGGGCCGGAGTGCCAGCAGATCGGCGATGGCGGTGACCCCGTCGCCGTCCGGCAGTCGTCGGTCCATCAAAACGACGTCAGGTTCACATCGCCCGGCATCGGCCAGCGCTGACGCCACCGACGCCGCGTGGCCCACGATCTGCAGATCGGGCGACCGCTCCAGGGCGAGGCGGATGGCCTCGGCCACCATGTCGTGATCCTCCACCAACAGGATTCTGATCGGTCGGCTGTGCGGGGGAGACGAAGGCATTAGTGCATCCTTGCAGGTGGCGGACTGCACGATCATGCCAGAAGGTCCCGAAGCGGCGACTCGTCGGTGGCCACAGCGCTACCGCGGTGGGTTGCGGCCGTGTCCGCAGCGTAGAGATCGGTTTCCGCCTCCGTGTCCGTAAAGGTGTTGCCCTCGGTGAAGATGCCGTCGGCCCCGATCAACGCGAGGAGCCGCGCCAACTGCGGCCCGACCCCTTCGACGTAAAGATCCACGCCACCGCGAAGAACGGAAATCCGCGCCGTCAACAAGGAGTTCAGGCCGGCGCAGTCGCAGAAGGAGATGCCGGCCAGATCGAGGCACAGGCTCGTCGGCTGCTTGGCCAGACAGGCGGCGACCGCCTCGAGGGCGCAGGGTGCGGTGTCGAAGTCGAGTTCACCGGCGAGCGTCACTCGGGCGTGGCCGGAGTGGACGACGGCGTGCGACGTGAACGGATAGAAGGTCACAGGGCCTCGCGCCTCTCAGTGCTCACGTGCGACGCGTACCGGCGCAGCGCGATCCCGCGGTCCCTGCCCGCGGAGGGAGCTCCTGCTGTCAGCTGCGGCATCACTACCTCATAGCCTCATAGTGCGAGGGCACCAGTTGCGCTCTAGTGAATCTGCACTAGGAGCGGAAGTCAACACGCGTCAGCGGAGGTTGACGGCGGCGAGTGGCGTGTGAGCTGCGGACGCCGGAGGGCCGACGTGTTGGGCGTGAGTGCTCCTGTGGCCGCTGGTGCGTCGGCCTCAGGGGTGGCGGCCCCATTTTGCGGACGGCGTCACCAGGGATCGCCCGACGAGTCCCAGGCTGAGGGCGGCCGGGCAACGGTCCTTATGGGTGCTCGGAGAGTCCCCGGCGGGCGGCCAGTCGCTCCATCAGGGCCGTGCTGCGCGCGAGCAACTCTCGCTCTTCGTCCGTGAGTTCCGCCTCGATGGCCAGGGCCAGCCATCCGGCCCTGCGGCCGCGTTCGGCTTCCAGCGCGGCCCGGCCCGCTTCGGACAAGTCGAGCAGGGTCTTGCGGCCGTCCGTGGGGTGGGGCATGCGGGTGAGCAGGCCCTGCTCGAGGAGGAGGCCGACCGCGCGGGCCATCGACTGCGGGCGTACGCGCTGGTCGGTCGCGAGGTCGCTGGTGGTCATGGCGCCGTCGCGGTCCAGGACGCCGAGTACGGCGACCTGCCCGTGCGGGATCCGGTCCTCGTGCTTCACGCGCCGGGTGAGCTTGCCCATCGCGGTGCGCAGTTCGGCGGCGACGGTGGCGGCTTGCGGGGTGGGCATAGGGCACTTTAACCCGGAACCGCCGTCATGCAGCAGAACTGAACAGCATGACTAAACAGCCGAACTGAACAGCAATGCTGTATTGTTCTGTCTCGTCGGGCCGAGCGCCAGCGTCGTCGCAGCCGCGGCCCGGCAGGCGACAACGGGAAGGAACTCCCATGCCCGCAGCTACAGTTGAGTCGACCAGTGTCCGCGGCGTCACCGCCCGCACCGTCCTCGACAGTCGCGGCAACCCCACCGTCGAGGTCGACGTCGTCCTCGCCGACGGATCGCTGGGCCGTGCCGCAGTCCCCTCCGGCGCCTCGACCGGTGCGCGGGAAGCGGTGGAGCTGCGCGACGGCGACCAGCAGCGGTGGCACGGCAAGGGTGTCGACCGGGCCGTGGCCCATGTGAACGGCGAGATAGCGGATGCCGTCACCGGGCGCGATGCCGACGACCAGGCCGGCCTCGACGCCGCGCTCGTCGCCCTCGACGGCACGCCCACCAAGGCGCGGCTCGGCGCCAACGCCCTGCTCGGGGTATCCCTGGCCACGGCGAAGGCCGCCGCCCTCTCGCACCGGCAGCCGCTGTACCGCTACCTCGGCGGGGCCGACGCCCGCGTACTGCCGGTGCCGATGATGAACATCGTCAACGGCGGCGCCCACGCCGACAATCCGCTGGACTTCCAGGAGTTCATGATCGCACCGGTGGGTGCGGGGACCTTCGCCGAGGCCGTCCGGATGGGCTCCGAGGTGTTCCACACGCTCCGCCGCGACCTGCTGGCCGCGGGCCACTCCACCGCCGTCGGCGACGAGGGCGGCTTCGCGCCTGCGCTGCGCACGGCCGAGGAGGCACTGGACTTCGTCATGGCCGCGATCGAGCGGACCGGGTATCGGCCCGGCCCGGACATCGGCCTTGTCATGGACCCGGCGTCGTCGGAGTTCTACCGGGGCGGCGTGTACGAGTACACGGGGGAGGGGGTGCGGCGTACACCCGCCGAGCAGGTCGACTACTTCGCCAAACTGATCGACGCGTACCCGATCGTCTCGGTGGAGGACCCGATGGCCGAGGACGACCACGACGGATGGCGCGAGCTGACGGAGCGGGTCGGGGCGAGGTGTCAGCTGACCGGGGACGACGTCTTCTGCACCAACGAGGCGCTCGTACGGGACGGCATACGTACGGGAGTGGGCAACGCGGTCCTGATCAAGGTCAACCAGATCGGGACGCTGACCGAGGCACTCGGGACGGTGAATACCGCGCGGCGCGCCGGCTGGGCGGTGGTCATTTCGCACCGCTCCGGCGAGACGGAGGACACGACCATCGCGGACCTGGCCGTGGCCACGGGGTGCGGACAGATCAAGACGGGATCGCTCTCTCGGTCGGACCGCACGGCCAAGTACAACCAACTGATCCGGATCGAGGAGGAGTTGGGGGAGTCGGCGATGTACGGATACGCCGCTGGGTGAGCCCCGTCCGGTCGGCGGCGGTCCCGAACAACCAGTCAGGCGAATCGAGCCGGCCCTCGTATCGTTGCGCCATGGCAAGCGACAGAGAGCCGCAGACCTTTGTGAACCGCTGGGGTGACTCGTCAACCCCGGGCCCGGGGAAGCCTGGAGGGCGCCAGGACGCCTGCGCGTGCTTCGACCAGTACGGGCCGGCTCCGCGCGCCCGGGTCGGGTTTCACGCCGAGCGCCAGGACACCTCCGCGCCGGGCTGGCTTCGTCTGCTGGAGATGATCGACGAGGCCGCCGCCGACGGGCGCGAGGAGTTCCGCCCTCTGGAGGAGTTGAGCCCGGAAGAGCGGCGGCAGATCGTCACCCTGCCTTCGCGCATCGCCCGGCTGACAGCAGTCAGGCATCTCGTGCTCTACCGCAGCAACCTGGTCCGGATCCCGCCCGAGATCGGGGCCATGACCAACTTGGAGGAGTTCACGCCCTATACCTCGCGCCGGCTGCATTGGTTCCCCTACGAACTCACCCGGTGCACCAGGCTGACCCGCAGCACGGTGAGCACGCGCGCGTTGTTCGGCAATTCCAGGTTCCGGCCGCCGTTCCCGCGGTTGCGGGCGGCCGAGCGTTCGGTCACGGACCTCGACCCGGCAGCCCTGGACCCCCGACGCCGGGGTGCCACGGCCATTCACCGTTGCAGCGTCTGCGACGGCCCGATCAGAGCGGGCGAGATCGACCAGAGGTGGCTCTCGCTGCGGGTGGCCACCGACGTACTGCCCATGCTGGTCAACGCCTGCTCATCGGCGTGTGTCGACTCCCTGCCCAGTGGCGCTGACGACCACATCCCGACGCCGCACAAGGGCGGCCGAGTCGACCAGCCGCCGCCCGACGAGGACTGACCGGCCAGGCGCTGTTTCGGCAGTCCGCCCCCCGGGGTTGCTTATGCCGCCGTGCTGCTGCCCTGGTTCGTGTCCGCGGTTTCGAAGGGGGCGGGGGTGGCGGGCTCCACCAGCATCAGCGTGGCCTCCCCCGGGGAGGAATCCCCGGCGTGCGCACGCAGCTCGGCCACCAGGCCGTCCAGCAGCCTGCTGGGTTCGCTGCCGTCGAGTGCGAGGGCCTTATCGGTGAGCGAGGGCGAAGTCGCGGCTGAGTCCGTGGTCGACGTTTCCGCCGCCTCACCTGTCGCCACGAGGAGCCGACGGTGGGGTGAGAGGGCCACCTTGGTCACGTATACGGGGATGCTCTTGCTGCTCAGTGCGAAGCGCCCCAGGGGCGGCACGGGCGTGAGGATCTGTACGGGGCTGATCGAGCCCTCGGTCAGGACGTACGGCGGTTGGTGTCCGCAGCAGACGATGTCGGCCTCGGAGCCGTCGGACGGAAGGCTCATGAGTACGAGCTTGGCGCGCACTGTGCTGTGCTGGCTGAGCCCCACGTCGAGCCTGCGGGCGATCTCGGCGAGGCTGCCCTCGGCCTCGGCGAGCCGTTGCCAGCGATAGCGCAGGTCACTGGCTGCTCCTGAGGCGGCCCCCGACTCGTCGGCGACGTCGGCGAGGAGCAGGCGGACCCCGAAGGGGGTGGCCTTCACGTCGTCAAGGAGGGTGCTGTTTCCGTGTGGGGCGGAACCCGGCACCCTGCGGAACTCTCCCCGCACCTGTGCGAGCTGCCAGGCTCCGGCCACCTCTTGGTCCGGGCGCCCGGATGGTGAGCCCTCTACGGCTCTGAGCGGGGCGGCAGTCGTGCGTGAGCGCCCGAGATACCAGATGACCCACGTGACCAGCACGATGTCGACGAGGGTGAACAAGACCACCAAGGGGCGACTGCGCCACTCGTCGGTGCTGACGAAGAGCGCCGTGGCGAAAGCGAGCACGCCGGGGGCGAGGGCCCGATGACGCGGGCCGGGCAGCAAGAGCCCGAACGCCGGGACGGCGGCGAGGCCGACCATGATTCCCCGGTGAGCGCTGTGGTAGGCGAAGTCGAGGATGCCGAGCGCGAACACGGCGCAGAGGACCGCGAGTGAGGTCAGGCGCATTTGCGGGCTGTCGCTCTTGCCGGACACGGGTTGGGGGTCCACCCGCATGCACCGTCCTCCCGTGCTCGCTGTGCGCACAGCGTATCGCCAATGCTAAGTGGCGCAGGGCGGTTTCGCGGCTGTCGCCCGTGTCGCGAACAGGTTCGGTCCTGTCCTGCGTGCGGGGGGACGAGAGACGGTGGCGGCGCCGCAGCACCACTCGACCGCACCGCCGAGACGAAATCGCTGAGCAGCCCCGCCGGGTTGAGGGTGACGGGGCGTGCGGATGAACAGCCTGTGCAGCCAACGGAGTTGTCGCATCGACGTGCTTCTCGTCGAGCGCGCTTGATGGTACGTGGCCTGCCTCCGTCAGGTCGTTGAACCCTGCACTGACTCTTCCCTTTGGGTAGGCGGGCGCGGAACGCGGAAGCCGTTGAGCTGCTCCCGGTGAAGGTTCGGCGTGCCGGGAGATTGGCGTTTCATGACCTGTGCACGACCAATCTGCGGGTTTGCAATGGTGTAACGCACGCGCCCTGCACTCACGTGCTTCAGTCGCGGAGTGCCTTGCGAAGGAGTTCGCCGAACTGGGCCGGATGCGTGGTCAGGCCGGTGTGCCCGCCGGGGAAGTGCAGGAGTTCCGTGCCGAAGCGCTCGGCCATCAACGCGGCCGGACGGTAGGGCAGTTCTCCTCGCGAGTCCTGTCCGGCGGCGAGCACGAGCTGGTCCGACAGCTCCGCCAGCCGGTGCAGGTCCGGGGTGTAGGACATGAAGGCGGGGACGATGCGGCCGACGAAGTACGGCAGGTTGGCCATGGTCTGTTCTGCCCTCGCCGCCGCCTGGGGCGGAAGCTCGATCTCGGCCTTCGGCTCGACGGTGCTGGTGCTGGTGCTGTTGCCGGCGTCGCTGTCGCTGTCCTTCTTGAGCCCTGCCGCGAACACCTGCATCGCAGGCATGAGTCCTTGCGTGCGGAACACCTCCTGCACGCGCGCTATGAGGGCGAGATGAGTGGAGGCATCCGGCAGGACCGCCACCGCCGGCGGCTCGTGTGCCACGACGCGCTGGACGCGCTCAGAGCGGGTGGTGAGCAGATGCAGGGCCGCGATGGCGCCCGAACTGGAGCCGAACACCCGGGCGGGCTCGCCGGGTGACAGCAGTTCCAGCAGTCGGAAGGCGTCGTCGGCGTGTTCGGCCACGTTCTGCTCGGCCTCGGGGTCGTCCAGCGTGCTGCGGGACATGCCGCGCGGATCGTAGGTGGCCACTGTGTATTCGACGGCCAGGTCGTCGGCGAGCTCGTCGAAGGAGGCCGCCCCGCCCGATCCTCCGGGGATCAGCAGCAAGAGCGGGCCCTGGCCGCGCACTTCGTAGTGCAGAGTTGCGCCGTTCACGCGCAGGCTGCCGATGGTCGGGTCAGTCATGGAGGGTCTCCTTCTCGGGACGGGGCCAGCTCTCCAGGAGGGTGTGCAGGGCGTCGAGGGCGCGAGCCCAGGAATGCTGCGGCGAACGCCGGTTGGCGAACCCGCCCGCGGCCTCCAGGGCGACGAACCCGTGGAAGGTGCTGCGCAGCAACCGGACCGCGTCGGTCAGGTCAGGCTCGGCCAGTCCGTAGCCGTGCAGCATGCCGTAGGTCAACTCGACCGCGCGCCGAGGGCCCGGCGCCTGCGCGGCGAGCTCGGGGTCGATCTGGATCTGGGTCTGGGTCGCCATGTAGCGGCCGGGGTGCTGGTGTGCGTACTCCCGCCAGGCGTTCGCGAAGGCGACCAGCGCGTCCTTGCCCGACCGGCCGGCGGTCGCCTCCGCGATGCGGATGGTCTTCTCGTCCGCCGCCAGCAACGCGATCCGCCCGCGCAGATCCTCCAGGCCGCGCACGTGCGTGTAGAGGCTCGCGTCCTTCACACCGAGCCGCCGGGCCACCTGCGACATGGTCACCTGGTCAAGCCCCGCCTCGTCCGCCAGTTCGGCGCCCGCGACGGTCACCCGCTCCGCCGTCAGCCCTGCCCGCACCATGTGCCCTCCACCTTGTTCCTAGGGGTCCTAGGTTAAACCTAGGACCCCTAGGAATGGCAAGTGGTCTGCTCGCTCAGCAGCTCAGCGCAGCGCCTGCGCTCCGATGACGGAGAGCAGCTGCAGCTTTTCGTGGCTCTCGCTGCCGGGGATGGCGGTGTAGACGAGCAGGAGATGCGACTGGTTCGGGTCGAGCAGCGTCTGGCAGGTCAGCTCCAAGGCGCCGACCTCGGGGTGGACGAAGTGTTTGACCTCGTTCGGCCGGATGCCGATCTCGTGGTCGCCCCACACCTGACGGAACTCCTCGCTCTGGGCGAGGAGCAGGTCGGCGTAGTGGGCCGCACGGGAACCGGGGCCCCGCAGCGTGGCGACCCCGCGCAGGCCCGAGACGAACATGCGGGTGAGGAACGCATGGTCGTCGGAGGCGTAGAGCTGGCGCGCGGCGGGGTCGGTGAACCATCGGTAGCCGAGGCTGCGGGCCGGGCCGCTGTAATGCGTCAGGTCGCCGGTGAGTGCGATGCCGAGCGGGGTCTGCCGCAGCGTCTCGCCGAGCTCGGTGACGATTTCCGCGGGGGTGTCGTGCAGCCGGTCCAGGATGCGCAGCAGGCCGGGGCTGATGTGTTCGCTGTCCGCGCCCCGCGGGGGAGGGGTCTGTCCGGCGAGCCGGAAGAGGTGGTCGCGTTCATCGAGGGAGAGATGGAGCCCCTGCGCGATGGAGGCGATCATCTGCTCGGACGGCTGCGGTCCGCGTTCCCGCTCCAGGCGCGCGTAGTAGTCGGTCGACATGTGGCACAGCGCGGCCACTTCCTCCCGCCGCAGCCCTCTCGTCCTCCTGCGCTGTCCGCGCAGGAGGCCCACATCCTCGGGTTGCAGCGACTCCCGGCGACGCCGCAGGAACTCCGCAAGGCCGGTCCGATCGATCACCGTGCGCGCCTCCGTCACCGTGCATGCCTCCGTACCTGCTCATTTCTACCGCCCGCGCATCTCGGCATCCACGGATCGTCGATCCCCCCTTCGCGGGTTGCCGCCCCTGCGGAGCCGCCCGAGGCTGTGTGACGTACCCGCTTGCGAAAGGACGAGGGCGCGGCCGGCTGGCTTCCCGGGCCGTTCGCGGCTCGCGGCTCGCGGCTCACGACGTACGGCTGCGGTTCGCGCCGGAGCCAGGACTTCCCGATCAGTGGATCGACCGGCCCTGAACAGCGCCGCCGTCTTGCCCGACGGTGGAGGCAACGACACAACCCCAGGAGTGGGCACATGCCACGCAAGACCATCGACATCACCGTTCCCGACCTGACCGGCAGGCGCGCCGTCGTCACCGGAGCGAGCGACGGCATCGGGCTCGGCCTGGCCACGAGGCTCGCGGCGGCCGGTGCCGAGGTGCTGCTGCCCGTACGCAATCCACGCAAGGGCGAGGCCGCGATCACGGCCATCCGGCAGGCGGTCCCGCACGCGAACGTGACGCTCCGCGAACTCGACCTGTCCTCCCTCGCCTCCGTGGCAGCTCTCGGGAAGACCCTGGGGGATGAGGGCCGGCCGATCCACATCCTTGTCAACAACGCCGGCGTCATGACTCCGCCCGACCGGCAGACGACCGCGGACGGGTTCGAGCTCCAGTTCGGCACCAACCACCTCGGGCACTTCGCTCTGGTGGCCCACCTGCTGCCGCTGCTGCGCGCCGGCCACGCGCGCGTGACCTCGCAGGTCAGCGTCGCGGCGAAGCAGAACGCCATCAACTGGGACGACTTGAACTGGGAACGCTCCTACGACGGCATGAAGGCCTACAGCCAGTCGAAGATCGCGTTGGGACTCTTCGGCCTCGAACTCGACCGGCGCAGCCAAGCCGATGGCTGGGGCATCACGAGCAATGTCGCGCACCCCGGGGTCGCTCCGACGAACCTGCTCGCCGCACGCCCCGAGGTCGGCCGCGCCAAGGACACCATGGGCGTGCGCCTGATCCGGGCTCTCTCTGCCCGCGGCATCGTCGTCGGGACGGTGCACACCGCGCAACTCCCCGCCCTGTACGCCGCCACCTCACCCGACGCCGAACGCGGCGGGTTCTACGGGCCGCGCGGACCCGGGCACATGGGCGGCCCTCCCGCGGAGCAGAAGCTCTACCCGCGCCTTCGCGGCACCGGGGAAGCCCGGCGCGTCTGGCAGGTCTCCGAAGAGCTCACAAAGGTTCCCTTCCTCGTCAGCTGAGAAGCCCGCGTCAGCTGAGCAGCCCTCGCCGGCTGGGAAGCCCGCGTCGGCTGAGGAGCCTGCCGCCGCGTCGCGCCCGGTCGCCCGCCCCCGCGCCGGTCTAGGCGTCCGGAGCGGGCTGGGCGTCCGGAGCGGGCCGGGCGGCTCCGCGCCAGTCCAGGATCATCACGGTCGCGTCGTCCTTGAGGTTGCCGCGGCAGGCGTTCAGGACCGCCGTCGTCAGAGCGCGAACGGCCTCCCGGGGATGCAAGGCGCGGGTCTCGCGTACGAGAGAGGCCAGATCAACGGCCGACGCGCCGCGTTCCTGCATCCCGTCGGTCAGCAGGACCAAACGGTCGCCTGGGCTCAACTGAAGCTCCTGCAGCCGGTACGAGACGGGTGATGCCACCCCGAACGGCAGGTTGATGCCCAGCTGCACCTCCTCGACCTCTGTGGCGCCCTCCCGCAGGCGCAGAGGCCAGGGGTGCCCCGCGTTGATCAGTTCACAGGTGCCCGACTCCAGGCGGATGCAGAGCAGTTGCCCGGTGGCGAGCCCGCGATTGTGGGCCAGCAAGGCCTCGTGGGCGCGACGGGCCTGTTGCAGCGCGTCGCAACCGGTGCGGCGGGCGCCGCGCAACGCGGCCATCACCAACGTGGCCAGCAGAGCGGAGTCGGTGTCATGGCCCATGGCATCGGTGATGGACAGGTGGAGTGTGTCCTGATCAAGCGTGTAGTCGTAGGTGTCGCCACCGATGTCGTCGGCCGGGACAAGTCCCGCGGCGAGGGTGAACTGGGGAGCTTCACAACAAGAGGCCGAGGGGAGCAGCTGGTGCTGGATCTCGGCGGCCAGACTGGTCCGGGTCGTGCGCCGGCCCGCGTGGTAGAGGTCGGTGAAGCGGCGGTCCGTGACGATGATGTACGCCAGTGCGTGAGCTGCTTCGCGGATCTGTCCGAGCACACCGTCGTCGGCATACTGCAACGTCACCTCCAGTACGCCGATGCAGTCGCCGCGGTTGGTCACCGGCGAGATCACGCGCCGTCCGCCCTGATCGTCCGGCTCCACATGCTGGCGCTGGTCGCGCAGAACTGCTTCGTAGACGCTGCCCTGCAAATCCAGCTGCTCCGTGGCGTTCGCCGCCTCTCCCTCGGCGGGGGCACTCAGGCGCAGGAGTTGCTGTTCCATGAGATCGACGAACAAGAACGACACACGATCCGCCCCGAACCGCTTGCGCAGATCGTGCGCTATGACACCGACGGACTCCCCGGGCGGCGCTGACTCCGCGGCGGCCAGAAGCTCGCCCAGTTCCAGATCTCTACCATCCATGGCAACCTCCATCGTCTCGCCGCCACTTCTTCCCCGGGATTCGCCGATCTCACCCAATACGTTCGTCACTCCCGGCCGCAGCTCCGTTCCTTCCGGCCGGGCACGGGGCGTGGCACGGGGATATGCCCGCAGCGCATGTAATGCGTTGACCTGCACGTTTTCCCTCGTCGCCGGTCCGAGAAGCAGAGGTGCTGTCGCTCGGTCAGTGCGTGCCGAGGCTCACACAGCCCGATCACGGAGCTGCGGGCAGCGGGTGACCGGTTCAACCGATCCGGTTGATGAAGTCGAACGGGGGTACGTTCTTTTGACTGAGGTGCGGTCGAACAGTCACCCAGCCCGCTCACGCACGTGCTTGGTCGGCCGTTGCGCCGGAATCCGCCTCAGATGCCCCGTACCGGGATCGCGTCCGCATGCCCCAGCGTTCAAGCGGCGGGCCGACGGCGCCCACTGCCGCGAAGAACACGCCGAGAAACAGCCAGCCGGTGGTGCCGTATCCCAGCACGAGGGTGGTGAGGACGGCCGGGGCCAGCGCCTGGCCCGCGCTGAAGCCAAGACCGAGAAGACCTTGGTACTGGCCCTGGGCATGGTCCGGTGCGAGGCCGAACCCGAGGGCGAATCCGGCCGAGGACTCCCAGATCTCACCGAGACTGTGGATGCAGATCGCCGCGACCACCAGGGCGACGGCCACCCAGACGGGAGCGTGTGCGGTCAAAGCGATCAGCGGACAGCTGACCAGGAAGAGGAGCCCCGCGGTCCCAAACGCCCGGCCGCCGTCGCGCGGGGTTTCGATGCGGGAGCCGATTCTGGTCTGCAGCAGGACACAGACGGCGGCGTTCAGCGCGGACATCGTGGGCACCGTCCAGCGTGGTGCGTCCGTGTGTTCCGAGATCCAGATCGGAAGCAGCAGGGACACGACGGGGTACTGCAGCCCCATGGCCCCGAAAAGGGCTGTGAAGGTGACGAAGGGGCGGTCGCGGAGTGCGATCCAGCGGCGCTGCTGCGGCGGAGGCGGCAACGCCTTGTAGTGGGGGAGCAGAAACAGGAGAAGGGCGCAGAGCGCGAAACTTGCGGCATTGCCAAGAATCAGCACAACGTAGGCGGTTGGGGTGTTGGCTGCCACGGCGAGTCCGGCGCCGACGGTGCCCAGGACGACGCCCAGGTTGACGTAGGTGCGCAACTTGGCCCGGAAGAGCGCGGGTTGCTCGGTCCCGACCCGGACGACGAGGGCTCCCCACGCCGCTCCTCCCGCGGATGCGGCAAGTTGGTCGATGGTGGCGATGACGGCGAGAGCGGCCCAGCTCTCGACGAGGACCAGGGCAGACATCGCCGCCGCCTGAACGGCGAGAGCCAGCATCATGATGGTGCGAGGACCTCGACGATCAGCGAGGTGGCCTCCCGGGATCCCCGCGAGCAGACCGATCAGTCCGGCGACGGTGAGGGCGAGGCCCACCTGCACTGCGGGGAGTTGCACGACCAAGGTGAAGTACAGCGCCGATGCGCTGTTGAAGAGACCATTGCCGACCCGGTTCACGAAACTGGCCAGGATCAGCACTCGTTCCGACCGGGTGTCTCCCGCCATGCGCGCTATTCGTCCGGCTGATCTCCCCCTGATCATGGAACGCAGATTAACAGCGGCCGTACGAGGCAGCCGGGGACGCCGGGCGCGACCGGTGACGCGAGGGTGCCCAGAGACGAGTCACTCGATGCCGAGGGGGCCGAAGCCCAGATCCTCGCGCATACGGCTGCGCATCTCCGCCATGGCCGTGCGGCGTTGTCGGGTGAAGGCCCTGTCCTCCGGGGAACCGACCTCGACCCCGCGGGCGTAGGCGTCACGCATCTGACGCAAGCTGTGAAACGCCTCGTTCCCGGCCGCGACAACGGCCGGCGGGCCCACGAGCCAGAGCTGTTCGCTGGCCGTGTGCAATCCGGTTCCGCGAAAGGCTTCGCGCACCGCCGCATCACGCGCTGACTCGGACATGTGATCACCCAGGGCCACGGCCCGGATCTCTTCCCCCGCGTCCTTGAGGGCGGAGGCGTACTCGGTGTACACGCCACGCCGCACCTCCAGAGCGTGCCGCCCTTCCTCGCGACGCCACCTGTTGCGATCGGCGACGAGAGTGGCAGCGATGCCGATGGCAGCACCTGTCAGCGTGGAGAGCAGAGGCATCCAGTCCATGCGCGGCATGCTGTCTCAACTGCCGCGGCAACACCAGCGGCCTCCGCGGCATCCCCTGGAGAGGGCCCACTCCCACGAGTCACCCTCTTGTCGGCCTCGTCGCCTCAGCGGGCGCCGTCGGACTTCGGTGCGCCGGGGACGCGACGATCGCCGCCGTTGCGGTCCTGCCACAGGCAGTAGACGTCCACGGCGCTGTCGCGCGGCTCGTGGCGCATCGGCAGGCGGCGCTCCTGCCAGGGTTTGGCGAACTCGTCGTAGAACGCCGCTGCGCGCGCAGGTGACCGAGCGGGGGCTGCCGCTCGCCGGGCAGGGCGGGGATTGAGGCTGCCGGGGAGGTGGGTGAACTGGCTGCTGGCGCACGGTTGTTGTCGACAGTGGTGGCTCGGCATGATGGATGCCGTTTACGGCGAAGTGACGTCGGCCATCGCCTCTTCGCTGTTCGTGGGTGAGGCCCAGCAAGTCCAGCAAGGCAAGCCCGGGCCTGGGGCGGCTTGGCCCGGCTTGAATGTATGTCGCGATATAACGTTAGTCTCTTACGCGCGCCGCTGCCCGCGTCGCGCAGAACGTTCTACACGACCAGGACGGAAGCATGTCGGGAGATAATCCGCCCACCGGTAGGCACGCCGGCCCAGGCTCGACGCCCGAGCTGCGGGCCTCTCATGCGGACCGGGACCGGGTGGTCGATGTGCTGCGTATCGCGGCGGGCGACGGCCTTCTGACCGCGGAGGAGTTGGACGAGCGCCTGGAGACTGCTCTGTCGGCGCGGACTCTGAGTGAACTGGCCGCGCTCACCACCGACCTGCCGCCCGTATCGGTCAAGGATGGGACGACTGCGGCAGAGGTCAAGGACGTCGTCCGGATCGAGCAAGTCCACAGCGGTGCGGTCGAGCGCCTGGGACGCTGGGTGGTGCCGAGGCGGCTGGAGCTCGCGGTGACTTGGTGCGACGTGACGCTCGACTTCACCGAGGCCGTGATCACGCGGGACACCCTTCGGATCGACGTGGCCATGGCGGGCAAGAGCCTGACGCTGATCACAGGGCCGGGCATCGAGGTCGATGCCGACGGCCTGACCCTGGTCCACTGCAAGCTGGTGGACCGTGGCACGCGGACGCCCCCAGGCGCGCCGACCAGGCTGCGCGTGGAGTTGGTCGGCCAGAAGGCCCACGGTCGGGTGGTGGTGCGGCCCCCACGCCGGACGTTCGGGCAGTGGCTGTCGCGCAGGCCCGCGTCCTTGGGCTGAGCGATTTCGTGTCGACGACGTACCTACACCAGACTGTCCCGCAATGCCACGCAATGCCACGCATGCCCCGACCAGTGGCCGAGGTGTTCGCCCACTCGACAGGTGCTCTCTTGTGGTTACTGAGGAACCATAGGAGAGTGGCAGCCGACAGGTGGAAGAACGCACTTCTGGTGACTGGGGAACCCATGGGGACCAAGCAGCAACTCAAGGGGCTGCCTGAGGACGCCGACCTGAGGCGCGCGGACTCGTTGGCACGGGAGATCTTCTCGGACGTCGCCAACAAGTGGGCGCTCCTGATCATCGAGGCGCTGGGCGAACGCACCCTGCGCTTCAGCGAGTTGCGCAACGAGGTCGAGGGCGTCAGCCACAAGATGCTCACCCAGAACCTGCGCATGCTGGAGCGCAACGGACTGCTCAGCCGGACGGTGTACCCCACTGTGCCGCCGCGGGTCGAGTACACCCTCACCGAGCCGGGCCGCGCCCTGCGCGCCGCGGTCGATGCGATGTGCGGCTGGACCCATCAGTACCTCGGACACATCGAGGACGCGCGTGATCGCTTCGGCACCTGACGGACACGCACCGCCTTGCCGTGGCCCAAAAGGCGGTGCCTGACGGCTCATCGGCCGAGGCTGCCCCGGCACAATGTCACCGTGCCCGGGTCCGTGACGCCCTCGGCCATGTCGCACACGATCTTGCCGTCGTAATTCTTCGGACGCGGAGGACGGGGCGCCAACGGTTTGGGGCGCGGCTCGGACCGTTGCGCCACGGGCCGGGGCGGCGTTGACGTCCGCTGGACCGACGTGCGGGCCGGGGCTGGTGACGGGAACTCACGGCCGGCGGCCGGTGCCTGGCGGCGAGGCGTCGGCTCCGCGCCCTCCCTGTCCTCCGCGCTCTTCGGCTTGCCGCCGCCGCTCCTCACCAGCGCGTCACGCGCCGAGGCCTGGGTGGCCCGCACGCGAACCTCCCGCGAAGCCGGCGTCTGACCCCCTGCAGGTTTCAATGACGGGGCGACCCCCGGCGTCACGGAGGTGCACCCCGCGGTACTCAGCAGGGCCAGGACAGCGAGCATGACGAGGGGGCGGCGCATCGGGCCACCGTCCCGCAATGCTGAGTCTGATCGCAGCCATCTGCGGCCGGACCACCGGAGTGAGTGACGGGGACGCTGCGCCTTCCCGCTCAGCTATCCGAACCGGTCTCTGTTGCTTCGCGTGCCGCGGCGAGGGCTTGCTGCCTGACTTCGCCGAACAGCTGGATGGTGGTGGCGGCCAGGACGTCATCTCTGTCGATGGTCCGGCTGTCTCCCCTACGGGTGGGTTGGGGCAGGACGGACTCAGGCACGGAGGGGCGCGTGTCGGTCGGTTCGCCCGGCATCGTCAGGGTGACCGCGCCGAACCGTTTGATCCCGCCCTCCCGCACGACCATGGCCGCGTCCCGGGCGAGGTCCGTCAGGAACACGCTCGCGAGCCCATCCAGATCGCGGACCATCGCCGGGACAGCTGCCACACCCCGGTCGCGCAGCAGTTTCCTGATTCCGGCCTCGAACCTGTGGGCGCCCACCACGGCACTGGGCTTGAGTGACCTGCTGCGCTTGGGAGCGCGTACGACGGCACCCTTGGCGTCGTACACTACGCCGGTCAACTCCTTGAACGTCGGGCTGTGGTGGTACCACTGGCCTCCCACCTCCAGCTCGACGTCCCGGTCGATGACTGTCACGAGGTCCCTGGGAATTAGCTTCCTTCGGGCTTCCTCCTCCGCCGCTCGCCGCGCGCCGTCGATGATGGCCGTCAGTACTGTCTGCGTCACCGACGCGCCGGCCCGCGCGGCGGTCCGCGAGACGTGCAGTGGGGTGACGTCCCTGAACACTGCCCTGACCAGAGAAGGCTTGAACGAGGGGACGGCCGTGCCCTCGGCGGACGCGGAACCGGTGCGCTCGGGACGTATGGGTTGTGCGGGTTGTGCGGGCATCGGAAGGGCGCTCCCTGCTGTCGGTATGCATCGGACCCGCTTTGCCGCGCGGACCCGCTTGCTCGCGCTATCCTCCGTCGATCCCGCGCTCGATCAAAGGTCTGACGGCACTGTTGTGTTGCCGGCGCGGTGTCCCACCTCGGACGCCGCGCACGGCCGCGATGTCTTCAACAACGATGCCGTCGGGGCGTGTTCGGTCCACTGCGGCCATGATCCGGGGGACCGATAGGCTGATCTTCATGGAGACCGAAAGGGCCGGGGAGCCGGTGGGCGTGGTGTGTCCCGGGTGCGGCGGTGTCGATGTGCGGACCGTCGAGCAGGCACGCGGCGGCAAGGGCGCGATGCGTGAGGGCCTGAACGGTCGGCTGGAACCGGGGCCGAACAAGACCGGCGACGGATGCATGCACTTCGCGGAAGGCATGGTGCTGACCGGCATGGGCGTCGCCCTCGCCTACATGGGCGTCCAGCAGGACAAGCCGCTGTACACGGTCGGCGGGGTCGCCCTCGCGCTGATCTGCTTCTTGGGCACCATTGCGGTCGTACGCGGTGACCGGCGTGAGAAATTCGCCGCCGAGGCAGGCGAAGCCCGCGCGGAACGGCTGTGGCAGCCGGCGCATTACTGCTACGGCTGCACCTCGGTGTTCTGCCCCGGCGGCACTCCGTGGCAGGGACTGCTCACACCGGAAGAGTTCAAGAAGCTGGTGTGGACCGAGGCGGGTTACGCCGATCAACTCCCGCCGGGGGACAAGGCGAAGGACGCGGAGCTGCCTCAGGGCGTGCTGCAGGAACGGCCGTAGGGGCCTGGGTCCGGTTAGGTCCAACTGAAGGCGCGAGCGTCTCACTCCTCGCGGAGAGCAAGGAGTGAGGTGACGGCGTCGCTGAGCCGGTGGGGGCGCAGGGTGCCCGCGAGGTGTGGTCCTGCCCAGCCGGGGCCGGCCACCATGACGGTTGAATGCGTACGGGCTCCGGGGACGCCCCATTGCAGAGAGCTGAAATGCGTGGCAAGGGGGCGGCTGGCGGTGCCGTAGGACTGCGCCCACAGCACGATCGCGGCAGGACCAATGCGGCGTACGGCTTGGTCGAGCGCCTCGGCCGGTACCGAGGACCCGAACATGCTCACCGGAACGCCTCGCTCCGACAGCGCCGCCGCGAGAGCTTCCAGCGGCAGGGTGTGCGCCTCGCCCGGCACGCAAGCGAGGAGCATGGGCGAGATCGGGGCCCCGGCTGCGCGCTGCATCGCGCCGTAAGGCCTCGTCACGCGCCGCAGAGCCGTTGACACCTGCCACGACAGCAGATGCTCGACCTCGACGTAACGCTCGCCCGAGGTCTCCCACTTACGGCCGACCGCGTGCAGGGCAGGCATGATCACTTCGTCCCACGCGGGGATCAGCCCCAACTGCGAGATCGCCGTACTGAGCAGGCTTTCGACGGCGGGGGAGTCGAGCCTCAGTGCCGCACGGCTCAGCCCACGCAGGTGCTTTCGGGTCTGGCCGGGCGAAACGGGCCGTTGGAGCGAAGAGGGCCGGCCGCTCAGATCAGGATGCAAAGGTTCCTGAGTCAGAGGTTCCTGGGCCGCAGGTTCCTGGACCAGAGGTTCTGGCCGGCTCGACGAAGCCACGGAGGTCTGCAGGGCGGTCCGAGCGGCTTCGGATGGTGGCACGCCCGTACTGGTGAGCCGGCACATGTGCTCCAGGACCGCGATGTCCTCGGCCGTCCACCGGCGATGGCGTCCGCTCTGGTGGCCGGCGGGGCCGACGCCGTAGCGCTGGCCCCACGAACGCAGCGTCGTCGGCGCCACGCCGAATCGTCTGGCGACAGCCCCGGTACTCAGGCCCGCCACGGTCGGCAGGGGGTGCTGTAGCTCGATGTCCCTCATAGGTTCACCGTACGACGCAAGACCGACGCATGTTGCACGGCCCGGCGCGTGATCGTGACTCTTGGCCCATCACAGCGCGCAAGACGCTCGGTGGAACCGGACTGCGGTGAGCCCTCGCAGCCCCGCCGAGCCGACTGGACCGAGCTCACCGGGCCGCCTGGCCTGGCAGGAGGAAACCCATGGCGGTGAAGGCGGCACCCGTTCCCACAGCGGTCCCCTCGCATGTGCCGGTCGAGGAGAACCAGGACGCCGAGGAGATCGCGGCCGGCTTCGTCCGTGGCGACGAACGCTGCGTCGCAGCGCTCTATCAGCGCTGGGGCGCCCTGGTGCACACGCTCGCAGCTCGCGCTCTGGGCGATGCCCGGGAGGCGGAAGACGTCACGCAGCAGGTCTTCCTCGCCGCGTGGCGCGGCCGGGCGGGGTACCGGCCCGACCGTGGGCCTCTCTCGGCGTGGCTCGTCGGCATCACCCGCCGGAAAACGGCGGATGCGCTGACTGCCCGCACCCGTCGGCTCGCGCTCGCCGCGGCCGCGGGTGTGCAGGGCGAGACCGGGGTGCTTCCGGCGCACGATCACCCGGAAGCCGCGCTGGACAGGGTGCTCATCGTGCAGGAGCTCGGCAAACTGCCGCCGGTGCAGCGGCTCATGCTGGGTCTTGCGTTCTACCAGGACCTCACGCAGGTGCAGATCGCCCAACAGACGGGCCTTCCCCTGGGCACCGTCAAGAGCCATATCCGCAGGGGTCTGCACCGGCTGAGGCACACCCTCGAAGGTGAAGACGCTCCGGTGGACGGCTAGGCGGGACGACGCAGAAGCGATGCGGTTTCGGCGCGGCCGCGACGCATCCGTGAGTGGTCGGACCTCCTCCCGCATCCGAATCCGCATCCGTCGACGTGCCATCGCGGGAAGTAGTCCGAGATCCCGCAGCGCGCGGAATCCGCCGCGAAGGGGCGTATGAGATCTGCGATGCCGGAGCAGCGCGGGCAAGGTGGACGAGGTGGGTGAGCCGGGTGCGAGGTAGGCGAGGCAGGCCATCATGAAGCACGTCGACTCATCGGACCTCGCTGAACTCGCTCTCGCCGAGGCCGACGCGGCGCGCTCTGGGCCCGTCGGCGCCCACCTTCACCAGTGCGGCGCGTGCCGGGCGCATCTCGACGCGTTGCGCCGGGTTGTCGACGCGGCGCGGTCGGTGTCCCCTGCCGACGTACCGACGCCGCCACCGCAACGAGTCTGGCAGGCCATCTCCGCGGAGTTGACTGTCGACCCGGGCTCCTCGCGGGCGCGACTGCCGCATTCCGCCGCTGTACGAGACACCGCAGGTCGAGGGCCGACCGGACACGGCACTTCGGTGCGCCGCGCCGGACGCCGGTCCGCGCTTCTGCTCGCGGCAGCCTGTCTGCTCGTCGGCGCGGCGCTAGGGAGCGCCGCCACCTGGTGGCAAGCGCAGGTGCAGGTGCACGTACGGCAGGAAAGCAGCGGAACGATCCGCCGGGGCGCCGAAGCCACCCTCGCTCCACTGGCCGTTGCCCGCGCCAAGGGAGTTGCGCACCTCGTCGTGGACGGCAGCGCGCACAACACTCTGCGCATCAGCGTGAAGGGGCTGCCCAGCACCAAGGGGTACTTCGAGGTGTGGTTGATGGACTCGACCCACAAGAGGCTCATCGCGGTCGGCGTCCTTGGGCCCGACGGGTCGGCCACACTGCCCCTTCCCCGCGGCGTGGACCTGTCCGGCTACCCCGTGGTGGACGTCTCCGACCAGGCGTACAACGGCGATCCCACGCACTCCGGCAAGAGCATCGTCCGCGGCGCTCTGTGAGCTGGGGGTGGTCATGTACTGGTCGGTTGGCGTACGGCGCGCCGATGGGTGGCTCTCGTACCCATGTCTGTGCATCCAACGGCTCCCTTCGTAGGGAATGCTGGCTGCAAGGGCTGACGCACGGTCAAGGTACGAGCTGACGCACGGTCAAGGTACGAGGGGCGGCATGGACGACGCGGAGATCGCCATCGTGGGCGCCGGCGCGGCCGGACTGTCCCTGGCCTATCGGCTCTGCGCCGCCCCTCCGGCACGCACCAGGCCTTCGGTCGTTCTCATTGATGCCCCGCACGGCCCGCTGAGGCCGCCCGAGCGGACCTGGTGCTTCTGGGAGGAGAGCGAGGGTGAGTTCGACGCGTCGCTGTCCGGCGTGTGGGACACCCTGCGGGTACGCGCCCCCGACGGAACATCCGTGATCGGTTCTCCGGCGCCGCTGCGCTACAAGATGCTCCGCTCCGGCTCCTTCGAGGATCTGGTCGCGGCGCGAATCGACGGTGAGGGTCGGGTGCGGCGCGTGGAGGCCGAGGTCAAGGAGGTGCGTGACCTGCCGCAGGGAGCAGAGGTGCGCGGCAGCACGCCGCGGGGCGAGTCGTTTGCCCTGCGCGCCCGGTGGGTGTTCGACTCTCGCCCGCTCACGACGTTGCCGCCCGCCAGGACCACGCTGCTGCAGCATTTTCGCGGCTGGTTCGTCAGCGCGGACCGGCCCGTCTTCGAGGCCGGACTGGCCGACCTGATGGACTTTCGCACGCCTCAGCCCGCGCACGGTCTCTCCTTCGCGTACGTGCTGCCCATGACGCCCTACCACGCCCTGGTCGAGTACACGGAATTCTCCGGCGCCGTGCTCGAGGAGCGTGCCTACGACGAAGCGCTGCGCATGTACGTGACGAAGCGACTTGGCCTGGAGCGCTATGAGGTCGGGCGTGTCGAGCAGGGCGTCATCCCCATGACCGACGCGCGCTTTCCCTCTCGCTCCGGCCGGTCGGTCTTCCGTATCGGCACGGCCGGCGGGGCGACCCGCCCTTCCACCGGCTACACGTTCGCGGCGGTGCAGCGGCAGGCTTCCGCCATCGCGGCCGCCTATCACCTCGGGCGTACTCCCCAGCCCCCGCCCGTCCACGCCAGGCGCTCGCTGGCCATGGACTCCGTCATGCTGCGGGCCCTGGACACCGGACGCGTGGACGGGGCCGCGTTCTTCGCCGGACTGTTCGGCAAGGTGCCCATGGAACGGCTGCTGCGCTTTCTCGACGGACGTACCCGCTGGGACGAGGACTTCAGGATCGGTCTGCGTACGCCTGTCCTGCCCATGCTGCGTACGGTCGCGGAGCTGCCGTGGCTGCCCCGGCACCACACGGCTACTACGTAGTCGTGACCGTCAACCAACCGAAGGAGACGCCGAGATGACGCTGTTGCGTGACGACGAACTGTCCGCCGCGTTCGATCACGCCGCCCACACCTACGACCGGCTGGTGTCCGCCAATCCCGGCTACCACGCCCATCTGCGACGCTCCGCCCGGCGTCTGGGGCTGGCGGACGAAGGTGCCGGACTGCGCGTGCTCGACCTGGGATGCGGCACCGGCGCGTCGACCGCCGCCCTGCTCCACGCGGCACCGCGCGCCGAGATCGTCGCGGTGGACGCCTCGCAAGGCATGCTGGACCGCGCCGCGGCCAAGGCGTGGCCCCCTGGCGTGCGCTTCGTGCATGCGCCCGCCGAGCAGCTCGCCCGGGTCGGAGTCGAGGGACCCTTCGACGCGGTCTTCGCGGCCTACTTGTTCCGCAATCTCGACGACCCGGACGCGGTGCTCACCGCCACCCGCGAACTCCTCGCCCCGCAAGGCCGGTTGGGCGTGCACGAGTACACGCTCAGCGGCCGGGCGCTGGACCGCGCGGTGTGGACCGCCGTGTGCAAGGGCGTGGTCCTGCCGGCCGGCACGGTGGCCGGCGACCGCGACCTCTACCGGCACCTGTTTCGCAGCGTCGTCGACTTCGACACGGCGGCCGCGTTCGCCGCACGGGTACGGCGGGCGGGCTTCCGCCAGGTACGTGTGCTGCCGATGCCGGGCTGGCAGACGGGCATCGTGCACACCGTGGTCGCTGCGGCTCCGGACGCCGCGCGATGAGCGGACGCGATGTGGCGAGCGGACGCGGAGTGGTGAGCGGACGCGGCGCGGCGAACGGCGGCGCGAGGCGTCACGGACGTGATCGGCGGGCCCGCGTGGTGCCGGGCCCGCAGGGGACGGGACGCGTCTCGGGTGAGACGCGGCGCGTGGCGGTCATCGGCGGGGGCATCGCCGGACTGGCCGCGGCAACCGCGCTGGCGGAGCGGGGCGTTGAGGTGACGCTCTACGAGCGAGACGACCAGCTCGGGGGCCGGCTCGCGGGATGGTCCACGGAACTGGCGGACGGCTCCACGGTCACGATGAGCCGCGGATTTCATGCCTTCTTCCGCCAGTACTACAACTTGCGCGGGCTGTTGCGTCGGGCCGACCCCGCCCTGAGCATGCTCCAGGGCCTGCCCGACTATCCGCTGCGGCACAGCGGCGGCCTGCAGGACAGTTTCGCGCGGGTGCCGCGCACCCCGCCCTGGAGCGCGCTCGGCTTCGTGGCCCTGAGCCCCACCTTCGGCTGGCGTGACCTGACCCGGATGAGTCCGCGCTCGGCGTTGCCGCTGCTCGACGTACGGGTGCCCGACGTCTACCGGCGCTTCGACCACATCAGCGCCTGGGATCTGCTGGAACGCATCCGATTCCCGCAGGCGGCCCACCACTTGGCCTTCGAGGTGTTCTCCCGCAGCTTCTTCGCCGACCCGCGGCAGCTGTCGGCGGCAGAACTCGCCCTGATGTTCCACATCTACTTTCTCGGCTCCAGCGAGGGGCTGCTGTTCGACGTGCCCCGGGCTCCTTTCCCGGCCGCGTTGTGGGAACCGCTGGCCCGGTATCTGGCGGGCCATGGTGCCGACATCCGCACCGGCCAAGGGGTCGAGAGCATTGAGCCCGCGGGCGATGGCGGCTTCCACGTCGTCACCCCGGATGGACACAAGCGGCACGACGCCGTCGTTCTGGCCCTGGACATCAAGGGTCTTCAGCAGGTGGTGGAACAGTCTCCGCTGCTCGTCGACCGCGAATGGCGTACGCGGATCAAGGGCCTGCGGACCGCGCCGCCCTTCCTCGTCTCCCGGCTGTGGCTCGACCGCCGCCCGGCGCCCGATCGGCCCGGTTTCCTGGGCACGAGTGGATACGGGTCCCTGGACAACGTCAGCGTGCTGGAGCGCTGGGAGAGCGAGGCGGCTGAATGGTCGGCCCGTACGGGTGGCTCGGTCGTCGAACTGCACGCCTATGCGGTTCCCCCGGGAGCGGACCGGGCAGCGGAACAGCGCGGTTTGCTGGCCCAGTTGCACCGGGTCTACCCGGAGACCCGTGACGCGAAGATCGTCGACGCACGGCATGAGTGGCGCGCCGACTGCCCGCTGTTCCCCGTCGGCGGATACCTGGACAGGCCCGCAGTGCGCACCTCGGACCCGGCCGTCACGCTGGCCGGCGACATCGTGCGCAGCGATCTGCCGGTCGCGTTGATGGAGCGGGCGGCAACGACCGGCTTCCTCGCGGCGAACGCCCTGCTCGAACGCTGGGGCGTGGCCGGACAAACGCTGTGGACCGTCCCGGACAAGGGCAGGACAATGGCGCTGAGGGCCCTCAATCAGGTGGCCGGAATCTGAGAAGCCCTCGGCCGGCTGCGCACGACTGACGTGGGCTACCGGTGGACGAGATGAGAGGTGCATTGGGTGGCTCACACACCGGCTGAGCGCGTCCTGGCCCGGACATTCACCTCCGATGACGGCGCGATCCGGTTCAATGTCACCGACCTGACGGTGGACCACCACCCGGACCGGAGCGTGACATTGATCTACCGGCTCCTCATCGAACGGAAGGGGCAAGCCGAGGAGAGCTGGGTGTGGACACTGCCCTGGAGCGACCGGTCCTTCGTGGACGTGTTCACCTCGTCCGCCCCTGAACCCGAGCGTCTTCGCCACCTGGTGGAACTGGTGCACGGCCTCTTGGAAGAGTGGTGGGACACCAAAGGGAAGAACCGTCAGTTCGCCAAGATGGGGCGCCGGTGTCCCTGATCGCGCTCGCAAGGGTTTCGTAGGCGCAGTATGCGGCGGCCCCGTACTCAGCGGCCGCCGCCCCAGGTGCTCAGCCCGGGAAACGCCCCGTGCTCCGCAGCGCCCAGCGCCTTTCCGCGTAGGCCATGTCATCGCGCCACAGTCGCCCGGCTGCCGCCCGCATGGCGGGGCGCAGCAGCGAGGTCAGAGATCTGGCGACCGCGAACCCGCGCCGGTCGGACGCGGCGATCACCGCTTCGAACACGGCCGTACGAGGCTGTCCCGCGGCATCCGGCTCGAGCGGTGTGGCGTGGGTTTCCACGACGGAGCCCGCTCCCTCGCCCTGGGTGATGTGCATGACGACGGTGCGCGGTTCGGGGGCCGTGAAGACGGCCGTGACGGGTACCACGGCGCGTGCGGCCACCTTGAAGGACACCTCTACGGCGAACTTGTCCTCGGCCTCGCTCACGGGCCCGGCTCCGGGCTCGTCCACCACGCGGAGATCGACGAATGAGTAGGGGTGGAACCAGGCGCCGTGCCAGGGATCCAGGCGATTGGCGATGATGTCCTCGGGTTCGCAGGTCCCGGTGGCAGTGCAGACCGCCGACACGCTCCCGGCCAACCGTGGGCGCTCGGGAATCACCGGCCGGTCCAGGGGCTGCTCACCGCCGATGGTGTCGAGGCGTACCCAGGCCAGAACCCCGTCGTCGTGGGCGGGGTAGGGCTGCCAGCCCGCGCGTGCCGATCCGTCGAGGGCCAGCCCGTGCCAGTGACAGAAGAGGGTGCCGCATCGCACGACGCTGTCCTTCAGCGGTGCACCGAGGTGGGGGCAGGCGCCAGGGCCGGCCCGCAGAGCTCCCGAGGCGTCGCGCCACGCGACGACCTCGGTGCCGGCGATGGTCCGGCCCAGCGGTCGCTCGGCGGTGATGCTGCGGGTGTCTCCCAGGACGTACCAGTTGCCGGACGGCCTGGCCTGGGCGCGCTTGAGTGCCTGCGCGATGACGGCCGGCCTCGCCTCGCGCCAGGTCGGCTGCTGCCGCTCCCAGGCCACGGGACGACGCCGCAGCCTCAGCGGATAGCGGCCGGTGCCGGAGAAGCGCCCGGAGCTCATACGGCCTCCTTCCTGGGCTGCCGAGTGCGCGCCTGCGCGGTGTGCGGCATGTTCAAAGGTGGCGGTGCGTCAGGTGCGCCCGCGACGGGGGCGCTCATGGAGCGGGCGCGCAGGCGGGCCATGGCCAGGCGGGCCAGGCCGTCACAGGCGACCGCCGCCCGGCGACGGCGGGGCACCACGGCACGGCGGTGCAGAACGCCGAATCCGTCCCGTGCGATGGCGTCGAGGATCGCGCCGTACAGCACGAAGGCGGTGCGGATGCACGGCCGGGACACGGGGTCCAGCAGCGGCAGGCCGGGCGCCGCCTCGCGGTAGACGCGCCGGGTGAGCGCGGCGGCGTCCTGCAGGGCCGCGGTGATGCGCCGGTCATGACGCCCGCTGTCCCTGCTCCAGCGCAGGAGGGCCCGGTCGACGCCGTGCGCGGCCAGCAGGTCCATGGGGAGGTAGACGCGTCCGCGGTCGAGGTCCTCTCCGACGTCCCTGAGGAAGTTGGTCAGTTGGAAGGCGACGCCCAGGGCGGCGGCGTGCGGGGCGGCCTCCTCGCGGGGGACGACCGTGCCCAGAACGGGGAGCATCTGCAGGCCGATGACGGCGGCCGAACCGTGCATGTAGTTCCGCAGGTCCGCGTAGCGCGGATACTCGGTGACCTCCAGGTCGAGCCGCATCGACGTCATGAAGTCCGTGAAGAGCTCCGGGGCGATGGCATAGCGGGCGGCGGTGTCGGACAGTGCCGCCACCACCGGGTCCGTGCTGATTCCCTTGCGCAGTCCGACTTCGAGATCTTTTTGCAGGAGGTGCAGCGCCGAGGCGCGCTCACCTGCCGTGGCCGTGGAGTCGAGGTCGTCGACGATGTCGTCGGCCCAGCGGGCGAACCCGTACAGGGCGTGTACGGCGGGTCTGCGCTCGACGGGCAGCAACCGTGTGGCCAGGAAGTACGTCTTGCCGTGCCGTGCGTTGAGCCGGCGGCAATGGGTATAGGCGGCGCGCAGGGCGGGGTCGGTGATGCCGGCGCTGTCGAGTTCCCGGGCGGTCATGGCGCGAGGCCCTTCGTGGTGGTCGGAGCCTGGATCCGGGCGGGTGACGTCGGCCGCGGGCCGGTGACGCGTGCCGCGGCGAGCTTTCCGGAGATCAGGACGGTCGGTACGCCGACGCCCGGGGTCGTGCCGCAGCCTGCCAGGACGGCGTTCTCGACGCCGCGCACGAGGTTGCGTGGGCGGAAGGGGCCGGTCTGCGCGAAGGTGTGGGCGGCGGAGAACGGGGTGCCGGCCGCGTGTCCCTGCGCGGTCCAGTCCGCCGGAGTCACCAGGCACTCCTCTTCGATGGCGGAGGCCAAGCCGTGCAACCCGCGCCGTTCCAGCTCGGCCAGGAGACTGTCGCGGTAGCGGGGCGTGAGGTCGCGCCACTCGTGGGCCGAGGGGCCGATGCGGGTGTTGGGGCAGGGCGCCAGGACGTAGTGCAGATGGCGTCCTTGCGGGGCGAGCCCCGGGTCGGTGGCCGTGGGACGGGTGATCAGCAGGGACGGGTCGGACATCAGGCTGCCGGTGCGGGTCAGTTCGTGAAAGGTGCGCTTCCAGGCGGACCCGAACGAGATGGTGTGGTGGGCCAGTTGGGGCCAGGTGCGGTCGGTGCCCGCGTGCAGGACCACCGCCGAGGGAGAGTGGCTCAGGCGCACGGGGCGGCGCGGCTGTGTACCGAGCAGGCGGTAGGCGACCGGCAGATCCGGCGTCAGGACGACGGCGTCGCACGGGAACCGTTCCTGATCGGTGACCACGGCCGTGACCCGGCCGCCGCGGCGTTCGAGGCGCGTCACCTCCTGCCCGAAGCGCAGTTCGGCCCCGGCGTCGGCGGCCGCCGCCGCCATGGCCCGCGGCAGGGCGTGCATCCCGCCCCGCGGAAAGTAGACGCCCGCGATGGTGTCCATGTACGCGATGACGGCGTACGCGGCCAGCGCGCGGGCCGGCGGCACACCCGCGTACAGCGCCTGGAAGGTGAAGACGCGGCGGAGCCGCTCGTCGGAGATGAACCGGCCGATGCGCGCGTCCAGGCGGCCGAAGCCGCCAAGTGCCGCCAGACGGACCAGATCCGGTGTCAGCAGCCCCAGGGGAGAATCGAAGTTGGTGTCGATGAACCGGCGCATCTGGGCTGTGTACAAGTGCTGCAGCCAGGTACGCAGCCTGCGATATCCGGCGGCTTCCCTGGCTCCGGCGAAGCGCTCGATCTCCGCTTCCATCGCCTCCGCCCGGGTGTGGACGTCCAGACTGCTGCCGTCGGCGAACCGCGCCCGGTAGGCCGGGTGCAGCTCAAGCAGCTCCACCCGGTCGCTGAGCCGGTCGCCGACCGCGGCGAAGGCTTCGTCCGCCAGGTCGGGCATGGTCAGGACGGTGGGCCCGGTGTCCATCCGGTATCCGCCGCGTTCGAGCAATCCGGCCCGGCCGCCGGGCTCCAGGTCCCGCTCGACCACGGTGACTCGCCGTCCGGCGCCCAGCAGGTGCAGCGTGGCGGACAGCCCCGCCAGGCCCGCTCCGACGACCACCACATGATCCGTCGGCCCTTGCAGACGCCTCATTACTTCCCCTCTTCGCGAGCAACAGCGGCGGCCCCTGTAGCGGCGGCAGCGGCGAGCAGGGGGTCCGATACCCCGTCCGCGTGTGGTGTGCAGCGTGTCGCGGCACCTTGCGCCGCGCTGCGCGAAACGCCGCTGACCAGGTAAAAGAGCTCTCGGAGTTGCGCCTCGGCCGCGTGGCGGGGGAGCGCGGCGTCGGCGAGATGCCGCACACTCTGCGCGGCGAGCCGCCGTACGCGGTTCTCGACGACGCCGCGGGCTCCGGTTGCCTCCAGCACGCTGCGTACGCGGTCCAGTTCGATCCCCGCCGACTCGGCCCGGCCGCCGAGAACGGCATCGAGGACGGTGAGCGAGTCATGATCGGCGCCGGCCTCGGCGCGCTCCCGGGCCACGGCCATCAGATACGTCGCCTTGCCTTCGCGGATGTCGTCGCCCGCAGGCTTGCCCGTGTCATCGGGTTCCGCGTAGACCCCCAGCAGGTCGTCACGCAGCTGGAAGGCGAGGCCCGCACAGCGGCCTGCCGCGCACAGTGCCCGCGTGGTCCGGCCATCCGCACCGGCCAGCGCCGCACCGAAGGCCAAGGGCCGTTCCACCGAGTACAGGGCGCTTTTCAGCGTGGCCGTGCGGGCAGCCCGGGCAAGGGAACGAGAAGCGGTCGCCTGCCCGTGCAGGTCGAGGTACTGGCCCGCGACCATCTCCTCCCGCATGGCCCGCCACAGAGCACGGACGGCCCGTGCGGTGCCCGCGTCGAGCGCCGTGTCGGCCACCAGGTCATCGGCCCAGGCCAGGGCCAGGTCGCCGACCAGGACGGCTGCGGATGTCCCGAACGAGGCACCGGCTCCCCGGGCAGTGGTGCTGTAGCGGGCCTCGAGCTCGACGTGGACGGCTTGTTGCCCCCTGCGGAGTGGCGAGCCGTCCATCACGTCGTCATGCACCAACGCACAGGTCTGGATCAGCTCAAGGCCGACGCTGAGGCGCAGCGCGGCCCGGACCTGTTCGGCGTCGAGGGTCTCGGTGCACGCCCGTAGCCCCCACCAGAGGAAACGCGGGCGCAGGCGTTTGCCACCGTTGGAGGTGAAGTGGGCGACGCGTCCGGCCACGTCTTCGGCGAAGGTGGGGTCGATTGTGCGGGCGGCTTCGAGGCGTTCGGCCAAGACGCGCTCCAGCGTGCGGCCGACGGCTGCGGGAACATCCGCGTCGATGACGGCCGGATCTTCTGCGCCGTGCGGTACGTCCCGCGCCTGCGCCATCCCGGGCGAGGGGCCGTGAGCTTGCCCAGGCCTCACCCGACCGGGTCCGTGGTCGTACGCGCTCCTCGGATCGCCCGGGTCAGGGGCGAGGAATGCCTCCGTCCGGGCGCGGTGCATCGCGTTTCCTCTCGTCGCATTCGATCGGCAGCACGTTTCCCTCCCCTTCCGTCCGCCCGCACGGGACGGATGCAGTTCCCCCGCAAACCTTTGAGGAGCAGGCTCGGGGGCGGCCTGGCAGGGGTGGGGTATCCGCGGCCGAGAGCACCGGAGCTAGAGGCCCGCCAGGCGTGCGACGAAGAACGCGGCAACGAGTACGGCTCCCAGGACGATGAGCCATAGCCACCATCCCGGGTGCTCCCAGAGGCCGCCGTCCGGTCGCTCCTCGTGAGCTTCGGCTATGGACCCCTCGACGGGGGGCGTCTCGTGGGGCGGGACGAGTGGACGAGTCATGAGCCCACCGTCTCGCGGTGTGACCAGACGCGCATGTCGGCGGGCCCCTCTCAGGGCCCTCTCACGGGCTGCTCTCGCGGGCCGCTCATCAGGAAGCCGCCCCCTGCATCCAAAAGCGACGTAACACCTGAAACATGGACATGAAGCTGCGAGATGAACTTCCGGTCGACCACCACTTGGCGACCGTCTACCGCTGCGGCGCGGCCTTCTGCGGGCTGGTGCTGCTCGTTTTCGCGGGCCTGGGCTTCGCTGACGCCCTCGACCCCTTCGCCACAGCGGGCGACACGATCGCGGGCATGACCACCAACGTCGCGCTCAGCACGATCTCGGTCATCGTGGGGGGCGCGCTCCTGGCCGGGGCCGTGATCGGCGGTAACTTCGCATCCACGCTCAACGTCACCGTGGGCGCGCTGTTCGTACTCAGCGGCTTCGCCCACCTCTTCATCCTCGACCGTGCGGCCAATGTCCTGAACTTCGGCATGACCAACGTGATCTTCAGCTTCGTGATGGGACTGCTCATCGCGACGTTCGGCATGTACGGCCGGGTCTCCAGCAAGCTGCCGCACGACAACCCCTACTGGCGTCGTCGGCACATCGCGTAGGGCGGGAGCCCGACGGCTGTGAACGCCCCAAGTGCCGCCGCCGCACCAGCACGGTCGGACGGCCGCATCCCCCCACGTCACGGCCGTCCGACCCCATCCAGGCCGGGCCACCGGTGAAGGGGCCGAACTGGAGCTTTTCGTGTTCGCTCACGGACAAGAGTGGCGCAGCGGGTGATCGAGGATCGACGTGATTTGGCCTAGCCCGAATAACGACATCTTGATCAGGCTCTGCGCATGCCCCTACGTATCCACTTCACCGCCGCCGACCTGGCCCGCACCCGGCTGGCCGAGGGGCCTCGTCCCATGCTGGAGCTGGATATCGCGCTGCGACTGCTGCAAGAAGGCAGCCATGCGACCCGGTTCGGGGCCTGGCGCAGGGAATCGCTGCGCCGTCTGTCGCCCAGGGTGAGGCGACTGTTCGATCTGATCCCGCCGACGGGCTGGACCGTGGACTTCCTCGACCAATCGACCGCCGAGTGCATCGACGAGGCAGTGGAGCGAGTGCGGGCCACGCCCGCCACCCGTATCCGCGGGGATACGGAGACCTGGGCCGGTCGCGGCCAGCAGCGTGCCGTGCCGCCGTGGACACAGTCACTCGGCAGCGACGCACGACTGCTCACGGAACTGGCCGACACCGTCGCTCACGCGCACAAGCAGGTCATCGCCCCGTACCAGCGGCACATGGACGCCCTCAGCCGCGCGGATCAGGCACTGCGCGCCCGCCAGGCCACCCACGGCGGGCTCGACGAGCTGCTGTCCGGCCTCAACCCCCGCCACATCCGGTGGAAATCACCCGTGCTCGAACTCACCATGGCGTCAGGCAGCACCGGCGACATTCATCTCGCGGGCCGTGGCCTGCTCCTGATTCCCTCGGTCTTCGGGGCGGTGTACCCGGCGCTGGACGACACAGCCGAACCACAGCCGTGGCTGACCTACCCGGTCGGCCTACGTGACACGGACCTCTGCCTGCCGTCCACCGACACCGCACGAGCCCTCAGCACCGTCCCCCATTCACTGACCGCGCTCCTCGGCCACACCCGCGCGGTGGTGCTGTGGACCATCGCCCACCACCCTGGCTGCACCACCACGGAACTCGCCCGCCGCGCCGGCATCTCCCCGGCCAGCGCCAGCCAACACGCGACCGTACTGCGCACCGCGGGCCTCTCCCACACCACACGCCACCACAACACCGCTTTGCACACCACCACGTCCGCGGGCACCGACCTCCTCAACACCGCGGCCTGAGAACATCACCCCGCCACCTCACAAGCGCGCCAGGAGCATCCAGGAGCGATCCAGTCACCGCGGTAATTCGATGGCGCACATGCAGCGGTGTGATCACCCTGATCCTGTGACAGAACCCAAGCACCAGATCCGAGCCCTTCACACGCCCTCAACGGTCACCGTCTACCAGGCCTACTCGCCGGCGATCGGCCGCCCGGCGGCCCGGGACGGACGTTTTCCGGCGGCGTGGCAGCGGGATCGGATGACGTGGATCAAGCCGTCGTTCCTGTGGATGATGTACCGCTGCGGGTGGGGCACCAAGGAAGGCCAGGACACCGTTCTCGCTGTGGAGATCACCCGGGAAGGCTTCGCGTGGGCGCTGCGACACGCCTGCCTGTCCCACTATGAGCGTGGACTTCACACTGACCAAGCCGCATGGAAACGGCAGTTGAAGCGAGCTCCTGCTCGGGTGCAATGGGACCCCGAGCGCGATGTGCACCTTCAGCCGCTTCCCCAGCGCGCGCTACAACTTGGTCTCACCGGGGAAGCCGCACATCTCTACGCCGACGAGTGGATCGTCTCCATCGCTGACGTCACGCCGCTGGCCCGATCGGTCCATGCTCACGTACAAGCCGGAGAGGTGGACGTCGCCCGGCAGCTCCTGCCGCATGAACGGCCCTACACCGTGAGCGATGAGGTTCTGACCCACATACACCTCTAGAGGCAACGGCACTGTCTCTACGCCTTGATTCGTGCGGTTCGTGTTGGGACAGGGCTCCGGCCACCACGGCACGTGGCGCGCTGAGTCTCCCGGCGGCGGGAGCGCGTTTTCTGGACGGGCTGCCGCGTTAGTTGGGCAGACGTCGCACTGGCGGAGCGGAAAGATGGTCACTTGGGCCGACTCGGTGCGCGCAGGCCGGCCGCTTCCCGGACCCCGAACGGCCGCCTGCGACGCGCGGTTCATGTGCCGTGGACGGCAACGCTCAGCTATACGGGCGAAACGCCGTCCACGCGGCGGCAGTGGGCTTCGCGGGAGTGGGCCCACAAGGGTCGCGTGGACGGCGGGTGGCGGTGTGGTCGTAGGCCGTTGGGTTGTGGACCGCCGGTAGTTGCCGGGTGAGGGGCTTCTCAAGCGTTTTGACGCCAGTTGTATGGCGTCTCAAGCGAGGTGACTGCCCCGACGCAGCGTCGTGGCCGGAGATCGGCCGAAGGCGTCGCGGTAGTGGCCGGCGAAGCGGCTGGTGTGGGCGAAGCCCCAGCGCGCGGCGATCTGGGTGACGGTCGATGTGTCCGGGGTGGCGGCCTGCAGATCGCGGTGCGCCTGTTCGAGGCGGGCCCGGCGCAGGTAGGCGAGCGGGGTGGTGTCGCGGTGGCGGCGGAAGGCCTGTTGCAGGGCTCGGGGGGACGCGTACGCAGCTCGGGCGATGTCGGCGAGCGTGATGTTCTGGTGGGCGTGGGAGTCGATGTAGGCGAGGGCACGTTGCAGCGTCGCGGGTGTCGCGTCGGTGCTGTCGATCCGGAGACGGTCAGGAGTCTGGTGGGGGAACAGGGCCAGCATGGTCGTGGCGAGCAGACGGGCCAGCTGCCCGGACAGCAGGGCCGGCACCGACTGCACGCCGTCGAGCCGGTGGGATGCGAATGAGGTCGCGGCTTGCCACAGCCGGGCTCCGGCAAGGTCCGGAGCCTGCAGCTCGAGGAAGTGCAGCTGGGTGCGGTCCTCGGGGCGGGTGCCCAGCGTGTCGTGGAGGAGGGCGGGGTCGATTGCGGTCACGTGCATCACCGCTGTCTCGCTCACCACCCGGTAGGGCTTTCCGTACGGTGTCAGCAGGGGAGTGGAGGGGCCGGGACGGTCGCTGCGGCCCTGGAAGTCGACCCCCAGGTGCCCTTGGCCGACCATGCTCACCACGGGACGGCTCAGCGGGTCACAGGTGAAACGCAGCGTGCCGGGCAGAACCACGCGGTCGACCGTGAACTGGTCGGTCCCCACACGGGAGAAGCGCAGGTCCTCGCCCTCCAGGCGGCCGCTGAGCCGCAGGCTCGCTCCGTAAGAGGCATCCATGAATTCACGGGCCAGCGCGGTCTCTTTGGTGGCGAGAGCGCTGCGTACCAAAGGCACATCATCCGGCGCACCGTCCACAGCCGCCCCCTTGCCCCTGGGTCACGAGCTGTCGATCCTTGCGTCACTGCGTTGACCGACACACAGAATCTACTCGGAACCGCGGACCAGATACAGGGCCGAAACCAGCGTCGCTCCTGCGCTTAGCCGAAGAGGAGCTTGACCTTCTTGTCCACGCTGGTCCGCAGGACAGCGACCAACTCGCTGACGTCTGCAATTCGCCGTCGGTAGACCGGGTCGCTGTCGTTGGCCGGAGGCTGGTTGAGCAGTGCTTCATCTCGGCGAGCACGAACCCCTCGGCCTGAGCCAGCCACTTCCTGAACATGCTGAAGCCGGTGTACGACCAGGAGACATCGGGCTCGCCACGTCGTCGTCACCGGGGAAGAGCATCAGCCCCATTCCCTACCCCCCCCGAAGCAGTCAAGGCAGTCAGCAGGTCAACGAGGCGATCCGCAACGCGATCACGTGTCGAAGACCCCCAGCCGGTGGGCGATGGCCGCGGCCTCCCCGCGGCCCGAAGCGTCCAGCTTGGTCAGGATGTTGGAGACGTGCACGCTCGCCGTCTTCGGTGAGATGAAGAGTTCCTCCGCGATCTGCCGGTTGCTCCGCCCGGCGGCGACCAGGCGCAGTACTTCCCCCTCCCGGGCGGTCAGGCCCAGGGCCGCCGCCGGTGTCGGGGGTAGGGACGCCGTCTTGGTGTCGTCCTGGTGCAGCGGTATCCGCGCGCGATCGGCCAGCGCGGTGATCTCCCTCTCGAGCGGCGCCGCACCCAACTCGCCTGTCACAGCCTTGGCTTGTCGCAGCAGCTCGCCGGCCGATGCGCGGGGACCGGCGCCTCCCTGGGCGATCAAGCTTTCCGCGAGCCGCAACCGGGCGACGGTCACCAGCGCCGGGGCCTCAAGCTGTTCGGTGGCGGTCAGAGCCTGCTTCCATCGGGCGGTCGCGTCGTGGCCCTCGGCGGTGAGCAGTTCGGCCTGGATCATCTGGGACTGCGCGGCCCACAGCGGTACGAACTCCGGCTGCCCCTTCATGGCCTCGCGGATCCGCCGCACCGCCGCCGCGCGACCCGGCTCGGCCACCGCGAGTCCGCGGGCCCGCGCCTCCGCCGCGGCGGCCTCGTACAGGAGCGGCCAGCCGTAGCGGTGGTGGCCGGGGGCGATGGCCTCGCCCACCGCCGTCTCCAGCAGCGAGCGCACGTCGAGGATGCGGCCGTCGGCGGCTGCCAGCGCGATGGCGATCCGGGCCACGGCCAAGGTGTGCTGCAGCTCCGGGTAGGGGCTGCTGGTCCGGGCGCCGGACTGCTCGAGGTGGCACAGGGTTTCGGCGAACGCGCCTCGGACCAGGGCCAGTTCGGCTCGATGTTCGGCGATCTGGGCCAGGGTCCGTGAGCTCACCCCGCGGCGGCCGGACGCCCGGTCGAGCACTTCGTCGGCGTCTGTCCAGCGGCCGAGCTGGATGAGGGACTCGGCGAGGTTGCCGTCGATGAACGAGGCGGTGTCCGGCAAGCCGTACCGCTCGGCCAGCCCGCTGCCTTCCTCGGCGACCGCGACGGCCTCGCTGTAGCGGCCGAGGCCGTGCAGCGCCGTGGAGAGGTTACCGAAGCCGAGCAGCAGGACGTTGGCGTTGTCCGGCTTCAGTTCCTGGGCGCACACCTCCCGGGCCTGCCGGAGCCCGGCCTCGACGTCACCCGCGTGGATGGTGAGCCAGGCAAGGATGTGCCGCGCGGTCAGACCGCTGGTCTCCGCGCCCGTGATGCGGCAGAGCTCCACCGCCTGCTGCGCGATCTCGATGGCCTTCGCCCCCGGCTGATGCACCACGTACCAGTGCGCCGCATGCGTGAGCGCGTAGGCGTGTACGACGGACGGCGGCAAGCCTTCGAGCAGCTCCAGGGCGTGGGAGATCTCGTCCCAGCCGTCCGAGCGGGAGAGGGCACGCATCAGCTGGTAGCGCTCGGTCCAGAACCAGGCAGCCCGCAGAGCGTCGTTGCCCTCCAGCTCACGCAGCGCCCGCTTGCAGATGGCGAGTGCCCGCTCCCGCTCTCCCGTCAGCCGGGCGGCGACGGTGATCGCGGCGAGGAGGTCCACGAAGTCGCCGGGTGTGTCCGGGGACATGGCCGGATACAGGCCGCCGTCGACACCTTGTCGCATCGTCTGGCGGCGCAACTCCTCGGGAACGTCGTCCCACAGCTCCAGCGCCCGCTCCAGCAGATGGTGCTGTTCGGCGAACGCATGGCGGCCGCGGGCGGCGCCCGCCGCGGCGAGCACGGCGGGCAGCGCCTTGGCGGGGTCGCGGGCGTCGAACCAGTAACCGGCAAGGCGCCCGGCACGCTCCTCGGACCGTACGAGGGTGGGGTCGGCCTCCAGCTCCTCGGCATAACGGCGGCTGAGCCGGGAGCGTTCGCCGGGCAGCAGGTCACCGGCCACGGCCTCGCGCATCAGGGCATGACGGAAACGGAAGGACTCACCCTCGTCGGAGGGCTGCAGGACAGCGGCACCGACAGCGGTACGCAGGGTCTCGATCAGCGCGTCCTCGGCCAGCCCCGTCACGGCGGCCAGCAAACGGAACTCCACCGCGGAGCCCCCCTCGGCGGCGATCCGCACCACGCGCTGCACCTCTTCCGGCAGGGCCTCGACCCGGACCAGCAGCAGGTCGCGCAGCGAGTCGCTGAGGCCGCCGGGGGAGCCCCCGAGGATGCTGCGGGCCAGTTCCTCGACGAAGAACGCGTTGCCCTCGGAGCGTGCGAAGACGCGGTCAAGGAGCTGCTCGGACGGGGTTTCGCCGTTGATGGCGGCGAGCTGGCGGCGCACTTCGGTGCGCTCGAAGCGGGGGAGGTCGAGGCGGGTGACGGTGCGCAGCCGCTCGTACTCGGCGAGGGCGGGGCGCAGCGGGTGGCGGCGGTGCAGGTCGTCGGCGCGGTAGGTGGCGACGATGAGCAGGCGGCTGTCGGTGAGGGCGCGCAGCAGGTAGCTGAGCAGCTCGCGGGTCGAGCGGTCGGCCCAGTGCAGGTCTTCGAGGGCCACGACGAGGGTGCGGTCCGTGGAGAGCCGCTCGAGAAGGCGGACGGTGAGCTCGAAGAGGCGGGCACGGCCGTCGGTTTCGGGGCGATCGAGGTCCATCTCGCCGAGCTCGGGCAGGAGCCGGGCGAGCTCGCCCTCCTGACCGGCGACGGCGGCGTCCAGTTCCGCGCCGAGTTGTCGGCGCAGGGAGCGCAGGGCCGCCGAGACGGGGTGGTACGGCAGGGCGTCGGCGCCTGTTTCGACGCAGCCGCCCAGGGCGACGACGGCCCCGCCCGCGGCAGCCCGGCCGAGGAATTCCCGAAGCAGCCGGGTCTTGCCCACGCCGGCCTCGCCGCCCAGGAAGACGGCGCCGGACTCCTCGGCATCCGCCCGGGACAAGGCTTCGCCGAGGGTGGTCAGTTCGGTGCTGCGACCCACGAGAACTGGGCTTGTATGACTACTGTGCACAGCGCTGAGCATGGCATCTCGTACGCGGTGAGGGACAGCGGGTTCGGTGTCCTGGGGCGGCCGGCGCCGGTATGAGGGCGCCGCTGCTGCTCAATCGACGCAGAACTCGTTGCCCTCGATGTCCAGCATCGGGATGCACGAATCATTGCCGTCATACAGCGTTTGTACGTGGACCGCCCCGAGCGGGATCAGTCGTGCGCACTCGGCCTCGAGCGCGGCGAGGCGCTCTTCGCCCACGAGTCCCGTGCCGACCCGCACGTCGAGATGCACCCGGTTCTTGGCGGCTTTCCCTTCGGGGACGCGCTGAAAGTACAGACGCGGCCCGTCGCCCGAGGGGTCGACGCATGCGCACCACGCGTCTTGCTGCTCGGGCGGCTGGGAGCGCGTGAATTCGTCCCACGTGGCAAATCCACCCGGTGGCGGCGGTATGACGTAACCCAGCACCTCACACCAGAAACGGGCGAGACGCTCGGGTTCCGCGCAGTCGAAGGTGACTTGGAACTTCTTGATCGACGTCATCGGGGCACCGTATGCGGCCATGGCGCTCAGCGACACCCAGGGTGTCGAGACGTGGCCGCGGTGCCCGGTCGGCCGGGCACCGCGGTCGGTAGAACGGGTGTCGGTCAGGTGTGGTCGAGGGCCCAGGCCAGGGCGTGGTCGGCGATCTCCTCCCAGCCCTCCTGCGCGGGCATCAGATGGCAGCGTCCCGGATATTCGACGATGTCGGTGACGGTGTCGGACTTGTAGTGCTTGGCGTTGGACTGCTGGATCTTCGGCGGCATCAGGTGGTCGTGTTCGCCCGAGACGAACAGCAGCGGAGCCCGGTCGTCGTTGCGGTAGTTCACGTAGGAGTCGGCGTGGCCGGGGTGGATGTTGGCCAGCGCGCTGCCCCAGAACACATGGCCGGAGGCAGGGATGTGGTAGCGCTCGTACAGGGCGCGGGACTCGTCCTCGGGGAAGGTGTTGGTGAAGGCGTAGCGCCATTGGTCGTAGGTGAAGCCGACGGCCTTGTGACGGTTGGCGGGGTTCTTGAGCACCGGGAACGTCGCTTTGAGCTGCGACAGCGGGACCGTCGTCACGCCTTCGGTGGGCGCGGAGTTGATGGCCACTCCGGCGCTGCCGTATCCGTGGTCGAGGAGGATCTGGGTGAACACCCCGCCCGCGGAGTGGCCCATGATGATCGGCTGGGTGCCGAGGCCGTCGATCAGTTTCTCCAGTGACGCGATGATGGAGGGGACGGTGAGTTCCTCGATCGGGGTGGGGTCGGCGTTGAGCGCCTCGACCTCCACCTCGAAACCGGGGTAGGCCGGGGCCAGTACGCGAAAGCCCTGGGACTGGTAGCGGGTGATCCAGTGTTCCCAGCTGCGGGGTGTCACCCAGAAGCCGTGGACGAGGATGATGGTGTCCGGTTTCATGAGCGTTCGCTCCTTCAACGGGTGGCGGCGTGGGCCGCCTTGATGATGTCGGCGGCGGCTTCGGGGTGAGAGATCATGACCACGTGTGAGGACCGGATCTCGGTCACCTTGCTGCCTGCGCGCTTGGCCATGAACCGCTGGGCGGCGGGCGGGATGACCTTGTCCTGGGTCGGGATCAGGTACCAGGACGGGATGGTCTTCCAGCCGGGTGCGCCGCTGGGGCCACTGAGGCCCTGGACGCTGCCGGGGCGCTGGGTGGCCGCCATCAGACGGGTCTGGGAGGCGGGCAGGTCGGCGGCGAACACGGCCCGGAACTTCGCGGCGTCGATGTAGCCGTCGGTGCCCGGTTTGCTGCCGGGGATCGGATAGTCGCGGGCGATCAGGGCGGGGGCCAGTTCGCTGCCGGGGAACTGGCCCGCCAGTTGCAGCGCGCTCTCGCCCTCGGCGGGCGCGAACGCCCCCATGTACACGAGAGCCTTGACGTTGGCGTGACCGCGCGCGGCGTTGGTGATGACGACGCCGCCGTAGGAGTGGGCGGCCAGGATGACCGGGCCGGAAATGCTGTCCACCACGCTGGAGATGTACGCGGCGTCGCCGGCGGTGTCCCGCAGCGGGTTGGCCGGTGCGATGACGGGGAAGCCCGCCTTCCGCAGCAAGGCGATGGTGTCGTTGAAGCCGGAGGCGTCGGCGAACGCCCCGTGCACCAGGACGACGGTCGGCTTGGGCCCCTTCGCCTGGGCCTGGACCGGCGGGTGGGAGGTCGCCTGGGCGGCGACCGAGCCGGTGACCAGGAGGACGGCGGCGGCCAGTGCCGTCAGCAGACGGCGCGGAGCAGGTACACGCATGACGAACCCTTTCGGACGGAGGGTCGGACGGTGCGGCGGTGCCGGCTGAGCGGTGCGATGGCGTGTGGGCGGGCGTGTGGGCGTGGGTGTGGGCGTGATGTGGTGCAGGTTCGCGCTCGGGTGCTGGTGGCGGTGTGGGCCGGAAGCGTTCAGGAGGCGAGGAATGCGAGCAGGTCGGTGTTGAACTCGTCCTTGAAGGCGCCCACGAGACCGTGCGGAGCACCCGGATAGACCTTCAGCGTCGCGTCCTTGACGAGTTTGGCCGACTCCAGGCCGGCGGCCACGATCGGCACGATCTGGTCGTCGTCGCCGTGGGCGATGAAGGTGGGGATGTCGAAACGCCCCAGGTCCTCGGTGAAGTCGGTCTCGGAGAAGGCGCGGATGCAGTCCAGTGCGCCCTTGAGTCCGACCTGCATGCTCTGCAGCCAGAACGCGTCCGACACTCCCTGCGAGATCTTCGCACCGGGCCGGTTGAAGCCGTAGAAGGGCAAGCTGAGCTCGGTGTAGAACTGCGACCGGTCGGCCGACACACCCGCACGTATGGCGTCGAACGCCTCGATGGGAAGGCCCTGCGGGTTGGCGTCGGTCTTGAGCATGAGGGGCGGTACGGCACCCAACAGGACAGCTTTGGCGACTCGCGACGTACCGTGCCGGCCGATGTAGCGGGTCACCTCACCGCCGCCCGTCGAGTGCCCGACCAGCACGGCGTCGCGCAGGTCGAGCGTCTCGATCAGCTGGGCGAGATCGTCGGCGTAGGTGTCCATGTCGTTGCCGTCCCACGGCTGGCTCGAGCGGCCGTGGCCGCGCCGGTCGTGCGCGATCGCGCGGTAGCCGTGCGAGGCGACCAGGTGCAACTGGTCGTCCCAGGCATCGGCGTTCAACGGCCAGCCGTGGCTGAACACCACCGGCCGCCCGGTGCCCCAGTCCTTGTAGAAGATCTCCGTGCCGTCGTGCGTCGTGATGAAGTTGCGCATGGGAGCGCTCCCGTCAGCAGCCGTGTGGGCCTCGATGTGGGTGTCGGTGCCCGTCTTCGGTGAGGGGGATCGTGCCAGTGACGGGGGTCCCGTTCTTTTCCGTGCGCGCCAAGAACTGTGCCCTGGGCGCCAAGGTGGCGATCGTGCCGGTGACTGGCGCGGCGGGAGTTGGAGATCCATGCGTGTGTGACTCAGCGGTACTTGAATGACTCAGCGGCGGTTGCATCTGCCTGCCCAAGTCGCCCGCGGTGTTGAAGAATCCGGGAGACGGCACGGCAGCGGGAAGGCCGCTGCCGCCGTCCCTGGGGGGGCCATGCTGGTTTTGGACACGGAGGACTTACCTGCCGCCGACCGGGTCGAGGCATTTCACGCCGTGGCCGTGGGGAGAGCGGCAGCTGCTCGGTCGAGCAGGAAGACTCGGCGGCCGGCGTGCGCAAGAGGCTGGAGGTCTGGAACTTCGGCCCGCTGACCCTGTTCGCCACGCGCGGCTCCGGCATGCGCATCTGGCGCACCCCGCGCCACTCGCGATTCGACTCGATGAACAGCGTCTCGATCATCACCCAGAGCCGCGGGACGGGCTCCTTCACCTGGAACGGCCATCAACAGCGCGTCGGGCCCGAGTCCCTGGCCCTGGCGCACAAGACCGCCGGCTATGAGTACGGGTGGTCCGGGGACGGAGTGTCGGTCGCCTTCATGGTCGACGCCGAACGGCTCGGCCTGCCCGAACACCTGGTGCGGACCGCGATACCGCTACTGGAGCACAGCAGTGTCGCGCCGTTGCTGCTGCATCACCTGCGGAGCCTGCACCACCGCGCCGACCAGCTCAGCGGCGACCCCGGTGCCGAGGCGCTCGGCTCGGCCACGCTGGAACTCACCCGCGCCCTCGTCGTCTCGGTGTCCGCCGACGAACGCACCCGGCGGACGGTCGCGAAGGACACCCTCCTGACCCGCGTCCTCGCCTACGTCCGCGCGCATCTGACCGACCCCGGGCTCACGCCGCAGAGCATCGCCGCGGCGCACAACATCTCCGTACGGAGCCTCTACCGGCTCTGCGAGCAAGGCGGCCTCGGCCTCGAGAAATGGATCATCCGTCGACGCCTGGAAGGCACGCGCCGCGACTTGGCCCTGCCCGAGCACGCCCACCGCACGATCGAGGCCGTCGCCCGATCCTGGGGCCTGACCAACCCGGCCCACTTCTCCCGGCGCTTCCATCAGACCTACGGCGTCACTCCTCGCCAGTGGCGCCGCCTCCAGAACCCGGCAGCCTCGCCGCCCTCGGACGCGTGACGAGCGGCGTTCCGTTCCGGCAAACGCGTGGTCGCGCGGTCCGGCAGTGACTGCCGGACCGCGCGACCAGGAGCTGCGATCAGTACTGCTGGGTCTCCACGAACCCGGCGTCCGCGTCGTCCGCGGCGGCGAGGGAGTCCACAGCGGCGACGGGGTCGAAGCCGGGCGGGCTGTCCCGGAGCGCGAGGCCCATGCCGGCCAGCTTGGCCTTGATCTCGTCGATCGACTTCGCACCGAAGTTGCGGATGTCGAGCAGGTCCGCCTCGGAGCGGGCCACGAGCTCACCCACGGAGTGGATGCCCTCGCGCTTGAGGCAGTTGTACGACCGGACGGTGAGGTCCAGGTCCTCGATGGGCAGGACCAGGTCGGCCGCCAGGGCCGCATCGGTCGGCGAGGGGCCCATGTCGATGCCCTCGGCGTCGACGTTGAGCTCACGGGCCAGACCGAACAGCTCGACCAGGGTCTTGCCGGCCGACGCCATGGCGTCACGCGGGCGCATGGCCTGCTTGGTCTCGACGTCGACGATCAGCTTGTCGAAGTCGGTGCGCTGCTCGACACGCGTGGCCTCGACCTTGTACGTGACCTTCAGGACCGGCGAGTAGATCGAGTCGACCGGGATACGGCCGATCTCCTGGCCGACCTGCTTGTTCTGCACGGCGGAGACGTAGCCGCGACCGCGCTCGACGGTCAGCTCCATCTCCAGCTTGCCCTTGCC
>NZ_JBSFUS010000018.1:0-143604 GCF_053591915.1 Streptomyces sp. NPDC002853 | reverse complement strand
TACCAGGCCCGCCTCCAGGCCCGCTTCGGCCGCTCCTGGCGCCGCAAGGCCCCCGTCGAGTCACTGATGCCGCTGCGCCTCGCCCGCTTCGGCGTACCCCTCGCCGAGACCGCCCCCGCGGGCCTCGCGGCCGCCGGCATCGAACCCGCGCTGCTTCCGATGCGGCCGCGGCTGGCGGACGAGCAGATCGACGTTGCGTCGGGGGAGCACGAGGACACAATTCTTGACTCGGATACGCGTTCGCGGATGAGCCTGAGTGAGGTTCCGACAAAACTGCCAGAGGCCGATGGCAGCGACGAGACCCTTGCGCTCGAAGAGCCGCACAGTGTTCCCAGCCCCCGAGCCCGCCGTGCACAACGCGAGGCCTCGAACGACGAGTTCAAAGCGGGCGCGGACACATCAGCAACGGCCCAGACGGACGGGCACCCCACTGGTGATGCCCGTCGTCGTGGGGGAACGAGGAAGCTGCCAATTGTGTGCCCCGGGTTTAGCGCGGGGCAGAAAAGGCATCGGTGGGGGAGCTTGATGAGGAGGAGTGCTACGCCGCGTTCCATGCCTATGTCGCCGAGCTCGACCATTACCCCAACGCCCATCAGTTCGGCCTCTTTCTGATGAACTTGTATGGCGTGGTCGGCCGCAATGGCGGCCCGTTGAGCGAGCAGACGATCGAACCTGTTCTTCCCGGACTGCGGCAGCGCTACCAGCAGGACCTTGGCGTCAACTTCGCAGACCTGGAGCTGGAAGGGCCTGAGGCAACGGCCTTCGGCGAAACCCTGGAGGGAGCCTCGGCGGCACCCGACCCGCTCGGTACCCAAGATGAGCAACACACCCCCATTCCACCCAGCGTGCCGGCCGAACAGTGCGAGCCCTCCCAGAACGGCGAGCCAACTCCGCGCAGGCCTGCCCCGAACGACGCCGTACAGCCGACCGCCGTGGATCGCTACTACCTCGGATACGAGTCGTTCTTCCACACCCACGGGCGTGACCCCAACCGTGAAGAGCTGGCTGCGCATCTCGCCGACCTAGGCATCACCAACCCGCATGGCCAACCCGTGAAAGCCAACGCGGTCGGCCGCTACCAGCTCGAGTTCCGGGCCTACGCCGTGTGGACCGAAATGCACGACGCGACAGGCACGGAACCCGACATGGCGGCGCTGCTTCAAGAGGTCGACGGGCGCGGCATCAAGGGACTTCACAACAAGCCGCTCACCCGTGAGTGGATGGCCGAACGGATCGCTGACTTCCGTCGCCGTCGCCGGGCCATCACCCCGGCGGTCGTCGACTGGTCATCGGCCGTCGGCTGACTCGCGGAGTCCGGGGCGCTGCGACACCGCCGGGTCGAGGGCGGCTTACCGCCCACATCGAAGGGCCGGCAACGAGATCCGCCGCCATGCGTCGACCTACTGCGCGAGGTGCTGGGCCTGCCTGCACTGCGCCTGGGCGGCGACGAGAGCATCTGCACAGCGGCCTTTACGGCAGCGGCGATATCCGCCCCTACTCGAGGCACTCGTTTCCCGCCGTTGCACAGCAGGCGACGCCGAGGATGTGCCGTCCGGGCCGCAGGGGCGCCCTGCCACCTCGCGAAGGTGATCGGCAATGATCAGCGTATGAACAAGATCGTACTGATGTCAGATCCAAAGATCGCGGCGATCCCGGTGGTGGACTGCGGCGAACCGCTCGTCGACGTCCGGCTCGAGGGGTCCCTCGCCGTCGACTCTCGTAAGGTCGATCATTCAGGGGCGTTCGCGCATCTGCGAGAAGGGGTCCTGACTCGTCTCCTCAAGGCTCAGGAGCTGCTCCCGGATGGTGTTCGGCTGCTGTTCATCGAGGGGTACCGGCCGCCTGCGCTGCAGCGCGACTACTTCGAGCGCTACGCCGACGCACTACAGACCGGCAATCCGGGCTGGTCGCCGGCGCAGGTTCGCGACGCCGCGAGCCGGTATGTGTCGCCACCGGAGATCGCACCTCACAGCGCTGGCGCCGCAGTTGACGTCACGCTCGTCTCCGCCGACGGGAGGGAACTCGACATGGGAACCCGCGTGAATGCCAGCCCGGAAGAGAGTGAGGGCGCTTGTTACACCGACGCAGATAACGTCGGCTCCGAAGCGCGGGCCAACCGGCGGGTGCTCAGTGACGCGCTGACCGCTGCGGGTCTGGTGAACTACCCCACCGAGTGGTGGCATTGGTCCTACGGCGACCGCTACTGGGCCCTTGCCACCGATGCCGACAGCGCGATGTACGGGCCGCGGGAACTCAGTTGACGTGAGCTGACAGTGATACTCGGTCCATGACACTCCCTGCGCAAACGGCGGCGCAGATTGGCCGACGGGGCAGGCACGTCGTCTCTCACGTCATGTGAGGTGCGGCGGGCCAGCCCGAGCAAGGTTGCGGTTCGAACTACTGCCACACCAGCGAGGCGACGCGGCGGAAGTTGCCGCCCAGAATCGCGGCGACGGCTTCGTGGGGGTATCCCCGTGGGTCGGCTATAGCGGGCCAGTTCGCCTACATCCGCGCGCCGCTCCAACGGCAGGCAGCAGTGCTGTGCCCACAACAAGGGTGGGCGGCGCGGTCCTGAAGATTCATTCGGCACGGTACGCATCCTGCCGCTATCCCCATCGGCTTCGGCAGCTGGCCCCCGCAGGCCACCTCCTCCACCGTCGTACATCGTGAGAGACCTCATGCCGACAGGAGTTCACGTCGCCGACAACCCGGGCCGACCAGATGTGACCCGATCATCCAGACCACGACAACAAAGAGGAACAGCTGTCACCGTGATCACGACGGGCCCGGCCGCTCACGGGAGGGGCCGGGCCGGTTCAGCGTGGATCGGTCAGTATTTTCCGTTCGACAGGATCTCGCCGCTCTTGTCGTAGACGGTCACCAGACCGTTCTCCGAGTCGTAGCAGGAGCCGAACGCACTGGCAATGAGCTTTCCGTCCGATGCGTGCGGACCTACGATCCCGCCGGTGAAGTCGGTGAAGACCTCGGCTGAGTCGAGGACATCATTGTTCTTGTCCGCACCGGTGACCTTGGTGACGTGCTTGGCAGCGGCCTTCTCCTCCGCGCTGCCGCCCTTGGCGACGCATGCCTTGAACTGGTCTGCCTGACTTCCTTTGTCTTCGGCTCCCGAATCCCTTTTCACGTCACCGGACTTGGGCTTGTCGTTGGTCGTCGCGGCCTTGTCGCTGCCGGTCGAGTCCTTGGAGTCGCCTCCGGTGGCTGCCCCGATGGCGGCGATCACGACGAAGAGCGCGACTACGCCGAGGCATCCGAAACCCAACATCTTTCCGGTCTTGGACTTCTTCGGGGGTTGTGGCTGGGGCGACTGCTGGGTCTGTGCGCCCCACTCGGGCGGTTGCTGCGGCTGACTCATGGTTCCCCCCTGGGACTGGTTGATGAGGGCAGCAGCATGCGCCGCTCGCGCCTTCTGTGAAGGCGGTATGGCCGTGCTATACACGAATGGGTGGAAGTGCGGGCGCCTGACCTGGACTTGGGCCCGTGTCGGCTGACCCGGTTTCGCGGCGGCGTGCGTCGGCATTGGGTAAGGCCCGCACTCGGCTGGCCTGTTGTCTTCGGGCATGCCGGATCTGCGGCTCGGCAGCTGCGACAACGTCAGACTGCTGTTGGAGGCGGCGAGCGGGATGTATCTCATCGCTGCCGCGCAGATGAGGCTCGTGGTCATCTTCAGGGCCGTCGGTGGACGCGTTCACACCTGGCGCCGGCGGGCAGTCCAGCAGTGTCGGCGTCTTCTGCATGGCTGCCTCCCACGTCGTGCCGTGCAGGTTCACCACCGCGACCAGGGGGAAGGCGACCGAGCTGAGCGGGGGGCCCAGCACGTCGCTGGCCTGGCTGTTTCAAAGGAGCCGGAAGTCGCAGTGGCGCCACAGACTCGAGCCTTCACGAGGAGTCATGCCAGCCCGGCCGTCACCGTTGCCGTCGGTGTGCCGTGGGTGAAGGGCGTGAAGTGTGCGGGGGAGTGGTCGATGGGCCAGTCCCAGCCCGATGACCAACTCGTCGGCGAGCCCTACTGCAGCGGCGCCTCCGTGTACGCGAGCCCGCCGGCCCTGGGGAGGCGGCGCCGGATCATCGCGGCAGTGTCCCTCGTGTCGTTGCTGATCGGTGCCGTCGTGGTCGACCGGGTCGCCGCGGCCCGTGCTGAGAGCCGTACGGCCCAGGCGTTCCAGGACGGCATGCGAACCGCTGAGCGGCCTTCGGCGCACATCAGTGGCTTCCCCGTGCTGACCCAGCTGGCCGAGGGCAGTCAGAGCCACGTCGACCTCACTGCCCGCGACGTACCTGCCGACGGCTCGGCACGGCCCCTGCCGGTGACGAAGCTGACGGTCGGCCTCGACGGTCTGAAGACCTCGGGCAGGGCCGACGAGGCACATGCCCGCAGCGTCGGTGCGACCGCATTCCCTACGAGGACGTGTCGGCCGCGCTCGGCGTGGGCGTGTTGGGAGGTGACAAGCCGGGCCGGATCAGCACGACGGTCAGTCTGCCGATCGCCGGCGACGTGACCGTGAGTGCGGCCGTCTCCGCGGCGAAGGGCAACCGCATCGCCTTCACGGACGTCCGCGCGGTCCAGGGCGGGCTGATCCCGCCCTGGATAGCGCTGCTCGACGAGGCCCTGGAAGAGCCCGTCCCGCTGGAGAACATTCCCGAAGGCTGCACCTGCGCTCGGTCACCACCGCGGGGAACGGGATCGAGGCCCACTTCACCGGCGGCTCGGTCACCCTGCGTCCGGGCTCGTCGTCCGCCGCGTAAGGAGAGGGGGCGTCGGTGGCCGGTCAGGCGAGGTCAGGGAGTGGACGCCGGGCGACCTCGTGGGCGTCGTCTGGCGGGACGCCCAGCATGCGCAGCACCATCTCGGCGAGGTTCACCGCAGCGTCGTCGCCGCCCACATCGGGGCGGGCGAATCTCAGCTCCACCAGGGACAGCAGGGTTCCACCCAGTGCCGACAGGACGATCGTCGGGTCGACGGCGGTGAAGCGGCCGGAGGCCATGCCCACCTCGACGTCCCGCCGTGCCCGCCGGGTCAGGCCGTTGTCCGAGTGGATGTGACCCAGGCCCCGGCGGCGCAGCACCTGCATCAGCTCCGGGTGCGACTCGGCCATGCGAGCGCTGAGCCGGAAGCCCGTCGCGACGAGCTCGGCCGGGTCGTCGATCCCGGCCAGGCGCTCGTCGAAGGTCTGGCCGAACTCCTCCAGCGCGTCCTCCACCGCGGCCTGGAACAGCTCTGTCTTCGACTCGAAGTGGTTGTAGAAGGAGCCGAAGCCCACGTCGGCGCGCTCGGCGATCGCCTGGATGCTTGCGCCGGTGTCGCCGTTCTCGGCGAGTATCTGGCGGGCCGCGCGGACGAGAGCCCTGCGGGTCTCGGCGCGACGCCGCTCGAATCGGTTGCTGGGCGGGGCTGACGTAGGCATGCCCAGAGTCTAGCCGCGGGGGCGATGATCATCGCAGTCCTGATGAATCCATCATTTCCTGCAGCGAATACCTTGACGAGGAAACTGTCACAGTTGATGATTTCCTCATTAAGGCAATGTTGCTTGGAGGACACCATGTCCGAAGCCCGCGTCAATGCAGCCGGCGTCCCGGACGTCAGGACGGCCCATCAAGACCTCCACAGCGCGCAGGGCGCCCTGCGCGGAGAACATCCCGGGCGGGCCCGAAGCCCCGTGATCAAGGCGGCCGACCTGGCCTGGCTGGAGTTCGAGAAGCCTGATCTGGACCGGGCCGAGGTCTTCGCCCGGGACTTCGGCTTCGGTGTCGCCGCCCGGAGCGAGAGCGAGCTGTGGCTGCGGGGCACCTTCGCCGGCTCGCCGTGCATGGTGATCCGGCGCGGCCGGACCTCCCGTTTCATCGGCCCGGCGTTCCGCGCCGGGGAGCGGGCCGACCTGGACCGGCTGGCCCGCGCCACGGGCACGTCCGTACGGAACGCGGACGTGCCCGGCGGCGGCAAGGTGGTCGACCTGCTCGACCCCTCCGGCTTCCCGGTCCGGGTCGTGCACTGCGGGGAGGAACTGCCGGCGCTGCCCGAGCAGCAGCCGCGGCTGCTCAACTTCGGCACCGATCACCGTCGCATGAATGTCACCCAGCGCCCGCCGCGTGAACCCTCCCGCATCCAGCGTCTGGGCCATGTGGTCCTGGAGACAAGGGTGTTCGGGCGCGCCCTGGACTGGTACCTGGACACCCTCGGGATGATCGTGTCTGACTTCCTGTTCCTGGACGGCCAACGTGGCCGTGGCCCGACGATGGCGTTCATCCGCTGTGACCAGGGCAGCCGGGCCGTTGACCACCACACGTTGGCCATGCATCTGGGCCCGGGCAACGGCTACGTCCACTCCGCCTACCAGGTGACCGACCTCGACTCGATCGCCGCCGGTGGCGAGTACCTGGCCGAGCGTGGCTACAAGCGCAGCTGGGGCATCGGCCGGCACATCCAGGGCAGTCAGCTCTTCGACTACTGGCGCGACCCCGACCACTTCATGCTGGAGCACTTCGCCGACGGCGACCTGTTCTCCTGCGACCTGGAGCCCGGCTGGGCACCCATGTCGACCACCGGCCTCGCCCAGTGGGGACCTCCTGCCACCCGCGACTTCCTCGGCGCCAGCCCCTCCCCACAGCGAGTCCGCGACGTCATCGAAGCCCTGCGAGGCGACAACGAGATGGACCCAGCACGCCTGCTGGGCCTGCTCAAAGCCGCCAAGTCCTGAACCCCCGCACGCCCAACCCCCTCACAAAGGCACTGACATGAGCACAAACGTCCTGCGCACCGCCGACGGCTGGTGGGTTCTTCGCGGCGACCGAGCCGTCCCCGTCGACACCAAGGCCGTCACCACCGCCGAGCTGATCGCCGACCGGGCGGCCGCGCGCGAGGCCGCCGTCTGCGATGAGGCGGGCACGCCTGTCGCCGACCTGGTCGCCCTCTCGCCGATCACCACCCCCTGCCGGGTGGTCGCCCAGATGGTCAACTACCGCAGCCACGCCCGCGACTCGGGCTTCACCGGCGACATCCCGCCCGCCTTCTTCCGTAAGGCGTCCGGCTCGGTGAGCGGCCCCGTCGAGGCCGTCGTCCGGCCGTCGCACGTGAAGTTCCTCGACTACGAGATCGAACTCGGGATCGTCATGGGCACACCCCTGCCCGTCGCCACCGTTGTGGAGGAGCGTGACCTGCCCTCGTACGTCGCCGGGCTGGTGATCACGAACGACGTCAGCGCCCGTGACGTGCAGCTGACCAAGACGCAGTTCTACGAGAGCAAGTCGTACCCGACCTTCACGCCGACCGGCCCCTACCTGGCGCTGCTGGAGCCCGAGGACTTCGCCCATCTCCTGGATCTGCGGCTGAAGCTGTCGGTCAACGGCGAGCTGCGTCAGGACCGCACCCTTGCCGACATGATCGTCCGCCCGGCACAGGCGCTGACCTTGCTGGCCCGCTTCCAGACCCTCGGCCCCGGAGACCTGCTGCTCACCGGGACCCCCGGTGGCACGGCCCTCAAGGCCCCGCCCAAGGCGGTCGAGAAGATCGGTGCGCTGCTGCCGCCCGCAGTGAAGTGGAAGGCGTTCTTCAAGAGCCAGGCCCGTAACCCGCACTACCTGCATGCGGGTGACGTGATCACGGCGACGATCTCGACCGCGGACGGGCGGATCGACCTCGGCGAGCAGTGCACGCCCGTCACGGACGCGAAGTAGGACCCGAGGTGAGCCGCACATGACCGCCGACCAGGCCGGACCCCGGGACACCGCGCCCGGGCCGGCACAGACAGACCCCGCACCCGTCGTGATCATCGGCGCCGGGCCGGTGGGCGTGACCGCCGCCCTCCTCCTTGCCCGGCGCGGTATTCGCACCGTCGTCCTGGAACGCCACCAGGACGTCTACCCGCTGCCGCGCGCCGTCGCCACCGACGATGAGGTGCGCCGCATCCTTCAGGCCGCGGGCGTAGGCGAGGAGTTCGCCGCGATCGCCCGCCCCGCGAACGGCCTTCGGCTGCTGGACGCCCGGCACCGGGTCATGGCCGAGTTCCGGCGCTCCGAGCACGGCCATCACGGCTACCCGCAGACCAGCATGTTCGACCAGCCCGAGCTGGAGCGACTGCTGCGCGACGCCCTGGCCCGCCGCCCGGAGTGCGAGCTGCGGGGCGGTGTCGAGGTCACGGGCGTCGGCCCGGACCTGGCCGGCCCCGTGCGCGTGACCTACCGCGACGACGACGGTGAGCATCATTTGTGGGCCGAGGCGGTCCTCGGCTGCGACGGTGCGGGCAGCCTCACCCGCGACGCCATCGGCGCCGAATGGGAGGACCTGCGCTTCGAGGAACGCTGGACCGTCATCGATGTCCGCACGAAGGCCGACGTCCGCTGCTGGGAAGGTGTCGACCAGGTCTGCGACCCGCACCGGCCGGCGACGTTCATGCGCGTCGGTGAGGACCGCTACCGCTGGGAGTTCCGGCTGCAAGACGAGCAGGACCCGGTCCGCGACCTGATCGCTCCGTGGTTGCCGGCCTCGTACGACGGGGACTTCGAAGTCGTACGGGAGACGCAGTACACCTTCCGGGCGCGGGTGGCCGACCGGTGGCGCAGCGGACGGGTCTTCCTCCTCGGCGACGCCGCCCACCTCACCCCGCCGTTCATCGGGCAGGGACTCTGCTCGGGCCTGCGGGACGCCTACAACCTCACCTGGAAGCTAGCCCGAGTCCTTGAGCAGGGCGGCGACGAGCGGCTGCTGGACACCTACGAGGGCGAGCGCAAGCCGCACGCACGGCATGTCATCCGGCTCGCCGTCGCCATGGGGTGGGCCATGACCGGCGGCCAGGACGGCACCGCCGCAATGCGCCGCACGCTCCTGGCCGCAGCCTGCCGCATACCCGGCCTCACCGCGGCGGCCGGCCGCGACCTCAGCCCATCCCTGACCGCCGGGCCCCTCGTGCGGCGCCGCACCCGCAAGGGTCTTGTGGGAACCCACTGCCCCCAACCATGGGTGGGACTCGGGGTCCGACGCAGCCGCCTCGACGAACTGCTCGGCGACACCTTCACTGTCCTGACCGCCGCCGATCCCTGGCCCTCGCTGCGCGCCCTCGCCCGCGGGCTCGGCGTCCCGGCGATCCCCGTGACCGACCTACGTGACGACGGCACGCTCGCCGCCTGGCTGCGCGCCGGACGGGCGGACGCCGTCCTGCTGCGCCCCGACCGCGTCGTCATGGACATCGTCCCAGCCGGAAGGCACGACTTCACGGACACCGCCGCCTGGGCGTCTCGCCTGCACACCATGCGCGGCCCCCACCTTTCCCCACGGACCGTCGAGAAAAGCCTGCTGAGGAGCGCCACACGATGATCAGGCCGTACCCGGAACCCTTCACGACGCCCGATCCGCAGGCCGTCGCCGATAGCCGCATCATGGACTTCGCCCGCCACGCCGGCGTGGACGGCAGCGACTACGACGCCCTACACCACTGGTCGGTCACCGACCTGGAAGGCTTCTGGGGCGCGGTGTGGGAGTACTTCGACATCGACGCGGACACCCCGTACGAGCAGGTACTGGCCGAGGAGCGGATGCCGGGTACCCGCTGGTTCCCCGGGGCCACCCTCAACTACACCCACCACGCCCTGCGCAACCTAACCGACGACACCGCGGCGATCATCGCCCTCGACGAGACCGGCTCCAGCCACGAGGTGACCGGCAACCGGCTGCGCGCCCAGGTCGCCTCCGTCGCCGCCACCCTCCGCGACCTGGGAGTCGGCAAGGGGGACCGAGTCGTCGGCTACCTGCCCAACACCCCGCACGCGATCGTCGCTTTCCTCGCCGCCGCGAGCCTGGGCGCCGTGTGGTCGCTCTGCGGGCAGGACTACGCCCCCAAGGCCGCCGCCGACCGCTTCGCCCAGCTCGAACCCACCGTCCTGATCTCCGCCGACGGCTACCTCTTCAACGGCACCACCCACGACCGCCGCGACGCCACCCTCGAACTCGCCGGCGGGCTGCCGACATTGAAGGCCACCGTGCTCGTGGACCACGCGGGCCTGCCGTGGCCGCCACAGGCGTGCCCGTCGCTGGTGGTGCCGTGGGAGGACGCCTCCACCCGCACCGAGGAACTCACCTGCACACCGGTGCCGTTCGACCACCCCCTGTGGGTCGTCTTCTCCTCGGGCACCACCGGCCTGCCCAAGGGCATCGTTCACGGCCACGGCGGCGTCCTGCTCGAACATCTCAAGACCCTCGGCCTGCACTCCGACCTCGGCCCAGGCGACCGGCTGCTCTGGTACACCACCACCCATTGGATGATGTGGAACCTGGTCGCCTCCACGCTGCTCACCGGCGCCACGACCTGCACCTACGACGGCAGCCCGGCGCCCTTCGCCAAGCTCGACGTCCTGTGGGAGCTGGCGGCGCGCCACCGGGTGACCGTCTTCGGCACCAGCCCCCAGTACCTGCTGGGCATGGCCAAGTACGGCATCGACCCCTCCGCGCACGACCTGTCGTCGATCCGCGTCGTCGGCTGCACCGGCTCCGCACTGCCGGCCTCCGCCTACCCCTGGGTCCGCCACCACGTTGGCGACCACGTCCTGCTCGCATCCATCAGCGGCGGCACGGACGTCGTCTCCGGATTCGCCGGCAGCGCCCCCAACACACCGGTCTGGGCAGGGGAGTTGTCCGCACCCCACCTCGGCGTGGCCCTGGCCGCGTACGACGCCGAGGGCGTCCCGATCGTGGACCAGGTCGGGGAGCTGGTCGTCACCCGCCCGATGCCGTCCATGCCGCTGTACTTCTGGAACGACCCCGACGGCACCCGCTATCACGACGCGTACTTCTCCTCCCACCCCGGCGTGTGGCGGCACGGCGACTGGATCACAGTCACGGGACACGGCTCAGTGATCGTCCACGGCCGGTCCGACAGCACCTTGAACCGCAACGGCGTACGCCTGGGCAGCGCCGACATCCACGACGTCGTCGAGCGGCTCCCCGAGATCACCGAGGCCCTCGTCATCGGCGCGGAGGAACCCGACGGCGGCTACTGGATGCCGCTGTTCGTGGTCCTCGCCGCCGGCGCGACCCTGGACGACCCGCTCCGCGAGAAGATCAAGGAGGCGATCCGGACCGGGGCCTCACCCCGCCACGTCCCCGACGAGATCCTCGCAGTCCCCGGCATCCCGCACACCCGCACCGGCAAGAAACTCGAAGTCCCCGTCAAACGCCTCCTCCAGGGCGCCCCGGTCGAGCAGGTCGTCAACCCCGCAGTCGTGGACGCCCCGGTCCTCATCGATTACTTCGCCCGCCTGGGCGCCGAACGCCGGGGCCGGTCGACGTGACAACCGCACAGATCACCCTCGCCATCGTCCTCACCCTGGTCTTCCTGCCATGGGGAGCGGCAAAGGATCGCCGCAGTGCCGTTCATGCGCCAGGCGGCAGCACACCTCGGCATGTCGCCGGGTCTCTACCGCGTCGTCGGCACCCTGGAAGTGGCTGGAGCCGTCGGACTGGTACTCGGACTGGCTTCCGCCCCACTCGGGGTGGCCGCCGCAATCGGGCTGGCACTGCTGATGACCGCGGCCGCACTGGCCCACCTGCGCCACGGCGACCCGCCCGTGCGGGCCCTGCCGGCCACTGTCCTGGCCCTGACGGTGGTGGCGTACGCCGGGGTGGCGCTCGGTACCGGCTGACGGCCCGCAACGTGCGCCGTCTTGCATGGGGCCCGTGGACGCCTGAGGATTCACGGGTCTCCCGCCGACTGCTCGCGGAATTGCCGCGGCAGAAACTCAACGGCACCCGCGACCGCCAGCCGCTGACCGGCGTCCGCAACACCTTCCGCCAACTCGCGTTCAGCTGAACTCGTCTCGGAGCCCAACAGAAGCCGACAACCGTGATTCCGACAACCGACTTGCCCAATGAACACCGGGCAGTTCGAGGGTGCCGCGACGATGGCGGCCGAGCAGGACTCCTTGCTCGCCGAGGAGGATGGCTCCGACACCGACGGCCGCGTGCGCCGCCGGCGGTCTGGTGCTGCGGGGGCGGCTGGACACCCGTGCCGACCGGTCGGGCCGGCGGCGGGCCCGGATGAGCTGCTGGATGACCAGGGCGTTTTTGTTCGGGTGGTGCAGTAGGTCGATGGCCTCGATGCGGAAGCCGTACTCGGTGAGCAGGTCCTCCCACAGCTGCGGTGCCAGGACCCACATCTGAGTCGGCAACGGCGGGTCATCGCGCAGCAGGATCATCTGCCCGCGCGGTGCCACCTCGGTGGAGGGACCGCGGCCGTCCAGGTCGGTGTGCATGAGCGAGAGGATCAGCGGCGCTCCGGCACGCAGCCTGTCACGCAGCGCCGGGCAAATACGGTGCGGGTCGATAAACCCCAGCGTGCCAATCGCGTACGCGGCGTCGAACGGCTCGGCGTCGGCGAGATACGCGACCACATCTCCTTGTACGAACTCCACTCCGGGGACGTGCGCGTGAGCGGAGACGGCGCGTTCGTGCTGAGTCGGGGACAGCTCGATTCCCGTGACACGAGCGCCGTAGGCCTGCACGAGATGGACGGCGTGATGGCCGGCCCCGGAGCCGATGTCCAGGACACGGCGCCCCGTGATGTCGCCGAGGACTTCATCTCCCGGTCCGACTTCCTTCCAAGATGCCCAGGACATCTGGCTGGGTACGGGTGGGGTACATGCGCGTGCGAGCTGACGCTGGCCGTAGATCGTCCAGGATGCGGTGTTGATGTCTTCGACGGACACGACGCCTCCTCGATGGGCGCTGCTGCAGATCAGCTGTACGTGGTGAGGTAGGCGGGCCCCTCACCGCGCCTGGCTCGTTCGACGGCGTGCAGGCGGTCGAAGGCGCGGGGCGCCATCAACTTCCGCCAGTCGGTCATCTCATGGAAGGCCCACATGTCGTGCTCGGCGGGCTCGAGGCGGATGTGCCGCAGCTGGTCCGCGGTCAGCCGGCCTCCGTCGAAGACGAAGCCGACCTTGTTCAGCGGCATGCGCGGCCCGGCGTGCACGAAGTGGGTCAAGAGTAGTTTCGGCGCGCCCAGGCCGAGTTCGAGACCGGTCTCTTCGATGGCCTCCCGCTGGGCGGTCTGAAGCGGGTCCTCACCTTGCTCGTCGAGGTTGCCGCCGGGAAACTGCCAGAGCCGCGAGCCGTAGACCGAACGCAGCTGTATCGGCCGGTCGTGTTCGTCACGGATGTACAGGCAGCCGTACACCGTGTGATGGGGAACGATCTGCGCGTACTGCGAGGGAGCCATCGGCATGGGGCGTCCTGGCCGGGCAGGACGGTGGTCGAACTCGAAGGCGAGGGCGCCGAGCGCCTCCTTACCCGGCGGATAGATAGCGCGGAGTGTGCGCAGCAGGTCGTCGGGGGTGGCGTCCGGATCGATTCGCGTGGGGTCCACCGCGTCCAGCAGCTCCTCGAAGGACGCGTACCGGGTGATGTGCCGTGCGATGACGTCGAGTTCGAGGTCGGAGCCTTCCTGGTGAAAGACGAGCGTGTCACCGACGCGGATGCCCGCCTTTGCCGGCGTGCTCACCCGGACCTCCACGCTCTTGCGGCCGGAGGCCACCAGCGCGTAGTAGCGCTCGCGCAGTCCGAGGTGGTGTTCGCGCACCGCGGCGGTTGGCATCTCCTGGGGGACCGGCGCACCTGCGGGCGGCAGGGGATGGGAGCGGCGCAGGACGAGGAACGTCAGGCCGTTGGCATCCGCGCGTTCCACGTGCGGCCAGTCGGCGTGCAGTTCACTCAGCTCGTCCTCATCGAGCGCGGTGCCGCGGCGCTCTGCCGGGGTCTCGGCGGCTAGCGGCGTGATGACGATGAGGGCACCGCCTGGGCGAAGGCGGTGGCCCAGGTCGCGCAGTACGCGCGTTCGCTCTTGCAGGAAGGCGGCCACGAGCCGGAGCGTGATGAGGTCGTAGCCGGACTCGTGCAGCTGCCCCCAGTCGCCGTGCTCGATATCGAGCCGCAGCCACCGGGCCACCTCGGGGTGGTCCGCGGCACCGTCAGCGAGAGCGTGGTCAGACCAGTCCGCCGCGTCCACGGTGTAGCCAAGGGAGGTGAGGTGCGACGCGAGTTCGCCCAGTCCGCAGCCGACGTCCAGAGCCCGCCCGGTTGAGGATGCGGGCGCCTGCCTGGCCAGCAGGGTGCGCTCGGCATCGTCCAGGGGCCGGTAACGGCGGCCTTCGACGTAGCCGCGATTCCATTCATCCTGCGTGTTGAACAACGGCGTTCCTCACAGCGAGTTCAGGAGGTACATGAGTGGAGAGTAAGCAAGGCGCCGGCTCGGAGGGACAGCTTCCACGGTCTCAGGGAGGGGATTTTGCGATCGGGGCCCGGTGAGCTTGCGGCGGCGGTTCATGCCCATCCCGTCTCCGCGTAGGGGCGACCGGCGCGGGAAGGAACTGCAGCGGTAGGGCTCATCTCGATCCTCCTGATGGACGGGTGGTGCCTGAGGGGCCTGGCTCGCGGCGGTCAGGCCGCGGGCCAGGAGAGTGGGCTCGGCGGGCAGCCCGTCGTCGAAGCGCAGAGCGATCTCGGGCGTGCCGTTGACCAGCAGGATCTGTTCGTCGTGCCCGGTGGCGGACTGCATGGGAACGAATTCACAGACCTTCGCGGATTGCGACTCCAGGTGGTCATCGACGCGGGTGAGGGCGACGGAACGGGTCACTCCGGCTCGCTGACCTTGCCCTGACCACGGCGGCATGCGTCTACCTGTGCGGCCCCGCGGGGATGAAATACCTCCGCGGTGAGCCGTTCGCCAGCCGTGGTGTTGCTGTGATCCCCTTCCTCACGCCCGCGAACGGTGTGTGGCGAGATCAGTGGGCTCCGCCCTTTGATGGCGTACGGGCCCGAGGCCGGGGCGGAAGAACTGCGTAGTCTCGCCGCCCTTCACGGCTGGGACGAGTTGCGCTTGGGGAAGTCGTCCAAGTCGTCCTGAAAGACGATGGCGACGGCCCGCATCCCGAGGGCCTCGTAGAAGCCCCGGCCGTCGTCGTTGCCAGGTGAGCAGTGGACGATGAGTGGCCGGAGCTTGTGCTCCCGTGCCCAGGCCCGGACGCAGTCGACCAGGAAGCGCCCCTCGCCGCTGCCGCGGTGCTCAGGCTCGACCCACAATTCGTGGATCACGCAGCACCCGTGGTCGTCTGGACCTGCGATGATGTATCCGTGTTCGGTGCGGTGCTTCATCCCTGCTGCAAGCGCGGGGCGTTCGGGATCGAACGGCATAGTTGCTGAGCCTCCAGTTGCTCGGCCATCGCGGCGCCTGTTGTATGCATCGTCACCTTGGCGATGGGGTCGTGCTTCTTCTGCTGCGCAGGGCGGACATCCAGCCTGCGAGCATCGGGCCAACTTCGCCCAACGTCCCGCGTCCGCCAACTTCTCGTCGGTAGCCCGTGGTTCTGTCGGAATCTGATGGGGGAAGCATTGCGCTGATCTCGGGTGGGGGACGGCCGGGCGCTGGACGGTGAGAGGGCGGGAGGATGCTCGTCGTTCAATCCCCTCAGTTTGACGCGATTGCGATGGCCTGACCTGCCTCGAAGCCAGGGGCGAGTGAGCCAACGCTTCTCAGCCGTTGCGGCGGCGGTGCTGCCCGATTTGGCCGTAGCTGAGACCTTTCACGACGGGCTCACATCGAAGCCCACTACGAGTCGATTGACGAACGCACTGAGGCCTGGCGACCTGTGGCAGTCGCCGGGCCATCTCGCCGCAGGAAACCCCGACGGACGGGCGACGACAACCGCGCCATGGCTGGTGTGCAGGCGGACCGCTAACGAACCGGACAGGGCCAGGACAGTGCCCGCTGCATGGGAGCGCCCGCGCAGGGCTGGCAGGCCTGATTTCGGGACGATGTTCGGGTACTGGCGTCCTGCTCTGAGAGCCAGCGAATATCGATATCGTGCCCGCCGTGATGGTGGGCAGCAAAGAGACGCGGTTGATCGTTCTGCGCGGGAACAGCGCCTCGGGGAAGTCATCGATCGCCAGTGGCCTACGCGAGCAGTTCGGCCGCAACCTGGCCCTGGTCGGCCAGGACAATTTGCGCCGCATCGTGCTGCGTGAGCGAGACCGGCCCGGCGCGGCCAACATCGGCCTGATCGGCGCGACAGCCCGCTACGCGCTCGACGCGGGATTCCACACGGTCGTCGAAGGCATCATGTACGCCGACCGTTACGCCGCGATGCTCGATGACCTCGTGAGCGAGCACCGCGGCACCTCGCGGTGCTACTACCTGGATGTGCCGCTCCACGAGACGCTGGCTCGTCACGCAACGAAGCCCGACCCGGAGTACCTCACTCAGGTCACCGACGAGCATCTGCGTGACTGGTATCGCGAACGTGACCTCCTGCCCGGCGGAATCGAGACCGTCATCGACGCCGATAGCGGCCTGGACGACACCGTGAAGCGCATCTTGCGCGAAACGGGGCTGGACAAGGTACCGGCCATCGACCGCTGAGGGGGCTCGGATCAGCGCCCGCAGCACGAGCAGTGGTGCCGGCGGGCGGTGCCCTTATCAGTCCTCATCACCGGTATCGGAGCCTTCGCACGAGCGCAGTGCCCGGTTGGTGCGGCGGCGTAGTTCAGCAGGATCGCTGTCGGGTGCACGGCGCGGTGCGGCAGGCGGTGTGTCGCTACGCGCGTCGTCTCTGGAGCGCAGAAGCACTGGCCTCCCGATTGAGGTCACTTGCGCGTGCCTCGGGCTCCGCGGCGCTGGAGGATGCGCCGGTGTGGTCTCGAGCGCTCCGGCCGGACCTGCGAGGGCCGTCGTAGGCCTTTGCGGATCGCCCGATGAATACGCCTCGTCGACGATGATCGCGTCCGGCCTGCCGAGCGGACGCCCGGCACCCGTCCGTCCGGGGTACCTTCAGCATTTTTCAGTACAGTGTCGAACACCGTGGAGTCGTTGACCTTCCCCGGCGTGACGACGAAGGCCAGCGGCAGGCCCCGGCTGTGTCGCACGCGCATTGGACCTTGGTGGTCAGCCCTCCGCGGGACCGGCCGAACGCCTGAAGAACTGCCGAATTGACATATCTTCCTGTTGCTCCCGCTCCTGCCCGCTTCTGCGGGCACCAGCGGCGTGCTGATGAGCCCGGTCGATCGTGAAGTCCACCGACACCGCCCACTCCACGGCCCCGGCCGAGTCGTCCCGCACCCGCGCCCCTTCGAGTAGGCGGGTCCACGCGGGGCCTCCCAACGGGCGAACCGCTCTTCCACCGTCTGCCATGGCCCATGGTGCTCCGCCAAAGGCGCCCGGAGCGGCCCCCTAAACCGGGGGAGCGTCCCGCGCGGCCGCGCCAGATCTGCGACGGCAAGGTCGCCGGCCGGGTGGCGTCGCCGCCCCGGTCCTCGTTTCCCCGTTCAGGTCGCAGTTGGGGGAGTTCGGGCCCCGGCCAGGACCGGGGGCAGATATCGCCCTTCCTGGCAGATCTCTCCGACAGCCGCGCGAACACGCAGGTCAGACGCAGTGCGTGTGTGGGGGAGAGTGGCGCAATACTCCGGCAACACCACGACCGGGGTCACGTCGGTATGGTCCCTCGCATGCCAGCCGAACGTATCCGCGAGCACACTGTGCCGGTCGCCGCCGCCCGACGGCGTCGGCTGCGCGCAGACCAGGCGCGACAGCTCGCCGACCTCCTGCGCCACCAGGTGCGTACCGGGGGCTTTCCCAGCGGTGTCCTGCCGCTGGAGGGCGCGATCGGCATCGATTACCACGTCTCTCGGAACACCGTTCGGCAGGCGTTGGATCTGCTGCGTACAGAAGGGCTGCTGGAACGGCAGCCCGGGGTCGGCACCGTAGTGGTGTCCGAGAAGTATTCGCACGGCCTGGACCGGCTGCAGGGCCTCGCCGAGACCCTGCACGAACACGGCGACGTCACCAACGAAGTCCGTACGGTCGGTCCCGTCCCCGCGCCCGCACCCGTGGCGCGGCGGCTCGGCCTCGTGGAACACACCGACGTGCTCTACATCGAGCGGCTGCGCCGGCTCAACGGCCTGCCGCTCTCGCTCGATCTCACCTACATCCCGATGGACATCGGAGCCGGCCTGATCGGCTGCGACCTGGAGAACACCGATGTGTTCCGGCTGCTCGAGACCCTGACCGGTCAGCCGCTCGGCACCGCCGAGATCACCCTGGAGGCCGTCAACGCCGACGTGCACTCCGCCGCCGTCCTCGAGGCCCCGCGGGGCGTCGCCGTACTCATGCTCGAACGTCTCACCTCGCTGTCCGACGGGCGGCCCGTGGACCTGGAGTTCATCCGCTTCCGCGGTGACCGCATCGCCATGAGCGGGTCGCTGCACCGCGCGCTCTGACCACCGGCCTCGCGCGCTCTGACCACCGGCCTCGCGCGCTCTGACCACCGGCCTCGCGCGCTCTGACCACCGGCCTCGCGCGCTCTGACCACCGGCCCTTGTGGGCTCTGACCACCGGCCCTTGCGGGCCATCGGACCCGACCCGCCGACCCGCCGGCCCACCGGCTCTTGTGGGCCATCGGACCCGACCCGCCGACCCGCCGGCCCACCGGCTCTTGTGGGCCATCGGACCCGCCGGCCCGCCGGTCCGTTGTGACTTCTCACCCCTTCACCTCTCTACGGGAGACAGCCATGCCTCTGGCCCCCCAGCGCGCCGACGTGCCCGTGACCATCGACGAGTCGAAGTGCATCGACGGCTGCACGCTCTGTGTCGACATGTGCCCGCTCGACTCGCTCGCGATCAACCCGGACAGCGGCAAGGCCTTCATGCACGTCGACGAGTGCTGGTACTGCGGGCCGTGCGCCGCCCGCTGCCCCACGGGCGCGGTCACGGTCAACATGCCCTATCTGCTCCGATGAAGGCGGCGAAGGAAGGCCGTGAAGGTCGAGAGGCTCGAACTCCCATGAAGAACACAACGCACGTGAAACGTACGGCTGTTGCCGCTGCTTCGGCTGCCCTGCTGGCCTTCCCCCTGGCGGGCTGCGGCGGGGCGAGCGCGGACGACTCCGGTACCGTCACCGTGACCATCGGCTACCAGTCCAAGACCATCAACACCGTCACCGCAGGCACGCTGCTGCGGTCGCTGGGCTACTTCGAGCGCGAACTCGCCGCACGCGGCAAGCGCGAGGGCGTCTCCTACAAGGTCAAGTGGCAGGACTACGCCACCGGCGCCCCGATCACCGCGCAGATGACGGCCGGGAAGATCGACATCGGGTCGATGGGCGACTTCCCGCTCTTGATCAACGCCGCCCGTGGTACGCAGTTGAACCGGCCGACCAAGCTCGTCTCCGTCACCGGCTACAACCTCCGCGGCGGACTCAACACCATTGTCACCGGCACCGATTCGAAGCTCACGGCACTGAAGGACCTGCGCGGCAAGAAGGTCTCGACGAGCGTCGGCTCGGCTGCCGACGGCACGCTGATACGGGCGCTGCAGCAGGCGGACATCGACCCCGAGAAAGACATCCGCAAGCTCAACCAGCAGCCCGCGGTGGGCGCCTCGGCGCTCCAGGCGGGCGGTGCTGACGCGCTCTCCCAATTCGTGGCGTGGCCCGGCCTGCTCGCCTTACAGGACCGGGCCCGAGCCCTCTACGACGGCGCGGAACTGGACCTGCCGACCTTCCACGGGGTCACCGCGCGGGAGGACTTCGCCAAGAAACGGCCCGCAGTCCTGGAGGACTTTCTGCGCGCTCAGGCCAAGGCGACCGACTACCTGAACAAGCAGCCGGTCGCGGCCGCCGAGTCGGTGGCCAAGGCGACCGGTCTTCCGCCCGAGGTCGTCTACCTCTACAACGGCGCGCACGGCATCGCCACCTTCGACACCACGATCAAGCCCGCGCTGGTGGCCGCGTTGAAGAAGGACGTGCCCGTCCTGAAATCGGCGAAGCTGGTGGGCGACGTCGATGTCGATGCCTTCGTCGACGAGCGGTATGTGAAGAAGGCCTATGGCGACACCTACGCCACCGCCCTGACCGCTTCCCCCAAGCCCCCGCGCAGCGAGCTGTGGCTGAAGGGCGAGCGCAAGACCCGGTCCTTCGCCGACCCGGCCACAATGCTGCGCCAAGCAGCCGCCCACAAGGGCCAGGTGCGTGCCGTGTACGTCCCCGACACCACGACCGGGACGCCGTGGTTTGCCGACAAGGCGCTGTGGGTGGCGGACGGCGACAAGTTGCTGCCCTTCGTCACGCCCTCTACCGCCGGCGCCTACACCAAGGCGCATCCGGGCGCGCGCACCCTCTCGTACCAGCAGGCATTCAGGTACAACCAGGGCCAGGAGCAGGCGTCATGACAGGGCATCACCTGCTGCGTGCCTTGTCGCTCGGCGCCGCGCTCGGCCTGTGGCAGTTGCTGACCGCGTTCGATGTCGAACTGTGGCTGCGCTTCGAGCAGTTCCCCACGGTCGTCGACGTCGCGCGGGAGTTCGGACAGCGCATCGGCAGCGATGCGTACTGGCAGGACCTCACCGACAGCCTCAGCCGCATCCTCACCGGCTTCGCCCTCGCGGCGGTCGCGGGCGTGGCCGTCGGCACGGCGATCGCCCGCTCGCGCCTGGCCGCCGACCTGCTCGGCCCCGTCCTGGAAGTGCTGCGGCCCATACCGGCGATCGCCCTGGTGCCGGTGGCGATCCTCCTCTTTCCCAGCAACGAGCAGGGCATCGTCTTCATCACCTTCACCGCGGCGTTCTTCCCCGTCATGGTCTCCACCCGGCACGCGGTGCGCGCCCTGACTCCGGTCTGGGAGGAAGCCGTCCTGACGATGGGCGCCGGCCGGTGGCGTGTCCTTGGTTCGGTGGTCCTGCCGGGAGCGCTGCCCGGCATTCTCGGCGGGCTCTCCGTGGGCATCGGTGTCGCGTGGATCTGTGTGATCTCCGCGGAGATGATTTCCGGCGAGTACGGGGTGGGGTACCGCACCTGGCAGGACTACACGGTGGTCGACTACCCCGGCGTCTTCGTCGGCATGGTGACGATCGGAGCGCTCGGGTGGATGACATCGACGGCTGTGGAGGTGCTGGGCCGCAGGGTGACGCGGTGGCTGCCACGGACCGAATCCCGCAGCGAGGCGCCGGTGCTACCGCGCCGGTCCCGGCCGGGGATCGCGCGACCGGAACCCCGCATCCCCACGGCCGAAGACGCCGCGCTGACTGCCTCCGTACACGCGCCGGAGCGCCTGCACAAGAAGACCCAAGGAGGCGTGACCCCATGAGCACACCCCCCGAGACCACCCTCGCCCCCGTCCTGGCCCCGCCCCGAGGAACCCGGCTCACCCTGCGGGGCGCTTCGATCGGGCGGGCGGGGGCGGCCGTACTCGACGGGCTCGACCTGGACATCGCACCCGGCGAGATTCTCACCGTCGTGGGCCCCTCCGGATGCGGAAAGTCCACCCTGCTGCGCACCCTCGCCGGGCTGCTGCCTCCCCTGGGCGGGCAGGTCACCCAGGACGGGAACCCCATCACCGCACCCCACGCCGAGCGGGCACTGATCTTCCAGGACGACGCGCTGCTGCCATGGCGCACCCTGCGGGCCAATGTCGAACTGCCGCTGGCCATCAAGAAAGTGGGGCGCACCGGGCGCCGCGCCCAGGCCGAAGCATGGCTGGAGCGTGTCGGCCTTGGCGGACACGGCGCCAGACTCCCGCACCGCGTCTCGGGAGGTCAGCGGCAGCGGGTCCAGCTCGCCCGCGCCCTCGCGGGAGAGCCGCGGGCCGTCCTCATGGACGAGCCGTTCGGCGCGCTCGACGCGCAGACCAGGGCCGGGATGCAGCAGCTCCTGGCCGAAGTGTTGCGCGGCACAGGCGCGACCGTCGTCTTCGTCACCCATGACGTGGACGAGGCGCTCTTCCTCGGCGACCGCGTCGCGCTCCTTGGCAGCGGCCGCACCTCGGGGGCCCTTGCCGTACGCGACGTGCCGCGCCCCCGCGACCGTACCTCCCACCGTGACCCCGCCACCGTCGAGCTGCGCCGCACCGTCCTGACATCCCTCGGCTCCTGACACCTCGGCACCTGAGAGGCCCTTCTTCCATGCAGATTCCCGCAGTCACCGACGCCCAGGAGCTCTCCTGTGACGTCCTTGTCATCGGCGGCGGAACGGCCGGCACGATGGCGGCGCTCACCGCGGCCGAACAGGGCCGCAACGTCCTCCTCCTGGAAAAGGCGCACGTGCGCCACTCCGGCGCCCTCGCCATGGGCATGGACGGCGTCAACAACGCCGTGATCCCCGGCCGCGCCGAACCCGACGACTACGTAGCCGAGATCACCCGCGCCAACGACGGCATCGTCGACCAGTCCACCGTCCGCCAGACCGCGACCCGCGGCTTTTCGATGGTGCAGCGACTGGAGTCCTACGGGGTGAAGTTCGAGAAGGACGAGCACGGCGAGTACGCGGTGCGCCAGGTGCATCGCTCCGGCGCGTACGTCCTGCCCATGCCCGAGGGCAAGGACGTCAAGAAGGTCCTCTACCGGCAGTTGCGCCGCCGCGAGATGCGCGAGCGCATCCGCATCGAGAACCGTGTGATGCCGGTCCGGGTATTGACGGCGGACGGCAGGGCCGTCGGCGCGGCCGGATTCAACACGCGTACGGGCGAGTTCGTGACCGTGCGTGCGGGCGCCGTGATCCTGGCGACCGGCGCGTGCGGGCGCCTGGGCCTGCCCGCGAGCGGCTACCTCTACGGCACCTACGAGAACCCCACCAACGCGGGCGACGGCTACTCCATGGCCTACCACGCCGGTGCCGAGCTCACCGGTATCGAGTGCTTCCAGATCAACCCGCTGATGAAGGACTACAACGGCCCCGCCTGCGCCTACGTCGCCAACCCCTTCGGCGGCTACCAGGTCAACCGGCACGGCGAGCGCTTCGTCGACTCCGACTACTGGTCGGGCCAGATGATGTCGGAGTTCGCGGCCGAACTCGCCTCCGACCGCGGGCCGGTGTATCTCAAGCTCAGCCATCTGCCGGAAGAGTCGATCAGCGCCCTCGAGACCATCCTGCACTCCACGGAGCGGCCGACACGGGGCACCTTCCACGCCAACCGCGGCCACGACTACCGCACCCACGACGTCGAGATGCACATTTCCGAGATCGGCCTGTGCGGCGGCCACTCGGCATCGGGTGTCCGCGTCGACGACCATGCCCGCACCACCGTGCCCGGTCTGTACGCCGCGGGAGACCTGGCCTGCGTGCCGCACAACTACATGATCGGCGCCTTCGTCTTCGGCGACCTGGCAGGCGCGGACGCCGCGCAATGCCAGCCCTACGAGGGCGAGTTGCCGATCGGTCAGGTCCGGGACGCCCACGAACTGATCTACCGCCCGCTGCGCAATGCGGACGGCCCGCCGCAACCGCAGGTCGAGTACAAACTGCGCCGCTTTGTGAACGACTACGTCGCACCGCCCAAGACGGGCGCGCGGCTGTCTCTGGCCGTAGACCACTTCGAGCGCATGCGCGGCGAGATCGACGCCATGGGCGCGCAGACACCGCACGAGCTGATGCGCTGCGCCGAGGTGCACTTCATCCGGGACTGCGCGGAGATGGCGGCTCGCTCCTCCCTGGCCCGCACAGAGTCCCGCTGGGGCCTCTACCACGAGCGCACCGACCACCCCAAGCGCGACGACAACGGCTGGCTGCACCACCTGGACCTGTGCAAGTCCGGCACCGGAACGATGGAGTTCACCGCACGCCCAGTCGAGCCGTACCTGATCCCGGTCGAGGAATTCACGCCCACCGGCGGAGCGCCACGCCACCTGGGCGAGGTGCACCCGGAGCAGGTGGCCACGGCTGGCCGGCGCGACCTGGCCCCGGTCGGATCGGGCACCCGAATGAGCACCACCAAGACGCGGGACACGCCCACCGCCGCCTCCCACTCGCCACGCATCCTTCAACTGCTCGCCCTCACCGAGGAGGAACCCGAACTCGCCCTCCTGCTCCCCTTCTTGACCGACCCGGACCCCGCCGTACGCCGCGCGGCCGTGACCGCGCTCACCGAGACCGTCCCCGCGGGTACGGGCCCGGCGCTGGCCGGGACACTCGCGGACCCGGATCCAGGAGTCCGCGCCGCCGCTGCTGCTTCCCTGCGCGAACTGGTCGAAGTCCTGCCCCCAGAAAAGGAGTTGGGCGAGGGACTGCACGACGCCCTCACCCATGGCGACGCCCTGGTCCGGTCGACAGCACTGGACGTCCTGCGCGCCCTGCGACTGGGCGACGCCACCGCCTACGCCCCTGCCCTCACCGACCCGGACATCGAGGTCCGGATCGCCTCGGTCCGCGCCCTGGTCTCGGTCGGCGCCCTGGACGCCGTCGCGCGCGCCGGAGCCGACCCGGCCCGCGAGGTCCGCGTCACGGTGGCCCGCGGCCTGGACACCCCCCAGGCGCTGGCCCCCCTGCTCCACGACGCGGACATCCTGGTCCGCGCGGCAGCCTTCACCACCCTGGCCTCCGTGGGCTGCCCCACCCCTTACGACCTCACGGCGGTAGACGCGCTGGCCGCCCCGTCCTGGCAGGAACGCACAGGCGCGGCCACGGCCCTGGGCGCCGCCGACCCCCACCTCGCGGTACCCGCCCTGTCCAAAGCACTCGACGATGCCAACGCCGACGTCCGCAAGGCCGCGGTCCTGGCCCTGCTCCAGCACCCGTCGAACGAAAGCGCCCGCACGGCACTGGCCACGGCAGTCCTTGACCCGGACGCGGACGTCCGCGCCTACGCGGCTCGGGCGGCTGCGCCTGCCTGATGGCTGTCTTGTCCGGCCGACTGCTCCCAATGAACGATGGCCCTCGCACGGATAGTCCCGGGTCGGACCGTGGAGGGGGCTCGTCGCGGGCGGAGCGCCACTACCCCGCCCCCCTGGACCGGCTACATCCTGCGCACCTGCACGTCGGGGCCAGGGGCGCGCGGCCAAGGAGGACAGCAGGGGCTTCCTCCCGCCCTTCCCGCTACGTTCGAGGCCGACTACCTCCCTGTCGAACATGCGGAAATCTATGTTGGCTGGAGTAGACATTGCCTAGTGGTGTGGTTATGGTTTCTCTCGTAGCCGAGATCGAGCAGGGCCCGGCAGAGATGAACTGCCAGGCAGCAGTACCCGCAAGTGCAGTGCGCAGGACGGTGCGGTGGTGGAGTTTCGAAGCCAGAGCGGTTGCAGGACGGCAACGAGACTGACGACCGGACCGGGTGGCCCGCAGTGATCAGGGGCCGCCACGAGCAGTACCGCAGTTAACGCAAGAGAAGTACACGAAAATGCAGGTCGCGGTACCCAGCAGTGAAGTAAGCGAGCAGCACCTCGGTGAAGGCGTCGGCTGCGGACGCGCGCACCGGGAAGTTCGGCAGTGGGGTTCTAAGCCAGAGCAGATGCAAGACGGGCGACGGGGCTGGCTGCCGAAGCGTGACGCTCCATCAGGTCACCAGTAGTACGCAGTTTCCGTAGGTAAGCAAGTGATTCCAGAGGGAAGAACGGAGGAACCAGGCGCCATCAGGATCGCCCGGGCGGAAATCTTGAGCCCGGGTACCGCAGGACATCGATAGTGAGGTGGTCTCCGGTCAAGCAACCGCGATCCCCGCAATCCCGACGACTTCCAGGTCGGGCCAGCGGAAACAGAAAGCCGGCGCAGCACTAGGGCTGGCAGATGGTGTAGCAGTTCCTTCGGGGCCCGGGTGCCAATACGGCACCCGGGCCCCTCCACGCGTAACGACCTCGCGCCCCGTGTACCTGAACCGTCACGGCCTGGCTCGCTTTACCGGGCGGCCACGGATGAGTAGACCGCTCTGGCCGTGCCCGTCGGCTGGTCTCATCGCCGGCCACAACCGCGAGTAGGCTCAACCGACAGGGACTCTCTCCTTGAGAAAGCCGATCAGCAGATCGGTAACGGCCGATGGCCGCTCCAGGCTGGGAAGGTGACCTGCCCAGGGCAGTTCGACGTGGTCGGCGTTCGCGAGCAGATGCGGCAGTCGGGCGGCGATCTGTTGAAAGTCCGCCAGGTCATGCGCGCCCGACAGGGCAAGGCAGGGCGCTTGAATTGCCGCCAGATCAATCTCGGCCTCGATCGGCTCGAACTCCTCAGCGGCGGCTAGCTGCAGCTCGAAGGCGTGCCGCTGCATCTTGCGTACTGCCTCGCGGGCGGTCTCGTCGGCGTCCGGGCCGAGCCAGGTTTCGACCATCAGTTCCGTCGCGCCGGCGATGTCTCCCGCCTCGATCAGCGCTTCCTCGCGCTCCCCGAGCGCACTCAGTTCGGCAGAAGGTTCATGCCCGGGAAGGGCAGAACAGATCAACGCCATGGCGCTCGTCCTGTCCGGCCAGCGCGCGGCGATCTCCAAGGCGACCTGCCCGCCGTACGAGGATCCCACCAGTGCCGCCTGCGCGATGCCCAGACTATTCAGGAGGGCCAGCACATCCTCGGCGTCGCTGTGAGGCCGGTCCGGCGCTGGAGTCTCACCGAAGCCCCGAAGATCACAGCGCACCAGCCGGTAACCGGCGTCGATCAAGGACGACCACTGGGCATCCCACATACGCCGGTCACACACCCCGGAATGCAACAGCACCAGAACAGGACCGTCCCCGGCCACATCATGAGAGAGCGTCATCCGGCAGACCCTACGCAGCGGGTGCTCGAAAAGCCTCCCGATTAGCAGCGCCACTGGCCTGCCCATCACCCCGGCGAACCATGCCGGTCACAGCACTAGCGGTGAGGGACAGAGGGTGGACGCCTGCCCAGGCGCTCCCCACACGTTTTACGTCCCTGCTGTCTTCAGACTGCATCCGAAAGCAGGTGAACGGCCGAAGTAAAGCTCAGAGTCCCCGTGCCGGGCCCCCGCGCGGTGACTCGTCCCACTCCAACACCCCACCTCTGTGTCCGGGCGGCGGTTCGGGCACGCATTGAGCCCCTCGTACGGAGCTTGGCGCGTCTGGTGCCGAGTGACGCCGCGCTCTCTTGCCCGCCATGAGGCTGCCGCAGGCGTGCACGTAGGGGCGCCATTTCGGTCATCAATTGGCCGATAGTTTCGCCACTCGGCGCCACTGGCTCGTACAGCACCGGCCTGTTGGAGGCCGGGTGTGAGTTGTTGGTGTACACGAAGTGCCGCTGAGATTGCTCTGGCTGGAGTCGGTCTGCTTCGTCGGCGCGTTGATCTGGCGGGGCACGCCCGCTGACGCGTAGTTCGCGCAGGTCGGGGATGTGGTTGTAGAGGGTGCCGGGGGAGATGCCAAGCAGCTTGGCGATCGAGGTGATCGAGCGGCCGGGGATGCGCAGCAGGTCGCGGACGGCGCGGATGACTTCCTCGGTGGCGACGCTGGGGTGTCCGCCGACGCGGCCGCGTTCGCGGGCGGCGGCCAGGCCCTCGTTGGTGCCGATGGCGATGAGTTCGCGGACGGCCTCGGCCAAGGCGGCGAGGACGTGGAAGACGAGCCGACCGCCGGGGTGGTGGTGTCCAGGTTCTCGTGCGGTGAGGTGAAACCGATGCCGCGGGTGCGAAGTTCGGCGACGACGAGACCCGGCTAGCCTGCCCGCTGAGCGAACAACAATCGGTTGCGGCGTCCCGGCCCTCGATCAGCCCTCGTTCGCCAGGTCTCGCGCAGGGCCGGAGTCCAGGACTCTGGCAGTGAAGTTCGCCAATTGCGCCCGCATCCGTTCGCGCGACACACACTCATGCCCGGCCAGATGCTCGACAAGATCGGCTCGTGTGGCTGCGAGCAGGGCGTGAGCGGTGAAGTCGCTGTCGGGCAGGCCCGGGATCTGCCCCAGCATGGTGCCCAGCAGGCCGTGCCAACGCTCGTAATGATCCGCCTGGTACGGGCTACTGCTTCCGCCTTCCTCCAGGGCCAGCATGAGGCGGCGGTTGTCGAGTTTGAAGCACATGAGGGTGTCGAGCAGGGCAGGTACGCGCTGTCGCGGCGGAGTCGCGGGGCCCAAGGGTGGGGGGCCGGTTTCAACGGCCTCCCTGACTGGTTCCAGCCGCGCTTCGTACAGCGCGCGCAGCAGGCCGGGGCGGTCGCCAAAGGCCCGGAAGAGCGTGCCTTTGCCGACGCCGGCCGCGGCTGCGACGGCGGCCAAGGTGATGCCTTCCGGGCTCTCGCCGCGGGCGAAGAGCGCGTCGGCGGCCGCGAGGACGGCCTGCCGGTTACGGGCGGCATCCTTACGGGGTTTGCGCTCGGTCATGCCACACCTCCGTTTGCTAAGCGGACCGCGGGTCCGTATCGTTAAAGCGGACCCAGGGTCCATATTCTTAGAGATGGAGGATACCCATGTCTGCACCGACTTCTGCGGCGGACCTCTACCGTCACAGCCTGCGACTGCTGCTGGACAAGGACATTCCCGCGTGGGTCGCCTTGTGGGCCGAGGACGGTTTGATGGAGTTTCCCTTCGCCCCTGACGGCTGGCCGAAGCGCCTGGAGGGCAGGGAGGCCATCGCCGCGTACATGCGCCATTACCCGGATCACATCGATCTTCATGACTTCCCCGAGCTGCGGATCCACCAGACCACCGATCCTGAGACCATCGTGGTCGAGATGCGTGGCGTCGGCCGCCTGGTGGAGTCCGACCGACCCTTCGACATGACCTACATCGCCGTCGTGGCAGTCAGGGACGGGCACATCACCTCCTACCGCGACTACTGGAACCCCCTCACCGTCCTCGAACCCGGCACCGATTTCACCAGGAGCAGCCGATGACAACCTCCGGCACCACCTTGGTCATCGGCGCCACCGGCACCACCGGCAGCCGCACCGCGGCGCAGCTGTCAGCCGTCGGCCACCGCGTCAAAGCCGCCAGCCGTCGCGCCGTCGACGTCCCCGGCGCGGAGCCGGTCGCATTCGACTGGTACGAACCCGCCACCCACGCCGCCGCCCTCGACGGAGCCGACCGCGTCTACCTGATACCGCCCGTAGGCGACGCCGACCCGGCGGCGGTCATGTTGCCATTTCTCCAACAGGCCCACACTGCCGGCGTGCACCGTGCGGTGCTCCTCAGTTCCTCGGCCATCCCCGAGGGCGGCCCGGCGGTGGGAAGAGTGCACCAGGCCCTGCCCGATCTGTTCGAACATTGGGCGGTGCTGCGGCCCTCGTGGTTCATGCAGAACTTCACCGGCACACACGCGCACGCCGTGAGCATCCGTGAAGAAGGCGCCATCTGGACCGCAACTGGGAGCGGCCGGGTCGGCTTCGTCGACGTTGAGGACATCGCGGCTGTCGCTGCCCATGCTCTGACCGACGAACATGCCCCCAACACCGATCTTGTCCTTACCGGGCCGGAGGCGCTCAGCTACGACGACATTGCCGCCACCATCACCCAGGTCGCCGGCCGACCCGTGAACCACCACCGCCTGTCCTACGAACAGATGCGCGACCGCCTCACGGCGCAAGTGCCGCTGGAGTTCGCCTCGATGCTTGCCGGCATGGACCGTGCCATCGCCGAGGGGGCGGAGGACCGCATCACCGACACCGTCCAGCGCCTTACGGGTCGACCGGCGCGCAGCTTCCGCGCTCTCCTCGAACGCGAGCTCCTATGAAGCAGCTCGGCATCGGCTTCGTGCCCTGCTCGCCGCTCGATCGCGGTTTCGTCGCCGGCACCGCCCGCGGGCCGGCACGACGCCACCGGCATGCGTACCGTTGACCCGCGCTGGCAGCCCAGCCGCACCGACCACCACCAGCTGCCCGCCGACGTCGAGCGGATCGTAGGCGAACAGCTCGACAGTTACATCGAGAAGCAGCGCCTCCCCGAGGCGACGGCCGGGCGTCGCAGGGCGGTCACCGAGTACAACGCAGCTTCCCTGACCCGGTCGCGGCCGGTATCGAGGCCCTCTGCCCGCAGGACCCTGAGAGGTGCTCAGCCTTCGTCGTCGTCCTCGATAGCGTCAGGGTCCCGGAAGGGGCGCAGGCCCTCACCGGAGCCGCCAGCTTTGATGTTGAACAGGTAGCGGCCCAGGAAGTTGATGTGCCGGTCCTTGAGCGGGGAGAGGCGAGCGACGCCCTCGTTCTTCATGTCGTGGCCCTCTGCCCGCAGCCGGGCGACCGCGGCGTCCGGGTAGCGGGGTCCCACAGCACCACCGCGTTGAGGACCAGCCAAGAGCAGCGAGGTGGTCCCCTGGCCCTCGTGGTACGCCTGGCAGATCTGGCCCCGGCCGCCGTGGCAGATCGCGCGGGCCAGGCGGTGGCGGGACTCCTGCACGGTGAGCTGCCGGTTCATCAGGCGGCGGTAGGTCTCGTCCATCGAGTCGCGGTCGTCCAGCCGCTTCCGCCCTCGCTCCGACGTGGCAGCAAAGGAAGGACGAACCCCCCCACCGAGTGACTGTTGTTGTTTCTGCATCACTGTCTGATCACGCGGCATTTGAACCACGGCTCCTGGCAATCGCCCGATGGAACAGCGCCGGCGGCGCTACGCTTCTGTGTCGTGCAGGAGACGCGCCTCGACACTGCCCGTATCCGAGAAGCTCGCCGGATGATCGACCCGATCTTTCTCGACACTCCGCTTTACCGCTGCGAGGCGTTGGAGCCCGTCCTTGGGTGCACGTTGAGCGTCAAGCTCGAAACCGCGAACCCGGTCCGCAGCTTCAAGGCCCGCGGCACCGAGGTCGTCGCGAGCCTGCTCGCCGACACTGACTCGCCGACCGTGGTGTGCGCCAGCGCGGGCAACCTTGGCCAAGCCCTCGCGTGGTCCGGCCGCGGCCGAGGCATCGACGTCACCGTCGTGGCATCCCGCTTCGCGACGGTGGCCAAGCTTGATCGCATCCGCGCGTTGGGCGCCAAGTTGGAACTGGTGGACGGCGACCACGAGTTGGCGCGCGAGCGTGCCGCGGCCATCGCGCGGTGCGAGGGCATCCGGCTGGTCGAAGACAGCCTGGATATCGAGACCTGCGAGGGCGCGGCGACCATCGGCCTGGAACTGGTGGACACGGAGCCGTCATTCGACGCCGTCCTGATCGCTCTCGGCGGCGGCGCACTGGCCACCGGCGTGGGTCATGTGGTGAAGGCCTTGGCGCCCGAAGCCGAGGTGATCTGTGTCCAGCCGCTGGGCGCACCGGCGATGACGTACTCGTGGCGCCAGCGGCGCGTCGTCACCACCGACTCGACCGACACCATCGCTGACGGCGTCGCCGGCCGGCGTCCCATCCCCGTCGTCTTGGACGACCTTCTCCTGGTCGCTGACGACGCCGTCCTGGTGCAGGAGGCGTCGATCATCGCCGGTATGCGGATGCTCTTCGACCACGCCGGTCTCGTCGTCGAGCCGTCGGCTGCGCTCGGCGTGGCGGCAATCCTCGAAGACCGTGACCGCTTCGCCGACCGGCACGTGGTCACCATCGTGTGCGGCAGTAACGTCGACGTAGACGCGTATCACCGCTGGGTCGGTGCTGTTCCCCTCCGCAGGCCCTGACATCTGCTTCACGGCCACGAAGCGCCAGGCCCTCCGGCCGGCAGCTGCAAGCCAGGGACATGCGCCGATCCCCCATGCAGCAGCAGGGGCAGTTGACTCCAAGCGCTCGGCTGCAAGGTCCAGAGCCTTGGCGACAGACACGCCACGTTCCGCGCCGATCACACCATCGACGGTCTGTGCCCGGATCAGCCCGACGTTCACACCGCGACGGGGGCTTTGATGGCCGGGTGGTGCTGGTAGTCGAGCAACTCGACATCGGCGTAGGCGTAATCGAAGAGCGTGTCGGCTTGGCGCAGACGCAGCTCTGGGAACTCGAACGGCGTGCGCGAAAGCTGTTCGGTCACCTGCTCGACATGGTTGTCGTAGATGTGGCAGTCGCCGCCGGTCCAGACGAAGTCACCCGGCTTGAGGCCGGTCTGTTGCGCCACCATGTGCGTGAGCAAGGCGTAGCTGGCGATGTTGAACGGAACTCCGAGGAACAGGTCTGCGCTGCGCTGATACAGCTGGCAGGAGAGCTTGCCGTCGGCGACAAAAAACTGGAAGAAGGCGTGACACGGCGCGAGAGCCATTTTGTCCAGCTCGGCGACGTTCCAGGCGGAGACGATCATCCGACGGGAGTCCGGGTCCCGGCGCAGAGTGTCGAGAACCTCGCTGACCTGGTCGATGTGCCTGCCGTCCGGGGCCGGCCAGGAACGCCACTGCGCGCCGTAGACCGGACCGAGCTCGCCGTTCGCGTCGGCCCATTCGTCCCAGATGGTGACGCCGTGCTCGTGCAGCCAGCCGACGTTCGAGTCGCCCCGCAGGAACCACAGCAGTTCGTAGACGATGGACCTGAGATGCACTTTTTTGGTGGTGATCAGCGGGAACCCCTGCGAGAGGTCGTAGCGCAGTTGGTGCCCAAACACACTTCGGGTGCCGGTGCCCGTCCGGTCGGCTTTGGCCGTCCCGGAGGTGAGTACCAGCCGCAACAGGTCTTCGTACTGGGTGTCTGCCACAGCCGCCCAGTCTACTGGCCACCTACGCGCCGCATTCGAGGCTCTTCCCGCCCGCCGGGCACCGGTGTGCGGCTCGCCCTCGGCGGCGGGCGGCGGGGGCGCGTTCGACGTGCCGGGGCAACCGGATAAGCAGTGGTCGGTGCTGGCGTTGTTGCTGGAGTCGTTGCTGCCGTGTCGCGGGTTGCACCTTCCGTAGCGGAATGTGGTCCGGTGGACTGATGTCCCGCCCCGCTGAGGAAGGCCCCTGCTCATGTATTCGTCCTTCATCCCGCCGCGCCAGGTCAAGATCGGTGACGCGGCGGCCTTCGTCGGCACAACACCGCGGGCGATTCGTCACTACCACGAGATCGGTCTGCTCCCCGAGCCCGTGCGGGGCGGGGACGACCGCCGCCGCTACGGCTACGAAGACATGATCCGGCTGCTGTGGATCCGCAAGATGGCTGACGCCGGGATCGCCCTGGACGGCATCCGTGCCGCCTTCGCCGACCCGGCTTCCGCCGAGGCCGACAGCGGCGACAGCATCGCGAACATTTTGGAACGGCTGGAGGAAACCCTCGTCGCCCAGGAAACAGAACTGCGGCGGCAACGGGCGGCCGTGCAGCGCATGCGTACCGAGGGCAGCAGGACGGGTCTGCTCTCCGACTTCGTCACCACCCGCCTCACGAATCTGCCCGAGGGCTCCCTGCGCCAGGCGGACCTGGACAGCCTGCTGGTCACCGAGCGGATCTTCGGTCCACTCGGTGCGGCCGTCCAGGCCAGCCGTTTCATCGCCCTGGCCACCCACCCGGATCTGCGGGAGGACTCCGACCGTGTTGATGCCGCCGAGGACGCACTCGATGACACGATCTCTGTCGATGACCCCCGCCTGGCCCAGGTGGCTGCCGAACGGCACGCCTTCGAAAAGGCCCTGCATGCTGTCATCGAGGACTCCGGCCTGGCGGAGAGCGACGACGCGCTCTTCGACTCCTGGGACCGCTTGCACCCCCCTACCGCTGATGAGGGCAAGGACGAGGCCGGCCGAAGCTCGTCGGGCGGGGGGCGAGACGCCATGAGCGCATTCGAAGCCACCGGCAAGATGCCCTACGACTTCTCCCCGGCCCGTCTGCGCTGCATGGAAATGGCTGAGGAACTCGCCTCCCTCGAGACACCCGCTCCCTAGTACTCCAGCAGGATTTCGCTGTCTGGCCTGGTCGGAGGCAGTGTCGGGAGTGTAGTGGGCTGATGGCGTGTCTCTCGGGGCCGTTGGGGCCAGAGATAGCGTCGAGATGGGACACGCCGCCGAGGATGTCGGTGCAGGTCCAGTATTCGACGAACCGGCCGTCATGGACGCACAGGATGCCGTTGCCGCTGAAGGAGATATTCGTGCCGACGGGCGTGGTGGCCTGGGGGATGCCGCCGGTGTAGGTGGCGCTCATCGTCCAGCGGGCGGAGATGAGGTCGCCGTCGACGATCGGGCCGAAGTCGACGGCCGCGCCCCGCCAGATCGAAGCGCCGACGAAGCAGACCGACTCCAACAAGATCAATCTCAGCGGCACTTCCTGTACACCAACTACTCACACCCGTTGAGCCTCGTGGGTTCAGGGAAACTAAAGCCTGTGTAGCGGGAACCCGCGGGTCGGTCCGTGTGCATCAGCTGGGGGTCTCCGTGGGTTCGGCGGGAACGTGGGGGTGGGCTGCGAGGCGGCGGGCTTCGGCCGTGATCTCGGCATCGACCAGTGCCGCTGTTCTGTCGCCGTACTCGAGGACGGCGTACTCGTCATCGAGTTCGGCGAGCCGCTCTGTCAGGGGCAGCTCATGTCCGTAGCGTCGGTGAATCCGGAAGGTGAACTCGCCAGGTGTCAGCTCGCCGGCGAGCATGCGGCGTGCGAGCGCTCGGGCGGCGGCTTCTTGACCGGCATCGCTTGCCACCGAGTAGAAGGTGAGGCCGAGTTCGTCGAGCGCTGCGGGAAGCAGATAGTGGACGTCATAGTCCGCCTCGGCGCGTGTGCAGGCGGCAAGGATGCGAAGGCCGGGGGTGTCGAGTCCGGCGACGAGCGCATCACAGGCGGCCTCGACGACATCGCTCGCACGGACTTCTCCCACGCTCCAGAGGGTGGCTTGGTCCTGTAGGGCGCTTGCTGCTGCTTCGGTCGACGTCACCGGCCGATTGTTCCCTCCAGGGTGCGTCCCGGTCGAACAGTTTTCATCTAAGCCGCTGTTCAGCGGCCTGTTCCAGTAGTGCTCGTGCGGAGTCCGCGTAACGCATCGCGGTCTTCTCGTCGAGCCCGAACACCTCGGCGAGGTGGAGCGGATCCGGCCCGAGGGTGAGGGCCTCTTCGAGCTGCCGGTCGACGCGCAGCCGCTCCAGCGTCGTGTCCTGCCCGCGCATCGCCGCGCTGATCCAGTGGTTGCTTGCGCGGCTGGTCTTCGTCGCGGTCTGGTTGTTGATCAGCAGGTGGAGATTCGCCGTACTCGGCCACCGGCGTCGCCGGTGCTCCAGCCAGTCCATCACCAGTTTCATGGTGAGTTCATCGAGTGGGCGAACTCGTCCGGCGATGGTCAGCCGACGGTTGCCGATGTCGAGGTCGTCGCGAATGAGGGTGTCTATCTGGGCGACCCGGGCGGCGTGAACCGCGGCGAGGGCGCGAATCAGTCGCGCGGCAGGGACCATCATCCGTCACCTGCTCCGACACCCCCCCGAGAAGGCCCTTAGTCAACTACAGTTGCTTGCATGTCCGTCGGCAAGAATTCCCTTCCTCAAGAACCCGCTGACGCCCTGGCGGCTGTCGTGGCGTTGCGACGCCTTGCCGATCAGCTGGAGGACGCCGCTGTCGAGCAGGCCATGCGAGCGGGCTGGGGCTGGCCACAGGTCTCCGAGGCGCTCGGTGTCACTCGCCAGGCCGTCCACAAGAAGCACGCCAAGCGGCTCATCGCTGCCGGCGTCAAGCTGAGGAGGCGCGGCGATGAGCGCGTTTGACAAGTACCTGCAGGCGGTCATCGTGCGGGCGATGAACGAAGCGCACGGGGGCGGGTCGGCGACGATCGACGCGCAGCATCTCCTGTTGTCGCTCGCCGCCGATCAGGGGACTGCCGCACAGCAGGTCCTGGCCTCGGCCGGGCTCGATCACGCTGCTGTCCGCGATGCATTGGACCGAGAGTTCGAGCACAGCCTGAGCATGGTGGGAGTTTCTCCGGCCGCCTATGACCTTCCCAGGCCGAGCCTCGGTTCCCAGCAGCCCAAGTTGGGTGCGTCCGCCAGACTCGCACTGGATCGGAGCTTCGCGACCGCCCGCAAGAAGGACCTGCGGTCAGTGCATTTGCTGCTCGGGATCCTGCAGGCTCAAGTCGGCACCGTGCCCCGTGCTCTTGCCTTGGCAGGTATCGATCGGGCCGAGCTGGCGGACCGCGTACGGCAGACGCTCAACAGCCAGGATCAGTGACCACTGGAAGCAATCTGACACGGCCGGTTCACCCCGCGGCTGTGCCCTTGTCGGGATGTGCAGTAGGTCCCGTAGGCGAGTGCGCGATGGTCCGCACGCTGCGCTGGGAGCCAAGCCCTTGGTGGAAGCCGGTGTGTCAGTGAATCACGCTGTGGAGATGGGCCGGTGGGCACTTATGGGTCACACGACAAGGAGGATGACATGCATCGACACACCGCTCATACGGACAGCGGCGGACCGGGCACCGAGCCGGTCAAAGCAGTGGGCGCGAAATCTGGCTCCGCACCGGCCTCAGGGGCCGCGGGCCACGAGGCGATTCAGCGCTTACTTCAGCAAGCCGTGACTCACGGCGGCCTTCCCGGCATTCTTGCTGAGGTTTACGACGGCGACCGGCAGTGGTTCGGGACCGCGGGAGTGGCCGACACCCGAACCGGCCGCAAGCGTTCACAGCAGGACCGGTTCCGCATCGGCAGCATCAGCAAGACGTTCGTGGCCACCATCGTGATGCAGCTGGCGGCGGAAGGCAGACTGAGTCTGGATGACACCGCCGAACAGTGGCTACCCGGCGTGGTCCGTGGCCATCAGCACGACGGTGCCAGGGTGAGCATCAGGATGCTGCTCAACCACACCAGCGGGATCTTCAACTACACCGATGACCAAGAGGCGCTGAACCGTCACGAAACACACCCGCCCGAGTCGCTGGTGCAGATCGCGATGTCCCATCCACCGACCTTCACGCCGGGTTCGGACTGGGCATACTCCAACACCAACTACGTTCTCGCAGGCATGATCATCGAACGGGTCACCGGCCGCGCGCTCTCCGAGGAGATCACGGAGCGGATCTCCCGCCCACTCGGCCTGGCCGGCACGTACCTGCCGCACGGCAGCGACCCGACGATCCACGGACCACACGCCCGGCATTACACGAAGCTGTTCGAGACCGACCCCGGCGCGCCGGTCCACGACGCGACTGAGTTCGACTCATCCATGTTCTGGGCTGCCGGCGGCATGATCTCCACCGCCGGGGACCTCAACCGATTCTTCGGTGCCCTGCTGGGGGGCCGGATACTGCCACCGGACCAACAACGCGACATGTTCACCACGGTGCCCACCCGCGACTGGATTTCCAACGCCGCCTACGGCCTCGGCGTTTCTTCAGTGAGACTGCCCTGCGGGGAAACGGTCTGGGGCATGGGGGGCGCGCTCTTCGGGTCATGGTCCTACGCCTACGGTGCTCGCGATGGCGAACAGATGCTCACCACCAATGTCAACGGTGACTGGAGCGAAGGCAGTTGGGACGACCCTATCGGCATCTTCACCGATCTCCTTCAGGCAAAGTTCTGCCACCGGAGCGATACCTGAATGCCGGTCACCGGCCGCGGGCCTGGTCAGCTCCTGATATGCACTCCTGCCCGTCGTCGGCCTCGTCCAGCTCCGGCACACTCGGGTCGCGCAGCGGGCGCAGGCCGCCCGTCGGCCGGGGTGGAAGCGTCCCCCGCGTGTGCCCACCGGCCTGGATGCGGGGAGATTCAATCTCGCCCACACAACCATCACCTGGCTCAGCCTGATCCGGCGGTCCTGGACGACGCACCGCTGGGACGAACGCCCGAGCCGCCGACTGTGAAATGTGGGCCCCGCTCCGGTTACTTCGGCAGGTCGGCCGAGAGGAAGGGGGCAAGGAGCGCGAGCAGCGCGTCGGGGCGGTGAAGGGGGATGATGTGGCCGCAGTCCGGGAGATGGTGTGCGATCAGGTCGTCGGCGTGCGGGCGGAGTTGACGTTCGAGTCCGGTGCCGACGGGGTGAGAGCCGATGGCTGTGGTGGGCATCGTGAGGCGGGCCGTGGCGAGGGCGTCCTGTATCTGCTGTGCGCTGGTGGGCAGGGCCCGGTAGTAGGAGAACGCGCAGCGTAGGGCCTCGCGCCCGGTGAACGCCTGGACGAAGGCCGCACGGATGTCGTCAGGTACTCCTTGCCCGAGCGTGCCCGCGTTCAGGAACCAGTCGATGTAGGGCGCCTCGTTGCCGACCAAAACGGTCTCGGCGAGGTCGGGCGCGGCGTGGAAGCCGAACCACCACGGGGCGCCGCCCTCCAGGACGTGTTCAGCTCCGGGCAACCGGCCCAGCAGCGCCTCCATCACGACCAGGCGCCGGATTCGGCCGGGGCGGCGCAGCGCGAGCAGTACGGCGGGGGCGGTGCCCGCGTCGATGGCGACCACTGCCGCCGAGGGCTCACCGAGCGCGTCGAGCAGCCCTTCGGCGTCGGCGGCGAGGGTGCCTGCGTCGTACCCCTCAAGGGCGCGTGTACTGGCACCGAAGCCGCGCAGGTCCGGGGCGATGACCCGGTAGTTCTCGGCCAGCCGGTCCATGAGGCCGCTCCAGAGTTGCCAGGTGTGCGGGAAGCCGTGCAGCAGGAGAACCGCAGGTCCAGTCCCGGCGATGGCGACGTTGAGCTCGATGCCGTTCGTCGTGATGCGGTGCAGTTGGTGTGCGGTGGTGGCGGGCAAGACGGCTCCTCCAGATGGTTACCATTGGTGACCACCAAACGGTAGGTAACCGACGGACCGCTGCCTAGACGGCACTTTCAGGGAAGGTGGTGAGCCACAGGTGACCACCCAAGATGCCCGGCCCGCCGCTCGCGGGGCGCGCGGGGATCTGTTCGATCCCCGTTGCCCGACGCGGCAGTTGCTGGATCGCATCGGGACGAAGTGGACGTCCATGGTCGTCAAGACGCTCGCCGATGCCGCACCGCACGAGGTGCGTTTCGCGGAGCTGCGACGCCGGATGCCCGGCGTCTCGCAGAAGATGCTGTCCGTGACGCTGCGCAGCTTGACCCGCGACGGGCTGGTGTCGCGGCGGGTGGAACCCACCGTGCCGCCGCGGGTCTTCTACCGGCTCACCGGACTCGGGCTGTCTTTGGAGGCCGCGCTTGCGGGGCTGCGGACCTGGGCGGAGGAGCACATGAGCGAGATCGACCACGCCAACGAGGAAGCCGACCAGGCCGCCGGCCAGCAGCGCGATGACGAATAGGTGGGCCGGCTCCTGCTCGCTACGGGTGGCTTGGTACGAGATGGAGCCGACGCCGGCGCCCTGATACCACGCAAGAGGGGGCGACGACAGGTCGTTGCGCGGTGGGCGGCGCAGTGTGCCGCCATGCCAGGACGACGGCCGCGAGGCCCCCGGCAACGGCGAGCCCGGCGACCCACCACCACAGCTGCTGCCGGATGCGGTCGTGCGCGACGGGCCATCGGGCATCGGACGTGGCGGCGTTGGCCGCGAGCGAGGACTCTTGCGTGTTTTCGGCCACGCTTACGAGTTTCGTCACCGTGAGCTCCAGGACTGGCTGATGGCGCCGCCGCAAGAACCGCCTTTCGCTCACTGAGGTGACACCCGGCGCGTCGACAACGCGGGCGGCGCACGGCGGCGCCGCGGCTCGTGCCGTCCGCTGCCCTACCTGCAAGGCTGGCTGTTTTCCAGTCCGGTAGCAGGTCGACTTGGCCGACAGATCTCGACGTCGACCGGGGTGGTCCATGCTCATTGTCAGGCTGAGTCGACTGCGCGCGACGGGACCGGCCGACGAGGGGCTTTGGTGTTCTTATGGCCGACGGTTCGATTTCTCGTCCGGACTGGTGGTCGGCGGGTTTTGGGGTATGCGGTGGGGCATGGCAGCCAAGAGAGAACACATGGTGTCCCCGCGGGTTCTGCGTCAGCTGCGCCGTGTCCGCGGTTTCTATGTGGCAGGTGCCCTGCTCTGGGCAGTTGTTGCGGCCTGGACAGGATGGTTTGACCCCGGGAGCCGGCAGATGTGGGTCTCGCTGTTCCTCGTAGCGGTGTTCGTCGGCCTGCTGGGCCTCGCCTCGTGGTGGCTGCGCGGTCTGCAGACCGTTTCGAAGTCGGGGGCGGCGCCCCGGGCCGCGTCTGCAGGAGGCCTTTCTCCGGGCCCCGCGCGCGCCTGAACTGGCAGGCTGGGCCAGGTTGCAGGGGCTGACTGAAGAGCCATGTCGGCACACAAGTGAACGCGCGCCACCTCGTACGGAGGAATGGGCGCCGTTTCTGGTGCGGTGATGGGGCGCGAGCCGTGAGTCTGCTGCTGTCGGTTAGGCGTGGCAGGGATTCTGCTGACGGTGGTCTTGAATCGGAGGCTGGAGTTGCGGCGGTTTCGTCCGCCGTATGAGCCCAGTGCGATGAGCCTGCGAGGATCGTTGAGGTGACGGGGCTGAACGTCGGACGATCAGCAAGCACGTGAAGGACCGGCTCCGTTGCGCCGCCAAGGCGGGAAGGGACTCCTCAGCGTCCTCGGCGGTTGGTGGACGAGTTCGCGCCGCTGATCGACGCGATGCTCAGGTCCGAGGTCCTGCTCAGGCGTCGGTGATCCACGAACGTCTGGTCCAGGACTCACGGTCGCGCCCCGGCGCGGTGTGAACTCTTCCGCGAAGCCGCTCGTGCAGTCCCCCCCCGGCCGGGCCCCTTTCTGTGGCGCCTGCGGAAGAAGGCATAGACACGGTCCCACACCGGAAAATCGGTGGGCATCGCACGCCACTTGATGCCGTTGTCGGTGACATAGAAGACCGCATCAAGCATCTGCTGAGGGCAGTAGCCCTCCGGCTGCCCGCCCCCTTCCAGTCCAGGCTGGGCCGCTGGCCGCCCCCTCCGCTCAGACGTCCTGTGCTGCCAGGGCCGCGACCGCGGGAATCGTTGCGAAGGCTTGGCGCATGTGCCAGATGAGTGCCGGGCGGTCCTGGTGTGCGGTGTCCGATGAGGTCCATGCCTCGAGTGCGCAGTTCCAGGCAGCGAGCATGAGGTCGAGCAGCAGGCGCAGTTCGGTGCGGCCAACAGACTCTCCGGTCAAACGGTCTGCCACGATCCGGACGGCGTGCGCGGAGACCTCTGAGCAGTGGCGCAGGCTGTGTGCGGTCAGCACGGGGGTGCGGTCGGCCAGGCTGCGGCTGGCCAGGAAACGCTGCTCCCATCCGTCCGCCATCTGCTCCAGCGCCGCGAACAGCGCGCTTTTGTAGGCGCTCAGCAGGTGCTCGCCAGTCAGCGGCCGGGTCTCGATGTCCGTGAGGTAGGCGGCCCACAGTTCCTTCTCGGGAGCCAGGGCCACGTCTTCCTTCGAGGTGAAGGTGCGGAAGAAGGTGCGCTTGGAGACCTCGACCGCGTCGACGATCTCGTCCAGCGTGACCGCGGTGAAGTCCCGTCCGGCGAACAGTTCGAGGGCCGTATCGACCAGGGCTTGGCGGGTGCGCAGCTTCTTGCGCTCACGCAGCGGCAGGTGTCTCAGATCCTTCTCCACAAGCCGCAGCTTATCAGCCGCATTTGCCTCTTGTAGGCTTCTGCCACTCAGTGGCACTATCTCTCGTCATGAAGGCACTGACAATCGATCACACGGCGTCCGGACATCTCACCCTCACTGAGGTCGCCGATCCCGAACCCACCGCCCACCAGGCCCTGATCCAGGTCCGTTCGTTCTCCCTCAACGCCGGCGAGGTCCACCATGTGATCCCCGAGGGCGATCCCGGCACGGTGCCCGGCTGGGACGCCGCGGGCGTGGTCGTCCAGGCAGCCGCAGACGGTTCCGGCCCCTCGGTCGGCACCCCCGTCGTCACCGTGGGGGCCGAAGGCGCCTGGGCCGAACTGCGGGCCGTGTACACCGATTTGATCGGCACCGTGCCTGAGGGAGCCGACCTCGGCCCGATCAGCGCGCTGCCGGTCGCGGCGGGCACGGCCCTGCGCGCCCTGCGCCGGATCGGTCCGATCCTGGGGCGACGCGTCCTGGTGACCGGCGCGGGCGGCGGCGTAGGCCGCTTCACCCTGCAGCTCGCGGCCCGGGGCGGCGCGCACGTCACCGCACTGACCAGCGACACGTCCAAGGCCGAGGCGCTGCGCAAGCTCGGCGCCCACGAGATCGTCACCGACCTGGCTGCGCTTGAGCGTCTCGAACCGGTGCATGGCGTGGTCGAACTGGTCGGCGGCGCCCATATGGTCGCCGCACACGACGCCCTCGCCGAGAACGGAGTGCTGGTGGCTGCGGGGCACATATCCGGCGACGGTGAGCAGTTTCCCTTCGGAGCCCTCTTCGGTAACTCCCATCGCCACAACCGCCAGATCGCCACCTACTTCCTGCTGGACGATGCCGTCGGTCTGGGCGCGGACCTCACCTGGCTCGCCACACTCACCGCCCGCGGCGAGCTGGACCCACAAGTAGCCCTGCGCACCGACTGGACCCAGGTGGCACGGGCAGCCGCCGAACTGGCAGGCCGCCGCGTGCCGGGCAAAGCCGTCATCGATGTCCACTGAGCGGACAGGACGGTGCCCGTTGCTGATCTCGTTGCGACCCCGCGGACCGCGAAACCGTCAGGACGGAGCGTCAGCAGCTGATTGCGTAACACCCGCCCAGGAGTGCCGGATCGGCAACACCGACTCAGCCCCTCAGGTCTGGAGGCAGTCGGCGCTCGTCTCCAGACCCGGGGTGCGTACCGCGTTCCAACCCGCGACGCTAAATCTCAAGCCGAGAAGCCGTCTCTGAACCTCAGTACGCGTGCTTCTGGAGGTCGTGGAAGCTTCCGATCGTCACCGACCACGCCTGCTTGTCCGGGACCCGGCACCACCCGATCGGCGAGTCGGGCGTGACCCGAACTGAACCACAGAGAGCTTCAGAGATTGTCTCTGAGCCATAGGCCGGGACGCGGTCAGGCCGGGCAGCTGCGTTCCCGAGCCGGTGGGGAGGCGATCGCAGGAAGAACGCACCGAGCCGAAGACCCACCGGTCCCCCGGCGTGCAACTGCGACGACAAGACCTTTGGGGCGGAGAAGTTGGCTTCACAACCCTCGTGCTGCTCCAAAGGCCCTGCCTTCGTGCGCAAGACCGGCCGAAATCACCTGATCCGGCAGTCTGTTCGACCAGAGCCGCCCTCGCGGTTGTCGGCATGCCTACGGCTGCCGTGCAGGTTCGCCAGTAATCGCCCAGGACCGCCGCTGTCGGTGTCAGCCGGTGATGTCAGCGGCCACCGGAGGAGGTTCGGGCGACGGGGTGGAAGTTGATGCGTTCGCGTACCACGGGGAAACCGGCCTTGGTGAAGTTCGCGGCCATGGGGAAGTTGCCCCGGTCCGTGGCGCCGGTGATGACCTCCGCGCCTTGTTCCACCAGGAAGTGGGTGCACTCGGCGAGGAGGTCATAGGCGTAACCGTGGCCGCGGTGCTCCGGCAGGACGCCGATGAAACCGATGGTCGGCCCGGAGGGGTTGTGCGCCGGGATGTGGATGCCGGCCAGTTCGCCTTCCGTGGTGCGGGCGAGCTGCCACCATTCCCGCGGGGACGGGCACCAGTGGAAGAAGTCCAGTTCTTCCCGTGCGGCCTTCTCGAGGCCGCCCTCCTCGATGGCCTTCAGCGCGTGGGCGTCCAGCGTGGCCGCGTGGATGCGGCGCAGCGCGTCGAAGAAGACCGCGTCGTCGGGTTCGGGGCCGAAGACGAGGCGTCCGGGCCGCTCGGGCAGCCCGCGTTCCGGGGTCCAGCGGTACAGGAAGCGTTCCACCAGGAGCTCGTAGCCGGCGGCCCGGGCGGCGGCGAAGCGCGTCTCTGCGGCCGCGGCCAGGGCGGGGTGCTCGCGCCAGTCGCCGGGGAGGTTGAGCTCGAGTTCGACCTGCCACGGGGCGGAGCGCAGAAGTTCGGCCCCCGCCTCGACCTCGCCCTCGGCGACGTCGAACCAGTTGAGGTTGACGGGTTCCTCGTCATCGGGACCGCCCCACCAGGCGCCGCGGGCGACGACGGCGCCGTCGCGCAGGGCCACCCGCTTCCAGTGGGGGCGGTGCGTGGTCCGCTGGTGCGCGGCACGGGCGTTCAGCGGGTCGGGGTGTGCGTCGAACAGATGGGCGTCGCTCTCGTCGAGCGCGCGGATGACCGTATCGGTCATGGGTTCCTCCGGGATGCGTACGGCAGGAGCGCTCCCGGTCGAATCAGAGGTGCCACACCGGGGTAACGGGGAGGGAGCGCTGGATAGTTGAGAACTGCACGGCACTCGCCTCCTTCCGTTCGTCTCACGCGGCGTGGTCCGGAGACAGACGCTACTTGACCACCGAGGGGTCCGTCCACGGAAATTTCCAACCGTGCAGGCGGGGTCCCAGACGCTGCTCCGCTGCTTGCCTACACCCCTGACGGGAACGTCGACTACTACCAGGACCTGGCTGGCAAAGGTCGACTCGACCACACCTGGAGTGACGCCAACAAGCTCAAGATCTCGCTGCATAGCCTGCCACTTGCGCACGAACGCGCCCGCGCGGCGGCCCGCCGCGTCTCCCTGCGTGCGCTTCCGCCGCGTTGACTGTTCGGATGGAACGGGCCCTTCGCGCGGGCCACGACGAAAGACCCGGCACTGTGCACGACGACCGTGCGCGTAGACGTGAAGAGCTCGCGCGGCAAGGGACTGTCTCTTGGATACGGTCGTGAGATTGTCGTGCTCGTGATCGAGTCCTGGGTGATCAATGACGACAGCCCTGTCCCGGTGTCGCCCGAGATGGTGTTGGAGGCCCTCCGGTTGAGGATCGACGACGGGCAGCTTGAGACGTGGCTGACCAGTTCGTCCGTACGGTCGCTGGCCTTCGTGACGAACACCGAGCGCGCGATGGTGACGCTGCTCGAAAACGAGGGCGATCCCGGCGAGCATGCCGTAGACCCCGGGGCTCAGGGGACGAGCGACGGGTTCGTCCTGCACAACGGGCAGGACGACGAGTACCCGGATGAGGACACCGTCCCCATCCGTGAGGCGTTCAGGCTCGTAAAGCACATCGTGGGCACGGGATCCTGGCCCACGGACGCGCGCTGGATGGTCGATCACTGAGCGGGCCATCGCCGAGCCCAGATAAGGATGGCGGCGAGGTGGAGTGCGGCCTGGTAGGCGAGGGCGGGCTCGTCCGTTCGCATGGCCAGGCCGTGCCATTCCTTAAGTCGGGTGCTGCACCGTTCGACCGCGTTGCGCTGCTCGCTGATTCTCGAGCGCGAGGGCGAGCGTCTCTTCGGTCATTCCAAGCCGTACGCCTTGCCGGCGGGGCCGACGCGGCGAGCGGAAGGCAGTACGTCGACGCCGTCGCCGGAGCCGAGATCCAGGAGGACGCGTTCGGCTTCGTGGAGGTCGGACACGGTGGTCGGTTGCCGCAGCCGGGGGAGGCGGCGAGGGCCTCGGCGGGCAGGGTGTCGGGCTCGTCTTCGGCGTACAGGGGGGAGCCGAAGTGGTCGTCGCTCTCGGGAGCCTCGGGTCCGCAGTAGGCGGTGCCGCCCGCGCCCGTCAGCGATGTACATAAATTATGAATATAAAAGCGCTATGCTTCGAGCATGAGTCGTCACGACACCGCTCCTGGCGCGTCCACCGCGATCGGGGCAGCCCTCTACGGCCTGGCCACCAGAGCCGCAAGGCGCCTGCCCCGGGACATGAGCCTGACGTCCGCCGCCACCCTGGCCACCCTGGACCGGACCGGCCCGCGGCGCATCACCGATCTGGCCGCGGTCGAGGGCGTCACCCAGCCCGCGATGACCGCCCTGGTCCGGGTGGTGGAGGAGTCCGGCCTGGTCGAGCGGCGGGGCGATGCGTCCGACAAGCGGGTCACGCTGGTGTGCCTGACCGAGGCCGGCGCCGCCTATGTCCGCACGCGGCGCCAGGCGGGCGTCCACGCGTTCGAGCGGTTGATCGGCGAGCTCACCGGCGACGAGGTCGAGGCGCTGGTGGCGGCCCTTCCGGCGCTGAAGCATCTGGCAGAGCTCGAAAGCCAGGCCCGCGAAGGGCCGAAGCGGTGACCGGGCAACCGGTGACCGGGCAACCGGTGACCGGGCAACCGGTGACCGGGCAACCGGTGACCGGGCAACCGGTGACCGGGCAACCGGTGACCGGGCAGCCGCTCGGCGAGGTCGTGGTGGAGGCGGCGCCGGTGGCGCGTTCCGAGGCGCGGCTGCTGGCCGGTGCCCTGATGTTCATCGCCTTGGTCGTGGCGGCGGTCGCCAGCTTGGGGACGCCGCTCATCACCAGCGTGGCAACCACCTTCCACGTCTCGCTCGCCAGCGCGCAGTGGACGCTCACCATCGCGCTGCTCAGCGGAGCCGTCACCACACCCGTCCTGGGCCGGCTGGGAGCCGGCCCGCACCGGCGGGCCACGATCCTCGCCACGCTGGCGGTCGTCGTGGTCGGCAGCGCGCTGACCGTGCTGCCGCTGCCCTTCGCCTGGCTGCTCGTGGGCAGGGCGGCTCAGGGCGTCGGGCTCGGCCTGACGGCGTTGATGATGGGCGTGGCCCGTGACCACCTTCCCGAGGAGCGCAGCGCGGCCACCATCGCCCTGATCTCGGTGGTCTCGATCATCGGGGCCGGCGTCGGCTACCCGCTGGCCGCACTGCTCGCCGAGCTCGGCGGGGTACGGGCCGCCTACGGCCTCGGCCTCGTGGTCACCGTCGCTGCCCTGCTGACCGCGTGGCGCTGCATGCCCGAAGCTCCCGAAGGCCGCTCCGCCCACGTGAACGTGGCAGGTGCGATCGTCCTGGCCGCTGCGCTGCTCCTGACGCTCTTCCTGGCCGGCGAACGGAATCTGTGGAGCCGGCACCTCGCCGTGGCGGCGGGCCTCGCCGTCGCCGCGGCGGCGCTGCTCTGCCTCTGGGCCGTCATCGAGCTGCGTAGCACGACGCCGCTGGTCGATGTGCGGGCGATGCGGCACCCGGCCCTCGCCGGGGCGAACCTTGCCATGTTCGCCGGCGGGATCGGCATGTACCTCCTGCTCACGCTCATCACCCGGTACGCGCAGACGCCGCACGGCGCCGGCTACGACTTCGGGTTGACGACCTTCGTTGCCGGACTTGTCCTCATCCCGTTCTCGGTTCTGGGGTTAGTCGCCGGCAAGCTCACGCCGCGGGTCCGGACGCGGATCGCCGATCCGCTGCTCCTGGCCGGCAGCGCCGTCGTGGGCGGGTGCGGGTTCGCCCTGTTCGCAGCGGCCCGGTCGTCGATGGTCGAACTGTTCGCGGCGATGGGTGTGCTCGGCTTCGGCGTCGGCGGCTTCTCGGCCGCGATGCCCGGCGTCATCCTGGCCCTCACCCCCAAGAGCGAGACGTCGAGCGCCATGAGCTTCAACTACGTCGTCCGCAGCGTCGGGTACTGCCTGGGCAGCGCCATCGGCGGCTTGATCCTCGCCGCGGGCACCGACCCCGGCCGCCTCTTCCCCGACGACAGCGCCTACACCACCGCGGCGCTGGTCGGCGTAGGGGCCATGGCGATCACGACGCTGACAAGCCTCGCTCTCGCCCGGCGACGCTCCTCCGAGACCAACCGTTAAGTCAGATGCACTCATTTCCACACTGGAGGTTCCATGCCCAAGGGCTACTGGGTCAGCGTCTACCGCACCATTTCAGACCCTGAGAAGCTGGCTGCCTACAACAAGCTGGCCGCTCCGGCCGTCCAGGCCGGTGGCGGTCGGACCCTTGTCCGTGGCGGTCGGGTCGCCGCATACGACGCCGGACTTGCCGAGCGCACCGTCCTGGTCGAGTTCGACAGCTTCGAGCAGGCCGTTGCGGCGCGCGAGAGTGCGGCCTACCAGAAGGCGCTGGACGCCCTCTCGGACGGCGTCGAGCGCGACTTCCGCATCGTCGAAGGCATCGACTGACCGAGGTCCACGTCGGATCGTCACTGACGATCCGCCATCGTGGTTGTCGCTGGTGCGGCTGCTGGAGTGGCGGGGTTGGTGGGTGCTCGTGCTGGTCGTGGGCGGCTGCCTTCGCTCTTGAGCGGCTGTCAGCGGTCGAGTCCGAGGTTCGTCCGCGCTGTTCTGCCAGTGGCAGAACACCGGCCCGGCCGTGCCCGACGATCACTACCGTCCAGTCCCATGACGACGATTACCACGCGCACGGTCGAGTACCTGGCCGACGGTCTGACGATGATCGGGCACCTTGCGCTCCCGGCCGGTACCGCCCGCCGGCCCGCAGTGCTGCTTGGACCAGAGGGCACGGGGCTCAGCGACGTCGAGCGCCGCCGGGCCGAGGCCCTGGCCGAACTGGGTTACGTCGCGCTGGCCTTCGACCTCCACGGCGGACGGTATCTTCGCGACCCCGAGGAGATGCTGGCCCGTTGCCTGCCGCTGCTCGAGGACCCCGACCGGATGCGGGGTATCGGCCACGCGGCGCTCGATGTGCTGCGCGCCGAACCGCGGACCGACCCCGACCAGATCGCCGCCGTCGGCTACGGCACCGGCGGCGCGATCGCGCTGGAACTTGGGCGCGATGGCGTCAACCTGCGCGCGATCGGGACCGTCAACGGGCTGATCACCGGCAGACCCGGTGAGGCGGCGCGCATCGGCTGCCCGGTGTGGGCCGGGGTCGGGTCACAAGACCCGATCATGGCGCCCGCGCAACGGGAGGCATTCACCGCCGAGATGCAGGAAGCGGGCGTCGACTGGCGCCTGGTGGTCTACGGCGGCGCTTTGCACGCCTTCCACCACCCAACGGTCGACCACACCGTGCTCCCCGGCGTCGGTTACCACCCACAACATGCGCAGCGAGCCTGGCGCGACGTCGTCGATCTGCTCGCCGAGTGCCTGCCCGTGACGGAGTGATCTGGTCAGCCCACACTCGTGCGGGCACTGGTGACTGGCGACTCATCCGACACCGGATTCGCGGCCGTGTGCGCCCGGCATTCGGCGTTCAATTCAGGCTGCTGCCAGAGGAGTTGGGCGCGACGTGCGGGCCGGGCGGACCTGATACGGGATCAAGGGCCGCCCGACCGTCGTGCGCGGAAAAGGAAGATCAGCAGCTCAGGTTGGAGCCCGGCGTGGTGCCGAGGACCTGGGTGAACTGCTTGTAACGGTCGACCCGGCTCTGGACCTGGCCGGGGTTGCCGCCGTTGCACTCCAGGCTGCCGTTGATGGCGCGGATGGTCTCACCGAAACCGCGGCTGTTGACCATGGCGTTGTGCGGCGTCATGGTGCCCGGACCTGACTGTGTGTTCCAGTACCAAAGACCGGTCTTCCAGGCGACTGCCGGGTCGCGCTCCACCAGGTAGGGGTTGCGCAGGAGGTCGATGCCGAGCGCGTCGCCCGCCGCCTTGTAGTTGAAGTTCCAGCTGAGCTGGATCGGACCGCGGCCGTAGTAGGCGGCCTGTCCCGCGGGGCAGCCGTAGGGCTGGCCGGCGTCGCAGTAGCGCGGGTAGTTGGCCTGGTTCTGCTCGACGATGTGGACCAGACCGCCGGTCTCGTGGTGGACGTTGGCGAGGAACGCCGCTGCCTCCTGGCGCTTGATGGTGTCGCTGCCGGTGTTGGCGAAGGCCGGGTACGCCTTGAGCGCGTCGGTCAGGCCCTTGTATGTGTAGAACGAGTTCCGGCTCGGGAACATCTGGTTGAACTGCGCCTCGCTGACCACGAATCCTGACGGGTCGGGGTTGCCCGGGTCGGTGCCACCGCCGCAGGTGCCCGCGTCCGCCCAGACGTCGGTGCGCCCCGGCGTCTCGTTCTGGGTCCACCACTTGGCGGTCCAGTTGTGCCCGTTGTACGAGGCGGTGTTGCCGCCCGTGTACACGGAGGAGGAGTTCCAGGGGGTGGCGCACGTGGCGGCGGACGCCGTCGCGGCGGTCGGGCCAAGGACGATCATCGCGCAGAGTGCGCCTATTGCTGCTGCGAAACTGATGAGACGTTTGATCACGCGACATCTCCTATCGGGCGGGCTGGAGGCGGGCCCCGCGCCGCCATGGGGGTGTCGGTGACTCAAGCGAAATGGTCTGTACCTGTCAAGGTCTGGACCAATCTTGGTGCACGGCTGACCGGAATTCGCCTCGCACCGCCGCCTGCCCGGATCGGAGCACGGTGGGGAGCCGCGCTCGCGTTCTGAGCCGGCGCGTGGCGCTCGGGTGTGGCGGCGGCCGGGACGGTGTCCGCGATCGACTCCCGGGCGAGCAACCAGCCGGGCCGGTGGGGGCCAAGACGGGATTCGTCGTCCCTGCCGACGGCGACCCCGCCGCCAGACGGGAGCGGCCGGGATGGTCACAATCCTGCTGGAGGATCAAGTCAAACGTCGTAGTTTCATGTGTGGAGCAGTCCTCAGCGGCACAGCAGCGGCATCCGACTACACCCTCACGCAGGGCGCGGCCTACGCGGTCGGCGCCGGCACAGAAGGGCCTGGGCCCCTGCGGTGCGCTCGGCGGGGGTAGTTCCCTGATGAGGCAGACCGCGTACCGTCGGCCTGTGCCTCGCCATATGAAGAAGCCCCGCCAACTGGTTGCCGACGGCCGCGTGTACATGTGGGCGATGCGCCACAGCCACCGAAAGGACCAAGATGGTCGGCCCGTGGACTGCCGCCAAACCCTCACCCTGTCCCTGCAGCCTGCTGGCACAGGGGGGCGACTGCGCATCGTCTTCGCCGATGGCCCCGGGCGGTACGTCCCGGGCGGCGCGCCCTTCGGCTCCGGCGACGTGGGCTTCACCCGGGGCGCAGATTTGAATCTGCACGAGCCAGGCGCCGTCCGGGCCTTGCTCGACGTGGCGTTGGCCCGCGGGTGGCAACCGGGGGAGCGTCAGACGGTGGAGGCCGACGGCTGGCTTCTGCTGGAGGCGGCTGCCGCCGCGCGAACCGGGGGCGCAGGCCCCGATGGTCCCTAGGTGCGATCCTTCATGGCGTGGGGTCACTGATCCACGGAAGGCCCACCGCGCGGCAAGCAACGTTGAGGAGACGCGCGAACGCCGTTGAGACGAGACACCTTGCTACAAGGGGGCGGAAGCTGGCGCTGGCGACCATGTTGGTGGGGGCCTCGTTCGGCTCCAGGAACACCGGCACGATGACCCTGGCCATCTTGGTGTAGCCGGCCTCGTTGAGCTGCAACGCCCGGCCGATGTTCTGCACGATCTCCACCTGTGAGCAGCTTGTCGGCGGGGCCAGGTCGTCTAATCTGCTGCACGGGGCGTGGTGGATTGAGTGGTGCTGTGTGCTCGGCGAGGATCAGGTCATGGTTGACGCACCTTTGAAGATCGATACCCTCATTGTTGATGCCGCAGCTCCTGAGCGGCTGGCCGCTTTCTGGTCCGAGCTGCTTGGCAGGCCCGTGGTGGACCGCACGGGCCCCTACGTGTGGCTGCAGCGGGACAACGGTCTCGGCCTTGGATTCCAGCGCACGGAGGAGCCCAAGTCCGTCAAGAACCGTATGCACTTCGATGTCACTTCGGCCGACCCGGCAGCCGAGCAGCGCCGAGTGGAGGCGCTTGGCGGACGCCGCCTGGAGGAGTACGCCGACAGCGGGTTCCTGGTGATGGCCGACCCCGAGGGCAACGAATTCTGCATCATCCCTCAGGGGCCGGTCGGGCTCGATGAAGAGGGACGCGCGCACTACCTCCGCTCAAACTGAACCAGCCCGTGTGCGTCCCCGCACCTTGCGGGCCTCGGTGCACTCACCGATCGGCAATGACCTCGTGTGGGCCATCTGGTTGTCCGCAACGCAGGTACTGGCCTCCTCCAGTCGACCGCTGGTGCCGCGCAACGACATGACGGAGGTATCCGACCGAGACACCCCAGAGGGGCACCCTCCGGCACCAGCAAACTGCCGTGCGACCGCCCGAGGTTCGGGCATCGGCTGGCCAGGAGGTTCCGGGGAACTTCGCCATCTTCACCAGTTCGATCAACACGGCTCGATCACGCAGTGTCCAAGACGCCATCGGAACCTATGACGTTTCAGCGCTGCCTGGCACAGGTTCGCCAGAACATGTGCGTTCTGCCTAACGACTCGTTTGAGACGATGGCGACGCTGTTGACTCCCTCGCGCTCGATCGCGACCTGAAACCGCAACTCCGCTCCGCGGCGGTCGAGTTCCATGCAGCCGAGTTCGTCGATCCACAAGGATCGACGCGTCCGTAGCGGGCGATGGTCTTGGACAGCTGCTTCATGTCGGCGGCCTCGGCCAGCTCGTTGACGAGCTTGGCGGCCAGCACGCAGCGGACCTTGAAGCCCATCACCGGCGGTGCTTCGGGTCAGTTCGCCCTGTACCAGAAGGATTGTCTCTGCGGCTTGGTCGAGGTGGCGTTGGCCCTTGCTGGTGGTTGATCGGGTCGTGCACGGTCGGGGCAGCATCGAGGTCTTGGGTATCAAGGTCGACCTGAACCCGGTGTTGGTGAGTGCCCCGCCGACGATGGGCGGGCACGTGATCCGGCAGGATGGCCGCATGTCCCACACCCCGATATGGCCCGCACAGTCCTTCGACGAGAAGTGGATCGCCCACGCCCTCAACGGTTTCATCGAAGGTTCCGGACACTGGGGGCCCGGCACGCTCGCCGTGTTCACCGAGGTCGGCGACTACTTGACCGGCAGTGGCCAGGAGGCGGCCGCGCGGTACCGGGGCTGGAACTGGTACCGGTTCATCGGTCGGTGCGGCGCCGTGGCCCTGCGGGCGAGCTCCTTCCACGTGCAGGATCATCTGCGCGCGGTGCAGCTGGCGATGCTGGAGGTATGGGCAGAAACTCCTTTCGCCGACCCGGAGGTTCGCGCTCGGATGCGTACGGGCGTCCTCGAACTGGCCGACGAGGACCTGCGTGCCGCTCGGACCCACGACGGTGCAGTGGTCGCTCTGCACGGGCGAGGCACCGGCCGTGACGGGCAGCGTTTCGTCGAATTGCGCAGCGGCGCCGCGCAGCCGCCGGCCCTGGGTCGGATCACGGCCGCCGAGCCGGTGCCCGCGGCGGGTTGGGACACCCCTGACCGGCTGCGGCGCCTTGTACACCTCGTACGGGACAAGGGCCCCGCGCCCTGGGACCGCGCGGCGGCCGCGCTGCTCGCCGAGCGGACTGGGCTGAGCCGGGCCGGCGCCGCGCTGCTGCTCGCCGGACTACCCGATGTGAAGTACGGGTATCGGGGCCTTGATGCCGAGGCGCGCAAGGTGATGGGGCTCAAGCAATCTGAAGCCGAGGCTGGTGAGCGCGAATTGGCGGCCCTGCGAGTGGCCGAGCGACTCGATCTGCTGGCCGACGTGCTGCCCGAGGACCCTGCGCAGCTGTGGCTGGAGGGCGGGCAGCTGGCGCTCGCCGAGCGGATCGCCGAGGCCTGGCGCAGGCAACAGGGCGTACGACCCGCCGTGCCGGAGTCGACGATCGCCATCGCCGCCGAGAACAGTGATGTGCGGATGGCCCCGGCAGCCGTGTGCGCCGTGTTCGCCGATCCCGCGCGCGAGCCGCGGCTGAGCCGCGACCCGGACACCCGGCTGCGGATGAACAGCATCAGCGGCGGCGGCTGGGAGGGTGAGGAGGGGTTCCGTTTCAAGGAGCTGCTCGTCGTTCTCTGCGACGCCGTCGACTGGGTGTACACCGAGCTTCCCGAAGGAGATCCCGTACGCGGGGGTGTCCCCGAGGCCCTACGGCTGCTGCGGGAACGCCTGGCCCACCCGGGGTTGCTGCTCTCCGTCCGTGGCCGCAGTCTGCGCGGCCGCACCGTGGCCGACCTGTTGCCGGGCTTCCCCGGCGCCCTGCCCTACTTGGACGCCGCCGAGCCGCTTGCCCATCCCACGCTCGACGACGGCCTGGTCGTCGTGTCCGAGGCAGGCTTCGACCGGCGCGGTGAGCGCGAGGCGCCCGGCGTGTACTTTCGGCCCGGCCGCTACGGGGCCGACGAGCGCTCGCGGCGCCTGGAGGCCGTGGCCGACGCGGAGGACTCGCATCTGGCGCTGGTCCGCCGGCTGCGCGGTCCCGAGTTCGAGCGAATCGTGCAGCGTATAACCGAGGGGTCGCTGCCGCCGGGCGGCTACGAGAGCGATCCGCGGCTGTCCGCACCGGAGGTGGTCGAGGAGGCGGCCGCCACCACCGGCTTGGATACGGACGCCGCCACGTTGTACCTGCAGCTGCTGGCCTTGCCCGTGCCCACCGACCGCCGTATCCGCCGCTTCAACCGATGGACTCCCGCGCACCACAAGGCCGTTGCGGCCGCCCTCGTCGAAGCCGGTCTGGTGGTCGCTGACCGCAGGCCCCGGGCCGGGCGGGGGGTCTTCCTGCCGGGCGACTGGGCGGGCGGGGACAAGTTCTACCCCCCGATGGAGACCTGGAAGGCCGAGCTGCTCGGGGTCCGGGTAATCGGGCGCAAGGTCTACTCCCGGCCCGTCGCCGGCCCCCTGCCCGAACTCTTCGCCCGGGCCTGGCGGATGCGTCCCAACTGAGCGCGGCGCCGCGTGCCGCACGGTGCGCCAGAAGACCGGAGGACGCTCGCGCGGGCCGGGCCGTAGGAGAGTGCGGGCAGGCAGCGCCAATGTCCCGCTCCGCGCGTCACCGAGTCATCCTGATCACCTCGCCGCCTTGCATAACTGCACGACCCAAAGGGAGCCGTGCGGCCAACAGGCGGCAGAGGCGCACGTTGGAGCCGTCGGCGAGCTGACGGCGAAGCCGTTCGATCTCCTCGTGCTGGGCGGCCAGCCAGGAGATCGCCAGCTGCTTGAACGGTGGGCTCGGGTCACGGAACTCTCGGAAGGCCTGCCCCAAGTCGCATCATTGAACGTTAAAGCGTTGCCGCTGAGGGCTGATGATCCGTAGGTTTGCGCGATCATGAGGATGCGAAATCTGAGGTTCGGTTTGTATGCGGACGAACAGGGGCTGGCATGGGTCAGGGAACTCATCGCCCGGACTGCAGAATCCCGAAGTGCCCGGATCGTCAAGTCGGACGTGGCCCGCACCTATCCCGACAGCGACCTGACGACCGCTGAGATGTACGACTTTCTGGTGGAACAGTGGGCCATCGAACATCCTGGCCAGAACCGCGGCGAGCGGGAAGCAGTTGAGCTGCGCGTCCACTTGGTGTGTTCCCTGCGGACATGGCGAGCGATCCGCAAGGCAGTGATCAAGGCTCTGTGCCCGGAAGGAATGGCACCCCACGCCTGCCGTGTTCCATGGTGTGCCTGAGCTGGTGCACGGTTCTCGGCTCTGGTCGGGGGCGCCTGCTCACAGCAGGCCCAAGTCGCGGGCACGCAGGGCGGCTTGGGTGCGGTCGCGTAGGCCGAGGCGCCCGAGGATGCGGGAGACGTGGTTTTTCACGGTGCCCTCGCTGAGGTACAGCTGCGCGGCGATCTCCCGATTGGTCCTGCCGTGCGCCACCAGCCGCAGGATGTCGATCTCGCGCGGGCTGAGAGCCGCAACTTGCTTCGCCTCTGTGCCCGGCGAGGGCAGGGACGCGGCGAGACGGCGGGTTACGGAGGCGTCGAGCTGGGTGACGCCGGCGTGGGCGAGGCGGACCGCGTGGGCGAGTTCGTCAGCCGGGAGGTCCTTCAGCAGATAGCCGCAGGCACCCGCGCGCAACGCCTCAACGACGTACTCCTCGTCATCGAAGGTCGTCAGCATCACCGCCCGGCACTCCGGCGCCTCGCGGCGCAGGACAGCGACGGCCTCGACACCGTCCATTTCCGGCATCCGGACGTCCATCAGCACGATGTCCGGGCCCAGCTCGAGCACCTTCGCGACGGCTTCGCGGCCGTCCACTGCCGTGCCGACGACCTCGATACCCGGCCGGATGGACAGCAGGGACGCGATGCCGTCCCGAATGAGCCGCTGGTCGTCCACGACGAGCACGCGCACCGGCCCCGCCGCCTCCTCGCTCATACCGACCTGCCCCCGCCGGTGCCGCGGGGCACCGTCACCGTCAGCCGCGTCCCCGCGCCCACTTCGCTCTCGAGGTCCACCCTCCCGCCCACCAGGTGCACCCGCTCCCGCATCCCCAGCAGCCCGAACCCCGCTGGAACCCCGTCCAGGGCGAAGCCGCGGCCGTCGTCGCTCACCACCAGCTCGGCGCAATGCTCATCCAGGCAGATCGACACCGTCACCTGCGAAGCCCGCGCGTGGCGGCGGGCGTTCGTCAGCCCCTCCTGCGCGGCGCGGTACAACGCGGTCAACTCTGCGACGTCGTAGCCGTCTTCCACGCCGTTCACTTCCACGGTGACGTGAGGCCGGGCCTCGCGGCCCCGTGCGAGATCCGCGAGTGCTGCCGCCAGTGACGAGCGGGGCGCCTCGCTGCGCAGGGCTCGCACAGACCTCCTTACGTCGCCGAGTGCGCGTTTGACCGACTGCCGTGCCTCGTCGACAGCGTGCTGAGCGGAGTCGGGGTCCAGGGCACGGAACTCGGAGGCGATCTCCAACTGCACGGACACGGCGGTGAGATGGTGCCCGAGGCTGTCATGGATGTCCCGGGCCAGACGGTTGCGCTCGGCCGCCGCGGACAGTTCCGCGACCTGCGTGGCGTACCCCTCCAGGGCGCGCCGTGCCCGCTGCTCACCGACGGCAACGGCGGCCATGGAGAGCGCGAGGATCAGGCCGACACACAGCATCAGCAGATCGGACACGTGCTCCAGGTCGCGGTGCCAGCCGGGTGCGGTCAGCACGTTTCCGGTGAGGAGACCGGTCACGCACAGCGCCCCCAGTGCGAGTGCGATACCCCGCCCGAAGATGAAGTACGCAGTGAACGGCAGCAGCACATACAGGACTTGAGCCAGGCCGGAGACATCGAGTGCGACCACCGCGGCGGTCAGGGTGCAGCGCGCGAGTAACATCCCTGCGTGGCGGGCCCGGGGCTGGCGCCGTGCCCGTGACGGCGACGACCGCGGCGAGGCCTCGCCTGTGGGGAGGGTTGGCGCCTGCGGCCGGGGCCGGCGCTCTGGTTCGGACAAGCCCTCCCGCGTCTCTGCCTCATGCCTCGGATGGGACGGAATCACCCGTCTCCAGGCCCCAATCACCGTGCGCAGCCACGGTTTTCCCGTCCCCGGGCCGCGCTGCGCCTCGCCCCATTCCCGCTGCGACGCCTTCGGCTCCAGCGCCTCCAAGGCGAACAGCGCTGCGAGCCCCGCGGTGAATCCTGCCAGGCGCCAGGGCGACGGGCTGGCTGCGCCGCCGAGATCTGCCGCCGCGTAGTAGAGGCCCCCGGCCAGCACTGTGGTGTACAGCAGGGGGGACACCCACGGCACGGGCGCGTACGTCGCCATGCACTCACCCCCTCCCACGTGCCGTCCAGGCTAGGCGGGGTGACGTCCGCAGGGCGAGGGTGCGGGGGCGGGTGCGGCAGATAGTGGTCGTTATGCACGTGCCGAACGGCCGGACAGAGTTGAGCAATGTCATGACGACCGGCAGTCATTCTCGTCGTTCTGCACCTGCCGTCGGCGGCCGCCGGCTCCCTAACGTTCTTGGCCCCCGGCCCGTACGTTCCCAGGCCGGGCCTCACCTTCGACGCTTGGGAGTGCACTATGCCCACGTACCCGTCCGACCGCCCGGCCCGCATCGGCGCCCTGTCCGGCGTGCTGGCAGGGCTGCTCATCGCGCTGCCGGCACTCGTCGAGGCCTTCACCGGGGAGACCGCTGCGACCAGCTTCTTCCTCGCTCTGTCCCCGGCTTTCTCGCTGCCCCTGCTCGCCGCACTGCACCGGAGCCAGGCCCTGGTCACCGGACGCTTCGGCGAGACGGGCTACGTCATCAACCTCATAGGCCTCGGTCTGTTCGGCGGTGCCGCCTTTTCCTCGAACCTGGTGCTGTTCTACTTCGACGACGCGCTCGTCGAGGAAGCCCTGACAGGACCCACGATCCCCGCGCTCATCGGTTCCGCAGCCGTCTTCGCCGTGGGCTGTGCTCTGTTCGGGGCAGCAATGATTCGCGCCCGGGTGTTCCCGCGCGTCCCGTCATGGGCGTACGCGACGATGCTGCCGCTCTTCGCTTTCCTGATCGCCCTGCCGGACTCGCTGTTCACCAGCGCCCTGCACATCGTGGTCGGCGCCACCCTCGCTTGGCTCGCGGTCGACTTGTGGCGGTCCCCGGGGGCGGCAGCCGTCCAGAAGTTCGGACGCACAGCCCAGGCCGAATTGCGGTGAACTGGCCCGTGGCTTCGCCGCGAATGGCCGGACGCGGCACCTCGATCGTTCAGGCGACCTCGCCGGCCCTCCCGGGATGCTGCTCGCCATGGATGATATTGAGGTGGTCGTCGCCCCCCTCCGCGCGCGCGACAGCGAGGAGAGGTTGGGCGAGATCGACGACAAGGAGCCGGGGCGGGGACGCCTCTAGGCTTTGGCTCTCCGATGACGAGAGTTGGGCGGGGTTGGGGCTGGCTGGCCCCAGCCGTGCTCAACCGACTGGCGGCATCGGGCGGGTTCGTCTCCTGCCCTGGTGAACAGTGCGGTCAGCATGGGTGCGCCGTGAGCAAGGGTCTGGTGCGGCAGGGGGCCGGTGGCGACGAGGGAGGCGAGTCCGTGGCCGATAGCCCAGCTCTGTGTTGCCAGTTCCAGCGGGTCGACCTCGTCGCGGAAGCGGCCGCTCGCCTTGGCCCGTTCGATGGCCTCGACAAGACGGTGCAGGGTTTCGTCCGCGGCGCCGGCGTCTTCGAGGTCGAAGCCCGCGTCGAACATGACGCGGTAGAGGTCAGGGTTTTCCAGGGCGTTGGCCAGGTAGGCGCCACCCAGAGCGGCGAGGTCTCGTACCGGGTCTGCGGACATCTTGACGGCTGCGAGTCCGGCGGCCAGACGGGTGAAGCCTTCTTGTCGCAGTGCTTTCCAGAGTCCGTTCATACCGCCGAAGTATGTGTAGACGGCCATCGTTGATACGCCGGTTCCGGCGACCAGGGTGCGCAGTGTGACCGGTTCCCTCGTCCGCAGCATCTGTGCGGCCCGCTCGAGGAGCAGGGTGCGGACCGCTGGATCTTTCGTCCTTGCCATGGCCTCACAATACATAGCATCGCTATGCTTTGATGGGTGCCGATCTTGCAGCTCCATATGCCACGAGGAAGAGGCCGTTCATGTCTGTGACGCTGCTCAATCCCGAGGGATTGCCGAAGCCTGAGGTCTACCGACAGATGTCGGTTGCCACCGGATCGAAGCTGGTATTCCTCGCGGGGCAGGTCGCCCGTGACGCCGACGGCCGGCCCGTGGGCCAGGGGGACTTCGCCGCTCAGGTGGAGCAGTGCTATCTCAACATCAGTACCGCTCTGGCCGCGATCGGTGGCTCCTTCGATGACGTGGCGAAACTGACCGTCTACGTCGTCGACTGGAGTCCCGAGAAGATGCCGCTGCTGGGTGAGGGCGTGGGCCGGGCAGCAGCGAAACTGGGCATCGATCCGGTTAAGCCGATCACCCTGCTGGGCGTCGCGGCGCTGGGGGAGCCGGACCTCCTGGTCGAGGTCGAAGCCACCGCGGTCATCGAATAGCCGTAGCACTGCGAACAGGGAGAAGATTCTGGGCTGACCATGCCGAGTCGGGGGGATCTGCCGGACGGCGAGCGGGCGCTGGCGGAGCCGCTTTTTACCGGTGGGGCGCAAGCGGTGCGGCCGGTGGCGCGATCACCGACAGGTGATCAACGGGATCATCCACCGGCTGGCACCGGGGCACAGTGACGGGAACTGCCCGAACGCTTCAGCCCGTGGAAGACCGTCACAAGCGGCACTTGCTGTGGACGGCCAACGGAACTGGGAGAGGCTGTGCGACACGTTCAGTCTGCAACCGACGCCGAAGGCGGCATCGCCTGGAACATCAGCGTCGACTCCACCATCACGCGTGCTCACCAGCACGCCGCCAGAGCACCTCAGACTCCACCGCCCCCGTCGGCCCTTCAACAGGCACACGCCGGCGCGGCCATTTGCACAAGCCGTCGCATCTGGGGCAGCGCGACACCGGCGGCCACCGGACGCTGCTGGGAACTGGGTCGGGCCCGGGCATTACAACTGCGGTAACTACCGGAGCCCTATGGGGGATTGATGCTTTGAGGTACCCCCTCACCCCGACCGGTCTGTCGACCACCAGGGCCCGACCACGGTGACGATGCAGTCACGAAGTGGTGGTCGGGGCGGTGGTCGGCCCGACCACCAGCCCCTGAGACGTGGCCCGGTGGGGGCGGTCGGCGTGCGGGCCGTGTGCGCGCCGGCCAAAAGGCAGCGGCCTTGCCTGCGCCCCCCATCCCGGTGGGTCCGCAGCCTTACCGTCGCCGACACGCCGCAGCGTCCGCTCGTCGGCGTATCGCCGCAAGGGCCACACGGGGGGCGAGGCGGTGGGCGCAGTGTCGTGGGGCGTAGTGGTCGGGCCCGGTGGTCGCGGCGTCAAGGACAGTGGTTGGCATCTACCGCGGTCCAGCCGACCAGTACCCGCGGCGCTCTGCAGGGGCGTTGTTGCGCGGTGCCGACGTGCGCAGCGAGCGGGTGGCGGTGGACGGCCCAGCCGTTGCTCGCTCGCTTGCGCAGTCACCTTTGCGTTCCTGCGTGCTGTGACGTCGCTCAGCCGCCGGGGATCGGTGCGCAACATCCTCGCTGCCGCTGCCGCTGCCGCTGCCGCTGCCGCTGCCGGGGCGGGAAGGGACGATACGGGTGGCTGCGCGGTGAGGCTGCGCAGCGCCGATCGACCGGTCAGGATCGGTGCCTGCGAAGGAGACCGGCGAAGGGCGGCGTGGTCTGTGCATTGCGCTGACGTGCCATGGTCGGGGTCAGGGCACGGTGGCCGGGGTGGCGTCGAGGAAGGCGGTCGGTAGCTACCAGCGCGCTTGTTGGGCGCTGTGACGGCTGATGGCATCCCATTGCGCAGCCGCCTCCCTGCCGATGGCGGGCCACGATGAGGGCTGCGACGGTGCTGTTCGCAGCGCCGGCGCTTGGTGGGGCAGCTCTGTGCACTGCGGACGCGGCTGCGCAGAACTGGCCCTGCGCACTCGGGAGGCGGTCGAGGAGGTCGGTGGCCTCGATGCTGGGGAGGGTGAGGGGAGGTTCCCGGTCAGCCGCTGATGAGGTGCCCGTTGAGGGTGGCGCCGGGGGCCGCGGCGAGGAGACGGTCCTGAAGCCGGTCGCGCAGGTTCGGACGTGGGTCGGGGGCGGGAACGGCATCGGTGGTGATGAGGTGGGCGGCTGCGCCGAGGCCGGCAATGGCGGGGACATTGGGGGTGCCGGCCCGCAGCCCGCGTTCTTGTTTGCCGCTGGTCTGCTGGGTGGTGATGCGGGTGCCGCTGCGGCCGGGGCGGACGCGGCCGTGTCTGTCGACCCGGACGCGAGTCAGAGTGAAGTCGTGGTGGTCGACCAGCCGCTGGCAGGCGGCGGGGGCGGCCTCGTGCTCGATCGCAGTGGTGACGATGTGCCCGCCGCGCGGGCGGGCGGCCTCAGGTGGCGCCGACGGAAGCCAAGTGGTTGGTCTCGGTGGCGCGAGGTGAGGACGACCTCGAGCTCGCTGTGGGTGGCCGACCGGGTCGGCGACCTGGCGGTGGGCGGTGCGAACGGCCATGGCCGCGATGCGTCCGAAGGCGTGCTGGCTGGAGGGGTTGCCGTACTCACGGGTGAGGAACGGCAGCATCTCCTTGAACTTCCTTGGGTCCCAGGGAATGCTCACATCTCCGGCCTCCGCGGCAAAGCCTCACGGACCATGCTGGTCAGCGGGCCGTGAGTGCGCCACCCCAGGAACTCGTAAAGCGCCCGCCCCTCGACCGTCGCGGCCAGCACAGCAGACGAGGAGCCCGCGGCAACAGCGGCGTTGGCAAGCGTCCTCATCACGAGGCTGCCAAGTCCCTTGCGCCGGTGGGTCGACGACGTCTCGACCTGGTCGAAGACAGCGGTGCGCCCAGAACCAGGCAGGGCGACCTGGCCACGGGCGGCGAACGCACCAGCCTCCGTCATCACGAGCACCCGCGTGACACCGCCCCGCGCCCACGTGCTCACCTGGTAGCCGTCGGGGGCCACCGCGGTGTTGGTGTGCAGCAGTGCCGACATCAGGAAACCGTCGTCATCAAGGCGCCAGCCGGGCGCTGCCCACGAGGCGACAGTCCGCGGCGGCAGGAAGAGCTTGAGCCAGGTGTCCGGGGCGATAACCGTCTCCGTCAGTTTGCGGACCAGTGACTCGTCAGCATCCGTCAGCACGTGCCGGGTGACCTGACCAGGCAGGCCGACGTCGACGGTGAAGCCCCAGGGCTCGGACACCGGCGGCGCGGCTCCGCGTGAGACAGCCCAGCCCTCTACCCATGAACGTACGACTTCGGCGTCCATGCGGCTCCCTCCGTAATAAGTGCAGAACGCGAGTGCACATTACACGGGGAGACGGGAAGCCTTGCCGGAAAGTAGAAGCCGGCGACGCCACGTCAGTGCGCAGACGGCAAGGCCCGCCTCAAAGCAGCCCGGTTGGGACGCTCGCGCGGCGGAGAAGAGCCGCAGAGGAGCAAGCTGGGGGCCAGCCCCCTCGCATGGCGGCTTGGCTGGATGAACGGCCTGACGGAGAGCCGCGGATGCAGGTTGCGCACCCGCCTCGGAGGAAGCCGCCTCCTGGGCCGCCGATCTCGCTCGCCCAGGCTGCCGACCGCCCCAGTGACGCACAACGCGCCACGGCCGAGCTCCTCAACTATGTGGCAGCCACCTGGGCAAGGCAGGACGTCGCCCTGCGCCAGCACACCCAGGCCATCGCCCGTGCCCAGGCCCGCTAGAGGACTGAGGGTGGCACGGGCCCGCCCTCAGCCGAAGAGCTCGTGGCCCGGCTGCGCTTCGATGTGGCGAGCGCCGGTTTCACCCCCGCCCCACCGGGCCACCAACGGGGCACAGACGACGGGGCGCGCCGGGCTACGTCGAGGGGGTGACCACGTGCACATCGACTGGTGCACCTACGACCGTCTGGACCGCGCGTCGCTCGACATGGCGGAGACCAACTGCCCTGAGGAGGACGTCATCCGAGGCTACGAGACGGTCCGCGAGGCGATGCAGCTCGCTCTCATCTCGGTTCTGAACGCCTTCGACCACCGCGCCCAAGCGCCGGTCTTCAGGTTCGGGTTCGTGGTCAGTTCGCAACGAACCACGCCATGACGGCCCCGGCCGTCGTACGGCGCGCGTACCGTGGCAGCAGGACCCGCCAGGAGGAGCCGATGAGCGCGCAACCCGAGGAAGCCCCTGCCCCGCCGGCCCCGGCCGCCGCCGCCCGACTGCTGGCCCAGTTGCGCCACGAGCGCCGCGCCGACACCTGGGTGCCAGCCTTCGAGCGGGACTGGGCCAAGGCCCTGGAGGACTCCCGCCACACGTACAGCCTCACCCCGGTCCACGACGTCGTACGTGCCTGGCAGCTGCGCATCGCAGCGGCCCCGGCCGTCGACGCCTATTTGGACTCCGGCCGGGACGAGACTGGGTTCGTGGACTTGGACGACGTCCTGGGTAGCCGCAGGTGACCGGTGATTCCTGGTCGATACGCCTCTCCCCGGAAGCCGCGAAGACCGCTACCGAACTTCCCGAGCCCGCCAAGGAAATGATCCGCGACGTCCTCGACCTCGCGAAGCGCACCCCCTGGGGCTGGCCTCAGTGGAATACCGGCGACCCAGAAGGCGAGGACGTCCGCGCCGCCTCGATCGGACTACTGTCCGTGGTCTACGTCATCAATCGACCCACGCGGAGCTTGTCCGTCCTCGGCATCGTTTGGCTCGGCTAAACCGGACAGCTCGGACCGGCTGGATTTGCCCGTTCAGACGACTCAGACAGTGGCGCGACAAAGGAGAGACCGTTCGAAGTAGCTCGATTGTCGCCGATGAGGCTCACAGAGGAAGAGCCGTAGCACCCTTTCAAGCGACCGCCTCGCGCCTTGCACCGGCTGCTCCGTCGTTGTGCGGCTAAAGATCATCGGTTACGCCTGGGGCAAGGTGCTCTGCTTGAGGTGTTCGTACGGGGTCTGGCTGGCGAGGCCGCCGTGGGGGTCTGCTGCCACCAGCCCAGCAGCTCCCGCTGCGGCAAGCTCCAGCCCGCGGCCAAACGGTACAGATACGAGCAGGTCGTCTCCCCGCCCAGTGGGGCCATTACCGGCAGTGGTCGTGGCCGCAACCGGGCCTGCCGGGCACCTGTGCTCTGTACGGTGCCCTGCATGAGCGAAGAGATACAGCGGGTGCAGGCGGCGTGGGGCCGGCTCGAGCAGTGGTTGGCGGAGCACGCGCCGTTGTCGCGGCGGAGTTTGCTGCCGCCGGCGTCGGAGAGGGAGATCGGTGCGGCGGATGCGGAGCTTCGCCGGCAGCTGGGCTTCGGGCTTCCGGTGGAGCTGGCTGCCCTGTGGCGGCTGTGCGGGGGAGTGGAGCACCAGATCATCGAGGAAGACGAACAAGGCGAGGTCGGTTCCGGGGCGTTCCTGCCCAACGGGATCATCATGTCCCCGGACCAGGCGTTGGGGCCCCGCCTTCCCGGCATGGGGCGAAAGGACCCCTGGGACGGTCTGGCAGGGGTGCCGTGGCTGACCGGTGACGAGGCCGGCCCGGAATCCGGTCATTGGGTGTCCGATGACGGGGTGGGCTCCTGGTACCTGGATGAGCCGCCGGTTGGCCCCCAATTGCCCTCGATGGCCGACTACTTCGACGAGGTGTTTGGCACGCTCACCGAGGGGCCGGCTGATCGGATGGGAGCTGATGTGCCCGGTCTGGTGTGGGGTTGTTTGATCTGGGACGACCCGACCCGGGAGCCGGCGCGCCGGACTCTGGACGAGGCGTCGGCCTGTTGGCGGCCGGTCCACTGAGCGTGCAGCCGGGTGCCGTCCGCCGCATGGTGCGGCGCTCGGGCTCGTGATGTGGTGGCGCTGTTGTGGATCAGCGCTCGGATGTTTCCTGCGGGCGGGCGATGTCTAGGCTGTGACCTGCGGTGGTAGCTCCTACCGCCGTCGCCCGGCCTCTGGTGGTAGGAGCCCGCACCCGGCTCGGCGGCTGGACGCCACGCAGATAAAGCACGAGTCTGCGTTGGCACGGCTTACTACCGCCGTCAAGGCCATCCTCACCCTGGTGAGTTACCGCGGAAAAGCCGGATCTCTCCGGGGAAGGGCGGGCCGTGCCCGATGTCAGGGGGTGCGGCGAGAGCGAGTGCACGGCGAGCACGCCCGCCAGGGCCGGTTCCTCCAAGCCCAGTTCTTCAGTGATCTCGCGTCGGCAGGCGGCGTGCGGGTGTTCACCGGGTTCGACGCCTCCGCCGGACGGCAACCACTGGTCGCCCTGCCGGTAAGTCGGGAGGACCAGCAGGACGCGGCCGACCTGAGCGGTAATGATTGCGGCGGCGCCAGGCCGCGCCGCGTGCCGTGATCCTGCGTACTGTGCGGCCGAGGCCGACGGGACTGAAGGCGAAGTAACTCCTGCTGATGGAGGAGGAGATGAGAGCATGGCTCTGCCCCTTCCGTGGAGCGGGTCATGCCTGGTCTATGACGCTGGGTGAGGCAGGCTTCGGGACGTTCGGGGTCGGGGCGTACTGGGCGGCCTGGGTGGCGAACATGGCGGCGTAGCGCCCGCCTGCGGCCATGAGGTCGTCGTGGGTGCCGTGTTCGGCCAGGCGCCCCTGGTTGAGGACGTAGATGTGGTCGGCGTGGCGGACGCCGGACATCCGGTGGGTGACCAGGACGACGGCCCGATGCGGCGCGGCCAGTCGCCGGATGCGGTCGAAGGCAGCGATCTCCGCTTCGGGGTCGAGGGCAGAGGTCGGCTCGTCGACGATGAGGACGCTGTGCGATTGCGATGTTGAGCTGCGCCAGTGGGTGCGGGCCAGACCCACTTTCTGCCATTCCCCGCCGGAGAGTTCGATGGCTCCGCGGAACAAGCGGCCGAGCATGCTCTCCAGCCCGTTGGGCAGTTTCGCGGTGACCGATCCGGCGCCGGCATAGTCGACGGACGTCTGCAGGTCGCGCGTCGAGGCGTCGTGGCCGGGACGGCCGATGCGAATGTTCATCGCGGCCGTGACCGGCCAGCGCTGAAAATCCTGGGTGAGCAGGGAAACGCGGTCGAAGACCCGGGCACGTTCCAACCCGGAGATCTCGGCCTCCCCCCACTTCACCGAGCCGCCGTGCGGCAGCAGCAGACCGGACAGGATCTTCATCAAGGTGCTCTTGCCGGAGCCGTTCTCGCCCACCACGGCGGTGACCGATCCCATGGGGAACGTGAGCGTCACGTCGTCCAAGGCCGGTGCGTCGCGGTCGGGATACCGGTAGGTGACGTGTTCCAGGGAGACCTGCTTGACCTGGTCGGGTACAGGACTGCCGGTCTGGGGGATGGCGCGTTGCGCAGCTTCGACCAGGAACTGTCCGTGGTCCCGGACGTAGAGGGACTCTTCGTGCAACTGGTTGATGTTCATCACCAGGGCGCCCAGGCTCGCCGATCCGGTCCGCACCGCGATCACGGCGGTGCCGGCGACGGCGAGGCTCATGTGCCCGGCCATGATCAGCCAGATCATCGTTCCGTAGGTGGCCGCCATCGCAAGCCCGGACAGCGCGGAGGCGACCCATTCGGTGACGGCCTTGCTGGAGGCCAGGCGCTCCTGCTCCGCCTCCGCGCTCGCCGCCATGCGCCGGTAACGGTCGAGGAGAAAGGGACCCACGGCGTGGATACGTACTTCCTGGGCGGCCGTCCGCTCGGTAAGAAGGTTCCCGATGAGACGGCTGGCCCGCAGGTGCTCGATCCAGCTCATCATCGACACATAGCGCTCCTGCGCCACCCGCATGGCACCCCAACCCCGGGGCGCGGCGATGACCAGCAGCATGGGCAGCAGCGCCGGATGCAGGACGGTGAGCACACCGGCCGTGGCGACCAGCGAGATGCTGCTGTTCAGGGCGGCGACGCAGGCGCCGATCATGCGGCGCGCGGAGGCGGGCCCGTACTGGGCGATGTCGATCAGCCGCCGGAAGTCCGGGTCGTCGATGGCTTCGAGTTCGACGGCGGTGGCCGCGGCCAGATATTGCGTGGTGGCGATCCGCTCGACCTTCGGCTCCAGGCGGCCGGCCCGAGAGGTCGACCAGCCGGCCAGGGCGGAGTTGACGACGGTGACGCCCGCGGCGGCGAGCAGGCCCGGCAGCAAGGCGTGCAGCCGCTCGCCAGCGTCTCCGCCCCCTAACAGCGCGTGCATGACCGCGTTGATGGCCAGCAGGCCGACCGCGGCGGCGATGCCCTGGCCGAGCTCGCTGATCGCCACCGCCACGAGCGCGCGTCGATCCGCGCTCCAGGCCATTCGCAGGGCAGCGCCGACGAGTCTGGGCATCTGGCGCAGCGCGGATCGCATGGTCAAGTCCAGGCCCGCGTGCTCATGTTGGGACCAGCCCATGTCGTAGCGCAGCGGCCCGCCGAAGAGCTCACGCTCTGCGTCGGATACCTGGGGCTCCGCCATGCGAACCTTGCCGAAGAATCGCTTCACTCGCTGCCTCCCTGCGTCGGCCAGTTCAGAGCCCGGTAGGACGGGCGGTGGGTGAGCATGTGGAAGATGGCGGTGGTGTACGGGTCGCAGTCCGATGGGGGCTTCTCCATCGATACCCAGAACAACCCCTCGTGTTTGTCCGGCTCGGCGTTGTGCGGCTCGCCCGTCCACGACTGGGCGACGAACACGGCGGTGATCCGGTCCGGGCCGTCGCCGGATTCGTGGTGGTGAATGAGGTGGTGAATGAGGCCGCCGAACTCCGGTTGCTCGGCGCTGATGCCGACTCCGTCTCCTCCTCCTCCGCTTCGCGCCGCGCGGCGTGGTCGAGCGGTTCACCGGCTTCGAGGGGGCCGCCTACGAAGGCGAGTTGTCCCGGTGCGCGGGATGCCACCGGTTTGCGGCGTGCGCACTGGACTGCACCGTTCGCGTGCAGCAGGGAAGGCCTAGGCCACCTCAGCGATCAGCAGGTGAGGCGCGTGGCGCACAGACGGCCCTCCTGCAGCAGGGGTTCGACGGTGCGCCGACCATGCGCGGCCACGAGCGGGTCGCCGCGCAGGGGGCCGTAGGCCAGAGCGGTGGGCGGGCGCCAGCTGCTGCGAACGCTGTCAGCACCCCTTCCTCTGACTTGGACAGAGGCCGGCCCGTATCCCTCGAACAGGGCGGTCCGCAGTTCGGGATGATCCATCCACAGCGAGGTGGCGAGTTTGCCGAAGTCCGCGACGAGCGGACCCGGTTCGCTGCGCTCGAAGTCGATCAATGCGCAGCGTCGGTCAGCCCAGAGCAGGTTGCACTCCCTGAAATCCCCGTGCCGCCACCCGGCAGGTAGAGGTCCGCAGCCGGGCAGCGCGCTCACCAGGTGCCGCTGCAAGTCGGCCTCTGCAGCAGACAGGTGGTTGCCGGTCTCGGCGAGATACTTGTCCAGGCCGCCCACCGTGTTCTCGACGACTGTGTCGGCTTCAGGCTGGAGCACGGAGCCGGTCATTGCGTCTTCGAAGCGACACAGGAGCTGGGGCCGGCTTGCCAGTGGGCCGTGCGGCGACGCGTGGGTGACTCTTCTTCCTTCAACGGCTCCCACAGGGTCGCTCGGGGCAGTCTCCGGAGATGATCAAGTAGCCGCGCAAGGCTGCCGCCCGCCGTGCGGGGATGTGTGCGGGGTCGAAGCGCAGTCGCGGCGGTTATGGCGGCCAAGTGGGTGCTGAGCGCGGTGGCCATCGGGGCGACGGCCTGCACGCGAAACGTGGGCAGGCAGGTCGACCTGGCGTCCCTGGGAGAAGCAGGAGGGCCAGGAGGAGGAGGTGGCCCAGGGGGTCCCGGTCAAGGTCCGGGATGCCAAGCGCCAGTTGGCCCTCATGCAGTGGGTGGTCCCGGCGCTGACCGCCGGGCTCCTGCCCTGCACGCGCTCCTGGGCGGTGGACGATGCCGATGCACACTGCGTGCGGACCGTCGATCTCACCCGAGCGGCGAGCAGCGAAGAGGTCTCCCAGGCCCTCAGGGTCTGGTTGAGGGGCGAGCAACGAACGGGTGCCGGGGCTCAGTCGGTGTCGATCCCGTGTGCGGCGAAGACCTTCGCTGCGTCCGGTACCGCCAGGACGCCGTCCTCCACGAAGGTGACCTCTCGCAGGTTGGGCAGCAGGGCGAGGTCGTCCAGGGAGCGGACGTCGAACAGGTCGTCCTCGCCGTCCCAGGCGGGGGCGCAGTGCCAGAAGACATCCGCTCCGGCGTCGAAGCACAGCTCCTCGATGCGGGTGAGCAGCTCGGCAGGGATCTCCAGGGCCTCGAAATGGGCCCGGGACTCCGGCAGTACCTGGTCGTGGATGCCGTTCTCCAGGACGTAGGACGCGGGATCGGCGATCCCGCGTCCTGCCAGCTGCGCGGGCAGGTTGTAGACCGGCAGGAGCGGATCGGGGCCGTACATGAGCTTCTCGATGACGAGCAGCTTGAGGTTGAAGTCGCGGAACTGGCTCATGGGACATGAGTACCACGGAGGTATGACAGGGGTTCAACCCCGGCTGCCGACCTGGCGCAGGAGGGCGGGGGGATCGGGCCGTCCTCGGTCGGGCTGGGCCCCGCTCAGGCCGCCGCGGCGGTTGACCTGCCAAAAAAAGTGCATGCCGCGTCAGGCGCTGCGCGCGTGCCAGGGTATGAGCCACTGATGTTCGGGGTGCCAGTCGGTCGCGCCGTACCAGATGTAGACCGGTTGAATGCGCCGCCACGCCTTTTCGCCTCTGCGGTTTACATAGAGAATGCGGACGGTCCTCGATCGTTCAGGTGTGATCTCAGATGGTTGTTCCTGCGTCGTCGATGTCTCCTTCCTCTTTGATGAGGGAGAATCTCGGAGTTCGGCCCGATCCGACCACCATGGTTTCCTGAAACATTGCGAGAGGGCGTACCCAGACATTCCCTCTCTCTTCGTTCAAGTCTCGATAGACGACCAGACGCTCATCGGTCTCGCTGTGCTGCGCGACATGGAGCACGCGATAGTAGTTACCTTTGTAGTGCCGGTAGATACCGAGAGTCATGTTATCCGTACTCTCGCCGCCGTAGGTTTCACTGTCCATGTCAGCCTTCCATGTCAAATCGGTTGTGCCTCCTGGCTTTCTGGTGTGTGATCGGCGCACATAATGGTGCGGCTATCGGTACCCCAGATTTCGGGCAATCATGCTGACGGGTGTGGCTGCTACCGTAGCGACAAATCAATGGTCAAGAGCCGTTCGTGATGAGATGACGTTTCCGTGTGAGCGTGTAGCCAGAGGAAAACCCGTACCGCTGCCCTTCACAGCGTGGCGTTGACGTCGGCTACCGGACCACCGGCATCGACCACGGCGCCCAGGGCATCGACGTGCACCCCATGCAACGCCCGCGGGGCGTCTAGGGGTTCACGATCATTCCGCGGCGCTGGACGATCGAGCGGAGCATCGGGCGGCTCATGCACCGCCGTCGACTCGTCCGCAACTACGAAAACTCGCCCGCACCGGTCCGAAGTCTTGATCCACCTCGTGATGATCGACCTTATGGCCCGCCGCTTCATCGGCGAGGCCACCCTCAACTGGTGCGAAACCTAATGGGTAGTGAAGGGGCGGCACGAATCAATCCCTACACAGAACCAGTGGCCGTGAATCCTGATCGGTAGAGCGGGCCTCGTGCCGCCCCGTCCTGGCACAGCGTCGAGACCTTTGCGGAACCTGAGTTCTGCTCTCTCGGGTCAGACGGGTCCGGCTCTGTGACCAGTAGCGGTCGTTGGGTCGTCCGTGCATCGGCCAAAACGCGTGTGGGGTGAGCACAGCCGAGCGCCAACGCCCCAGCCCGGAACGGCTTGAAGCATCTCCACGACCCACACTGTCCCGCACGGTTCACCGTCCGCCACCCGAGCCGACCGCATGGATCACCTCGCCAGATGCCGCGAGCGCGACAGCTCTTACGCAGACCGAGGACCACGCGGTCCGCTGGGGCTGCGAACGGCCCGCGATCCGAAAGGGTGTCGAGCAGCTCGACACCCGACACCGGCACGTCACCGGCGTGCTCGACCTCGTGGCAGCAACCGGCATCCAAACAGCCCGACCCGGCGGGAGCGTCCACAAATACCCCGCGCCGACTTGATTGGACGCCCGACGTGCGCTGGAGTGGTACATCGCGATGATTCCGGTCCAAGTGGCGTGAGGAACAGGCCTTGTTGGTAGAGACGTTGACCGCGCTGGCCGCGGCGAGCGGCGGTGCGGTGGTGCAGGCCGCGGGAACCGACGCGTGGCAGGCGGTGCGGGACAGGGTCGCCGCGCTCTTCGGGCGGGACGACGCCGAGCGGGCCCAGGCCGAACTGGAGCGTCTGGATCGCACCGCCCAGGCGCTGGAACCGGGTGCCGCCGCCGACCCCGAGCGGGAGGCGCTGCGTCAGGAAGGCGCGTGGCAGGGACGGTTCGAGTCCCTGCTGGAGTCCTTGGACGCCGCCGCTCAGGAGCGTGCCGTGCGGGACCTGCGTACGCTGCTGGCCTTCGTCAACGGCCCGGGAGAGGATGTGGCCCTGGCGACAGGCAGGGCGACGGCGCTGAACGGGGGCAGCGCGGTGACGGGGATCAGAAGATCGGCCGGTGGGGAACCCGGCGCTGGGCAGCCGGCTGCGCGCGCGGTGAACACCGGCGACGCGCAAGCGACCGGCGCCGGATCCAGTGCCATCAGCGGCATCGTGACGGAGTAGGGCCAGGGCGCGGATGGCCAAGTGGCGGTGGGGCAGAAGGTACGACCTGGGCAAGCGGACCCTGGCCGGGGGCACAATCCCGGAGGACCCCGGGGCGCAGCACGTCTCGGGCAGCGGCAACGCGACCGCGTCGAACGGCGGCATCGCCGTGTCGGGCATCTACAACGACCACTCCAGCGTGGTGCTCCCGCCGGAGGCGGTGCGCCCCGTCGCGGACGTGCGGGCTCGGCGCGGACTCGACAACTTGCCGTACAAGACACCCCAGTTCGTGGGTCGCACGGAGGCACTCGACGCGCTCGACGCCTCGATGAAGAAGCGCCGCGGCGGGTGGGTCCAAGCCGTGCACGGGCTGGGGGGAATCGGGAAGAGCACACTGGCCGTGCACTGGGCCGCCACCCGGGCCCGCAAGCATGGCCTCACGCCCGTCCGCTGGATCGCCGCGGACAGCGCCTCGGCCGTGGAACAGGGCCTCGCCGCCCTGGCCGCGTCGCTGCAGCCCGCCGCGTCGAAGGCGATGACGGTGGAGGCCCTCGCCGAGAACGGCATGCAGTGGCTCGCCGCGCACAGCGGCTGGCTGCTCATCCTCGACAACGTCAACCACGTCGCGGACATAGCCCCGCTCCTGGCCCGCGCTCCGAAGGGCCACTTCCTCATCACCAGCAGGCTGGCCACTGTGTGGCACGACGCCAGCGCCGTCATCCGCCTCGACGCGCTGCAGCCGGCCGAGTCGCTGGCCCTGCTCACCCGTATCGCCGGATCCGGTGGCTCCCGGGACCTGACCGGGGCTGACGAGTTGTGCACGGAACTGGGCCACTTGCCGCTGGCGGTCGAGCAGGCCGCCGCCTTCCTGGCCCAAAACCCCTTGCTGACGCCCCATGCGTACCTGCAGCTCCTGCGGCAGGACCCGACGCCGCTGTACGAGCGCGGCGGTGACGGATACACGGTCGCTGAGCGCACCATCGCCCGCATCTGGCGGGTGACCCTGGACCGGGTCGGCGCACTGCAGCCGCTGGCCCCGGCCGTTCTGCGTACCCTCGCCTGGTACGCCCCGGACGAGATCCCGGTCGACCTGGTGGACGGCGAGGGCGGGCCCGCCGCGGTGGCGAGCGCCATCGGCATCCTCAACGCCTACAGCATGATCACCGTGGACCCGGCGGCCCGGACGTTTTGCGTGCACCGGCTGCTCCAATCCGTGGCGCGCACCGCCGACGCGTCGGACCCCCACCGCACCGCACATCTCGTCGACGAGGCCCGGGACCGTGCGACGGCCGCCCTCGAGACAGCGGTACGGTCGACCGACTGGCAAGATCCCGCCACGTGGCCCTTCGGACGGACCGTGCTGCCGCACATGGACTCACTGGCCGATCATTCGCCGCCGTCCGCCGACACCACGACGACGGCCCGGCTCCTGAATCACGCGGGAGTGTTCTGTCTCAGCCAGGGGCTGGCCGCCCGAAGCACCGCGCACCTACAGCGCGCACGGGACCACCACGAAAGAGAACTCGGCCCCTACGACGTCCACACACTGGCCTGTCGGCACGGCCTCGCGGCCGCCCAGGACGCCGCGGGAAACGTGCGGCAGGCCGTCTCCCTGTACGAGAGCATCCTGCGCGACGCGGAGGACGTCCTCGGGGCGACGCACCCGCTCACGCTGGCCAGCCGTAACAACCTGGCCGACGCCTATCGGGCTGTAGGGCACCCGGACAAGGCCCTTGCGCTGCTCGCCGACCAGCACGACGACACGTACGTCGCCCGCATGGCGACGCGTCTGGGCCTACCGATATCCCCGAGCATGGCGCTGCTCCTGGACCCGCCGACGGAGGACGAAAACCTGGTCACCCTGTCGAAACGCAACATCGTCGCCCGCACCCGTCAGGAGGCGGGCGACTACGCCGAAGCCGTGCGCCTGTACGAGGAGAACCTCGCCGCGTGCGTCCGTACGCTCGGCGCTGAGCATCACCTCACCCTCACGGCGCGGAACAACCTGCTCGCCGCCCGGCACGAGGAAACGGGGACCTCGCACTGCCCGCAGGGCCTGGAGCAGATTGTCACCCAGTTCGAGACGGTCCTCGAGGTGATGGAACGGGTCCTGGGCGACGAGCACCCCGACACGCTTCTGGTGCGGCGCAACCTCGCGCTCGCCGTGCGGGACACGGGTGACCTGCGGCGGGCCATCGCCCTGTTCGAGGAGGTGGTGCCCGCCATGGAGCGGGTACTCGGCGAGTTTCACGTCCTCACACGCTCCGCGCGCGTCTCGCTCGCGCTCATGTACCGCTCGGCCGGTGACTTCGAGCGGATGGCCGAGCTCAGCTCCGCACCCCAGGAGTCCCCGGGCGGGCCGCAACCTTCCGCCCCCGGCCCCGGGGGCGGCGAAACCACTGATAGAACGACGGCGTTGGCCGAGCCCGACGTCCTCGACACCCGCAACGCCGACCTCGGCTTTGGGCTTTTGGCGGTCGGGGACGGCGCACGGGCCATCCCCCTGCTCGAAGAGGTAGTACGCGAGGACGTCGGCGCTCGGCAGGCCACCGACGACCGCAACGCGGTCACCGCCCGCCACAATCTAGCGGCGGCCCACCTCATGGCGGGTGCACCCGAGCGCGCGCTCCCCCTCTTCCAGGAGGTCCTGCGCATCCGGGAGGAGTCGCTCGGCCCCGAACACCCCGATCACCCCGATATCCTCAACAGCCGTCGGCACCTGGCCGATGCCTACCGCGAGGCGGGGGAGTTCGCCGAGGCCGCCTCGCTCTACGAGCAGACGTTCATCGCCCGGGAGCGGGACCTTGGCCCCGACGATCCGGACACCCTCGCCGCCCTCGGCCTCCTCGCCTACGCCCGGCAGCGCGCGGGAGGACCTGCCCTCGCCCTGCCCCTGTACGAGCGGGCGGTCACGGGCATGGAGAGGGCGCTGGGCCCCTCGGACACCGGCACACTCACCGCGCGCAACGGCCTCGCCGGCGCCTATCAGGAAGCGGGGGACCTGACGCGCGCCGTAAGGCTCTACGAGGACAACCTCGCCGCCTGCACCGTTGCGCTGGGGCGCGACCACGCGTACTCCCTCACCACGTCGCACAACCTGGCGGTCGCCCTCGCCACAGCAGGTGACTTTCGCCAGGCCCTCCCTCTGTTCTGGGACACTCTTCGCCGTCAGAAGAAGGAACTGGGCGCGGATCATCTCGACACTCTCACCACACAGATGAATCTGGCGGGCGTCTATCGGGCGTCGGGCGCGCCGCGCAAGGCGCGCCGCCTGTACACGCGGACCCTCGCGAACTGCGTACGCACGCTTGGGGAAGCCCACCCCCTGACCTGCGGTGTGCGCCAACTGATGGCGGCCGCCGGGATGGCCGGATCTTGAACGGGCGTCGATGCGCTCGCCAAGTACCGCAAGACTCGGCGCAGTCTGCCGACAGTGGGGTGTCTCGGCGGCGAGTGGCTGGGTTTGGGTCAATTCCCGCCGTCCCCGCAGGCACAGCGGGTCACTCGCCCTGCCCTCACACAAGAGCAGGCCTATCCCCTTACGGTGAACGGGGCGCGGAGCGTGCGGCTCTTGCACCGTCCCTGAGTCTTGGGGCGCGGGTGGAGGCGCCAGCTGCGTGCTGATGAGCGCGGCAGGTCGTGAAACCGACGCTGACTATGCTCCAGTCGATCCGTCCCTCGGTATCGGTGTTGCTCAACGGCCTGCAGGATCTTCTCCCACGTGCCATCCGCCGACCACCCGCGATGACGTTGAGGAACCGTCTTCCAGCTGCCGAAGCAAGGAAGCAGGTCCCGTCAGGGGAGGCCGGTTCGCTGTCGAAACAGAATCCTGTTGATTACACGACGGCGGCATTGCCAGCGTCCGCCTCACCCGTGATTCGTTGGCAAGTGCGGCTCCAGCAGAGCCCACCCTTCACCCGACAGGTCTCCCCGCCTCATGTGCCACAAACGAGTGCCCAGCGGAAGCGTCACGCGAGCCACCGGACACAACCTAGGGCTGTTCATGAGCCGCGCTGATTTGCTGCGCTGCAGGGGGCCGGAAGATCGCTGCCGGTGGAGGACATGATCGTTGCCCGTGCCGTTCCCTTCGGACTCAATCCCACCAGAACTCCCAGTAGTTGAGGCCGATGAGATGGTCGGCGTAGGAGGCCAGGTCCGGGTGTGAGCCCTGCCAGATGTTGTCGGGACTGAAGGCGAAGTGTTCGGCAGCAACGGCCAAGGCATCTTCGATCCGGGCTGGAGGCGTGGAGATGCTGAGGTGGAGGGTGCTGAATCCGACGCCGATGACGCGCGCGCCGAAGCGGTCCTCCCAATCGCGGACGACGGCGGCAAAGGTGGCGGTGTCGTTGTCGTAGTTGGCGGGTCCCATCCAGCCGGTCGTGACGAGGGCGTCGGCACCGCGAGCTGCTGCGACGAGTCCGAGTCGGGCGTGTGGATTTCGGTCGAGGAAAACTCGCGCGTACTGCTCAGCGATCTCATCGGGGTTTGTCGAGGGTTCAGGCGTGGGCGCGAGGCCGGGCCAGGTCTGGCCGAAGGGTGCGGTGACGGCGAGGCGCTCGTCGGCGGTGAGCTGGTCGTCGTCTTCGTCAGTGGCCGTGTAGTCCTGCCACCAGCGGGCGAGGAGCCTCTCAGGGGCGTGGTCCGCCGGGGAGGACATGCGCTCGGGCCACAGTTCGCCGCAGCCCCAGGGGCGGAAGTCCGGATCCTGCGGGTCCAGGGCGTCGAGCAGGAGCGGCCAGAGCCCTGAGGCGGCGTGTCCGGCACGCAGCTGTGACCACAATTCGATCGAGGCTGGGGCATCGCTCAGCCACAGCGGCTGGACGTCGCCGTCACCTTCGTCCGAGGTGATCGTGCGGCCGGGCGGCAGGGCGATGCCATGGGGCAGACGGGATTCGAGGTTCACGAGCGGATACTAAGTCCAGGGTCTGACAACAAGAACGGCGTGCCCGGAGGGTACTTGCGTGCCACATGAGTCTCAGTAGCGGAAGCCGATGACGCCGTAACCCGGCCGGGCCGCCGCATGCCGCAGCCAACCGACGCACTGGAGGACGGCCTCGACGACTTCGGGCTCCAGCGGCGGGGCCTGCCCCGAGGCGTCGACCGCCTGCTTGGTCGCCTCGAACTGCTCCAGTGCCTTGGTGCACTGCTCGTGGGTCCACTGGCCGCAGTCGAGGACATGCGTCCGCGGCAGGGGGCGGGGGAGCGAGCCGAGCCAGAAGTCCTCCACGGAGACCGCGGTGATGCCCAGGGCAGTCATGCCTTCGTCGACGACGGACAGCCAGTCACCGCGATGCGGGGTGAACCTGCCGTTGGGGAGGAAGGAGCCGGTCCAGTCGCACAGCCGCTCAAAGGCGTAGCCGTACTGGAAGGCATGGTTCTCGTCGTCGCTGAAGGGCCCGCTGTTCACGACGGCCTTGAGCGCCTCGAACGCGGTGGGGGCGCCGTCCTCGATGGAATCGGTGAACTCGTCGTCGGCATGGGCCAGCTGGTCGCCGAAGCGGTCACCTATGACCGTGAGGAGGTCGTTGTCGCGGGAGCCGATCAGGGCGCGAGTGGCAGTTACATCGAGCAGGTACACGCTCAGGGAGGAACTCATGCCCCGACCATAGATGTGGCCTCTGACAATCCTCCGGGCGGTCAACCGCAGAGCATGACCAGGGCCGGGCGGCTTAGCGGGGAGCGTCGGCGCAACGGCCGGGCAAAGCCTATGTTTTAGGCGGCGAGGCTGGCACAACAGACGATGGCCGGCCTCAAGGAGAGGAACACGCCGTCACCTTTGTCGCCTTGTCCCATGCCCGGGCAGCGGGGACGGAACACGGGGCCGTCGGCCTGCGTCATCGACGCGCAGAGCGTCAAGACCTCCACCAGCGTCCCCGCTAGGACCGAGGGCATCGACGCAGGCAAGAAGATCGTGGGACGCAAACGCAGCATCATCACTGACACCCTCGGCCTGCTCCTGGCCGTGCTGGTCACCGCAGCTGGCGTGCAGGACTCCACCGCTGGCCGTGTGCTCCTGGATCAAGTCGCCGCTGGCCACCCCGGCCTGCCCAAGGTCTGGTTAGACGGCGGCTACCGCAACCACGTCATCGATCACGCCGCCACCCTCGACGTCGACCTTGAAATCCTGCAACGTGCCCCCGGGGCCAGGGGCTTCACCCCCATCCCGAAACGCTGGGCGCTCGAGCGGACCTACAGCTGGCTGATGCTGCACCACCGCTTGTCGTGCGACTACCAGGCGCTCACGACCCGATCCGAAGCCGTGATCCACCTCGCGATGGCCGGCTTCATGGCTCGCCGCCTGACTGGTGAGGCCGTGGATAGCACCGCGCCGGACCCGTGCCCCAGCGAGGGGCCAGAGGGGGCCCGCTGCCGCCCCACCAGCACCAACAGCCCTGCTGGCCCAGGGCCTTACGAGCGATCGGTTCCTGGCTCGCCCCCGCCCTCGCCCTCAACCATTGGTGGCGAGCCTGGATGGACAAGGGCCCTCCCTGCGAGCTCAAGGCCCTTCGACGCGGTCAGTACCGGAGACGGCAGTGGCCTCTACCGCCGGAGTTGACGAACTACCGTTACTGACGGTGCTTCAATATGTTCCATGTCTGTGCCATGGGGGACCCTCATCGGGGCACTGAGCGCCATCGCAGGAGCTGCGGTTGCCGGTGGCTTCACCTCGATGCACGAGCGGCGCCAACTTCGGGAACAGCGACGGACTGACCGACTCGAACCGCGACGCGCGGCCTACACGGCATTTTTGTGCGCATGCCATGACGCTGATGTCGCCCTTCAGAAGGCGTGGGACGCATCTCCGAGCGCGAACCGCGCCATGGACGGCATCGACGCTATTTCCGTGATGGATGCTGTTCATGAGGCTTTGCGTCATTTGTGGCGGCGCCAGATCATCGTGGCCTTGGCCGGTCCAGCGGAGATTGCTGTGTCATCTGACGCGTTGTGCCGCGAACACGCCAAGGAGGCCCGGGAGATCGAAGAGATACGCGACCGCATCGAGGGGGCAGCTCGCCCTCCCAAAGACGCACGCAGTCAAGAGCAGAGAGAAACAGGGGAAGCGAGATGGGTCGCCCACTTGGAGTTCATCGATCAGGCGCGCAAGGCGCTCGGAACCGACAAGTCAGATGCGTGACAGTTGGTGGGCGTGGTTCCTCTCGGGGGTGACTGACCTAGGAAGTTGCTGATCGGTGGTGTCGAGGCGGCGCTACTGGGCACCCCAGAATCCGCGGATCTGCGCGTTTTCGTTCGCACGGACGAAAAGGCCCCGCTTGTCGTAGGCCCGCCGCACACCCAAGTAGGAGGTCAGGCTTTTACCTTCGGGGTCGTACTCCAGACTCAGGATCAGCCGAGAGGGAAGGCGCGAGTGCGGCTTGATACTGACCAGCCGGCCGGGCTTGCCGTCACTGGAGGACAAATGCACGGAACGCTCGTCCTCCCGTCCGGCCGCTGCCCTGGGCATCGCCACCGAGCGGTCATCTGTGTAGTTGATATCGACCTCGGGAACCGGGCGGTCGAACAGGTCTGTCGGTTCGGGAGAGCGCCGTAGTGCACGCGTTGTCCGTCTAGGTCTCCCGTGCGATCAGTCAGCTGGCCGTAGGCCAGGAGTGCAGCAGTCGGGCAATCTTGTCGACGGTGCAGTCGGGGCTCAGGAGGACGTCGCGCAGGGCGGCAGCGTCGTCGTGGGCAGGTTTGACCGTGATACCGGAAGCCTCCAGGTGCATGACTCCAGTGGCGGCCGCGACGGCCATGTTCGAGCGCTCCAGCCAGCGGCAGCGGCCCAGAACGTGCACCAGCGCGGCCGCCCGCGCGTAGGGGCCGTCGTAGACGGGCGTTTCGAGTAGTTCGGCGCGGTGGCAGGCGACCGCGGCGACGGGGATCCCGTAGTCGTCCGGGGCGGGGTCGCCGGCCCCGGCCAGCTGCGCGACCTGCAGGATCCAGGGAACATCGATGTGCAGGTCCATTACGCGGCGTGCGCTCCCGGTGTGGCAGGGGCCTGGGCGTCGCGGGGCGCCTCGGCCTCGTCGAACACGTGCTGGTGGTCTGTGAGGAAGCGGCCGGCGGCCGCCACGGCTCGGGCGCGCAGGCCGCTTGCGTCTTCGAGGACCAGCGCGGCGATGTAATCCCCGACCGCCATGCACCATTCGGCGGTATCGGCCGCCGCTGACAGCTCCGGCCCGCCAACTCAGCGACCACGCAAGGCAGTTGCAGTTCGGGAAGTGGTTTTCGGTCTGGTGATCGCGACATAAGGGCCACCTGTCAGGCACCGTCTGGGAACCTGCGGATCAAAGGTTTCAGGCGGCGTCCGGGGGTCCCTACATTCCTGTCGAGGTCGCGACCGTGCGCTCGGTGGGACCGGGTCTCGACTGTCAGTGGCGCAGACGACAATCCCCCTATGACCTCACCCCAGCGCCTGCAGAACCTCCTCACCGATTTAGGTCTTGAGCAGGCTGCCACGTTCACGGCCGTGCACGGCGGCGACGAGGACGCTGTCATCCGGCTCTTCGGCGGCAGCCCCGAGCAGTGCCGCCCCTTGCGGTTGGAGGATCTGCGTGAGCACTACGACAGGGATCTCATCCTTCTCTCCCGGTCGGGGCCTGCCGTCATCGTCGTGGAGAACAACAACCATCAAGGCTCTCGCGAGGAGGTGCTGCGCCCGCTCTCTCGGCTCGGTCGCACCGCCAGCGCCTTCTGGAACGTCAACGCGGTCTCCCAACTCAGCCTGGCCGAGGACGGACTGATCTCCTCCGCCTTCGAAATGCTCGCGCCCGAGAGCATATTCGGCGCGCGCCCCGACGCCTGGCAGCCCCTGCTGGAAGGCCTGAACCTGCAAGACGACGACAACCTGTGGGGCACCGCTCTGGCCGCTGTCGAGCGCGCGACCGGTGCACGCTTCGACGAGGCCTGGGCAGGCGGCCCACACCGCGCTGTGGAGATCACACGGGTGCCGGAGTACCTGCTGGGGCAGGGCCTCATCGACTCACCCCTGCTCAAGCGGGAGCCCTTCGTCAGCTATCTGGCCGGCCTGGGCCCCTCGCTGCTGCAGCCGATGCGGCGCCACGCCCTGGACCTGGCCCTGGCACATGCCGACCTGCGCGAACACCCCCTGGCCGCAGCAGCACTGACAGCCGCCACCCTCCCAGCCGGTGCGAGAGTGCAGCTGCGCGAGGACCTCATGGCCGCACACGACCAAGCGCACCCCAGGGCTCGCGCACTGCTGATCGGCGAGCCGGAGGACTTCGAACCCGCGTGGGAACGCCCCTCCCACCTCGTCTTCCGCCAGGCCATCGTCTTCGGTGTTCTCGCCCAGTGCGTCACCGCCCATCTGCCCACTCAGGCGGACGGTCTCCCGGACATCCTCAGCTCCTTGGTCACGGCGATGACCGGGGACGGCGCCCGCGTCGAGGAGTTTTGGATGGTCAAGCACCTGCACGACGCGGCACGCAGGGCAGCCTGACCCGCGCAGCCGAACACCACAACCTCAGACCCCGGCCAACTCGCCGCCAAGATCCTGGCTGCCAACCACAGGAGAACCTTTGATTCCGAGGTTGCAAGAGGGGTTGTCAGTGCCGGGTGCTGTCATGAACAGGGGGCCAGGGGATCCGCAACCCAGGGGGGGGAGCAGTGTCTAAGACCGGGACGATCGGCGGGGCCGGTCGTGCGAGGACGGTGCAGCCGCGGCTGAGCCGCGGGGCTGTTGCGGGGATGGGATGGTGAGCCCGCGCCGCCGCCGCCGACGGCGAGGCGGGCTGTGCCGGGGCGATGAACGGCTCATGGCCTTTGGCGCTCTCGTTGTCGGCGTGCTGCTGCTGGTCAAGGCAGCTCAATGGGTGTGGGTGAACTGGTGGATGCTGGTGGTGCTCGCCCTGGTGGCGCTCCTCGCGCTGGCAGGCTGGCTCTACCGACACTTTGAGCGGATACGGTCGGCTCAGCTGCGCGTCGAGGGTCTCACCTACTCGCTGGGCCAGCTGGACGCCATGCACCACAGCGCCTTCGAGACGGCCGTGCGGGATCTGCTCGCCCGTGACGGTGCCCGCGACGCGCTGCGCTGCGGCGGGCGGGGAGATCTCGGCGCCGATGTGAAGGGCCGCGACCCGCTGGGCCGGCTGTGGGTCATTCAGTGCAAGCACCGGAAGAAGGGTGCGGGTGGTTCGGCGGTCGGTACGCCGGATCTGCAGACCCTCAACGGGACGGGCCGGCCGGTGCACGGTGGCGATGTCATCGTGATGCTCACCAACGGGCGTATCTCCCAGCCCGCTAGGGACTTCGCCCGCCAGCAGGGATTGCACCTGGTCGACCGGCCGCTGCAGGAGCGCTGGGCCCGGGGAACGCGCCCGCTGTGGGACATCCTTGCGTCCCTTCCCCCGCCCCACAGGCCGCCGCGGCTGCGGCGCTTGCGCTTGCGCATGCGCTCCGGCGGAGCCGGGGAAGAAGTCTGAGCGCCGCCGGTCAGGCATCGCCCGGGCCGGTGTTGGCCCAGGCGTACGCCCAGCTTGCGCCCGGATCGTCGCCGCATGAGGGGAGTGCCTGACCGGCCTGGCGCAGGGCTGGGAAAGGACTAAAGGCTACGAGGACGAGTTCGAGCCGTAGTTCGGCCAGGTCCGCAATGCCACCGTGCGCACGCTCAGTGCCACCGCGGACGCGTCCAGCGCGCTCTTGGGGATCCGCATTTCGGCCGGCTGCCGCTTGATCCCTGCCGCTCCAGGCCCCTGTCTCGCGTCAGTCCTGCGTGGTGCTCATGGAGTCGAAGGTCTCGCGCATCACCTGGTCGATGGTGCCCGGCTTGTCGACCAGGGAGTCGAAGAGGTCCGCGAGCAGCCACAGCACGAAGCCGTGGACCATGGACTCCTTCGGCTCGATCTCCCCGAACCGGTCCCGCCAGGCCACGGTGTCCATACCCATTGCGGCGGCCATGAGGACTCCGGTGGCCATCGGCACCTGCTCCGGGTCGGCCATCTCGAAGGTCGGCAGCTTGCGGATCACCGCGGGGATGAGGTCGTTCAGCGGATCGAGCCGCTCCCCGCCGCTGGGCGGCTCACCGACCAAATATCCGGTCAAGACGCCCACCAGGAACACCGTGCCCCGGCAGACCTCCTGCTGTCCGACCAAATCCATCGCGGCCGTCACCCGCGCTTGCGCCTCCTGGCGCTCCTTGGCGGGCGTGCGTTTCTCCAGGACCCGGTAGGTGTCCCATGCCGCACGGACCGCCTCATCCACCACCACGCCGTCGCTGCTCATGCAGGCGACGGTAGGCGAGGCGACGTGGTCCGCAAAGGCATAGGTGTCCTCTGACACCGAAGCTGGATGGTTTGCCACCGAAGTTGGACCGGTCGGGCGGTGCTGTATGGCTGGTCGCGATCAACGAGACCCGCAGCGCGGCCGGGCCCCGCAACTAGGGCGTGTCTTACGGGTCTTGCCCTCAGCATGTCAGGGCGGTGGTCCCGACTTCCCGTGCTGCAAAGCCCCGCGCGCTGCCCGCGGTCCACTGCCTCAGCTTGCCGGCCCGAGCCCCTCCGGGAGGGCGGCCACCACGAAAGCGACGGCTTCCTCCGGCGTCTCGGTGCGCGCGACCAGCCCGCCTTCGTTTCGCACCCCGTACAGCCCCTTGTCGTACGGGCAGATGACGTACCCGACCCGCCTCTTCCAGAACTCCTCGACGCTGGTGGAGAACCAGAGGTTGAAGTGGCTGTTGACCGGCATCAGCTGGCGGAGCGCCGGCTGGGCGTACGCCGCCGCCAGCACTGCGTGGGGGCGCGGGTGCCGGTCGTACGGCGGCATGTGGATGCGGTCGAGCTTGACGCGCCACGTCAACTCGACGACACCGAACGGCTCCCGCTCGTGGACGAGGGCCCAGGGCCTGAACCGGACGAACGGGGCGCGCGCCCTGGTCTCCTCAAGGCCAGCGCCGCCCGTCCACGCAGCCGTCGCCATAACCACTTCGGCCAGGTCTGCGGTCCACCCACAGGCCAAGGGTGTGCCGTTGTCCTTGAGGTTCACCTGGAGAGTCCGACGCCTCTCGCCGGGCGGATACACCATCACACGCCGACCGCTCCTCGCGTCGACGTACTCTGCGAGGCGACCCCACTTCCTGTCCGACTCGGGCAGGGCAAGCCCGAGCCCCTCGGCCGCACGCCCTAGCGCAGCCCGGAGAGCTCCGTCATCGTCCCAGCCACCCTCGCCAAGTCCCGCCCCGATGTTCATCGCACCAGTGTGGCCGAATCACCCCGGCCTGATGACCGCCACTGTCCGATCACCGGATCGTTGGTCCGGTCGTGCCGTTGACTGACGCGCAGTGGGCGCGCATAAGAAGTCATCTCATGTGGCTCGGTAGTCTGTTGGCCGTGGCGGGGATTGTTGAGCGGCTGGTGCCGGATGAGCTGTGGGAGCTGTTCCAGCGGGTGGTGCCGGAAGCGCCGTCACGGCTTCAGGGCGGCGGCCGACGTCGCTACGGCGACCGGGAGGTGCTGGCGGCGATCGTGTTCGTTGCGACGTCGGGCTGCACGTGGCAGCAGCTTCCCGCCGCGTCGTTCGGGCCGTCTGGTGCGACGGCTCACCGCAGGTTCACCGAGTGGACGAAGGCCCGGGTGTGGGCCAAGCTGCACCGCTTGGTCCTCGACGAACTCGGTTTCCGCGGTGAGCTGGTCTGGTCCCGTTGCGCGGTCGATTCGGTGAACATGCGGGCGCTTAAAAGGGGGACCTGACAGGTCCGAATCCTGTCGACCGGGGAAAATACGGATCGAAGATCCATCTGATCACCGAGCGGACCGGTCTGCCCCTGTCCGTCGGTATCTCTGGCGCCAACGTCCACGACAGTCAGGCCTTGATGCCGCTGGTGAAGGGCATACCTCCGATCCGGTCCCGCCGAGGACCTCGCCGACGCAAGCCCGGCAAGCTGCACGCCGACACGGGCTACGACTACCGCTACCTGCGGCAATGGCTCTCGGGTCGAGGTATCCGTCACCGCATCGCCCGCAAGGGCGTGGAGACCTCACAGCGGCTCGGGCGACACCGCTGGACCATCGAACGGACCATGGCCTGGCTCGCCGGCTGCCGCCGACTCCACCGCCGCTATGAACGTAAGGCCGAGCACTTCCTCGCCTTCACCAGCCTCGCCTGCACCCTCATCTGCTACCGCAGGCTCAAGGCCACCCCATGCGTTGTGAAATCTGCGCCATGATGGCCCGCGTGAGCAAAGAGACTGTGCTTCAGGCGGTAGCACGCCTGTACCAAGAGTTCATGGGATTGCCCTTTCCTCCCGGATTGGCTGGTGCGGACCGGGCTGGCTTCGATCTGGTGATGCTGGACTCGGACACCGCAGCCTGGGTTTCTATCTGGATCAAGAACGGCGGCGAGCTCGAAGCGCGAGGCCGAAGCGGTCTGCTTCGCTGCCTCGCTCGCCTGGACCGGGTCATACCTGCACTCAGCGAAGCGGACGACCCTGAGTACTGGCACCGCCTGCACGAGATGGCTCGACTTGTCGCGGATTCCCCCGCAGACAGCCACCAAATGAGATGACCTCTAAAGCCGTTGTTGCCGGATCGGACGCCGAAGCGGGGCGGGCGGTGGCGTGATCACCGCCAGGTGATCGACGCGATCGCTTGGAAGTTCCAGACCGGTTCGCAGTGGATACACCTGCCCCGCGAGTACGGATCGTGGAAGGGTGTCTACACCCGGCTGCGGAACTGGGCGATCGACGGCACCTGGGAGCGCGTCTTCACTGCCCTGCTGGCCCAGGCCGACGCCGAGGGCGACCTGGACTGGGTCGTCTCGGTCGACTCCACCATCGTGCGCGCCCATCAGAACGCAGCCGGGGCCCGAAAAAGGGGGCCCCAGCCGACGAACCAGAGCACCACGCCATCGGACGCTCGCGCGGCGGGCTGACCACCAAGATCCACCTCGCGGCGGACAGCCGCTGCCGCCCGCTGTGCTTTGTCCTCACCCCGGGTCACGCCCACGACGCACCCGTTTTCCAGCAGGTCATGTCCGCCCTGCGCGTGTCCAGGACGAGCGGCAGGCCTCGGACCCGACCCCTGGTAGTCCTGGCGGATCGGGCCTATTCGTCGAGGGCTATCCGCGAGCACCTGCGCAGGCGCAGCATCCGTGCGGTGATCCCGCAGCCCGCTGACCAGATCGCCAACCGCAAGCGCAAGAGCCGGCGGGGCGGCCGCCCGCCCGCCTTCGACCGCGCGGCCTACAAGCAGCGCAACACCGTTGAGGGCTGCATCAACCGCCTAAAGAACTGGCGCGGCCTGGCGACCCGCTACGAGAAGACCGCCACCGTGTTCCGCGCCGGACTCCACATCGCCAGCATCTTCATCTGGTCCGCCCGCTGATCGGAAAGAAACGCCCTAGACTCCAACACTCATGACGGCCTCTACCCCCGTATCGCCCATCCCGGTCGCGCCTGCCGGCCTGACCGACCGGGCCAGAAGGTTCGTCGAGGTGGACGGCGTTCGTGTTCCTCAACTGGGCCTGGGGCAGCACCGAGAAAGGTGGATCGAGCACGGGGTCCCGGCCGTGGAGATCGACCGGGCCGCGGCCTTCCAGGACCGTTGGGGCGGTCTTGCGCTGCCGCCTGCTCCGTTCTACGAGGGCGGTCCGCGCATCCTCGGCGCCGACTGTCCCGAGGGCACGGCCGCTGAGGGTTGGTTGTTTCCGGCGGGAAGCTGTCGGGTGTCCATGGCCTACGGATTCATGATCGGCTCCGATGACGCATTCGGGATCGATGCCTGCCACTGGACGCCGCTGCATGCCAGCACGGACGGATGGGTGGAGTCCTTGGCGCTCGCCGCCCATGCCGGTCGCTGGGCCAAGACTGTGACAAGGATCAAGGGGAAGGCCGTCGAGACATTGGACCTCGTCGGCTTCGAGCCGGTGCCTGAAGTACAGGGCGTGACCGATATGTGGTGGCGGGGCAAGGACTCGCTCATCGCCCTCTACCGAGGCGAGGCCGTCGCCCTGGATGCTCCTAATTGCTTTGAAGCCCATGTGTACGAAGGCCTCGACGAGTGGGGGCTCCATGGCGGGTGATCGCCGACACGACTCAATCGCAGCAACTACTGGGCCGGGTTTCACCTCGCCTCACTCAGCCTCTGGCTTCGCGAGCCGGTAACGCAGCCCCGGAGGGCCTCGACGGCTGGTTGAATGCTCACCAGTGCCACTGCAAAACTGGGGGAGCTTTGAGGGTGCCAGACATGATCGCTTACGACGGCGTCGCTATCTTTCTACTGCTGGTCGTGGTTTGGCAGATGCGGCGACGGTTGACGCTTCGTTCCCGGGGCGTCGAGGTCATCGCTCGGTGCTTCGATCGTGACTGGCGTGGGAAGGGCGGCCCGCAGTTCCTTCTGAGCTACACGACGCCAGACGGTGTCAAGCGGACACACAGTGCAGGTGAAGGCCACGTTCCCGCCGGCACCCGCGAAGGGGACGGCGTTGCAGTCCTCTATGACCCTATGTCCCCTGGGCGCGCGGAGACGGCACTCGCTTCCCGCAAACCCTTCTGGAAGCACTACGACATGGCGGGCCTGGTGGTAGTTGCCCTTAGCATCGTGCTGACGGTGCACGTCCTCTAGATCGGCCGCAACGCATCGAAAGCGGTCCAAGCCCGCCCTCACACGACGGGGCCAGCGCACATCCGATACATCAGAGCGCACTCACACAGTACTTGTCAGACACGGCCTAGGAACGACCCGCCCTACGAGAGCAACGAACCAGACCGGGTCTGCCGGTTCGTCGACGTCGGGCCGTGAGGTCGGACACTGGGGGAGGTTCTGTCGATCATGGCCTTCGTGTCTGGGGCTCGCTCGGCCGGCCGGTAGGGGAGTGGTGCGGGGCCGGCTGGTTGGGCTCGGTGGTCAGGTGGGGACGCCGGCTTGGTGAAGGACGGCTGCCATTTCGTCGTGGGGGAGCGCGGGGTTGGCGCCTGCGCTGGAGGCCAGTTCAGGGATATGGAGCGCTTCGCGGAGCCGGTGGAGGGGGAGGCGTGGGTCGCTGGCCGCTGCTTGGCGTGTCCAGACCTCGGGGTCGTGGCTGAGCTGTTCGATCAGGGCGGGTGTGGCGGCCGGGTCGCGGACGGCCAGCCGGCGGTAGTGGCCGTCTGGGTGATTGGCGTAGCGCGCGGCGAGCCCTTCGCGGGGGAAGCGGGGGTGCGTTTCTGCCCTCCAGGCGGAGAACGTGCCACCGAGCCGCGCGTACACACGCATCAACACCTCCTGCGGGGTGTGGGGGTGGTGGATGCTAAGGAGGTCGTCCACCAGCGGATCCTCGGTATGCGCGAGCAGGCGCACGAGGTCGGGCGGCAGGTGGGGGCTTTGGGCGGCGGTGCGCCGGAGCAGCGGGTGGGTGGAGGTCGCGGCGCGTCGCAGCACCTTGGGGTCACCCAGCCCCTCGCGTACCCATGGCACGTTGCCTTGGGCGAAGGCTTCCACTGTGAAGTCGATCGACATGCGTCGTGTCTCCTCCAGTTCGGGCCTGAGGGAGATGGCGAGCCGTACGGCGTGGTCGGGGTCGACGGCGAGCCGCTCCACCAGGTCGGTGGGCAGCGAGGGGTTTGCGGCGAGGGCGGCCAGGTGCGTGCGCTGGGCGATGCACCGTTCGGCGTCGGCGCGATCAAGGAGCCCACGTCGCAGCGCCTGGGCGGCGGACGTCGGATCGCGTAGAAGTTCGGCGGTGACGCGTGCATCGCCCGGGCACGTTTCCAGTGCGGCGGCCCGCCGCACCTGGGGGTCGGGGTCGCCAAGCAGCGCCGACCGCTCACCCGGCGGCAGCTTCTCCCAGGCGCGCGCCGCGCTGAGGCGCGCTGCCGGATCACGGTGCGTGGCCAGCGAGGCCACGAACGACGGCACCAGATACGGCGAGTCCAGCAGGGCCGTGCGTACGGACGGGACGGGATCGTCGAGCAGGCGGGCACACACCTCGTGCGTCAACGGCGCGACGCTCGTGCGCGGGTCGGACCACTCGGGTCCGTAGGCGAGAGCGGCCCGCACCTTGGGGGAAGGGTCGTCCACGAGCCGGGCCCGCTGCGCGGGCTCTGCCCTGGAGCTCATCGCGAAGTCGATCCGAGCGCCAGGGTTCGGGTGAGCCAAGATCACCGCGATGGCCGGCTGGGGAAGCCCAGCCCGCTGCAGGGCGTGACGGGGCGGCCCGTCACCGCCACCGTCGAAGGCGAGCAAGCGCAGCAGCAACGGTGTCGCCAGCCCCGGGTTGCGGGCGACTCCGTCCAGCGCGGATGCGTGGAACGAGACCATGATTTCCCTACCCCCGTGTCTGCGTCGGCTGGTCCGCGACCATGATCCCCCGCCCGTCGGGCCGTCCGCCGGTCGGGCCGCCATGACAGCCGGACTGCGCCCAGCCGCGCGGGGCGGGGATGCCTGGGCGGAGGCCGCTGAGCTGGCCCTGGGTCACTGCGAGTTCGTTGCGAAGCAGTTCGTGAGCAGGTATGCGCCACTTCGGGAGTGGCAGGACGCTGGGGATTTTTTGGCGCTGGGGGTCGCCGGTGCTCCGGGAGTTGGGGTGTTCACAGGTCGTGGAAGGTTGTGGCGGCGGGGTAGGTGGGGCGGGTGCAGCCGCGGCGGATGGTGATGTCGTCGATGTAGGCGCGGAACAGGGAGTTGAGTGCCTTGGGGCCGAGGACGTCGTCGTAGAGGTGGTCGATGGTGAGGGTGTGCAGGGCGGGTTGGCCGTTGCAGATCGAGGATGCCCACCACAGGCCGTCCTTGCCTCCCGCCGTTCCCGGCTTGAGCCTCACGTCGTCGCCGGTCGCGTCGTAGCCCACGGATGTGGCGTCGGCACCGAAGTAGGACACCGTGCGCAGCCACCAGGGCGCGTAGGTGAGCGCTCCCCGGGCGTAGTCGCGCTGATCGGCGTCCAGGCCGGCGGCGATGGCTCGGGTCCGGCCGGGGCCGACCGCCAGCAGGCAGCCTTCGGCAGGGTTGGCATCCCGGGCGGGAATGCTCAGGGCACGGTCGGGCCATCGGCCTGGCCCGTGTTCCTCGGCCAGTTGGCCAGCCCAGCGGCAGGAGCCGGTGGCCGAGGCGGCCGGGCGCAGCTGAGTGGGGGCCGCGGGCATCTGGTCGGGCAGATCCGGTAGTTGGGTCCGGCAGCCGATCCGTTCAGTGAGCTGCTGTGTGGCCGAGTGGGCGAGGCGGGCCAGCCGTTGGCGGTCCGCAGCGGGGACCTCCCGGAAGCGGCCCACGGCGGTGACGTGCAGCAGCCGCGGCGCCGCTTTACCGCTGCCGGGGCCGCACTGGGCACGGATGGTGGTGCGGAAGTTCGTGTATGAGCCCAGTGTGCCCTCGCCCAGTGGCCACGCTTCAGGATCGCGGTCGGCGGCCGCGATGACATTGTTTCCGGGGGCGGATGTGCTGCGCGTGAAGAACGGCGAGTCCTGGCCGATCATGTTCACCGGCTCGGAGTCGTCGCTGCCCTCGACGATCAGCCGAAACAGGTCGGTGGTGCCAGAGCCGCTCACCCTGTAGATGGTGCAGGCGCTGGGCAGATGCCGTGTATCGAGCCGGTAGTCGGCGTGGTCGCCGGCCCGCGCTCGGGCGACGCCGCCCTGCAGGTCCATCACCTGTGCCCCCGACACCAGGTGGTCGCAGGCCGCGGCGATGTCGCGTTCGCTGGAGGCCCGGTCTCGCAGGTCGTCGACGGTCAGAAAGCCCGCGTACAGGCTTAGCCCGATCCCGCCCACGGCCGTCGTCAGCCACAGCCGCCGCCAGCCCGTGCCCATCATGTGCTTCCCCCGTCAATCCCGTTCGCAGCGGCCGCCGCGTCGATCAGCAGCGTAGAGGGGGGACGGGTCTGAGCGTCCTCGTCAGCCCCGCATACGCACGGCCCGGCGTTGACCACGAGGGGATGCGGGCAGCTCAACGCAGGTGAGTCCCGCAGGCTTCGGGCCGTGGATGGGGTCGTCGGCCCCGCTGGCCCGGTGAGGTCTGCCAGGTCAGCGGGCGGGGCGGAGAGAAGAGGATTTGGGCGGGACATCTCGCAGCAAGGGGCAGGGTTGGGTTGCCCGCGAGTACACCGAAAGCGGAGGCGCGACCGGATGGATGCTCAGGTTGCATCCTGGCCGTGGCCATCATGGCGACGGTGCCTACTGGAGGGCTGTGGGTTACGAGGGGGACCCGGGAGGGATCATTCGGTGATCGATAGTCAAAGTACCGCCAGATCCTACCGGTGGGTTCTGTCAGTGCTGGAACTGCTCAGTGCTGCGCCGGCCCGGCAAGTCGCATACATGCGGGAGCCAAGGGTGGGAGTCGATGAACTCGTTCTCCAGTTCCATGATGTTCTGCATGTGGCCAGCGCCAGAGTGTCTGGCGGTTCACTTACGGAAGAAGAATTTCTTCTGCTGTCGAACGTCGGGGAGCGGGCTAAATCAATCGATGCGGGACCAGCTTCCATCTGGGACGAGGCTGCTCTCGAGACCGCGTGTACGTGGCAGACTCTGCGAGAAGCGGCGGGAGTGGCGAAGGTGAAACTCGAGGGATCACGAGATGCGTTTCCAGACGAATAGGGTCCACTTCTGCATCCGATGGGGGGATTGTGGAAGATCCAGAGTTCGACGTGCGGTTGACCTCAAGCGGGAGCAAGGGACGCAACCTTGTGCTGGCGGTTCGGTCGGTGACGGGGCTGAGCGCGTGGCGAAGCAAGCAGCTGCTTGAAGCCGCCCCGACGACGGTTGTGGACCGGACATGGTTCGCGGCCGCAGCGGACGCGTCGAGGCGCCTCAACGCTGCCGGGGCGCGAGCTGACTTGGTCTGCCGGTGGTGTGAGCGGGTGATGTCTCCGCAGGACTGTCCGGTGGACCCGGGGCCGTGTTCATCGCCCTTCCTGTCCCCGATGGGCTGCCCCGCAAGCCGATCAGGGGCTTGATCAGACCGCGGCAGACTTGACCCTATTTCGAGTTCGAGACTGTCCAGGCCGTGGTGACGCATCCTTCCTCCCAATGCCACCATCCTTGGGCTTCGCCGTGCTCCAGCAACTTGCGGATCTGAGGCAGGTCCGCCGTCGGCGGGATGTCCAGTGCGACCATCCTGAACTGCTCGATGCCCTCGCCTGTTGTGCCAAGCCGATGGAAGGTCTCCAGCACGGTCTGGCGGGCTGCCGCCGAACCTCCGCCCTTGAGCACGATGAGCCGGATGGTGCAGTTGTCCGAGGCGCGAATGGTGTCACCGGCCCACCACAAGCCTTCGTCGTCGACCTCAACCTTGACGATGTCATCGCTCGCGACTCCCCGGACGAACCACGGGGTGTTGTCCAGGCGCGCGGTCCCGTCGCCCAGATCCACGGCCCAGAGGCTTTCGACGGTCGCCGGAGGCCAGCCATCCTCGTCCACCTCCATTCGGAAGTGGACCTTCACGTGGGCGTCGCTGATGTCGCTCATCGCGCCATCATCTATGGCGACCGACATGACGGGAAGTGTCGAGATCACGAGCACCGGTCTGCCCGACCGACGGGACGCCGAAAAGTACCTTCGATGACCTTCGGTGCAGCCGGGTCGAGTCGCATGAGCTTTTTCGTCGGCTCCGGCGAGGCTGACCCGGAGTCCCTCCACCTCGTCAAGCCAGCCTTCAACGTTCGGCTTCGGCGATCGGGGGGCGATGAGGTTGTCGCGGATCTCCTCCAGCCGGCCGCGCGAAAGATTGCAGCGAGGGCGCGTGGTGCATCTTGTGCGCCGCTGATGCGATGTCAGGGCGTGTCCGCAGGACCGTGAGATCGGTCTCTGGTCTGGTCGGACGGTGCCAGTTGGTGGGATATGACCGGCATGACGATCATGAGAAAGGCCGATGCCGCGTAGACGGCCTGGCCGTGTCCGTGCCGAGCTTCCGCGTCGGCCCCGGATGCAGGACGACATCACGATCATCCATGGTCTGTCCTCGGCAGCTCTCGGTGAAGTTCGACGGGTAGAACATCAAAAGAAGTACCTGTGGCCGGGCTCGATCGGGTCGGCCATGGCGCGCTGGAGAAGCTTCGTCCACCAGCCGAACCGGCGCCTGTGGGTCGACGAGGGCGGCGGCTGCACGGAGCGGGCATGTTGCGGAGACCCATGGCGGGCCCGCGAGTACCTCGAAGCGTTGATGCTGGCGATGTCCCGACGGCGGGCACGTGAACTCCGCTGCCTCGTCGAAGCTCTCGACAGACGCTACTGATGGCCGGCGTGACGGCCCATGTTCGTGTCGCGGGCGGCCTGGTGCTCGGGCAGTTTCAAGCAGCGCTATGCGGGTGGGGTGTCCCGTGAATCTGGTGCAACCACTCGTTGCGGGCTTGTCGGCCGGGTTGGACCGTGGCGGGGGATCTCGCCCCGCTGCTGACGTTCGGACAGGCGCGGGCTGCACGGTTCGCGCTTCATCTGCCGGCGGCAGGGAACGGGCAGGGGGCAGCGGCGGTGCGCGACCTGGTGGGACGGCGGGGTCGTCGGTGGGAGGTGATGTCCCGGACACCGACGTGCTGTTCGGTGTGGAGGCTCCGCAGTGCGGCCGGACAGCATGCGGGCCGACAGGCTTTAGCCAGGAGGTCAGCCCGTGGTTCGACGCTCGTGCGACCAGGGCCCTGGATCGCCAGAGCATGCGATAAACGACCTCTGCGCCGATCTCCCGACCGCCGTGGGCTTGCCGCGGCCCCGCTCCTGCCGCTGTTGTCGCTGGCCGAGGCGCATGACCTGCTCGACGTGCTGGCGCCGGTCCCGGACGGTGGCCGGCCGGATCGGGAGGCCGCGGACCGCCTGCTGACGAACCTGGCCGCCCGGGTGCCGTCGCGGGACTGGCGTCGGTGCGGCTCTGGCTGGCGCCTTCCGCGTGCAGAATCATTTGAGCGAGTCGCCGCTGATCATTCCTGGGGGGAGGCATGCGCGATTTCGGGAGAGGGCTGCTCGTCGTCCTCGGAGTGCTGGTTGTGCTTCTTGCCTGGCTTTGGCCTCTGCTGCTCCGGTAAGTCACGACGCAGTGCGATTGCGGGCTGCCCGTCGCTCCCCGCCCTTCTTGAGATCCCAACGCCGGTCGTCAGCTGCCGCTTCAGTGATGCTCGGCCCGTCGTGGGCAGTCTCGAGCTGTCCGAAGGTGGTGAGGAGCTTCACGAAGGTCGCCAATGGCGTGCTCTCGCCCGGCGTGGGGGTGTTCCGATGCTCTCGGGTGTGAAGGGCAAGATGGTCGCGTGCTCTGTCCGTCGATGCGGGGTTGGGGGCGTCGGGTGTGATCTCACCTCTGCCCGGGGCATGCAGCGGTCATGGTGCTGTAACTGTTTTCGTCGGGTGGTTGCAGTTTCGGTCGTGGTCGTGAGGCGGCGGGCAGGCCGGTCTTGCGCTCGGTGGCCGTAGGCCTGGCGTCGTTGGTCAGGTCCACTTCGGCGAGGAGGGTGAGCTGCACTGCCCCTGGCGTGTATGCGGTCTTGGTGCACCGGTGGTTCGGGTCTGCTGCTCGGTGGTGGGTTTCCCCCTCCGGGTGGTACCGAAGCGGCGTCTTACCTAGCGGCTTAAGCCATTTGCGGCCTTCGGATCCGACGACCCCGCGCCGCCGAAGGCGATGCTCGACGAGATCAAGGCCGTCGCCGACTGGGTACGGGCCTTCGACCAGGCGGGCCCACACATCACGGAGCGCCACGTCAAGGGGCACCGGGACCTCTTCGCCGACACCAAGTGCCCCGGCCAGTTCTACCCGTACATCGGCAACGGCACTTTCGACTGACCGCATCACACGCGGTGCTGGTGGGGGGTCCGGCCACAGCCACTTCACCCCACCATCTGGCCAGCTGCTCATGCAGTGTGGACATGATGACGGTGGGGGAGCCGGAGGGCCGCCCTCAAGCGCTCAGGCGCACGAGTCGGACAGGTTCACGCCTGTTGCCGTGATGCGGACGCAGTGGCCGTCGCCTGTTGGCGGTGGAGCTTTTCCAGGACACGGTCGCGGAGAAGCTCGTATTCCTCGCGGAGCCTGCGCCACTCGGTCACGGGCGGGCGGGCGATCACGATGCCTTCGGTGACGATCTCCTCCGGCCTGAACTGCTCGCGGGTGAGGTCGATGTCGATGCGCATGCCCAGTCGGTTCCACCAGTGGTAGTCCACGCGTACTCCGTCGATGTGAACCTCGCCCCGGATCAACTCGCCTCCCAGCAGGTCATTGAGCACCATGGCGGTGACTCCGCACTGGTCTCGGGCCGGATTGTCCTTGGTCCAGCGTGACCGGAATTCAGGGGTGCACGTCTCGTCACTCCAACTGCTGCGGACGGCTCGTTCGATGTCGGTGAGAAGCAACGGTGTCATGCCGGTGATCCTGCCAGCAGGCACTGACATTGATAGGAGCATCAACGGCCGGGTGCCGACAGCCACACCGACTCCCACCTGCTGTCTTCAGCACCCTGACCCTGTGTGTGGGGGGAGCCGTCTTGATGCCGAGGGCATCGGGCATCGAAGCGGCCGCTTCACGGACGGTGGATCGGGTGAGCCTGCCGGCGGAGCGAGTGAGGTTGGCGGGGACGGCCCGCCGCTCGAAGCATGGCGGGCCGTCGAGGCCAGTGGTGGCAGGGATCAGCCGGCCTTGGCTGCCTGCACGGCACGGGCCCAGGTGCTGGCCAGGCGATAGGGGTTACGTCTGGCTGTTGATGATCACGAGAGGCGGTCCCCCTATGTGCCAGGCCCCGCAGTGACCGTCGGCCTCCTGCTGCCGACGGTCGGCTGAGTCGGCGGATTACGGGGTGGCGGCGGAGCCGTATGCGTGCTCGGACACGAGGTTGCCGTCCGTGTCGCGCAGCTTGGCGGCGTCACCCCGGTCGTTCCAGATGGGCCGCCCGCTTCCGTAGGTGTAGCCGCCCCACTGGGCGTGGATTTCGTTGGTGTAGATGCGGACGCGTTGACCGGGCAGGAGGACGGTGCCGGGCGGGAAGGTGAAGTTCTGTCCCGCGTCGTCGGCGCCGAGGATCCAGCCGGAGACGTCGGCGGGCGCGGTGCCCCGGTTAACGACCTCCACGTACTCGTCGGCCTGGGTGCGCTTGACCTGTCCTTTGAAGACCACGGTGGTGATGTGGACGTCCGGCTGTCCGGTGCGAGCGAGTACGGCGACGAGGTCGGCGCTGTTGGAACCGTTCTCCGGGCTGATGAACCGGTTGACGATCTGGCCGCCCTGTTTGAACCCCGTGATCACCACGGCGTATTCGGTGTTGTCAATGATCACCGTCTCGGGGGACACCCTGGTGGGCAGGTCGACGAGGTCTTCCGGGTTGGGGCCGACGTTGGGCGTCTCGTTGTGCTGGAAGCGGAAGCTGAAGTTGTGCGGTACCTGGTCTTCGAACAGGACCTGTGCGGCAAGGTCGACCTCGAACTGGTTCTGCGGCATGCCTTGGATGGGGAAGTTCTGGTGGGTGAACGTCCCCAGCGTGAACTCCGTGCCGTCCAGCAGCACCTCGACGCTGCCGCCTGCGAAGAGATATCCGCTCTTGCCCCCGCCTGCCGGGATACCCCACTTGATGTTGTCGGTGCTCAGCCCCTCAAGGTTGGGCGGGTTGATGGTGATGGCGGTCCAGGTGCCTGACGTGTCGACTTTGGACATGCGCCGGTCTCCTCTTCTGCCGATCGCGAGACGGCCCGGCCGGGCGGCCGAGCGAGGTGAACGTAGCTGTGCGCACTGTCCCCTCGGAAGGCAAATAACGCCACTATGACGGTAGTTACCATGATTGGCCGGTTTCCCGCGGATGTGCACCGACTCCTTGACGTTCACGTGCTGTCATTCGCAGGCCGTGACGCTGGAGATGTAGGCGGGTAAGTACGGCGCGGGCGCGCAGGACGCCCCCGACGGCGTGCTGATCCATGTCATCACCGTCGTCCCGCCCAGCCAGGAGTACGCCGCCCAGTGCACCGGCGCCTGATCCCGCCACTTCTCCCACCTGGTCCAGAGGTTGCGCACGGAAAGCCGCACAGCGCACGCGGTCGGAGCTGCTCCGAGGGTGGATCACTCCGCCTGACATCGCTGGCTTCGGCCCGCTCCCGGTCGGCGCATCAACGAGAAGTCAGATCTACACGGTAGATTTTCAGTCTAGGTCTAGAGAATTGATCTAATGTGGGGGGGGCGGGATGTTCACCGCACCCCGCCCCCCCAGGGGTAGCACATCGAGCGAGGAGAAGCCGAGACCGTCCATGAATGCCGAACAGCACTCAGCCGCCACTGCCCTGGACCTGTACGAACGGTCGGGAAAGCGCTACTCCCTGGACGACCTCCGCTGGCGGGGCGAGGACGGCAGTCCCCTCGCCGTCAGTGCCCTGTCGGGTCTGCGTCCCGACCAGATCGACACCGCCGAACGGTCCTTGTGGCGCTACCACGCGGCCCTGCCCGTCCCGACCGCCCACCGGGTGAGCCTTGGTGAAGGATGCACGCCGATGGTCCCCGTCAACTGGGCCGATCGGCGCGTCCACTTCAAGCTGGAGTGGTTCAACCCGACGTCCAGCTTCAAGGACCGGGGCGTATCGATGATGATGTCCCACCTCGTGGCACACGGCGTGGACCGGGTACTCGAGGACAGTTCAGGCAACGGCGGTTCCGCGGTGGCCGCCTACGCCGCTGCCGCGGGCATCCGCGCCAAGATCATCGTTCCCGCCGCCACTTCGGCGGCCAAGATTCTCCAGGCCCGCGCCTACGGAGCCGAGATCCAGCTCGTGGATGGCGCCCGGGAGGAGGTCTCTGACGAAGCGATCCGTCAGTCGGAGCAAATCCATTACGCCAGCCACAACTGGCACCCCATGTTCATCCAGGGCACCAAGACCATCGCCTACGAGATGTGGGAGTCGCTCGGCTTCACCGCGCCCGACAACGTCGTCCTGGTGGCCGGGGCAGGCAGCAACATCATCGGGTGCGACCTCGCCTTCGGCGAGCTGCTCGATGCCGGCCAGATCGACAGGCGCCCGCGCCTGTTCGTCGGGCAGCCCGAACATTGGGCGACCATCGTCGACACCCTTCACGGCATCGACCCGGCCCGCCGCGGCGAGCGGCTGCCGACGATCGCCGAGGGTGCTTCCATCGCCCACCCGGTCCGGCTGCCCGAGGCAGTAGAAGCCATCCGCCGCTCTGGCGGCGCCGCCTGCGCTGTCCCCGAAGCGAAGATCCACGCCGCGGTCCGCGCACTGAGCGCGCGAGGCTTGTATGCCGAGCCGACCAGCAGCGTCGCCGCGGCGACCCTAGATCACTTCATCGCGACGGGAGCGATCGCTCCGGGTGAGACGACCGTGGTCGTGCTCACCGGTGCGGGGCTGAAGTCCGCCGAGAAAATGGCCTCGGTGTTCGCCGGGCCAACCCACTGAGCCCGTACGAGGAAAAGAGAGCACGTGGCACACCCCTCCGAAGACGAGCACACCGTACGGGAGGACGAGCACCTCGTACGGGAGGACGAGCACCTCCTGCGAGAAGCCGAGCGCATCGCCGTTGCCATCGGGCGCATGTTCCCGGGCCTGTGCGAAGTCGTCCTGCACGATCTTCGCCGGCCCGACAGCGCCATCCGCGCCATCGAGAACAACCTTTCCGGGAGGCAGGTCGGGGACCCCGCCACCGAGCTGGGGCTGCAGCGCATCGCGGACCCCGAGTATCCCAGCGTCATCCAGAACTACAGCAACCAGTTCCCCGACGGACGCCCGGCCAAGAGCACCTCGATCGGCATCAAGAACGCCGACGGGCGTTACGTCGCGGCCCTCTGCCTGAACCTGGACGTCAGCACGCTCTCCCCGCTGGCGCTCACCCTGGCCAACCTCGTCGCCACAGATGCCGAGCACCGGGGCGAGGCCCTGGAAACGCTGCGTGACCGGACCGGACGTGAACTCCGGTCGCTCATCGACTCCTTCGCCGCCGAGCGTTCCAGCACCCCCCGCGGCCTCAACCGAAATCAGAAGCGCGAACTGGTCCGGCAGCTGCATCGCGAGGGGTTCTTCGAGACTCGTAGTTCCGCGCAGCTGATCGCCGACCAGCTCGGCGTCTCCCGGGCGACTGTCTACAACTACACGAAGTAACCGCCCCGCTCACCCGTAGGGACACCTGGCCGCGGCACATCCCGGCGTCAACAAGGTCTGCGCCGACGGCGGTTATCAAACCAGCCGTCCGTCCTGAGCCGCAGCAGGAGCGCCATACGGACGCCGCTTTGCCGATAGCGTGGTTTTGTGTCCCGTAAGCGCCGTCACACGCGTCGTCAGTCCCGCCCCGTCGAGCGAACGGACGCCCAACAGGCGGAGGAATTGCAAGCCCTGGCCCGGGAGTACCCCCTGGACCAGGAGGAACTCCTCGCCGAGGCCGCGGAATTCTACGGCCGCGCAGGCCAGCACGAGAAGGCCCTCACTCTGTACCAGCAGGTCCTGGACGCCGAGTGCCACGAACCCCACCTCATCCCGGCTTTCCGCATCGCCACGCTCTGGAACGCACGACGCACCGACGAGGCCCGCGAAGCGGCCGAAACTCTGCGCCGCCAGCACCCCGCCGATGCCGGCCCCTGGGAGATCATCGCGGAGATGTTCGAGGCCGCGGACCACCTCCACGATGCCGCGGCCTGGTTCACCGCCGGAGTGACCCATCTTCTGGGCCCCGCCGCCCCTTTGTCCGTCGATGCTGTTCGCGACGAGGCGGACGGGTACGGCATCGAGATGCTCATCGTCAGCCGCCACCGTGTCCGGCGCCGCCTCGGCCAGCCCTGCGACGACCTCGACCAGCTAAGGGCTTTCGTTTGGATCACTGCGCGGACCAGAGGAAGATGCCTGCGATGTGGAGTCCGGCCAGGTAGATCGTGGCGGTCTTTTCGTAGCGGGCGGCGATGCCTCGCCACTGTTTGAGCCTGTTGATGCACTGTTCGACGGTGTTGCGCTGCTTGTATGCCTCGCCGTCGAAGGCAGGTGGCCTGCCGCCGTCGCTGCCGCGCCGCTGTAGGTGACGGAGTTGGTCCGCCGGGATCGGGATCACTGTTTGGATGCCATGTTTGCGCAGGTGGTCACGGATCGCGAGTGAGGAATAGGCATTGTCGGCCAGGACCATGTCCGGTCAGGTGCGGGGCCGTCCGCGGCGTCGGGGAACCCGCAGACGAGTCATGACATCGGTGAACGCAGGTGCATCGCCGGCTTGCCCGGCGGTCAGGACGAAGGCCAGGGGCCTGCAGCGGCCGTCGGCCGCCAGGTGGATCTTTGTGGTCAGTCCGCCGCGGGACCGGCCGATGACGTGGTCGGCCGGTTCGTCGGGCGGGGCCCCTTTTTGCGGGCCCCAGCCGCGTGCTGGTGGGCGCGCACGATCGTGGAGTCCACCGAGACGGCCCAGTTGAGGTCCTCCTCGGCATCGGCCTGGGCCATCAGCGCGGTGAAGACCCTCTCCCACGTGCCGTCGATCGCCCACATCCGAAGCCGGTTGTAGACGCCACGCCAGTTGCCCTACCGCTCCGGAAGGTGAACCCCCTGCGTGCCGGTCTGGAACTTGAAGGCGATCGCGTCGATCACCTCACGGTGATCTCGCCACCGGCCACCCCGCTTCGGCGTCCGGTCCGGGAGTAACGGCTCAATCCGCCCCCACTGCGCATCAGTCAACGACACATGCGGAACAACGTCGGATGATCTAAACGAAGCTCCATAGGTCCAGTACGAGCGTGGGAACTGCCGCAGCTGCCGCTTGTGTCACCCGATGCAACGGGGCGATGGACTCCGCGTCCAACTCTCCCCGTGCCATCACGACCCAGACGCCCTCCCGTGCGTACTGCTCCACAGTGAGTTTGGGACTGCCAGCGCTGCCGAACATAAGTCAACTCCTGACGTGCGGGGGCTAGGCACGCGTGCAACGTACTGCTTCTTCACCCTGCCCATCACTACACAGGCTCGACCCTGCGCGGCTTCCGCTCTGCGTGAGAGCCCGTAGCAAGCGCGGATTGACCCTCTACCAGGCAAATTCGCGCCCCTGTAGTCCCTCTAAGGAGGTTTCCCCTGCCTATCACTCGAACTGACACCGCAAGGCACACGCCTCGGTTAAGAGCCGACGAATGCACCACCCACCGCTTTCAGCACCACAGGGCACAGCTCTGGCGTTTCGCGAACCCGTTACAGGGGGCGTGGTCCTGCACTCGCCGAGGCCGGCAGTAAAAATGCCTCTGCAAGGGAAGGCGGGATCCACCTGCCAGCCACTCCCACTGAGATCCACATCGCCAAGATCTCCGACATCGTCAGTGACTGACATTCTCGAAGCAGCCTCGAGGGCCAGCCGACACGGGACACCCTCACGTCACGGACACCTACGCCACGCATCAGCCCAGGTCATCACCGATCCGGACACTCCGAGACTCGGTAAAGCCGACTTCGACCACCTGGTCCGGCTCGGCTGGGTCCGCTCCCCGCAGTCGATCTAGGTCTGCTGCGGCAAAGCAGGGCCGGGGCCGTCGACGTCGCGCTCTACACCACTGCTTCCGCTGATGCACCAGTCGCACTCGGGTTGTAGTCGGCGAAGTAGTACCGGGGGGCGTCGATCTGCCTCAGCAGGCGGGCCATCGGCTCGGCCAGCATGTCGCCGTCGAGGGACAACAGCACCTCGAGAGACACCCCTTCAAGGTCGACCACGTCAGACTTGATGGCGGTCATCGGCTCTGTCATGGCTGCCCTGACTCCCTTCCTGTCCTGGGTGCGGACTTGGGTCGGCTTGCTCCTGCCGAGGCCGGCCGGGTCAAGCCCAGCGCATGCCTCGTCGCCAGCCGGTCATGGGCACCATGCCCGCCCCTTCAGTCCGCCGGCCCAGACTGTGGGCAGTGGCCAGGGTGTCGGGATGTTTCTTCCCCAGCACGCGTTGCTGTACGCCGATGATCTCCTCGTACTCCCGGCGCGCCCATGCCGGTTCACCTTGTTCACGCCGTACGCAGGCCAGGGCATACCGGGTGTTCAAGGTGGCTCGGTGCTCGTCGCCAAGGAGCCGCCGCTGAGCGGCGAACACGTCCTCCAGTTCGGCCCGCGCCGCGCCCAGTTCGCCCAGGTCGTACATGATGTGCGCGAGGTTGTAGCGAGTCGTCAGCGTGGAGCGGTGCTCGTCCCCCAGCGTCTGCCGCCGGACGTCGAGGATGGCCTCGAACTCGCGTCTGGCCACAAGAGCGTCGCCCAGGTCGTACAGCACGCGGGCAAGCACATGACGGGTGTTCAGGGTGTACCGGTTGTTGGGGCCGAGCACCCGCTCCTCGGCTGCCAGCACCTCTTGGAGCTCCGTGCGTGCGATGTCCAGCTCACCGCAGTCGTGCAGCAGCCGCCCCAACTCGTGCCGTGTGGCCAAAGTGGAAGGATCGTCCTCGCCCATCAAGGCGCGCTTGTCGGCCAGGACCGCTTCGAATTCTGCGCGCGCCTCGTCCAGTCTGCCCTGGCTGTGCAGCAAGTGAGCGAGGTGATGCCGGGTGTGCAGTGCGCCGGGGTGCCTGTCGCCCAGTGCGTTCCGAAATACGGCGAGGATGCGGATGGTCTCCTCGTGGGCCGGCTCGTACAACGTGCGGGCGCTGAGGTAGCGGACCGCGAGCTGCGCACACCGCAACGAGTCCTCGACAACGCCGATCGGCAGGTGTGCGGAGGCGATGCGGTGTGACAGATGCAGCGCATGCGGGAGCAGGACCTGCCACGTGGGCCAGTATGCGACGTCCTCGGGCACTCCGGTGGTGTCGTGGAGTGCCACGCGGTGCATCAGCGCGACGGCCGTGGGGAGATCGACGCGTGCACGGCTCGTGTCGCGGATCAACGGATGAAGCCGGGCCAGTGGAGGACCGGAACCGGGCTCCGGCGCCGTGAGCAGTCGGATCAGCCCGACGCCCGACAGCGCCTGCAGCAGCTCCCACAAGCCGGGACCGTCGAGGCCGGGAAACGCTCTTGTCGCGGCCAGGGATGGGGGATGCAGGAGCAACGTATAGGGAAGGGGCGCATCAGCGAAGGTGGCCAGCAGGTCCAGCAGGGGCTGGGCCAGCGGCTGCCCCTGCTTTCTCAGCAGGTCCAGGGACAAGCGCCAGGTCTGAGCGATGGCCTGCTCGGCGTTGACGAGGCCCAACCCGCCCTCCAGGGCGTCTCGGTACGCCGTGAACGTGGTGAACGTCTGCGCCTCGCGAAAGGCCGCCGGGATCTCCGTGGTGCGGGAGAGGTAAGAGCCGGCCATCGTCAGGGCCAGCGGAAGGCCGCCAAGACGGTGCGCCAAATTCTCCGCCTCCGTGGTGCCGCCCGCCCGACCCCCGGTGTGATCGAGCAGTACGTGAGCCCCGTCCGTGTCACTCAAGGTGTCCAAGGGATGGAGAACAGCGGTGGGCCCCCACGTGGCACGCGTGCCGTCGCGAGTGGTGACCACGACATGGCCGTGCGGCGCGGTGTGCCGCCGGATCCAGCCGGTTCCAGCGGACAGGAGCCCGGCGCCGTTCAGTTCAGCGGGGTCGTCGGCGTTGTCCACCACAAGGAGCCACGGCTGGTCCAGGGTCGGCAGGCAGTGCCACAGTGCGTCGGCCGCTATCCCCGAACGCAGGTCGACCTCGGTGGCGCCCGCCTGCCGTGCGACCGCGCGCAACCCGGCCTCCAGCGAAGCCGCCTGCCGGGCGTCCACCCACCAGACCTGCACCGCTCTCTCCACCGCGGAGCGGGCCAGTTCCAGCGCCAGCGAGGTCTTTCCGCAACCGCCCATTCCGTGTACGACGTGCAGAGATCCGTCCGACTCCATGTCGAGGAGCCCCGTCAGCTCCCGCAAGGCAGCGTCACGGCCCCGCAGCGGCAGATCCGGATCCAGCAGACCCAGCGGCGGCGCCAAGGTGAGCACGGTCGACTCGGGCTCTCCGCCCTGCAACAGCGTGCCGATGGCTACGCCACCGTGGCTCGACCGGACGGTCAATGACCGGTCGGCGGTGGCACCTCCCTGTGGGGCCTCGGTCGGGCCTGTGTCATGCCGGGTACGTTCAGGAGCGTGACGTACCCGGCCGTGGAGGGGTGGCGCCCAAGGTCACCGACCCACTGATGTTGGCTGCACCAGCGGCGAAGGAGCCCTGCTCGGCGTGGATGTCCACGTGCTCGCCGACCATGGCACCGGCACCGGTGACCACAGCATTCCGCACGTCGCTTTCCTGCCCGGCAACTTTGGGCACCATCTCGATCAACTCACGCAGTTGCTCGGCGCTTTCGGCCCGTTCGGGTTCGTCCATGCTCTCCAGCAAGTCCTCGAACCGCGTACGCCACACAGTGTCCATCCGGGTGCGAACCTCCGCCCCCTGAGAGTCCGGCGTGCTCTCCAGTTCGGTCGCGGCCCGGTCCAGCCGTTCCATGGCCGTCTCCATGGCGCGCTGATCGCCTCGGCCAAAGAGTGAGGCGACCCGACCCCGCAATCCCGCCCAGGCGTCGGTCCCCGCCGCTGTCGCCACTGCTGAACCACCGGCCGCAGCCAGCACAGTCAACGATTCCGTCAACACCCTGGATGCCTCCTCCCGCGTCCCAATCAGTGCATAGCATTCGATCCCTTCTGTCCAGACTGCGTGGGGCCGCGTACCCCTCGACCGGCTACTCTTGAACGGCCAGTCGGACGCCACCGGATCGCCGCGATCCGCGACCAGTTCCGTCGTCGACTGCGGATCCGCGCGGGCAAGAGCCCGCATCCCGTCTCGGTGCCCTTCCAGGACTCCTTGGTCATGAAGCGCACGAGACGCTTCTGCGGCAGGGCCGACACGGGCGGCAGATGTGCTCGCTCTCTGGCGCTTGACGAACAAGCTCTTTCAGGCCAAGACCGGTCAGTGGCGGGAACAGCCCCACTACCGCCGCCCGATTCCCGCGTGGCGAAGCCGTCCACTTCCGCGAGCACGCCCTCGAACTCGGTGTCCCCGACAGCGCCATCCTGCTGGAGCCCAAGGCAGGCAACACTGGCCAGAACATCACGTTCTCCCGCGACGTCCTCGCCGCTGCCGGTATCACGCCGAAGTCGGTGTTGCTCGTATCGAAGCCGTACATGGAGCGACGCTCCTTCGCCACCGCCCGCAAGATGTGGCCCGAGGTCAACGTGATCTGTGCTTCGGAGCCACAGGAGTTCGACCACTACCTCAAGAGCATGTCGGCGACGAAAAGCTCGTCGTCGACATGCTCGTTGGCGACCTCCAGCGGATCATCGAGTATCCAGCGCTCGGCTTCGCCATCGAGCAAAACGTTCCGGAGGGCGTACATGCCGCCTACGCGTCTCTCATCAACGACGGGTTCACGAGCAGGCTCCTTGCTACCTGACTGGCTGCCAACGGGAGGGCTCTGCGCAATTCCACCAGCCCAGCCAGCGGTCTTGGAAGTGGCGTAGGAGGGCGTGGAATTGAGGGGGCAACGCCTCGATGTCTTTTCTGCGTCTACCTCGAGGACCTCGGCCGGCCCGAGGCCGCCCGTGCCAAGCAGGAGGCCGACATCACCGAGGCCGTCGCGCGGCCCGCCTCCGAGCAGGCCCGCCTTCGCCGCCCCCTACTACGACCCCAACATCGGCCGCTTCAACAGCCCCGACCCCTCCGGGCAAGAGAAGAACCCCTACCTGTACGCCGAAGGCGACCCGCCAACCGCATCGATCCCAACGGATTGCTCTCGCTTGGCGACACCCTCGGTTATGCCGGTCAGGCAGTGGGGCTGGCAGCTGCGGTTACGGCACCTAGCCTCCTTCTGGTCGGTCGACCAGAAGGACTGGGTCGAGGCCGGAGACCTCAAGCCAGGCATGACGCTGCGCACGGACGACGGCCGCAACGTCACCGTGACAGACTCTGCGAAGCCAGAGGACCTCTTCCGCGGCCAGTGGCAGCACACCAGGACCTCAGTCCTCGATGAGTACAAGCCTTACCTGGACGAACGCTGGGACGAGGGCTGCATTAACGCGTGGCGGCTCTGAGAGGAGATTGTTCCCTTGGGCTATCGCGGCAGCTACGGCCGGGTCAGCGCCTACCTGCGACAGAAGCGCACCTCGCCACGGCCGGTCACCGCGCAACCGCCGGCACCCCGCGTGGTGACGAGATGGACTCTCAGCCGACCCGAGACCCTGACTCAGATCGAGCAGCTCCGGCTCAAGGCCGTCCTGGCCAACTGCCCCGAACTCGATGCCCTGACCGGTCACGTGCGGTCGTTCGCCCAGATGCCCACCGAGCGCCAGGGCGAATGGCTGCCGCAGTGGCTCGACGCCGTCCGTAAGGACGTCTTGCCCAGCCTTCACACTCTCGCGGTCGGCATCGACCTGGACCGCGCCGCGGCCATCGCCGGACTCACCCTGCCCTGGAGTTCCGGCATCGTTGAGGGACACGTCAACCGGATCAAGATGCTCAAGCGCCAGATGTTCGGCCGGGCCGGCTTCGCACTGCTCCGCAAGCGAGTCCTGTTGGCTCACTGATCGATGTCAGATGCCCTCGATAGCTTCCCCACATGGGTGTCTACCTGGTGAGCGTCAGCGCGGAGGAATGGTTCGGTGACGAAGAGGACGGATGGGGTGAAGTCGCTTCGGCACTCGATGCTGAACTCAGGCGGCGCGGCCTGCCGCCCTACGAGGACGTCCCCGCAGAGACGGACTTCGCACCTGGCTCAGGGCAAGCTTTCGAGGAAAAGCTGACCCCTGACATGACCGGGTTACTCACCTTGTGTCAGACGCACCTGTCACGAGAGGAATCTGAGACCCTCTGCGGCTGGACCGTGCTCGTGCCCTTCTCGCTCGATGAGGAAATCTGGTTGCCCATCGAGTCCGACGACCACGAGTCCATGGTGGCCGGCGCTCCTCAGGTACTACCGCTCGCCGAGAAGCTGGCGGCAGCCATCGATCTGCCAGCTGATACCCCGGCGACATGCGACAACCTCGACCTGAGCACGTGGTTCAGGCACGAAGCAAAGCAACTTGCCGCTGGTCGAACAGGGCCGTGGACCAAGGACCTGGACACAGCCTTCTACGTCGCACTGTTCCTGCGCGCTGCACAACACTCGATGCGACGCGGCTGCCCCATTGTCTGCACCTGAGGCCCACCTTCGGTCCCACTGGTCTCTCAGCCAAGATTACCCACCGTGCACGCGTCACGGAAAGCGAGCCAGAACCACAACTCGTGAATAACGCCAGCCGGCGAGTCTGTGTCAGCACTTCAGGCCGATGATGCCCCACCCGCGGCCTGCCGCTTCGGTGACGACCTCTCCCCATTCGATGACGAGGGCGGCAAACGACGAGAAGGTGCTGACCCGCCCTGTGGCCTCGGCGAGGTGCTGTTCGAAGGGTTCGCGGAGGGACGGCAGGCCAGGCTCGACCAGGGTCCAGAATTGCTGGAGCACTGTCACATCTTCAGGGAGGAGCCACTTCATGGTCTCCGGGCACCAGTGGTTTTCCCGGACCGGGACGGAAGGGGTGAAGGGAGGGTCCGCGAACTCCCAGTTGTATTCGCCCCAGAACAACGGAGCACTGAACTCATCGAGAGCCGTACGCAGTCCGGGCCGGACGAACTCTCGCATCTTGTCCCAGCGTTCACCAGCCCAGAAGTGCGGCTTGTACGAGGTGAGGGTATTGCGGAACTCATAGCGCGCGTACCAGGGCCGGTTCTGGTCATCCGGCCATGTCCATCCCTCCGGGTACTCGAGCCCCCAGGCGTCGTCGCTGCCGAACGCGGCGGTCTCCACCAGGTCGGCTCGCAACTCGGTCGGCTCGGTTTCTATATACGCGCAGTCGACGATCAGGAGTTCCATGCAAATGCCCATGCCGCGAGCGTAGACCGGCGCTGCCGCCCAGACCGGCACGACCCCGCAGCAAAGACCTGCCGCCTGGCCCTTCCTTCCCGATCCGGGCAGATCGCCGCTGGCTGCCCACCCTGCGCAGCCTCCCCGCCCGCCGCACCTATGCCGTGCTTGCCCCCGTGCCGCACTCCGCGTGCCAGGCGGCACCGAGCTCCGCGAATTCGCGATGCAACACCGACCGCTGCTCCTCCGCGAGGATGGAGGCTACGGACAGGAGGTAGACGTTGTTCTCGTAGTACTGGCAGCCGATCGCCCATCCTTTGGCCATCTGCGCCAGGACGCGGTCTCTCTCGGCAAGTTTTGCTCGCGGGGGGAGGACGACCGCGCCATGAGCAGCGAGGGCTATGTGGCCCCCGGCTCGCTGGCCAGCGCCCGTCTCGCACGAGACCGGGGCTTCCCGATCGAGGTGGACTCGCAGTACCTGCCGAAGGCTCTGCTGGACCTCGCCTGGGCGGGCGAGATCGACACCTGAGCCAATCGCGGAAGGATTCCTGTGGACGCTCACAAATTTCCCTAGGGGGAAAGACGGCCACGGTTCTGCAGGGTCTCCAGGGCCAGTGCGCCCAGGCGGTACTTTTCCAGTGCGATCGAGGAAGTCGACCCGCTGCGGCACAGGACGTCAGCGCTCCCTCGCCGGCGCCAGGCCCCGGCCCAACAAGGAGCCTCGCCCGACAGCAGCCACTGGCCACAACTCCCGTGAAAGGGGCTTCCACTTCAGGAACTGGCGCGGAACCTAACGTTGGGCCAAGCACTCAGTCAGAGCTCGTCTCGGAGCCTCGACGCGGATCGCCGTCTAGTAGGTTCGGACCTGGCTCAGTGCCCAGATTGCCCAGGTGATCACTGTTAGTGGAATCAGGATGGCTGCGGTGCCGAGTGTGACGCCCGCCCGTGCCCGGTAGCGATCGGCTCCCTCATGGTCCCGCATTCTGCGCAGCGCGACGGTGCCTGTAACTATCGCCGAAAGCCCCACGGGCAGGAGGAGATACAGGGGGAGCAGGCGGATCCACGTCGGGATCGGGACCAGTAGCAAGGGGCAGACCATCATCGCGGCGGCGACAGCACCCAGTACCAGCGACGCCGTCCCCAGCGTCTGCTGACGCCCCGCCACCTGGTCACTCGCTCCGGTCATCTGCATCTGCTCAACGGTCATGATCGGGATGCTAGACGGCAGGCACCGCGCTCCGCTTGGGCACGAGCACCTAGTTCTCCTGAGTAGCCCGCCGCCATACCCACGGCCAGCGGAGGGCCCTGTGCGTACGGAGTCCTACCGTGACGGCATACAGGATCAGCAGAGGTGAAGAGATGCGGCTCGGGGGCTTGATGCAGTTCACGGTCTTGGAGGGGTGCTTCGCGCAGCCGCAGCCGCAGCCGCAGCCGGATGCTCCGGGTGCGTTTCTCGTGCGTGACACTTGGGATGACTACACCTTCAGGACGATGTTCCTGCTGTGGTGCTCTGATGGCTCCCGGCAGGTAACTGAACGACGAGACTACGTAGGGTGGTCGGACACCGACGCCGTCGGGCTCGGCTGCCTGAGGGGGCGCATGAGTACACCCGAGTACGAGCTTTGGAACGAACGTGCTGTCCGCCGCCCGGACGACGTCCGCATGATTTCTGGTGGACGGGTCCCGCTTTCGTGGCAGATGGCGAAGCGCGTCGGGCACGTCGACCGACTGATGAACAGGACGTTGCCCGCGGACTTCCCAGGCCCGGTCGAACGTGGAGGTGCCGGCGACGTGTTGGCCGTGCTCGCCTTGTCGGAGTCGATCCGCCGCGGCCTCGCTGCCCGCCGCGCGGGCGACATCCGCGAGGCCATCTTGCTAGGGGCCACCTGGTCCGAGGTCGCAGCCGCGATCGACACCACACCGGACGAGGCCCGCGCCGTCCTGCGCGACTGGACGGAGCGTCAGCACGACCTCTACCAGATCGGCGCCGAGCCAGGCGAGGCCCAGCGGCTGGTGGCCGAGGAGGGCCGCCACGCCGCAGTGCTCGCCCTGATCGAGCTGGCAGACGACCAGCGGGCGGAGGCCGGCACGCATGGCTGACCGCATGTTCCTGAAGTCTGGAAGAGATGCCTCGCAGACTTGATGCGTAGAGGGGGGCAGGGCGGGCGAGCAGCGCGGCGGCGCCTGGGGTGAGCGGCCAGGCACCGCTCTGTCAGCGATTCCTGGAGGCGACCGGTACTCGGTCCGTCTCGTCGGGGGGCGGCGTCAGTGCCGGGGGGTGGGTTCCGTTCTCCGCGGCGTGCAGGACGGCCAGGTCGGCATCCAGTACTCCGCAGCGTGTCCTCGTGATTCCTAGGCCGCTTGGCGGCGACGCGCACGGCAGAAGCTTCCCTTCGCCGGTCGGTAGTCGCAGTGGGATGACGGTCCCGCTCGGCGGGCTCGGCCAGGGGGGAGCACGGTGCGGTCGTCTGGTCGCTTGCTGGCACTCCGGGGTCTCGGGGGAAGGGGCGTTTCAGCGATGCCAGCCAGGGCGTCGGCCGACGGTAACGGTCATGTGCGTCAATCCGCGTAGATGGACGGGTGCCCGTTGCACGCGGCCGCCGGGGTACATGGCGTACCGGCCTTGGGTCCTGAAGCGCCAAGCCCAGTTGACTGGGGTTGCCCGGGCGGACGGGTCCTGCCGGGGGAACCCGGCTCGGCTACGTGGCCTGGCCGCGCGCCCCTCAGCCCGCGTCCGTGGCGGCATCGAGGGCTTTCCCCAGGAGCTTCGTCAGCTGGCGCGCCTCCTGGGGGCTGAGCCCGGCGAAGGGGGTGGCGGCGAGCGTGTGGCCGACCACCTCGGCCCGTACGCGCCGCCCCTTCTTTGTTAGGACCACGACGCGGGACCGGCGGTCGGCGGGGTCGACGGACCGTTCGACGAGGCCGCGGTCGGAGAGCTGGTTGACGACGAAGCTGAGGTTGGGCGCGTTGCAGAACAGCCGTTTGCTCATCTCCTTCATCGACGGCGGCGGCTCGTCCGGGTCGATCGTCCAGAGTGCCTGGGCCGTCGCGTGGGTCAGGCCGAGCTCGGCCAGTACGGGCGCGAGCCGGTCGCTGGTCCGCATGAAGACCTCGTGGTTCGCGACCACGGCCGCTTCGAGCGCTTCGAGTGCCGCGCGGGCGCTTCGGGTCATGGCCTCATCGTAGTGGCCTTCTGCTTCGAGTCTCGAAGTGTTACGTTCGGCGCGGATTCATTCGAGCCTCGAAGCATCTGCGCTTTCGGCTGCTCATCTCCCGTCGGACAGAAAGCAGTGCCCCATGCACGACTACACCGGCAGCACAGCCCTCGTCACAGGCGCCTCGAAGGGACTGGGCGCGGCCTACGCGTGTGAACTGGCCCGCAGAGGCGCACACCTCGTCCTCCTCGCCCGTTCCGCCGACGCACTGCACGAGCTCGCCGGACGGATACGGGAGGAACACCCCGTACGCGTCGAGGTGATCGCCGCGGACCTCTCCGAACGGGACGCCCCGCGGACGGTGGCCGACGAGCTGGCGACGCGCGGGCTGAGCGTGGACCTGCTGGTCAACAACGCCGGGATGGGATCGGTCGGACCGTTCCTCGGCCGCCCCCTGGAACCGAACATGCGGTCGGTTGACGTGAACGTCACCGCGCTGATCGGCCTGACGCACGTTCTGGGCGCAGAGATGCTGGCACGCGGACACGGAGGCATCGTCAACGTCGCCTCCACGGCTGCCTTCCAGCCCATGCCGTACCAGGCGAGTTACGCCGCCACCAAGGCATTCGTGCTCTCGTTCAGTGAGGCGTTGGCGGAGGAGCTGCGGGGAACCGGTGTACGGGTGATGGCGGCACACCCGGGCGCCACCGACACCGGGTTCTTCGACGGGACGACCGCGACCATGCACCCGAAGGCCGCGGACTCCCCGGAGGGTGTGGCGGCACGGACGCTGAACGACTTCGCGCGCGGGCGATCCGTCTCCTACCCCGGACGTGGCTTCGGCAGCCGCCCCACGACCTGGGTGCCGCGCCTGCTGCCGCGAGGCGCGGTCACGCGCGTCACGGGCGGGCTCAACCGGAAACTCGGTTTCGACGACGTCCGCGACGTGGACCCGGCGGCGTCGTGACGGGGAAGCGGGGGTGACGACGGCATCCGAGAGGCTGCCGATTTCGGCATCGCGCAGCCGACTCCGTTACGTCTGGCTCGGGTATGGCATCGTCCTGCGACCATAGATTCACAGCGAGTGCTCAAGCCGAAGTTCCAGGCGCAGGATGTGCGGCGGCGTGCTGCGCGGGATCAGCCATCCGGTAGGGACGGCTCCCAGGCTGCGCAGCAAGTGCAGCGGCGGGCGATTGCCGGGGACCACGCAGAAGCGGATCTCCTGGTCGCCGTTGTGACGGGAGTGTTCGATGGCCGTCAACGTGAGGCAGCGGGCCAAATCCTGGTGGCGGTCGTCCTGTTCGACCCACAGGCTGCCCAGCTGCCCCACCCGGCCCTGGCGGCTGTAGCGGACCAGACCGGCTGGACGGCCGTCGACAGCGGCATGCCAGAACGTGGCCTCTCGCAAAAGCTGCTGCCAGTACGCCGGGGGCTCCTCGGCCTCGACCTGGGGAGCACCGTCGAGCAAGTGGCCTGATTGGGCCAACGCACGCAGACGCAGGGCGCGCAGCAGGGGCCACTGGTCGTGGCTCAGGGTCTCGATGTGCGGCGCGCTTTCATGGTGGTGACCGCCGTCGGCTGTCGGTCCGTTTCTGCCTCCGGCGACACGCATATCCATGTGGTCCTCAACGTGCTGGGCGGGACCAGGACACGGTGAACACATGGTCCGCCAGGTCGTCGGAGCCCGTCTCGAAACCTCCGAACCTAGAGGTCGGGTCGCCCGGGGAGTCTCACCCCCGGGCGACCCCGACCTCTAGGTTCCAGGACGAGCCCTGGGCGTGTTCGAGTGACATTCGGGCGCCAGTTGGTGCTTGCCTCGCGCGACCGGGGAGGGCTCCTACGTCTCCCCGCAGGGGGCGGCGTAGGAAGGAGTGGAAACGCCGTGACGGTCGTCGCACGGAGGATGAGGCAGCACTACGGGCTCCGGGTGCCCCCTGGCAGGATGCGAGGCCGCGCCGATTCTAGGCAGGTGCCGTGAGGCTGGACGCGGCCCCGCGACTGTAAGTGAGCTCGATGATGACGAAGAGGACGTGGCGCGCCGTGATCTCGAACCGCAGGTATGAACTCGATCGCTCCAACATCCGTGACGCCGACGCGCTCCTGTTGCTCGTGGAGAACTCCTTCAAGGAACCCACATTGCGCTGGTTCATCAGCGCGGCCGACCGGGCCCGCATCGTCGTGGAGAGCACCGAGTACACAGGGCCCCTCCCCGGACCACCCACGCCGCCTGCCCTCTCCCGATCTGGGCTCGATACCGTCGTCAGCCTCATTCCCACCGGGATCGGATGCTCAGTCGGGGGCTACGCCGGGGATGCGGCCCCGGCCACCGCGCTCCTGGCCCAGGCCTGCGACCTGGTGGTAACGAACCCGAACGCACTCAACGCCTCCAACTTCATCAATACCAGCAAGCGGATCCTGTACACCGAGGGCTCATGCATCGATTCCTTCGCCCGCGGGGCCATCAGTCTGCATCGGTCCCAGAGCAACCGGATCGGACTGATCATCGAAGCCGCCGCGCCGGAAGCCGTGGAGCACGTCTTGAATGTGACGAACGCGGTGCGCGCCGTGCACGGTATCGACATCGCCGAGTGTGTCGTCACTGAGCGGCCTATCGGTACACGCTGTGTCCGCAATGAGTCCGGCGCCTATGCGGGACAGATCGACGCCCCCGAGGTGCTGCTGAATGCCGCCCGGGCCCTGATCGACCGGGGCGCCAACGCCATCGCCGTCACCACCAATGTGCAGGGCCTCACCAGCCAGGACTATTCCGCGCACTTCAGTGGCAGCCACGCCAACCCGGTCGGCGGCGCCGAGGCCGTCCTCTCCCACCTGATCGTCCGCACTTTTGGGGTCCCTGCCGCCCACGCTCCGATGATGAACTTCAAGGACCTGCACCTCGACCATCCCGTCGTCGATGCCCGTTCCGCAGGAGAGATGGCGTCCACCAGTGGGCTCGCCTGCGTACTCATCGGCCTGGCCAACGCCCCTCAGATCTCGTCCGCCTCCCGCGGTTCCCGGCTGACCGACGAGGTGAACTTCCACGATGTGGTCGCCATGGTTGCCCCGGCCGATGCGCTCGGCGGCATCCCAGTACTCGAAGCACTCCGTCAGCGGATCCCCGTGATCGCCGTACGCGGGAATAGCACGATCCTCGACGTCACCGCAGGTGCCCTTGGCCTGCCAGGCGTGACCGAAGTCGCCAACTACGCCGAGGCGGCCGGGCTGATCCTCGCCCTGCGCAGCGGCATCAACCCGGAAACCATCGCCCGGCCGCTGCGGACACTGGGGCCGGCCGCCGCTTCCCCAACCGTGCAGAGCCCGCCTCGAAAGCTTTGATTCGGAGGTTCCGAGACGTGGCTGATCCCCCGGGGCCCGCGGTGTGTCCGGCCGGTCAGATCTTCCCGGCCGCCGCGGCGGCGGCCCAGTCAGCGGCTTCAGTGTCGGTCAGGAACAGGGCCTGCGTCGGGTGGGCGGTGGTGCCCTGGACGACGTGAACGCAGCCGAGGAAGAAAACCCCATCGCGCTCGTCCCGCCACGAAGGATGACGGATGAACAGGTCGCACAGGCGCGAGAACTCCTCGCCGACCCCAAGCAGACGATCACCGGCGTAGCGAAGGCTCTCGGTGTCAGCCGCGCCGTCCTCTACAGCGAGGTGCCCGAGGCCAACAGCCGTTACGCACGGCTGAGACACCCACCGCCACGTCCAACGCCTTTGTTAGGGCCTCTAAGACCCGCTTCGATCAGACCGGCCCCAGCTACGGCTACCTCGGCGGCACCGTCGAAGACCTCGCGCACTTCGCTGTGGCCCACCTGAACAACGGCGCCTACGGACCGAACCAACTGCTAACGCGGCGCTCGGTGACCGAGATGCACCGGGGCGCCGCCCTCGTGAGCGGCACCCAGAAGTACGGCCTGGGCTGGCGCAACGATGCCCGCAACGCCGCCTTGGGCACTCACACCATCTGCCACAGCGGTGCCTCCCCCCGGCTACCAGGCCACAGTGGTGCTGCTGCCCGGCGCCGACCGCGCCTTCGTCGTGATGCACAACATCCACGGCTACTTTCAGGGCGCCGACCTCACCGCCACCGGGCTGGGCGCCGCCCGCGTCCTCGCCGGCGGCCAGCCCAACGTGCCCACGCCCGACACCTCGTACCACGTGATTCTGGCCGTCCTGGTGAGTGTCCTGGCCCCTGCCGCGGCTGAGATCGCCTGGCGCCTACCGGCTATTCCGCCCGGCGTCCAAGCCGCGCAGCCGTCTGCGGCTCCTGACCGGCACTGCGGGCTGGACCCTCGACGGCATCGGCTTGGCCTGGCTGGCCAAGGGCCTCGTCCCGCTGGCCACCTGCGCCGACCAGGATCTGATCCGCCTGTGGGCACCGGACGTCGGCTGGCTTCTGCTCGCCATCATCATCGCTGGCTACACCCTGGCCGCCGTCCGGCTGGCGGGAAGGCTGCCTGCGGCTACGGCCAGGCCGTCGCCGCCTCCACGTCATCGCCTCCGATGACCGGCAACCATCACGTAACGTCACGGGCCAGGGGTTATGACACTGCCTCTTAGCATGCCCACTGGCTCCCCCATCCTGGTGATCATCGTCCTGAACTGCTGTCCCCCCGCGGAGAGCCGCTCCAGAGCATGGCGGTGTCGTTGCGCGGCGTAACGTTCACAGATCGAGGACTGCGCGCAATGCCTGGTCGACGCGTGCCATCGTCTCCGCGGCTACCGTGCCGACGTGCTGCGCGCCCTCGAAGCGGGTCGTGCGCAGTTGCTGCAGATTGACCGCCACTGCGGTGCACGGCAGCGGGTCACCGATCACGACGGACATGGCGGTGTCGGGGAAGCGGCCGGAAGGGTGCAGCACGATCGCGAGCACCGCGCCGAACGTGGCCTCCAGACCGTCGAGGGACACGAGGAGGACGTTGCGGCCGTCGGTGAGCGTCCAGACGTCTCCACGCCTCACAGAGTGTCGCCCTCGCCGGCCAGATTGTCACCGAGACCGAGCGCAGCAAGCTGCTGTGCGGCGTCGAGGACGGACTGACGGCGCGCGGCGCGCACGATGTAGGCGTTCAGCGACATTCCGGCCGCCGCGGCGCTCGCCCGGATCGAGGGGTCCAGATCATCAGGGATGCGCAATGTCATTACACTCATGCCACCAGAGTAGCCACCGGGATACGGTGGCGTATATCGGTAGTGGCTTCCGGGCTGGGAACTGGCGCCGAGCTGGACGCCGCAGGCCTTGCTTTGCCGTACTCCGGCGCGGCCTGGGAGCCCGGTCCCGCGCCACGATTTGACGGGCGTCGGTCATGGGCGACCAGGAGGTCGGTGACGGCAAGGCGCTGGACCGATCGTGGGGCTGCACGGACATCGGGCAGAGCCAGTGGCCTCTCCGATCCTCACGGTGATTGATCCGTCGTGTGAGTCGAGTGCCGCAGGGCCCGACGGCCAGGCATCCCCGTCCACGTCGTCTGGCCCAAGGGCGTCAGCCGGCGAAAGCCAGCGTGCACGGCCCTGTCGACGGGGGGCGTCAACGGGTGCATGGGCCTACCTGGCGGCGGGCCCATGGGGGTGCGGGGCAAGATGACTGGATCGCCCTCTGCGCCAGGGGGGCGCTGCACGTAGGGAGCATCTCCCCTGGCGGTGTTGGCCCGGGGTGAGCTGGCCGTGAGGCTACGGCTGGTTGCGGTGGCGCTGGAGCACGATGCCCACGAGGCCTGCGACGCCTGTTCCGAGCAGGCCGGCTCCGGCCGCGGCTGAGCCTTCAGCGATGACGTAGTAGGCGGTGCCGACGATAGCGACGGCAAGGGTGGAGGCGAATACGGCGCCGAACACGCGGAAGCGCACGTCGATCCGATCCATGTGCCGTCGGTGTTCGTAGTCGGCTTCGACCTGCCGAAACATTCGCTCGGCGCTGTTGGGGACGGCGGCGTTCCATGCTTCGATCTGTTCCTGCAGCGGGAGGTCCTGCCAGGTTCCCGATGGCCCTGTCGGGGCCTGACGTTCGGGTGGCGGTGTGGCGTCGCTCATCGTCCCCCCGTCCCGCGGTCGTGATCCGGAGCTGGGGAACGGGGCTGGTCCGGTTCTCGCAGAGGGCTTGTAGGAGGCAGGCCGGGCGGGGGCCCCAACTCGTTGTAGGCGAGGCGAAGACGTTCGTGCCGTGTCGGGTGTGGGGGCACCAGGGAGCGCACGTCGCTGAAGGAACCCACGTCGGTGAAGCCTTCCCAGAAGGATCTGGCGCGCCGAGTCCTGACAGGCGTGGCCGCGATCACGGCTGGTGCTTGCCGCTGCCGGACTTGGGGCTGGCTGTGCAGGGCGGCGCTGACGCCACGGACGATCAATACGGCCCAGAGCACGATCAACAAGCCGACCACGACCCACTCGTGAGGTATTTCGCTGACGGTGCGCCCCAGCGGTACTCCTGCTGCCAGTAGCAGGCTAATTCCCGACACCAGCACCGCGACCTTGGCCAGGGACAGCCCAAGAAGATGATGGACGCTGTGGGAGGCTGCCGCAGACGTTGGATGCGCCATCGCCTCAGTAAGTGTGGGATCGGCCTCGGCCCGCGTGGGCTCCGGGAAGATGCCGTCCAACGCCTCCAGGGCCTGGGCAATGCTCGGTCGCTCGCGGGGGTCTTTGGCCAGCAGGGCGTGAATCAGCAGGGCCAACGGCCGGTCTGCTCGCTGTGCCGGGCGAGGCTCTTCGAACATCACGGCCGCTGCAGTCTCGACCGTCGAGCTGCGCCGGAACGGAGAGTAGCCCTCCACCGCCTGGTAGAGGGTCGCGCCCAGTGAGAACAGATCGCCTGCCGCGCTGGCTGGTTCCTCGCGCTCCAGCAGTTCCGGCGCCACGTACTCAGGCCCGCCACCTGGGGGTACTGGTGCTCCCGGGGAGAGGGAGAGCGGGACATCCACGAAGCCGGAGAGCACGAACTTCCGGGTTTCCGTTTGCAGGATGTTGGCCGGTCTGATGTCGCCGTGCACGACGCCTGCCACGTGAGCGGCTTGCAACGCGACCAACAAGTCCCGGGCCAGCCGCTCCACTTGCCGGTTCGGCACCGGTCCCTCTTGGAGCAGTTGCTCCAGATACGTGCCTTCCACCCATTCCGTCACGATCCAGAGCCTGCCGCTGTCGACCAGCACGTCGAACACCGAGACCACGTCGGGGCGGTAACGAAGCTGTGCGAACTGGCGTGCGTTTTGCTTGACCTGGGCGACAACCCCGCTGTCCGCTGTGGCCGAGCCGGAGAGCGGAACCTCCCTCAGCACGACCTCCACGTTCAGCAGTACATCCTGCGCCTTCCAGGTGGTCCCGAAGCCGCCGCTTCCCAATCGTGTGACGATTTGGTAGCGCCCCCCGATGATCGGGCCGGTGCCAGCCTGTGATTGCAAGGTGACGCTCCCAACTTCCCTCGGCCCCATGTGTGTTCAGTCGAGAGCCTACGGAATCTGGCAACCCAGCGCCCCTGCTCTGTCCCACTTCGAGGAGGCAACCGGTAGTGGAGTTGGGAGCACCACTCAAGATGCCGGGGGCAGCGAACTACAGGACGCGGCGGATGGCCCAGTCGTATTGGGTCCAGTCGCTGAGGGGCACGGTCTCGACGCTCTTGCCTGGCCTGGGGGCGTGGACCATCTTTCCGCCTCCGATGGCGAGCCCGACGTGGCCCCAGTTGCCGTCGTTGTTGATGACGATGATGTCGCCGGGCTTCAGGGTGCTGCGGGAGACGGGGCGTTTGCTTTCGAGGCCGCGCATGGCTTGTGAGGTGCGTGGGAGGGCGATGTGGGCGCCTTTGTAGAAGGCGTACACCAACAGGCCTGAGCAGTCGAAGCCCCCTCGGGTGGGGCCGCTGGTGCTGCCGCCACCCCAAACGTAGGGGCGGCCTTGCTGGGCGAGGGCGGCCTGGATGACGTCCCCGGCACGCCCGCCGACCGCGCTGCTGTCTTAGTAGTCGGCGTCGTCGCCGGTGTCCACGCCTCCTGCTTTGATCTTTCCGCTAGGCCGTTTCTGATGGCTCGTGTGCGGTGGGGTGGTTCAGGTTCTGGGGCGGGCAGGCGTCGGGCATGGTGCGGCGACATGAATTGACCGATGCACAGTGGCAGGTGATCGAGCCCTTGCTGCCAGCCAACGACCGGCCCGGTGGGCAGTGGTCCGATCACCGGACAGTGGTGAACGGGGTGCTGCTCCGGGCCCGTACCGGGGTGCCGTGGCCGGACCTGCCGGAGCGGTACGGGCCCTGGCAGACCGTCTATGAAAGGCATCGCCGCTGGTCGGCGGACGGCACTGGCTTTGTTCACGAGAACGGGTTCTGGCCCACTTCTTGTGGACTTGACCGAAACCGTGATCGTCCCGGCTACGGCCGCCCCGGTACTCGCAGGTCAGGCTTCCTCGCCGGGACGATGCGTCAGCACACCAGACCAGCACCACACGAAGTGGACCAGAGCCCGAGAACGAGCAGCAGATGTTCACCACTTCGGAAGGCATCGCGGACGGCGAGTGTTCGATAGGCGTGGAGTGCTAGCGCGGCGGGTCGGGCTGCTGAGGCAAGGTCATCCGAAGGCGGGTTCTGACGTCTCGCCAGCGCGGATGTCCTCCGGTGTCGGGGCTGGCATCTGAACGTACAGCGGTCCGCCGGGTGCTCGGCCTCGGACTGGTGGGCTCGCATGTTGCGGTGTCGCGTATTCGCATCCGATGCAATTGGCGTCGGTAGGGGCACCGGTACAGCTGTTGGCGCTGAGAACAATCATGGTCCGATCGGTGCGAGGGTGCTGCGTTCAGCCGGGCTCTACCGGGAGCCACAGTTCGGCGTCGGCCTCGGTCTTCTCCGGCGGCAGGCGGGTGCGCAGGATCTCGGGGCTCGTGCGGGTGCGTTACGGGTTCGACGGGAACCACTCGGTGAACACGTCACGCCACAGTTCCTGGATGGCCTGCGGTGCCGGTCCGCAGGTGGTGAAGACCGCCCAGGTGCCGGCCGGGACGGCCAACGTGGTCGTGCCGTCAGGAGCGGCCGCGGAGGTGATCACGCCGTGGTGGTAGTTGAGTTCGGTGCCCTCGGCGCGGCTGGGGTCCATGCCGTCGCAGACCGCGACGATGCCGTGCGGCTCCTGGTCCGACAGCTTCTCCAGGCGCTCCAGGGTCTGCGGATCGATCCCGCGGACAAAGTCCATGATTGTCTGGTTCGGTCCCGCATGTACCAGCGGTACCCGGGTCTTGAGCCCGACGACAGTGAAGTCCGCCTTGTCTACGACGCGGTATTGCATACTGCTGCTCCCTTCGATGGTGAGGCGGAAGGCCATCGGGGACTGGGAGATGAGTGCGGCGCCGGTACGCCGGGCCTGGCCCGGTCCGATGCCGTGCATGGCACGGAACGCCCGCGCGAACGCCTCACCGGAGCTGTAGCCATAACGCACGGCGATCTCCAGCAGCGTGTCGTGCCCCGCGAGTACTTCGGCGCCTGCGAGGGTGAGCCGGCGGCGTCGGATGTACTCCGGCAGCGGCATGCCCGCGAGCGCGGAGAACATCCGGCGCAGGTGGTGCTCCGAGGTCGCCGCGATGCGCGCCAGCTCGGCTACGTCGATGGTCTGGTCCAATTGGCGCTCGATGTGCTCCATGGCCTGGTTCAGCCGCTCCAACACGCCCGTTCTCCTCCCCCTTTTTTCACCACCGCCTGGCCGGCGATGGTCGTGAAGCACGCCTATCCGGCGCTGCGGTCGGTGCCGTCTGCGTCCGGACCGGTGGTGTTCTGTCCCAGGCCCCGGCGGATCGCGATCTCCACGGGTGAGTAAGCGCCGTCGGCCCGTTCCAGTTCGTACGGTGCGGCCGGCATCAGCGGCGGCTGGGCCATAAAGCGCGGCCGCACCCCATGGTGCGGTTGCGCCGCGTGCACCAGGAACGGATGGCACAGGAAGACGTCGCCAGGGGACCCGGTGGCAAGGGCGAGTGGCCGGTGGTCGGACGCCGCCACCAGATCGGGGGCGAGGGTCAGCCCGCTCGCCCCGTCCTGTCCGTACTTCTCCAGCACCTTCGGCACGTCGAGGTGCGAGCCGACCCGGATCCGGGTCGGAGCGTCTTGTTCACCGACCTCGCTGAACAAGAACAGCATCAGCAGCGCCCGGCCCTGGGAGCGCAGATTCGTGAAGTACCAGCTCTCGCCCTCCGGCAGATAGCTCCCCTCGATGTGCCAGCCCGCGTCGTCCGGCTCCTTTTCGTGCGGGAAGCGCAGCGGGAACGTGCCCAGCGAGTAGCGCGGCTCCCAGCGTCCCGCGCCGACGAGCAGGTCGTACGCGCGGTGCAGGGACGGTGAGTTGGGTGCGGCGGCGAACGGTCCCTGCCCCATGCCGGGCACCCAGTGCACGGGCTGCGTCCACGTCGACGGGTCGTCCGGGTCGCAGCCCGTCTCTCGCCACAGCAGCCGCGCGCAGTCCGCGGCCACGCGCGGCGCGACAGCGCCCTCCAGTTTCACGAAGCCGTCGCGGAGGAAACTTGATACCAAGGTCGTGTCATCCATGCCGCCATCGTGTGGCGACACCGGCCCTGGTCACCCGACATTTTCCGCACCGCCTTTATCGCGTGATCACCGGAGCGCGGTCAGGCGGCGCGCGCCACCAACCCGGCCTTGATCGTTCTCAGTGCAACGGCTGTGTCAGCGTTCCCCGAGGCCCGTGATTTTGGCGGGTCTTCACCCGGATCGCGCGCGAGGGGTTCGGGAGCGGCGGTGCTCTGATCCGGGAGAGCCAAGGGCAGCACGGCCGTAATAGCCACCAGCACAGAAATGATCTTCATGCCCTGTCCAACGCCCCGAAATGATCAGAGAACGCCATGGCCTTGTTCTATTCCGCGAGCAGCGAAAGTGCCTTCCGAAGTGGTGGACATCTGCTGCTCGTTCTCGGGCTCTGGTCCATTTTGTGTGGTCGCGTACGCAGCGTGACTGTTGATCTCTGGTAGGCGCTGGCCTCGGTGTGCGGAGAAACCTGCGCTCAGGCTCTTGTCGCCATGCTCCGGCTCGGCGAGCTCGGCCCCGAGGGGGCTGTGATGGGAACGCTTGAGGTGGGCAGCGTGGCCTGGAGGCGGGAGATGCACGAGTGGAACTGCGTGGTCAGAGCGCGGGCCCTGCAGCAGCGTGAAACGGCGCGTCGCATGGTCGCGGATGCCCGTCGGATGCGCGCGGGTGCTCAGCGCGCCTTGGACGCGGGCGAGCGAGTTCATGCAGATGATGGTTTTTAGGTCAAGCCAGTAGGACGCGTTTGCGGAGGAGTTCGAATCCTGCGCGGCCGAACATCTGGCGCTTGAGCATCTTGATCCTGTTGATGTGGCCTTCGGCGACGCCGGAGTTCCAGGGCAGTGTGAGGCCGACGGTGACGGCGTCGAGGTCGCGTTCGAGGTGCTGGGCGACATGCCGGAGGCTGGGCAGGTCGACAGCGGACGTGGCGGCTTCGATCCAGGTGGGCAACTGGTCGCCCTGGAGGTGGGCCACCATGTGGCCGAAGAAGCGCACATGCTCGCAGAGTGCCGTCAGTTCGGGGCAGTTGGCCAGGACGACCTTAAAGCGGGTCTCGTCGCCTTCGGGCAGGGCGTCGGGGTGGGTGAGGAGCCAGCGCGTGATGGTGTGGGCCGATGACGGTCGGGGGCCGACCGGTTGGGGCTTGCCGCGAAGATTCCTGCTGACGTAGGCGCGGACGCCGATGTAGCCACGGGGACAGCCTTGCTCCTTGATTTCCTCCCATTGTTTCCAGGCGTTGGTGCAGCCTTCTTGCCAGCGCTGATCGAGGTAGGGCTTGTAGGCGTCGAGCCTGGTCGGGCGGTCTTGCCGCTGTCCGGTGAACATCTCTTCCGGAGTCGTGGCTCAACAGCGCCGCCCAGTGGCGGGCCGAACCCGTGGCAGAGATGGGGGAGTGGAACGGCGAGCGCATCAACGACGTCCACGACGACTTCGCCGCCCGCTGCATGTTCGCCTTCTGGCGCCTCGCCGCGCAGGGAATGACCACCCCCCTGATATCTGGCGCCCGCCCTGCCCTCTAAGAGGTCGTTTTCCTCCTGAGTGCGGTGTTCTGAGTTGGTTTGGTCTGCCGTTCGATGTGCTGCTGATGAGGCTGGAGGGGATGCTTCTTCTGGCGAGGCGGGTGGTGTGACGAATGAGGTGCAGAGCTGCTTACGTCTGTCTCATTCCAGGACGCCCCGGTCTGTTCCGTGCTGCGCTTCCCCAGGACGCACGCCTGGGCGCACGCCCCCGGGCGGCGGTATGCCGAGGTCATGAGGGATCGCCGTGCGTATCCGAGTGATCTGTCCGATGCCCGCTGGGAGTTGATTGAGCCGGTGCTGTCCGCCTGGCGTTTCGAGCGCCGCGGGTGGGCCCTGGACTTCGGACGCCCGCCTCGGCATGACCTGCGCGAGATCATGAATGCGATCCTGTATGTGGGCCGCACCGGCTGTCAGTGGGCCTATCTCCCGCACGATTTCCCGCCCTGGCAGTCGGTCTACGGCTACTTCGCCCACTGGCAGAAGGACGGCATCTTCGCCCAGCTCAACGGGCTACTGCGGGAGTTGGTACGCCAGCAGGAAGGGCGCGACAAACACCCGTCGGCCTGCGTGATCGACGCGCAGAGCGTGAAGACCTCCACCAGCGTTCCCGCCACCAGCCAGGGCATCGACGCCAGCAAGAAGATCGTGGGCCGCAATCGCAGCATCATCACCGGCACCCTCGGCCTGCTCCTGGCGGTGCTGGTCACCGCGGCCGGCGTCCAGGATTCCGCCGCAGGCCGCACCCTGTTGGAACAAGCCGCCGCCGACCACCCCGGCCTGCGCAAGGTGTGGGTCGACGGCGGCTACCGCAAACACTTCATCGAGCACGCCGCCACCCTCGGCATCGACCTCGAAATCGTCCAACGCACCCCCGGGACCAAAGGGTTCACCCCGATCCCGAAGCGGTGGGCGGTGGAGCGGACCTACGGCTGGCTGATGCTGCACCGCCGCCTGGCGCGCGACTACGAGACCCATCCGCATCGCTCCGAAGCCATGATCCACCTCGCCATGACTGACCTCATGGCCCGCCGCCTCACCGGCGAAAGCACGATCTCCTGGCGCGACCCGACTCCAGCACACCAAAGCCGCATCCAGGGATGAAACAACAGGATGAAACGACATCTTAAGGCGGTTCGCTGTGGCCCCGAAGCCGAAGGCTTCGGGGCCACAGCCGCATCCGGCTTGTTCCCTGTAGTTCCTCGCCCTGGGAGAGGGTCCCGGGCCCCGTCGGCACTTGTGCGGTGGCGAAGATGGAACACTGCCCTAATGGATGCTGAGGGGTTGCGACGCAGTGATGGTGCGCAAGCCGAGGCCCGGCCGAAGAGTGCCGACGATTTTCTGCGGATGTTCGAGCACAGCGGGCTGCCGCCGCTGCGCGGCGACCGGCACGCGGGCGAGGACTTTCGTGCCGGCATGGTCAGCCGCGAGCTGGGCCCCTTGCGCCTGACCGAGCTGGTGACCCCGGAGGGCGAGTGCTTCCGCGACGCCCGCTCCGCACGTGCGCGCGACAGCGAGCTGTGGCAGGTCGAGGTGGTGACACGTGGGCAGGTACGCGCCGAGCAGGGCGGCAGCACCGCTGTGCTGGGACCCACGGACCTGGTTCTCATCGACCCGGTACGGCCGGTGCGGTTCGCCAGTTCCGCCACCAGGCACGTCACCATGCTGATGCCGCGACATCTGCTGCGGCTCGGCGCGGACGACGCGGCGCGGCTGGTCGGCGTACGGATTCGTGGGGACCGGGGACCCGGAGCTCTGGTCTCCTCGCTCGTACGGGACATGACGCGGTCCCTGGACGGGTTCCGCGCCCACGAGGCGCAACGGTCGGCGGCCGCGGTGATCGAACTGACGGCAGTGGCGCTGGCGTCCCGCCTGGGGGACATCCGTCCGGTCGATGACGACGTACTGCGCACGAGAGTCGTCGGTTTCATCGAGGCGAGATTGTCCGACCGGGATCTCACCCCGGCCAAGGTGGCCGCCGCGCACCATGTGTCAGTGCGCCGGCTGCACAAGCTCTTCCAGGACCAGCCGCTGACCGTGGCCGCCCTCATCCGCAGGCGGCGCCTGGAGCGGTGCCGCGCGGACCTGGCGCGCAGGAACACCACGGTCGCCGCGGTGGCCGCCTCATGGGGTTTCGCGGACCCGGCGCACTTCAGCCGCCTGTTCAAGGCCACCTACGGACACAGCCCGGGGGCACGCGTGTCCAACAACGGTGCGCTGATCGTCAATGACTCTCTCCCCGAGCCGGGCAAGCATGGCTGCGGAGAGAATGAATGAGGAAAGGGCTCTGAAATGGATGCGTCGCTCGACACTCTGCAGACTGTCCCGGCCCGCATGATCGGGGGGTGGAACCGTGGCGACGCGGCCGCGTTCGCCGCAGACTTCGCGCAGGACGCCGAGCTCATCGACTTCGACGGCACGGTCCATCAGGGACGTGACGCGGTGATCGCAGCTCAGCAGTCGGCCTTCGACACGGTGCTGAAGGGTTCCCGGCTCGTGCGGAGCGAGGTGGAGTTCGTCCGGCTCGTCGCGCCGGATGCCGCCGTCATCCACCACCGCTTCGGCATGACGATGGCCGGCGAAACGGAACCCCTGCCGACCCGGTACTTCCTGCAGCTGTTCACGATGGCCCGCCGGCACGACCGCTGGGAGATCGCGACGTTGCTGAACGCGCGCCAGGTCGCGCTGGAGTCCGCCATGACCATGGACGCACAGGCGACCACGTGACGGAGCCCGGCGCCCGCCTCGCTCCCCAGAACCCCGCCCTGGGGCGCTGAAGAGAAGCTCACGGTGCAAGCCGAGGGCTGCAAGTCCGGCGTGGAGCGATTCGGTGTCAGCGCAGGAGGGCATGCCCGCACGTGGGTCAGCAGCCACTGTTCCGCTTTCGGCAGCGGCCAGCCGTTGTCCTCGGTAAGGGTGAGACAGTCGGAGTAGCCGACAGCCGCGGCACCGTGCAACTGGCCGACACCGATCCGACGCAGCAGCCACTCGTCGGCCCCGGCTGTCTCACTGACGGACGCGACCGGGACCGGCTGCGCTCCGGTCTGCGGCGGGCGCGAACTGTTGCGAACCTCACCTCTGGCCGAGGCGACCGGCGGTGCAGCTCTCACCCCGCACAGCTGGGCCGACGACGGTCTCGACGCCTGAATCGACGGCAACGTGGGCAAAATGCACCCGGTCGCCACATGTCGTATGGGCACCGACACCACCGTGGTGACCGACCCCACCATCATGGCCGTACTTGGGATACACGCACTGCTCGTCGCCGGCGCCTCGGTCATTGCCGACCATCACTAGGGGAACACCCAGGCCCTCCACCATCATGATTGCCGAACGAGCAGCCGCACGCATCGCACGAGCCACCCCGCCTGACCCCATCCGGACCGTGGTGGCAGGTCAAATGGGCAACGGGCACGACGCAACAGAGAGCGGCATGTCAGCAACGCACTTACCTGGCCGACCCGTCGGCAGGCGAGCCGAAATGGTGCGCCTCGATGAACTGACCGGAGCCGCGCACGTCGGCCGGGGCGGAGCCTTCGTCCTGCGCGGTGAGTTGGGTATCGGCAAGAGCATCCTGCTGGACCATGCCGAACGGGCCACCGCCGGCTACCGGACGGTACGGGCATACGGCGCGTCCTGTGAAGCGGAGTTGCCGTTCGTCGGCCGTCACCAGCTCCGTTTTGGCCACGGCATCGCCCCTCGACGAACTGTCCGGCCCGCACTGTGCGGTTGTGCGGACCGCGTTCAGCCCCGCCGCTGAAGCGCGGGCCCTGCCCAGCACTGGCCTCGCGGCCTTGGAGCCGCTGTCCTGCGCAGCCCGCCCACGCAAGCTGCGATGCCTCTTCGATAACGGCCAGTGGCTGGATGAGGCAGCACTGAAACCACTGACATTCCTCGCCCGGCGCGTCGGGTGTGAACCGGGCGCAATGGTCTTCGATGCCCGGCCCCAGCAGGTCGCAGGAAAAACCGGCGAACTGAGTAATTTGAGCGATCAGCCTGGTCAGTTCGCCGGTGGTCCGAGTGAGTCCGACGCACAGGCCCTGCTGGCGGCGAACAGCCATGTGATGTCCGACGACCCGGTGCGCTGGCGTCTTGCGGCCGAGGCACGCGGCAATTCCCGCGCACTGCTCGGACCGCCCGAGTCGGCGGGTATGCCCCGCCGACACATCCTCCGTGCCAACCCGGACCGAGCGCGATCACGCATCCGGGCTGTCCCGGCTGCCCCACTCAGTTCACCTTTCCGCTGCCTAAGTGCGAGGTCGTTGAAAATGAGATACCTCGGGCGGATAACTACCGCCCTTCTGTCGGTCCTGCTGATAACGATGGGGGTGACGGCTCCGGCGGAGGCTCACCCCGATGACCTGGCGGGGCTGAACTTCGCCACCTGGAACTTGGACAAGGCCGGCTGTTCCTGGGAGCCCTACCCTCCGCTGACCTTCGGCGACCAGTGCTCGCTCACGGCGATTCCGTCAGGAGCGAACTTCACCTTCGAGATCCCCGAAGGCGAGGAACCGGTGCTGTAGTTCATGGGCCTGCCCGGCGACGGACACGACTGCTCCGCACGGACGACAGGCAGGGATCACTGACGCCAAGCGCCGTCAATACTCGTGAACATTTATCGCCCCAGTGATCGCTAACCGCTGCTCAAACTGGTCGACTAACGCTGTTACTGGAGGTGAACGAAGCCAGTTCGGGTGGTGCGCACGCCATTTTTACGGCGTAGATGGCTGTGGGGGTTGTGTCGGTAGCTGTGGTGGGGCCGGGTACGGGCGGGCCTGTGTGTGGGCCGTCTTGTTGCGGGTGGTTGTCGCCGGCGGGTGGTGTTGGGGGTCAGGTGGTGGTGATCAGGTCGGTGAGGGGTTGGGCGGTGTCGGTGCCGGTGTGGCCCAGGGGTGCGTCGAAGCTCCAGACGAGGAAGAGGAGGAAGACGATGAGGGCGCTGAAGGTGGTGGCGAGGATGAGTTCGCGGGCGGAGCGGCGGATTTGCAGGGTGTAGAGGAGTGCGAGGGTGATGACGGCGCCGGCGATGAGGCCGAACCATAGGGCGCCGGGCAGGGTGGTGCCGGCGTTGTCCAGGCGTTGGTGGCGGGCGTCGTCGGCGGCTGCTACCTGGTCCAGCAGGGGCTGGTAGGCCTGGGCCTGGAGCTCGTTGGCCGGGGTGTGGTGGGCGATGTCGTGGCGGATGCGGGCCAGCAGGTCGGCGCCGGTGGTGTCCAGGGGGGTGTCGTTTTTGAGGGCGGGCCATTCGGTGGTGACGGCGTGGTGGGCGTAGGCGTTGATGTGGTCTTTGATCTGGCTGCGGAAGGCGGCCGGGTAGACGTCAAGGCGTTGGTCGACTTCGTAGAGGGCCTGGGCTTCGCGTTGGACGGTGTCTTCGGCGGCGCCGCGGGCTTCCCAGACGCCGGCGATGGCCAGGCCGAGGACGATGGCGTAGACGACGCCGACCATCATGACCATGTATTCGAGGACGTCGGGGGTTTGGGAGGTGTCTTCGTCGGCGTCCACGCGGCGGTGGCGCATGAGGGTGGCGGTGATGACAAGGACGCAGACCAGGATCGAGGCCAGGGTGTAGACGAGCCATTCCGGCACAGCACAACTCCAGGACGGATGAGCGGGCGAGGGGAGCGGGCGAGGGGAGAGTGAGGTGTGGGGGTGTGCGGGTGTGCCCGGGCGCGGGCAGCCTGGTGGCGGTCAGCCGCGGCGGGAGCGGGGTCGCAGGGCGGCGGCGGCCAGGATGCCCGGCAGGGTGATGACGAGCGTGGTCATGGTGGTCGGCATGCCGGCCGGTAGGGGGCGCGAGGGACCGCCGGTGTAGTGCGGGCGGGGTACCCACCCAAAGGCCTTGGCTGCTGCCGTCTTGGGCCGCTCTGCGACGGGCGCCGAGGCGGGGGCAGGGGCAGGGGCAGGGGCAGGGGCAGGCGGCGGGCCGGCCGGCGGCGCGGATGGTGCCGGGGGCTGGGGCGCGGCGGCTGCGATGTCCGTCCGCTGCACGAGCGGGGGCACCGGCGGCCGGGGCGTAGGCGCGACGCGTGGCACCGCAGCGGGCTCGGGCGACGCCGACGGCCGCGGTGGTGGCGGGGGCGGGGGTGCGGACGGCGGCGGGGCCGGGGGTGTGGACCGCGGCGGTGGCTGGGGATGGTGGTGACTGATCTCGACCCACGCGTCTGGCACGCACACCACCAGGCGCTCCCCGGCCGCGGTGTGGTCCATGGCCACGGCCGCGCCCCCGTGGTGCGGCAGCGGGCACAGCGCCGCGGCAGCTCCCAGACCGATACCGATCCAGCCGCCCATCCGCCATCCTCCCCGCCACGCCCTGACCTGATCTGCCCCGCTCCTTGAGAAAGCCGGGATGCCGCCGCCCTCAGGCGCCGCCATCCCGGTCAACGATCATGAGTCGGGGCGGTCACGGATGATGCCGCTCGAACCCGGGGGGCCGGTGGCGCGAAGTCGTCGACATCGGTGTCGGGCGCGCTTGAGCGGGCGCGAGCGAGGACGGCGATGCATCCGGCGCGCCCAACTCTGCGGCGCAAGGGGCGGACCGGTGGGCGCTTGGGCCGCGTCGTCGGCGCACTCGGTGAAGGATCCATCCAGGTCGGCCAGGAAGACGACGAAGCACCCGATGGCTACTCCCTCGTGTGGGACACCTGCGAGGACTGCCACGGCGAAGGCACCATGAGCTACGACGAGAACGAGGCCGCCGAAGCGATCGACTGCGGACGCACCGCGCTCAAGCGGCCGTAGGTACGTAGGGGCCGTCAGAGCGGTAGCCAGATCCGGCGTCAATTGCTGCTCCCCGCGCATGTGGGGATGGGCCCGATTCTCTCCGCTGGTGCTGGTGCTGGTGCTGATTCGTCCGCCGCGCGCAGGCATGGACCCGAACGACAGTGCAGGGTCTGGCCGAGCTATGCAATCCGCTTGGACTCGGTCACGGGCGCGCTGCACCACGTCCGGCACTGACGGGCCATGCTCGGCTGGCGCTGAACAGCACGGTGATGGTGCCGGAGTTCGCGCTCGACACCTGGCAGGACCGTATCGATCGAGGGAAGCTCGCCTCCGTCTCCGTAACCTCACGCCCGGTGGGACCGGTCGCCGCCGAGCAAATAGCTGGCCGGGTGGGAAAGCGACGGCCGCGGTGACGGCAAGCCGCCGGGCTGGCGGGCGAAGTCGAGGAGCTCCTCGCACTCGCACACAAGGAGCTCAGGGGCGGCGCTATCAGACCGCTTATGAACCCGAGCTCGAGGACTGGTTGGGGGCGTGTCCGCGAGGTTGAGCATGGCCGGATGAACAACGCCCGATCTGGTGCAGTTTGTTGCGCTTATTGACGTGTTCATTGTCACTTCATGCATGTGGAACCATGTGTATGACTTGTGCGGGTTATTTGAAGATGCCTATAACTACCTCCGCTTTTGATCTTTGAGCTTGGGAGATTCCGTGCGTCCGGCACGTCCGTTTGTTTTTGCTGTTGCCTTCCTGATGGCTGTGCTGACTGGGACGGAGCAGGCTGCGCTGGCGGTCGACCGGTTGGCGGCTGGCCCCAACAGGGCTGCCCCCGAGCAGCGGTGGGGCTCTGCGGTCGGCCGCAGTCACTCCGCGCCTGCCAAGTCGACGGACGCCGTGGCCAAGGGCGGACACGACGGCCCCCAGAGAGGGCGCGGTGAGCTGCCCGCTGACTCGGGATCAGGAGTGGTCCGGCTGGGCGGTGCTCCGAAGTTGCCCAAGCCCGGCCCGGTGAACAAGACACACGCGCCCGCTGTCCCTGTGGCCCAGGGCTTTACGGCCAAGCACAGCAAGGAGCTCAAGGCCAAGCGCAAGGAACGGCAGCGCACGTTCCAAAACCCGGATGGCACATACACGACTCGCTACTACACCGAACCGGTCAACTTCCGCGCCAAGGACGGCAGCTGGAAGACGATTGACACCACGCTGGTGCATCAGGATGACTCAGGACCGCAGACGATGAGCGACAGCGAGCCGGGCTGGGAGACCGAGTCGACCGAGTCGCCGGTTTCCTTCGCCGGCACCGCCGACGCAGATCCGCTGGTGCGGATGGGGCTCGGCAACGGGCTGTCGGTCGGCTACGCCGTGGACGACGCGAGCGCTGTCGCGGGTCGCGTCGCGGGCAGCATTGTCACCTACCCCGAGGTGCGGGACGGCTCGGATCTTGAACTGGTCGCGGGTGGCTCCTCGGTGAAGGAGACGGTCGTCCTCAAGGACAAGGACGCGCCCACGGAATGGCGCTTTCCGCTGGAGCTTCAAGGCCTAACGGCCAAGGACGACGGGGACGGCGGCATCGCATTCACCGATTCGGACGGCACCCAGCACGCGTGGATGCCGCCCGGCTGGATGCAGGACTCCGCTTTTGCGAACGGTTCGAGGGAGGGGACCGTCTCGTCGGGGGTCACCTACAGCCTGACCGAGGAGAACGGTCGCCAGGTCGTGGTGATGAAACTGGACGAGGACTGGCTGACCGCCCCGGAACGGGTGTTCCCCGTGCGCGTCGATCCTTCGGTCAAGTCCTTCGGTGCCACATCGGGCACGTATGTCGAGTACCCGTACAACCAGAACTTCGCCTCGGACACCGTGTTGAAGGCGGGCACGTACGACGGAGGCAGCCACAAGGCCGCGGCGTTCCTTCGCTTCACCGGGATGGAAAGCACGCTCAAGAACGCCTGGGTGCTCAACGCCAACCTGGCCCTGTACAACACCTGGTCCCAGTCGTGCACCGCGCGCCCGGTGACCGTTCACCCGGTCACGTCGAACTGGTCGGAGTCCACGACCGACAAGTACCCCGGCCCTTCGACCGGTTCGTCGCTGGCGTCGAAGAGCTTCGCGCACGGCTGGCGGCCGGCGGGCACGGAGACCTGGGCGTGCGGCGCGGCATGGGAGAGCATCAAGCTCGGTTCAGCCGGCCGCAAGCTGGTCGACGACTGGACGCACGGCCGCAAGAAGAACTACGGCCTGGCCGTGAAGGCGTCCACCAGTGACTCCAAGGGCTGGAAGCAGTTCGGGTCGGACGACTACCCCAACGGCAAGCCCAGCTTGGACGTGACCTGGACGAAGTACGGTGCCTCCTACAAGCTCGGGGACTTCACGGCGCCGGTTACCGCCACGAGCCACGGCGTGGAGAAGGTCACCGTCACGAACAGAGGCCAGGAGACCTGGCCCAAGGGCGGCGACTATAAGCTGCGGTACAACCTGTTCAGCTCCGCGGGCAAGGAGATCACCGACAGTTCGAAGATCGCGTACACGGAGATGCCGGAGACGGTCTCGCCCGGGGAAAGCGTGACACTGGACGCGAAGATCGCCCCGCTGGTGCCCGCCACGTACACCGTGCAGTGGACGATGACGGAGTACGGGGTGAGCCGGTTCACCAGCGCAGGCGTTCCCGGCCCCGCGGTGAAGATCGCTTCGGTGAACATCCCGCCCCAACTGACCGCCGAATCTCCGGGCAGTGGCATCACGGCCGACTCGCTCACCCCCACCTTGTGGGCCAAGGGCACGGACGAGGACAGCTACCCCAAGACGGAACTGCAGTACACGTTCGAGGTGTGCGAGGTAGAGGGAAGCAGCCTCCGCAAGAACTGCCGCAAGGGCGCCCGCAGTGCGGAGCAGCAGTGGGCAGTCCCCGACGGCTGGTTGTTGTGGGGCAAGACATACGCCTGGTACGCGTACGTGTATGACGGGGATGCCACCTCGGCACGCCCCGGGGCGGCGCTGCTGACCACGCAGGTGCCGCAGCCGACGGTGACCGGTCATCTCGGTGGTGCGGACGGCGGCAAGGAGATCGGCACGCGGGCGGGCAACTACGTCACCGCGGCCACCGACGCGGCTCTCACCACGGTGGGCCCGGAGCTGTCCGTCGCCCGCACTTACAACTCGCTCGATCCTCGCTCCGGCGGCGCGTTCGGCACCGGATGGTCGACCCGTTGGGACATGAAGGTGCGTGAGGAGCCGGACACCTCAACCGTGCTGGTGACCCTGGCCGACGGGTCCCAGGTTCGGTTTGGGCGCAATGCCGGCGGTACCTATACCGGCCCGTCGGCCGGAGCGTTCTCCCTCGGCCGCGAGGTGGAGGGCTGGGTGCTTCGGGAACGTTCCGGCGCCACCTACCACTTCATGCCCAGTGGTGTCCTGGCGCAGGTCAAGGACGCGGCGGGACGCATCCAGTCGGTGACCCGGCAGGCCGAGGACGGTGGCCCGGTCAAGAAGGTGACGGACCGAACATCCGGCCGCTCGCTGAGCTTCACCTGGTCCGGCGGCCATGTCGACTCGGTCACCACGAGTCCCGTCGACGCCAACACGCCTGGTCTGACCTGGAGATACACCTACGACGGCGATCGGCTGACGAAGGTGTGCCCGCCCTCCTCGGACACCGAGTGCACGGTGTACGAGTATGGGGACGGCTCCGTCTATCGCAGCGGAGTTCTGGACGCCGCCCCCTCGTCGTACTGGCGGCTCGGCGAGAGCGAGGGCGCCGCTGCGGCCAGCGAGGCAGCGTCGCACACAGGCCTGAATGAGGCGCTCTACCGGGACGTCCAGCTCGGCGGCGGGTCGGCGATCGCCGGGACGACGGATGCGTCAGCCGGATTCAACGGCACCGACTCGACCGTCGAACTGCCCGCAGGGACCCTCAAAGCCGCCGCCTACCCGACGATCGAGCTCTGGTTCAAGACGAACACTCCCTCCGGAGTGCTCGTCGGCTTCCAGGACGCCGAACTGGGCGACAAGCCCACCTCATATCGTCCGGTCCTGAACATCGACCCCAGCGGCAAACTGCGCGGCGAGTTCCGCCGGATCGGAGGCACCGGCGCGAGCGGACCCATCACCTCTGCAAGCGCTGTCACCGACAACGCCTGGCACCACGCGGTGCTGAGCGCCTCGGCAGCCGGGCAGACGCTCTACCTGGACGGCAAGAAGGTCGGCTCGATCGATGGCGCGGTGTCCGATCAGTCCCGCGACTACGCCTACCTGGGCGCCGGCTACGCCAGTGCGAGCTGGATGGGCGCAGCCACGGGGGAGTACCGGTTCACGGGCCAGATGGACGAGGTCGCCGTCTACGGCCACTCGGTCGACGCCGCCACCGTTGCCGAGCACTACGCGGCGCGCGTCGCGACCGGCCAGGTCAAGAAGGTGACCCTGCCGTCCGGCCGGGTGCACGCCACAGCCACGTACGATCCGGCCAGCGGGCGGCTGACTCAGCACACCGACGACAACGGCGGCTCGTGGAAGGTCTCGGCACCCTCATACTCGACTTCCTCGTCCTCCTACGCGAACACGATCCAGCGCAGCGGCCCCACCGGCTACTGGCGGCTGGGTGAACGCAGCGGAGCTCAGGCGTCCAGTCCACTCGGCGAGGGCCTGGACGGCAGCTACCTGGACGGCGTCCGACTGGGCAGCGCAGGAATCTTCAGTGACGGAGACGACACCGCCGCAAGCTTCACCGGCGACGGTGCAGCGGAGGTGCCCTCGGAGACACTGGGCACCGGCACCGCGATGTCCGTGGAGCTGTGGTTCAAGACCACCGATCCGGGTGTGCTGGTCACCAACCAGAACGCGGAATTCGGTGATACGCCGACCGGTTGGCGGCCCATGCTGCTGATCGATTCCGACGGCAAGCTGCGAGGCAAGTTCACCTCGGGCGCGACCAGCATCTTGTCCAACGAATCCGTCACCGACAACAAGTGGCATCACGTCGTGCTGACGGGCAACGAGGGTGTCCAGGCCCTGTTCCTGGACGGCGCCTATCAGGGCAGGTCGAACAGCGGCGTCGAGACGCTGCGCCACCCCCACGTGTTCATCGGCGGCGGCTACACCTCCACCGGCTGGGACAGCCAGGAATCCGGCTACCGCAACTTCACGGGCCAGATCGACGAAGTCGCCTTCTACGACAAGCCACTGGTCCAGTTCACCAAGATCGGGGACTCCTGGACCTACGTGCCGGGGAGGACCTCTCTGCCCGGCTACACGGACACACCCAATCGGCACGTCCAGGCCCGCACGTCCCTCGTCAAGGGAACGGGCGAGCAGTACCAGGGAGTGGCCGTCGCCGATGCCCCCGCCGCGTACTGGCGTTTGGGCGAGAGCGAGGGCACGGCTCTCCGCAGCGAGGTCGGTGGGCCGGGCACGAACGCGACCTTCCAACGCGACCAAGGCACTGTCTTCCAGTCAACGCTGGACGCGACCGGGGTATTTGGCCCCGGCGACAACCGAGCGGCCCACCTGGGCAGTAGCGGTCACATCACGCTGCCCGGCTCCACTCTTGCCGGCGCGAGCGATGTCTCCGTGGAAATGTGGTTCCGCACCTCCAGTCACTCCGCTGTTCTGATGGGTCTGCAGGACGCGAAGATCGGAGAAACACCGACCTCATACCGCCCGGTCCTGAACATCGACGGCGCAGGCAAGTTGCGCGGAGAGTTCCGCCAGCAGGGAGCCACCGGTGCGCAGGGCCCGATCACCTCAAGTCAGGCAGTGACCGACGGTGCCTGGCACCATGTCGTGCTCAGCGGCGACTCCAAGGGCCAGGCCCTGTACCTGGACGGAGCCCGCATCGGTTCGATCACCGGACCGATCTCCGACCAATCCCGCCCCTACGCCTACGTGGGTGGCGGATACGCCAACGCCGGCTGGATGGATCAGCCGGCCGACACCTACTACCTGCGCGGAGACGTCGACGAGGTGGCCCTGTATCGCGGGGCGCTGAGCGCCGAGCAGGTCTCCGCGCACTACCGCGCAGGGGCCGAAGGCGTCGACTCCGGTCTGACGGCGACAGTGCGGGTCACCGACCCGAAGCAGAAGACCAGCAGCACCAGCTACGACGCCCTGCACGGGCAACGCACGGTCTCACGTACCGATGCGACCGGCGCGGTCACCGGATATGCCTACGACAACGGCGGCAACCTGCACACCGTCACGGACCCCAACGGGCACGCCACTGTCACCGGACACGATGCGCGGGGCAACGTCGTATCGACAACGACCTGTCGGGACGCCAACTCCTGCTGGACGGACTTCCGCTCCTACTACCTCAATCCGAACGACCCTCTCGATCCGCGCAACGACAAGCCGCTGACCTACCGCGACCAGCGCTCGTCGGACTACAAGGACGCCCGCTACCGCACCGAGCACTCCTACAACGCGCAGGGCCTGCTCACCAGCACAGTTCGCCCCGACAACAGCACCGCAGCAACCACCTACACCACGGGCGAGGAGAGCGCGGTGGGCTCGGGCCTTACACCCGCCGGCCTGGTTGCCTCACAGACCACACCCGGCGGCGCCGTCACCAAGAATCGCTACTTCGCCAACGGCGACCTGGCTGAGGTGACATCCCCCTCCGGACTTCTCACGAAGTACTCCTACGACGGTCTGGGCCGCAAAGCCTCCGAGACCCAGGTCTCCGACACCTTCCCGGCCGGGGTGAGCACCACCTACGGCTACGACACCGCCTCCCACGTCGTCACCGAAACGGGCGCGGGGGTGGAGAACGAGATCACCAAGACCACCCACACCGCCAAGATCACACGCACCTTTGACGAGGACGGCAGACTGCTGACCGAGTCGACCAAGGACACCACCGGCGGCGACACCGAACGCAGCACCGTCTACCACTACAACCAAGACGGCTTGAACGACAGCATCACCGACGCCGAGCAGAACACCACGCGCCTCGAACACGACGAGCTGGGCCGTGTCAGCGGCAAGACCGACGCGGCCGGAGCGCACTTCACGTACACCTACACGGCACGCGGCCAGCACTCCTCGACCATCCTGAACGACTGGACGGGCCATCCCTCCGGCTCCCCGCGGGACCTGGTCATGGTGTCCAATGCCTACGATCCGGCCGGACGGCTGGCATCCACCACGGATGCGATGGGCGCGACCACCGCGTACACCTACTTCGACGACGGCCTGGCGGCCACCACCACGGCCAAGCAAGTCACACAGAGCGCCGGTGCCAAGCACGACATCGAGCTGGAGAGCAACACCTACGATGCTGCGGGCAATCTGACCCGCCAGGTCACCGGAGGCGGCGCGACCACACAGACCTTCGCCGTGGACCCCCTGGGCCGCACCACGCACAGCGTTCTCGACCCGGGCGGCCTCGACCGTGCCACCACCGTCGAGTATGACGGCGATGACCGCGTCAACAAGCAGACTCAGAGCATCAGCGGCGACCGGAAGCTGACCTCGACCTCGGAGTACGACCCCGCAGGCAACCCCAAGAAGCAGACCATTACCGACGGCTCGAGCACGCACACCACCACCCACACCTACGACAAGCGTGGCCTGCTGCTGACCTCCGTGAGCCCGCGCGGCAACGACACCGGCGCAGTCCCCCAGGCCCACACCACCAGCTACCGGTACGACGCACTGGGACGCCTGGTCCAGCACACCTCGCCCGAGGTGCGGACCGAGGAGAAGGGCGCGGCTGCCACCGCGGCGCGCCCGGTCGCCCGCACCGGCTACAACGCCTTTGGTGAGGCCACCGAGACCAAGGACCCGCGCGGGCACGTCACCCGCACCGAGGTCGACCGGCTTGGCCGCACGGCCGCGGTGACACTGCCCGACTACACCCCGCCCAGTGGTGGCGCGAAGATCACCGCGACCACCCGGACCACGTACACCCCGCTCGGCCTTCCGCAGACAACCGTCGATCCGCTCGGTCGCACCACCCGCTATGGCTACGACCAGCTCGGGCAACAGACCAGCAAGACCGACCCCGTGCCGGACGCAGCCACGGCCGCCGCCCAAAAGGACGCCACCCCGCAGCTGTTGCTGGGGCCGGCCTCCGGCGTCGACGGTGGCGGCGTGACGCGTTACGGCTGGACGCCCACCGGCCTCCAGCTCTCGACCACCGACCCGACCGGAGCCAGGACCGAGGCCACCTACGACGAACTCGGCCGCCAGCTGACGGCCACCACCGTCGAGCGTCACCCGACCGTGCAGAACCTGACCACCCGCCTCGGCTGGGACGACGCGAGCCGACAGACGTCCTCGACCACACCGGTGGGACGCACCACCACGACTGACCACAACCCGGCCGGAGACGTCATATCCGTCGCGGACCCGGCAGGCACCACGAAGTTCGGCTACGACGGCCTGGGCCGCCGGACCGAGACCACCGACGCGACCCAACGCAGGAGCACGGTGTCGTATGACGCCCTGGGCAATGTCACCGGCACTGCCGACTACGGCACCACGACAACCGCGCTGCGTTCCACGTCGGCCGAGTTCGACGCCGACGGCAACCAGACGTCGGCCACGACAGCGACGAAGGCCCGCACCACTTACGCCTACGACGCCTTGGGCCGCATGACCGAACAGGTCGAGCCCGTCTCCGCCACCAAGACGATCACCACGGCGTTCGGCTACGACGCCGCGGGCAACCGCACCCGTCTGACGGACGGCCGACACAACTCCACGACATACACGTTCAACGCCTGGGGACTGCCCGAGTCGACCGTCGAGCCTGCCACCGACGCTCACCCGGACGCGGCCGACCGCACCTGGACGACGTCGTACAACAAGGTGGGACTGGATGTCACCCAGACGCTTCCCGGCGGGGCCAAGCGGGAGCGCGCCTATGACGGCTTGGACCGATTGACCCACGAGACCGGCTCAGGAGCCGAGGTCGCGACGGCGGACCGCATCCTGACGTACGACCTGGCCGGGCGCCTCACCGGTACCGGCGGCGTGCTCGACCAGAACACCTACACCTACAACGACCGGGGCCAGCTCCTGACCGCGAAGGGTCCGAGCGGAGCCGCGAGCTACACCTATGACGCCGACGGAAACATGACGCACCGCACCACCGCGGCCGGCGACTCCGACTACGGCTACGACAGCGCAGGCCGGCTCGACTGGGCCTGGGACGAGCTCACCGGCAACGACATCTGGTACGACTTCGACGCTGCCGGACGACCCGAGCTGGAGCGGTACACCACCAAGCCCGAGGGCTCGGCATCCCGGGCCGAATCGGCCCGTCGCACCTACAAGTACGACGGCCTCGGCCGCTTGAAGAGCGACAAGGTCACCCTGCCGGACGGCACCGGCACGATCACGTCGAACACCTACGACTACGACGTCAACAACCGTCTGACACTCAAGAACACCACCGGCACCGCAGGTGCCGGAGACAACAGCTACGCCTATGACGACGCCGGACGCATGACCTCGTGGACTCACGACGGCAGCACCACGGACTACGTATGGGACGCAGCCGGCAACCGGACCAAGGCCGGAGCGATCTCTGCGGACTTCGACGCCCGCAACCGTCAACTGACGGAGGACACCTCTGCCTTCACCTACACCCCACGCGGCACCCTCGCCTCCGTGAACGACGGCAGCGGAACTCCGCGCAAGCTCGACTTCGATGCCTTCGAGCGCAAGATCACAGATGGTGGCGCGACATACACCTACGACGCCCTCGACCGCGTCCAGACGCGCGGTCAGACTGCCTTCACCTACGACGGAGGCTCCAACAACCTGGCCACCGACGGCACCAGCGCCTACAGCCGCACTCCCGACGGGACCTTGCTGTCCTCCTCAACGGGTACGACCAAGCAGTGGGCGCTGACCGACCAGCACACCGACCTGGTCGCGGGTCTTACCCCCGACGGAAAGCAGGTCAGCAGCTCCACTGCCTACGACCCCTTCGGCACGGAAACCGTGACAGACGGCACCACCCCAGCCGTCGGCTACCAGTCCGGCTGGACCGATCCGGACACCGGCGACGTCAACATGGCTTCACGCTGGTACCAGCCGGGCACCGGCTCCTTCGAAGCACGGGACACCTGGCTACTCGAAGCGCAGCCATCGGTCAGGGGCAACCGGTACACCTACGGCCACGCCAGCCCGCTCAACGGGATCGACCCCACAGGGCACGATGCCTGGGACGTAGTCGGATGGGGAATCTCGGTCGCCAGTAGGAGCGCGGGCGGGGTCTTCTGGAACACATGGACCATGGGGCACGACAGCATAGGATCCAGCGACTGCACCAGCAGATATGGCGTGGACTGCAGCCAATGGTTCCAGCTCAACAGCGGTCTGCGAGATTCGATATCCGGCACCCGGCAGTGGATGCAAAATCAGCTCCACTACGCCGGCGGCAGGTCGTCCCTCCAGTACACCGGCCCTGGCGGTGGCTACGGCTATAGCTATGGCGGTGGCTACTACTTCACGGGCGGCGGGGCACGTTATGCCGGCAACGGCACATACATTCGTCCAACAAAGCCCCCGAAGCCCCCGATCGACCAGAACCCCAACAACGGCCCGCACGCTAGGCCCGCGCCCACCCGCCCGCCGGCCAAGGCCGTCTGGACGGCGGCAACGTGGACGACGGGGCAGGGCGTAAGTGCCACCGTCACGGCGCAGGCCATGGTCAATCTCGCGGCTGTAGCGCTTTTCACGCCGTCCGTCGTGCCGGGCGACCAGGTGCACCCTGCCCCCGCCGACAATCCGGGCGGCAAGAACAACGGGCGCACCCGCAACGATAAGAAGTGCGACGTCGGCCCGGGTGTGAGCGCGACGGGTCATGCCGTCTATCTGCCGCGCGAACGCTACTTCGACACGTTCGAGAATCGCTCCGAGTGCCGGGCCACCGGTGCGTACGGGCTGCTTGACGGGAGCGACTACAACAAGGGCCGCGCCGGGGCAGGGACGAACACCAACGTGTCGACTCAGCCCCCGGGCATGCGGGAGATCGACAGTCAGAGGGAAACCGCGGCCAATGGCCATCTGATTCCCGCGGCGACCTCGGGGTCGGGCATCGACCTGAGGAACCTGGTGGCGCAGTACCAGAAGACGAACCACCCCTACCTCAGCTATGGCGTGGAGAAGGACATCAGAAAGGCCGTCACATCGGGCAAACACGTGGCTGTGTCCATCGTTCCGCATTATGGGAACAGCGGAAGCGGAATCCCGACGAAAATCGAGTACGACTACTCTGTCCTCGAAGATCGAACCAGGAAGCACTGCGTGATCCGACAGACACCGTCCGGTGGCGTCACCACAGGCAGCGCGACGTGCCCAACGAGGTGACAGGCGTGACACAGGACATGTACCTGCGGAAGGTCATGGCAATGCTCGGCGAACCGCCGCGTACACACCAGCGCAAGGGAGCCTGGCAGGCCATTGAGGAGGACATCGGCACCAGCCTCCCGGTGGACTACAAGGAGATCGTCGACGGCTACGGCCCGCTCCACATCAACGGACATCTGTATCTGCACCACCCCGCGACAGAACCGTGGAACCTGGGCAAGTGGATGCGGGACACCGCTGAGGCCTGGTCGCAGATTGAGTTCGATGAGGATGAGCCCGAGGGGGACCCGTGCGCCTCTCTGGGGGTGAGCGAGCTCGTATTCGGCACGTCAGACGGTCTCATTCCGCTCTTTGGCACAGACCGCTCGGAAATGGTCTTTTACGGGCCCAAGGCGGCAGGGGGAAGGGGCTCGCTTTTCGTCGAGCCCGGAGAGGGGGAGTTCTTCGAGTACGAGATGGGAGTCGCCGAGTGGCTCTACCGCTGGCTGGTTGGTGAGAACGTAACGGGGCCGCATGGTGGCGTGTACTATCCCGGCCCAGTGGTGCTGCGCGACCTGCCCATGACGCCGGACGACCGCCCCGAGCCACGCTTCGGCCCGCCCCGGCAGGGTTGAGTGCACGCTGACGTAGGCGATGAGTTTGCTGGCCATCCGTTCGCTGCTCATGGTCGTGTGGTCGATTTCGATGAAGGCCCGCAGCTTGGTGCAGCCGCCGTCGGGGCGGGTCGGGGCGTAGTGCATGAGGGCGGCGGCGATGAGGAGTTCGCCCTCGCCGAGGTGATGGGCGACCTCGGGGGTCCCGTCGTGCGGGCCGTGTTCGTCGCCGCGTTGGCGGGCATCTGCCGCGAAGGCCAGGTGGGCGCGGACGGCAGACAGGGTGTGGGGGGACTTTCCGTGACGCGGCGGTGGTGGAGGTGATGGGGTAGGGCGGACGTCCGCGCAGTACGGGCAGACCCTGGGTGATGCGGGCGCCTTCTTGGGTGAGGTACCAGGCTTTGGTCCGTGAGCGCCGGCTGTGGGGCAGGGCTGTGCAGGGGACTACTGAACTTTCCGGTGGGTTGTCGTGGAGGGTGACGGTGTTTGATCCCTGCGGTATGTCGTAGTGATGCGGTATGCGCAGGGTGGTGGGCTTGGGCCAAGCCAGCAGGCAGCCCGGGAGCGGATAGGAATGCTCGCGGGAGCGGGGTTTGCCCGGGGTGAGAAGAACGCGGATATCGCCAGGGAGTTGCGTGTCAGTCTCCGTTCGGTGGAGCGCTGGCGGCGAGCCTGGCGCAAGCAGGGCTTGGATGCGTTGCACTTCCGGTCGGGCCAAGCGTCCCAAGGCTTCGGCGGAGGAATTCGCGGTGCTCGAGGTGGAGTTGCTGAAGGGCACGGTGCACCATGGCTGGCCGGATGAGCGGTGGACGCTGTCCAGGGTGGGGCTGCTGATCGAGGACCGGCTGGAGAGAACCCTGTCAGTGCGCGGAGTGTGGGAATTGCTGCGTCGTCATGGCTGATCGTGTCAGCAGCCGGCCCGGCGGGCAGCCGAGCAGGACCAGGCGGCCGTGGCCGGATGGGTGAAGGACACGTGGCCCGCGGCAAAGCCACCGCGGCGGCGCTCGGGGCATGGATCGTCTTCGAAGACGAAGCCGCCATCTCGATGACGCCGCACCGCTCGCGAACCTGGGCGCCCCGTGGCCGCACACCCCTCGTCCGGATGCATGGCCGCTCGCGCCATCGGATCTCCCTTGCCGCGCTGGCGTCCCTTTCCTTGTCGAGCCTGGAACGGGGCCGGGACCCGTCGCTGAGACGGGCCCCGGCAGGGAGTGGGGTCAGAGCAGACGCTGGCGCAGGTCGGCGAGGGCTTCCTCGAGTTTCATCCCGCGGGCAAGCAGGACGACCAGCGTGGCCGGGAGTATGACCAGCAGGAGTAAGGAGGCCAGGTGGTTCCCGCAGAGCACCGCGTGGTTCGATGCGAAGCTGTTCCGACGTCTGGTAGCGGGCTTTCACGAGAATCCCGGGGCATGGGACATGGTCAGCAAGCCCTGCAAGGAAGAGCAGGAGATGGTTGGGACCGCGGCAGCGGCGTCCTGAGGTCGGCTGGAGCCGTGGTTCGGGCTGCCCTGTGGGCCTGCCAGAGAACCAACCGCACATGCCGCGTCGGTCGCGCAAGTCCGCTGTTGCGCCCGCAGGGAGTGCGGCGCAGGGGTGCACGGCCTGGAGCCCGCTGTCTTTCATGGCCCTACCCGGCGAACGGGCGGGGCCAGTTCTGCCACATGCCTGCCGGACACAATCTTTCTCCGCCACCCTGGGTGCCATGCACGCGCTGCGCGATATCGAGTACGAGTACCGGGCGTCCCGCATCATCCGGACGCTCAGTGTCATCCGGATGTTCGCGATCTCTTTCCTGACGGTTCAGGGTCTGGCTACCTTCTATTTCTCCGGGGTAAGCACGTGGAAATCGTTGATCATCACATGGCTCGCCGTCGGTGCCAGCTTCGTCCTGGAGCGCGAGTTCGTGCACCTCGTTCTCCCTGCCAGGCACACAGGCAGGACCGGAGAAGAGGAGCCCGACGAAGAGCCTCCGTACCGGCCGCCCGCGCCGAGGCATCGCGATCGCGAGGCCTATCTGGTTCTCACCCTCTTCGGGTTCCTGAGCTTCGGGCTCTACCATCTGCTCTGGACCTACGACAGCGGCGTTGGCCTTGGCCCCGGGGACGCCCCTGCGATCGCGGCCGTAGCGGTCAGCGCACCGACACTGATCGCCCTGGGACTCGCAGCAGTCCCGCGGATCCTCCGGGCATGGGGAGCCAGGGCAAGAGACACGGGGCAGGGCAAGGGAGCAGCCTCCTCCGGGGAGGCTGACGTCATCCGCGCCCAAAAGGAAGGAGAGGCCGCAGTCCTCCGGGCCCAGGCCGAGATGAAGCGGGCCGAAGCCGAGTACCTGCGGGCAGAGAAGGGTCTCGATCCGCTGCCGCCCGCGCAACTCCCGCCGCCCGACCAGCTGCCCGCACTGCCACCGGGATCAGGCAACGGCGCCACCCCCGGCGGAGCCCCGCAACTTCCCAGCGCCTGACCCTCGTCGATGCTCCACAATTCAGGCGTCGCTGACAGCTCCTGACATCCTCGCCCTGCAAGAGTTCATCCTCGACGAAAGCGGAACCGGCCGCGACCGCTGGGAGAGCGAAGCCGTCTCGCTTATCCAAGACCTGTCCGAAGAATGCGGCCTGAGTGCTTCCGTGCGCGTCAGCGCCGGCCATCCGCACGGCACGGCCATGGCGGCCAAACTGGCACCGTCCACGGTGGACCGCGTTGATGTGGAACCCCACACCGTCGGTGTAGTCGAAGGGGCATACCGCCCCTTCGGCGCCTCCGATTGTTGGCATGGCGGTACCACAGCCCGCTTCGACGTCCATGCCAAAGTCCCTGTCCTCATAGCCGGCTACCACGGGGATCTTTTCCGGCCGGACTACCGGTTCAGCGAGGCGCGGTCCGGTTCAAGGGCACCACCTACGACGGGTGGTGTCCGGCCCGCCCTTGGCGTTCGGGACTTCAACTCGATCTGGATCAGGGCCCCCTGACGACACCGTTGGGAAGTCGGCTTGAGCGAATCCATCGACAAGCGCAGCTTCTTTGTGATCGCCGGTAGGGACGACTGCCAACTGACGGTCAGCTGGGACGCCGCCCTCAAGAAGGTCTCCGGCCTCGGCCTCGGCCTCAGCTCTTGCGCCCGCTTCCCCGACCGCGCGCAAGAGGAGAGCCTTCACCGCCCTCCCGTGGCATTTCGCTGGGGTGGGGTAGCTGGTTGTGGTGGGGTTTGGCCGGTTGTGGAGAGGAGCGTTTTTATGCGTGTTCGGAATATAGGTGCGTCAGCGGCCGCGGT
>NZ_JBSFUS010000017.1:0-153994 GCF_053591915.1 Streptomyces sp. NPDC002853 | reverse complement strand
TTCGGGCGCAACGGCGAGGCGCCGGTGCCGATCGTGGCGCCCAAGACGCCGGCGGACTGCTTCGACGCGGCCATCGAGGCGGCGCGGATCGCGGTAACCTACCGCACGCCGGTGTTCTTGCTGAGCGACGGCTATCTGGCCAACGGCTCCGAGCCGTGGCGGATTCCCGACACCGACGAACTCCCGGATCTGCGGGTGCAGTTCGCCTCGGGGCCCAATCACACCGAGGACGACGGCACCGAGGTCTTCTGGCCCTACAAGCGCGACCCGCAGTCCCTGGCCCGCCCCTGGGCGATCCCGGGCACGCCCGGTCTCGAACACCGCATCGGCGGCATCGAGAAGCAGGACGGCACCGGCAACATCTCCTACGACCCCGCCAACCACGACTTCATGGTCCGCACCCGCCAGGCCAAGATCGACGGCATCGAGGTGCCCGACCTCGAAGTCGACGACGCGACCGGCGACGCCAAGTTGCTCGTGCTGGGCTGGGGTTCGACCTACGGGCCCATCACCGCGGCGGTACGCCGGCTGCGGGCGGTCGGCGAGAGCGTGGCGCAGGCCCATCTGCGCCACCTCAACCCCTTCCCCCGGAATCTGGGCGAGGTCCTGAAGCGTTACGACAAGGTGGTGATTCCCGAGATGAACCTCGGGCAGCTCGCCACGCTCCTCCGCGCCAAGTACCTCGTGGACGCGGTCTCGTACAACCAGGTCAATGGAATGCCGTTCAAGGCCGAGCAGCTCGCCACGGCTCTCAAGGAGGCCATCAATGGCTGACACGAAGACCGAAGGCACCGGGAGCACGATCGAAGCGCTTTCCCTGGTGCCCAAGGCCGAGGCCAAGCAATCCATGAAGGACTTCAAGTCCGATCAGGAGGTGCGCTGGTGCCCCGGCTGCGGTGACTACGCCGTCCTGGCCGCCGTGCAGGGCTTCATGCCCGAACTCGGCCTGGCCAAGGAGAACATCGTCTTCGTCTCCGGCATCGGCTGCAGCTCCCGCTTCCCGTACTACATGAACACCTACGGGATGCACTCCATCCACGGCCGCGCCCCGGCCATCGCCACCGGCCTCGCCTCCTCGCGGCGGGACCTGTCCGTGTGGGTGGTCACCGGTGACGGCGACGCGCTGTCCATCGGCGGCAACCACCTCATCCACGCCCTGCGCCGCAACGTCAACCTGAAGATCCTGCTGTTCAACAACCGCATCTACGGCCTCACCAAGGGCCAGTACTCCCCCACCTCCGAAGTCGGCAAGATCACCAAGTCGACGCCGATGGGCTCACTGGACGCGCCCTTCAACCCCGTCTCCCTGGCCATCGGCGCGGAGGCCAGCTTCGTGGCGCGGACCGTGGACTCCGACCGCAAACACCTCACCTCCGTGCTGCGCGAGGCCGCCGAGCACCCCGGCACCGCGCTGGTGGAGATCTACCAGAACTGCAACATCTTCAACGACGGCGCCTTCGAAGTCCTCAAGGACAAGCAGCAGGCCGAGGAGGCGGTGATCCGCCTGGAGGACGGGCAGCCGATCCGCTTCGGGGCCCCGCTGGAAAGCGGCCTCGGCTCCAAGGGCGTCGTACGCGACCCGGCGACCGGCGATCTCAAAGTTGTCCCGGTCACCTCTGAGACCGAGTCTCGGATTCTGGTCCACGACGCGCACTCGACCTCGCCGACGCTGGCCTTCGCGCTCTCCCGCCTCGCCGATCCGGACACCCTGCACCACACCCCGATCGGCGTCTTCCGCAGCGTCGAACGCCCCGTCTACGACACCCTGATGTCCGACCAGCTCGACACCGCCATCGAGCAGAACGGCAAGGGCGACCTGGCCGCACTGCTCGCGGGCGGCGACACGTGGACCGTCGTCGGCTAGCTCGACTCGCCCGAACCGAAGCCCGGCCCTGGGGTCACATCGACTCTCAGGACCGGGCTTCGTCGTACGCCTGACGCGCTTCCTGTACGTCCGCCAGGCGCCGCTCGGTCCACTCGGCGAGCGCCCTGACCTGCGTGCCGACCTCGCGCCCCAGGTCGGTGAGCGAGTAGTCGACGCGCGGCGGGATGACCGGCTTGGCGTCGCGGTGCACGAGGCCGTCGCGCTCCAGGGTCTGCAGGGTCTGCGTCAGCATCTTCTCGCTGACCCGGCCGAGCGCCCGGCGCAGCTCGCTGAAGCGGTACGAGCGCTCGTCCAGGGCGATCAGGACGAGCACGCCCCAGCGGCTCGTGACGTGCTCCAGGACGAGGCGCTACGGGCACATTCCCTCGTCCCCGAGGTTCCAGTTGCTTACTGCCATGCCAGTACCTTACTTCAAAGTGGGTACTTTCCAATAGTTAGCGCCCAACGTAGGCTCACTGTCAGAACCTCACAGAACCACGCCCACAGGGAGATTCCAGACATGAGCATCGTCGTCACCGGAGCCACCGGACACCTCGGCCGTCTCGTCATCGACGGGCTGCTCGCCGCGCAGGTGCCCGCCGGGCACATAGCCGCCGTCGTCCGTGACAAGGAGAAGGCCGCCGACCTCGCCGCGCACGGCGTCGACCTGCGCATCGCGGACTACAGCGCGCCCGAGACCCTCGCCGGCGTCTTCGCCGCGGGCGACAAGGTGCTGCTGATCTCCGGCAGCGAGGTCGGGCAGCGCGTGCCGCAGCACGCGGCGGTGATCGACGCGGCCCGTGCGGCGGGCGTCGCGCTCCTCGCGTACACCGGGGTCCTCGGCGGGCCCGACGCCGACTTCGACCTCGCGGCCGAGCACAAGGAGACCGAGCGGCTCATCCTCGAATCCGGGCTTCCGCACACGTTCCTGCGCAACGGCTGGTACCACGAGAACTACACGGCCAACCTCGCCCCCGTCCTGGAGCACGGCGCCGTCGTCGCCTCCGCGGGCGAGGGCAGGGTCGCCTCCGCCTCGCGCGCCGACTACGCGGCGGCCGCCGTCGCCGTGCTGACGGGCGAGGGCCACGAGGGCAAGGCGTACGAGCTGAGCGGCGATGTCGCGTGGAGTCTCGCCGAGTACGCCGCCGAGGTCGCCCGGCAGAGCGGCAAGGACATCTCGTACGCGAACGTCCCCGCCGAGCAGAACCTCGCGATCCTGACCGGCGCGGGCCTCCCCGAGCAGTTCGCCGCGATCCTCGTCGACGTGGACTCGGCGATCGAGCGGGGGCTGCTCGCCGGTACGAGCGGCGATCTGGCCCGGCTCATCGGGCGTCCCACGACGCCTGTCGCGGACGCGATCTCGGCCGCGCTCAAGGGCTGAGGCCGGGCCGGAGGCGGGCGAGACGGAGGTCATGACCGTTTTCGTGAGACGGGCATGACACGGGGGTGTCCGGGCCGCTACCTTCTGAGGGCAGCGTGGGGCTGCCTTGCACCAAGGAGGGGCCGTGGACGCCGCCGCAGCCGAACAGTCGAAGAGCGAGCAGCGCATAGGGCTGCTGAACGGCTTCGCGGCCTACGGGATGTGGGGCCTCGTCCCCCTTTTCTGGCCCCTGCTCAAGCCGTCCGGCGCGGGCGAGATCCTCGCGCACCGGATGGCGTGGTCGCTCGTCGTGGTCGGCATCGCGCTGCTCGTCGTCCGGCGCTGGGCGTGGGCCGGCGAGCTGATCCGTCAGCCGCGCAAGCTGGGCCTGGTGACGATCGCCGCGGCGGTCATCACCATCAACTGGGGTGTCTACATCTGGGCCGTGAACTCCGGCCACGTCGTGGAGGCCTCCCTCGGCTACTTCATCAACCCCCTGGTCACCATCGCGATGGGCGTCCTGCTCCTCGGCGAACGGCTGCGCCCCGTGCAGTGGACGGCCGTCGCCGTCGGCCTCGCGGCGGTCCTCGTGCTCGCCTTCGGGTACGGGCAGCCGCCGTGGATCTCGCTCTGCCTCGCCTTCTCCTTCGCCACGTACGGCCTGGCGAAGAAGAAGGTCGGTCTCAGCGGCCTCGAGTCGCTGACCGCCGAGACCGCGATCCAGTTCCTGCCCGCGGTCGGGTTCCTGGTGTGGCTCGGGGCGCGGGGCGACGCCACCTTCGGCGCGGAGGGCTTCGGGCACGCGGCACTCCTCGCGGCGACCGGCCTGGTCACCGCCATCCCCCTGGTCTGCTTCGGGGCGGCCGCGATTCGGGTGCCGCTCGCGACGCTGGGGATGCTGCAGTACCTCGCGCCCGTCTTCCAGTTCCTGCTCGGCATCCTGTACTTCCATGAGGCGATGCCGCCGGAGCGGTGGGCCGGGTTCGGGCTTGTGTGGCTGGCGTTGACTCTGCTGACCTGGGACGCGGTGCGCGCCGCGCGGCGTAACGCGGTTCGTCTTGCCGCGGCCCGGCAGGAATCCGCCGCTGCCCCTGTCGCGGGGCGGGAGACCGAGCCGATGACTCCCGCCGCGGGTCGCGAGGAGTCCGCGGTCTGACCCGTCTCGTCCGTCTACGCCTGGGGTTCCGGGGCCGTCACCTTTGCGTAGGTGGCGAAATCTCGGGGGGCTCGGCCGAGGATGGTCTGCACGTCCGGCGTCGGCTTCGCGTTGTGGCCCTCGGGCAGCCAGGCGAGTACGTCCGCGAGGGGACGGGCGATCTCCTCGGGGACTCCCTGACCGGCCAGCTCCGCCACGTACGCGTCCGCCGTGATGTGCTCGAAGCGCATCGGCCGCCCCCACGCCTCCGCCAGCTCGGCGACCGCCTCGGCGAAGCTCAGTGCCCTGGGGCCCGACAGCTCGTACGTGCGGCCCGTGTGCCCGTCCTCGGTGAGCAGTGCCGCCACCACGTCCGCGATGTCCTCCACGTCGATGAACGGCTCCGGCGCGTCGCCAACCGGCAGTGCCAGGCGGCCCTCGGCCAGAGATGCCGCGTAGATGTCCTCGTCGAAGTTCTGCGAGAAGTTGTTCGGGCGGATCACCGTCCAGTCCACGCCCGCCGCACGCACCACGCGCTCGGCCTCCGCCATGGACGGCTCGAAGGAGTCGCCGAACACCTCGACGCCCCGCCCGGACAGGACCACGAAGCGGCGTACGCCGGCCGCGGCTGCCTGGTCCACGAAGTCGGCGATCGGCTCCGGCTCGGGCGGGCCGACCAGGTAGAGGGCGGACACGCCCGCGAGGACCGGGGCCCAGGTCGCACGGTCGTTCCAGTCGAAGCGGGTCTCGCCGGAGCGGGACGCCGCGCGTACGTTCCTGCCCTGGTCCCGCAGCCGGGCCACCACACGGCGGCCCGTCTTGCCGGTGGCCCCGAGGACGAGGATGAGGGCGTCGGACGCCTGCGTGTTCGTCGGGGCGGTGGTCTTCGCAGTCGTCTGCGTGGTCGTGGTCGTCTGCGTGTTCTTCGCGTCGTCGGTCATGGGTACAGCCAACTCCCCCGCGTGAGCCGGGCACATGGGCGCTCGTCTCGCCTCCATGGGAGTACGTCCACGTGCGCGGGACGCCGTCTACGGTGGGGGCATGGACGCTCTGGGGGATCTGCTGCGAGGGGTACGTGCCGACGGCGCGCTGTTCGACCGGGCCGTGCTGACCGGGCCTTGGGAGAGGCGGCACAGCGAGGGGGCCGCCCTGACGCTGGTCACGGTGGTGCGCGGCGCCGCCCGGATCTCCGCCGCGTCGGGCGAACCACGCCTCCTGCGGGAGGGAGGCGCCGCCGTGGTCTGCACGACGGCGCCGTTCACGCTCGCCTCCGCGGAGGCCGCCGGCGCCGGGACCGAACTCATCACCGGGGCCTACCGACTGGACGGAGCGGTGGGGCGCCGTCTCGTCAGCATGCTGCCGCCGCTCCTCGTGGTCCCGTCGGGCGAGGAGTGCATGCCGATCGTGGAGCTGATCGCCGCCGAGGTGGCCGCCGACCGGCCGGGGCGCCAGTACGTGATGGACCGGATGCTCGACTGGATGCTGGCCTGCACCCTGCGCGAGTGGTTCGACCTGCCGGACGCCTGCCCGCCCGCCTGGTACCGCGCGCTGGGCGACGAAGTGGTCGGCCCCGCCCTGCACGCCATGCACGACGAGCCCGCGCGGCCCTGGACGGTGGCGTCGCTCGCCGCGCGCGGCCAGGTGTCGCGCGCCGCGTTCGCCCGGCACTTCGCCGAGCTGGTGGGCAGGCCCCCGATGGCGTACCTCACCGAGTGGCGGATGACGCTCGCCTCCGAACTGCTCGCCGAACCGGGCGCGACGGTGGCCTCCGTGGCCGGTCAGGTCGGCTACGCGGACGGCTTCGGTTTCAGCGACGCCTTCAAGCGGATCCGGGGCATCGCCCCCAGCACCTACCGTGCCTCACTGGCCACCGCCCGGACGGACCCCCGCCCCCTCTTGGCCGCGGGCTGACCGACGGCACCGCGCGCCCACGCCTACCGCAGAGGCCGGCCGGCCTCTGCGGCCCCGCAGGCCGCAGGCCGTGCGCCGTACGCCGTACGCCGTGACGAGTCGGCGGCGGGCGAAATACGTCGGCCCCACCTCCTGCGTTTCGGACGCCATCGTCGCTACCTTCCCCCATAAGGGACCAGAAGTGATCGAAAGCGACATCGTCTGACCGAGCCTGGCGGGAGGTCGAGACCCTCGTGCCCGAAAGCGCACCCCAGACCGTGCCCGCGCCGGGGGCGGCACCCTCTACCGGCAGCCTCCTCCCGGGCAGCCGCCTCTCCGGACGCGAAGACCTCCCCCTCCTCGCCGCCTGTGCCGCCTTCGCCGCGCTCTCCCTCGCTCTCGTCCCGCTCACCCTGTCCCTCGGCTGGGACGAGATCGTCTACGCGAGCCGCTTCCCGCCGTACGAGCCCGCCACCCCCTTCAGCGCTCCCCGCACCCGTGGCGTACCCGTGCTCATCTCCCCCGTCGCGGCCTGGAGCGATTCGACCGTCCTGCTCAGGGTCTGGCTGACGCTGCTCTCGACCGCCGCCCTCTATCTGGGCTTCAGGCCCTGGCTGCGCGTCATCGCCGGCCGTCCCGCCGTGGTCGGCGTGGCTGCCGGGCTCTACGGAAGCCTCTGGTTCGCGCTGTTCTACGCGAACGCCGCGATGCCGAACCACTACACCGCCATGGGGGTCACGGCCGCGGTCGGACTGTTCCTCGGGGCCCGCTGCCCCGGGCCTCTCGCCCACGCGGGGATCGCGGCGGGGCTCGCCCTGGCCACCCTGATGCGCCCGAACGACGGTGCCGCCGCGGCCGTTCCGCTGCTCGCCGCCGCCCTGCTCGTGCCCGCCTGGCGGACAAGGGGGCGCGCCCTTGCCGTGGGGGGCGGCCTCCTGGCCGGTCTGCTGCCGTGGGCCGTCGAGGCGTACGTCCGCTTCGGCGGCGTACGCGAACGCCTTGCCGCGGCGAGCGAGGTGCAGGGCGGGCTGCGCCCCCTGGCCGCCGTCGAGGCTCAGTTCACCGCCCTGGACGGTCCTCTGCTCTGCCGCCCGTGCACCGCCGACCAGCTCAGGATCGTGGCCGCGGAGTGGTGGCTCCTCCTGCCGGTGCTCGTGGCCGCCGGGCTGTGGGCCACCAGGAGGGGCGGGGCGCGCGACACGTACGGCACCGCGAGGAAGACCGTCGGCACCGCGAGGAAGACCGTCGGCACCGCGAGGAAGACCGACGGCACCCCGCAGACGATCCGCCTCGCGCTCCGGCTGGCCGTGGTCGTCGCCGTGTGTGTCGCTCTGCCCTATCTCCTCCTCGTCCCCTACGGCGCCCCCCGCTTCCTCCTCCCCGCCCACGCCCTCCTCGCCGTCCCCGCGGCCGTCGGGCTCCTCGCCCTCTTCGGCCGGGCGCGGCGCGCGGTCACCGTCGTCCTCGCCGCCGCCCTCGTCGTCCACCTGGGGGCGCAGCTTCCGCTCGCCTTCGGGAACGCCCGTATCCAGGCGGGCGCCCGCGACGACTGGGTGCGCGTCACAGGCGTCCTGCACGAGCAAGGGGTCCGCGCTCCGTGCGTACTGAAGGGCAGCACTTCGGTGATCCCCATCGCGTACGTCTCCGGGTGCTCGGCCGCCCGGCAGGACGACCGGCGCCAGCCCGCCGCCCTGGTCCTGCGCGAGAAGCAGCCCCCGCGCTGGGCCCGCGACTGGCGGCGGCACCCCGTGCCGGACACCTACGCCCCCGGCTGGACGGTGCTCGTGCCGCCGGCTTCGACCGCCTTGCGGAACACGGCGACCGATATGCGCTCTTGACGCACGGTCAAGCTCACCCGCACCATCAGCACGCCAATTCCGTGAACACCGAACGGAATTGGCGCACCCACGCACGCCCCCCGCACACCCCCACGCAACACCGCACCCCCCACGCGACAACCCAACAGAACACGGAGCCCCCCACATGAAGCTCTCCGTTCCCGGACGTGCCGCGGCAGCCGCCGTCATAGCCGTCGCCGGACTCCTCACCACCAACGCGATATCCTCCGCGGCCCCCGCCCCCACGGCGGCAGCCCCGGACATCTCCGTGGCCAACGTCCAGGCCCATCTCTCGCAGCTGCAGAACATCGCCTCCTCCAACGGCGGCAACCGCGCCCACGGCAGCGCGGGCTACAAGGCCTCGATCGACTACGTGAAGGGCAAGCTGGACGAGGCCGGATTCACCACCTCGCTCCAGGAGTTCACCTCCAACGGCAAGACCGGCTACAACCTGGTCGCGGACTGGCCCGGCGGCGACGCCGACCAGGTCGTCATGGCGGGCTCGCACCTCGACAGCGTCGACTCGGGCCCCGGCATCAACGACAACGGCTCCGGTTCGGCCGCGATCCTGGAGACCGCGCTCACCGTGGCGCGCGAGCAGTACAAGCCGGCCAAGCACCTGCGGTTCGCCTGGTGGGGCGCCGAGGAGCTGGGGCTCGTCGGCTCCTCGCACTACGTCGACAAGCTGCCCGCGGACGAGCGCTCGAAGATCAAGGGCTATCTGAACTTCGACATGATCGGCTCCCCGAACCCGGGTTACTTCGTCTACGACGACGACCCCACCATCGAGAAGACCTTCAAGGACTTCTACGGCGGCCTCGACCTGGCCACGGAGCCCGACGAGGAGGGCGACGGCCGCTCGGACCACGCCCCCTTCAAGGACGCGGGCGTGCCGGTCGGCGGCCTGTTCAGCGGCGCCGACTACAAGAAGACCGCCGAGCAGGCCCAGAACTGGGGCGGCACGGCCGGTGAGCCGTTCGACAAGTGCTACCACTCCGCCTGCGACACGGAGTCGAACATCGACGGAACCGCCCTCGACCACAACAGCGACGCGGTGGCGTACGCGGTGTGGGGGCTTTCCGCCTGACCCAGGGCCGGCCCCGGGCCCGGCCCTGGCCCCCACCCCCACCCCGACCCGGCCGCTTGAGCCGAGTACCCCTGGACGCAATTACCTGCGCATGCATATAGTGCAAGCGCAGGTAATTGCACGGTCCTCGTGGCCGTGCGCCGCCACGCCACACACCCAGGGGGCCCACCATGACCCGCAAGTTCCTCTTCGTCCTCGGCAGCGCCCGCCCCGAGGGCAACACGGAGACACTGGCCCGCAAGGCCGCCGAACAGCTCCCGGCCGACGTCGAGCAGCGCTGGCTGAACCTCGCCGACCACCCGCTGCCCGACTTCGAGGACCTGCGCCACGACAGCACACGCCCGCGTGCCCGCCCCCGGCCCTCCGGCGACAACGAGGCGCTGCTCCTGGACGCCACCCTCGACGCCACGGACATCGTCATCGTGTCGCCCTTGTACTGGTACTCCCTCTCGGCCACCACCAAGCGCTACCTGGACTACTGGGACGCGTGGCTGGAGGTCCCGGAGGTCGACTTCAAGAACACCATGAAGGGCCGCACCTTGTGGGGCGTGACGGCGCTCGCCCACAGCGAGGAGGAGGTCGCGGACCCGCTGATCGGCACGCTGAACCACGTGGCCGCCTTCTTCCCCCTGCACTTCGGCGGCGTCCTGCTCGGCAACGGGTCGCGGCCGGGCAACGTCCTCGACGACACCGAGGCCCTCGCCCGCGCCAAGACGTTCTTCGCACAGGAACCGCCGCTCGCCCGCTACCCGTACGAGAGCTGACGCGCGCCCCGCGGCTCTACGCCGTGATGTCCTTCGCCCCGAACCTCGCCCACGCCGCCGAGCCGAACAGGGCCGCGTAAAGGCCCTGGAGACCGAGGTTCTTGACCAGCTCGTCCCAGTAGACGGGCTCACGCATCAGGTCCGCGAAGGACAGCCAGTAGTGCGAGAAGAAGTACGGCTGGATGGCGTGCAGTTGAGGTATCTGGTCGAGGATCTGGATGGTGATCAGCAGGCCGACCGTCGTCGCCATCGCCGCGATGCCGCTGCTGGTCAGCGTCGACACGAAGAGACCGAGCGCCGCAACACCGATCAGTGACGCGGCGACCACGAGGGCGATGAGCAGGGCACGCAGCAGCCCTTCGCCGAAGCCGATCCGGGTGCCGGAGATCGTGGTGACCTCGCCGACCGGGAAGAGCAGCGCCCCGACGGCAAGCGCGGAGACAGCCACGACGAGGGTCGCGACCAGGCAGAACGTCATCGCTGTCGCGTACTTGGCGAGCAGCAGGCGCGTCCGTCCCGCAGGGGCGACGAGCAGATAGCGCAGCGTCCCCGCGCTGGACTCGCCCGCGATGGAGTCACCCGCGACGACACCGACCGCCATGGGCAGGAAGAAGGGGAGGGTCGCTGCGAGCGCGGTGAAGACCAGGAACAGGCCGTTGTTGGTCACCTGCGCGATGAATGCCGGGCCCCCCGCCTCGCCGCCGCCCCCGCCGAGCGTCGAGCCGTCGCTCGTCTCGATCCTGACGGCCACGCCCACGAGGATCGGCACGGCGGCGAGCACGCCGAGCAGCGCGAGGGTCCGCCAGCGGCGGAAGGTGATGCCGAGCTCGCTGCGGAAGAGCCCGAAGGTCCAGATCCGCCGCACCGCCGGTGGGCCCGTCACCTCTTGCACGTCGTCCCGTACGCCGTCCCGTACGCCGTCGGTCTCAGCCCGCGACATCGAAGCCCTCCCCCGTCAGCGCCACGAACGCGTCCTCCAGCGAGGCCCGTTCGACGCCGAAGCCCCGCACTCGTACGCCTGCCCCGACCAGCGCGGCGTTCAGGTCGGCGAGGTCCGTGCCTGCCTCCGTGCCTGCCTGCGTGCCTGCTCCCACGCCCGGCGGTTCGCCCGTCACGCGGTCCTCCGCCACGACGAGATCCGTCACGCCGAGCTCCTTCAGGACGCGCACCGCGTCACCCGTGTCCGGCGTCGTGACGACCAGGCGCCCTCGCGCGCCCGCGGCCAGTTCGGCGACCGGGCCCTGGGTGATAAGACGGCCCTGCGCCATCACCGCGGCATGCGTGCAGACCTGCTCGATCTCGTCCAGGAGGTGCGAGGAGAGGAACACGGTCGTGCCCTCCGACGCCAATTCCCTTACCAGCGCCCGGATCTCGCGCATGCCCTGCGGATCGAGGCCGTTCGTCGGCTCGTCGAGCACGAGGAGCCTGCGCGGCTGGAGCAGCGCGGCGGCGAGCCCGAGGCGCTGCTTCATCCCGAGTGAGTACGCCTTCGCCTTCTTGCCCGCGGCAGCCGTCAGACCCACCCGGTCCAGGGCCGCATCGGCGCGGGCACGGCGGGTGCGCGGATCGGCGGTCGGGTCGGCGGCGTCGTACCGCAGGAGGTTGTCGCGGCCCGAGAGGAAGCCGTAGAGCGCGGGGCCCTCGATGAGCGCGCCCACGTGCGGGAGCACGGTGCGTGTCTCGCGCGGCATCGGGCGGCCAAGAACCCTGGCCCGGCCGGAGGTCGGCTCGATCAGGCCCATCAGCATCCGGATGGTGGTCGTCTTGCCCGAGCCGTTCGGCCCGAGGAACCCGAAGACGCTTCCGGCCGGGACGGTGAGGCTCAGCCGGTCCACGGCCAGTTGCCTGCCGTAGCGCTTGGTCAGCCCGGACGTCTCGATGACACTTTCCGCCGCACCGCCGCTGCTGCCCGGCACCTCGCCCTCCCCCGCTCGAAGTCGTGACGGCGGGTCCGAGGCACCTGCCCGGCACCTCGGACCCGCCGCTCAATCGCCTTGCCGCAGCACGCTACTTGGCAGCGTTCGCCGCCTTCACCAGCGCTTCCTTCGTGACCGCGCCCGCGTAGACCTTGCCGTCCTCGGTGATGAGGGCGTTGACCAGACGCGTCTTGAAGACCGTGCCCGAGCCGAAGTCGCCCGACACCTTGTCGCCGAGCGAGTCGAGGAAGTTCTGCGCGTCCGGCGGAACGTCGCCGGATGCGCCCGTCGGGAGGCCCTGGCCGCCCGGCAGTTCGAGCTCGGCGATGGAGGTCCAGCCCTCGCCGATGACGTTCAGACCGTTCAGGTCCTCGCCGCCCTTGAACTCCTTGCCCTTGTCGCCCTTGAACTCCTTGCCGCCGTCCTTGAAGCCGTGCTTCTCGGCCGCGGCGTCGTCGCCTTCGGTGACCTTCGCGCCCTTGGGCGGCGTGAAGTCGAAGGTCGAAGCGGCCGGCTTGCCGAAGTCGACCTTGGTGAAGCCCGCGTCGACGACCGCGCTGCCACCGCCGGACGGGGTGAGCGTGAACTTCAGCGGCGTGCCCGTCTCGGAGTCGACGGCGACCGTGATCCGGCCGATCGTCGAGCCGGACTGCTTGGGCTCGATGACCAGGCGATAGGCGTCTCGGCCTGCCACCTGCGCGGTGCCGTCCACCTTCACCGACGTCGTGTCGTCGACCGCCTTCAGCGCTTCCTCCGCCAGTTCCTTGGGCGTGGAGGGGACGTTCTTGGGGAGGTCCTTGGGGGCGTCCTTCTCGCCGGCGTTCCCCTTGCCCGCCGACTTGGAGTGGTACGCCTCGTTCGACTTGCTGTCGTAGGCCCACACGTCGTCGCCGTTGTGGATCAGGCTGTACTCGGCGGCGTCGTCCAGGATCGACAGCTTCTGCTTGTCGGGGCCGTCGGCGGCGACGCGCAGCGTGTGCGTGCCGGTGGCCAGCTCCATCAGCTTCGCCTGCGGGTCCGCGGCCGAGCCCTCGCCGTCCCCGCCGGAGTCGCCGCCCGAGCCGCCGCCCGGGGCGAAGCCACCGGCCATGTCGCCGCCGAGGGACGGGAGGCCGAGGTCGGTGCTGATCTTCACGGTGCCCGAGAGCTGCTCCGTGTCGGACGCCGCGATCTTCTCGATGAGTTCCTGGGCGGTGACGTCGGGCAGCTTGGGGTCGCCCGACGTGGCGAGCGCCGGGACGAGCCCGATGGTCGCCGCCGCCACCCCCGCCACCGCGACGGGGACCACGTAACGCGCCGCCTTGCGACGGCCCGCGCGCAGCTCCCCGCTCTCGCTGGTGTTCTGCTCCGGTTCGTACGGTGCCATTGTGTGCCCTACCTCCGTGGTCGGCGGCGGCCTTCCCAGTACGTGCGTGCGTCCACTCCTCGCCGCCATTCTCACCCGAACAGGTCAGGAGTGGTTGTTCTTGCCGGACCTTGCTTGTCTCCATACGACCAAATCGGCCAGCGAGAAGCGTCAGACCCCGGGAGCAACTCCATGTACTGCTGTGGGATGACAAAAAGCGGCGGCGCCTCCCCCGACCAGTAGGGGAAGCGCCGCCCGGGCAGTCAGGGTTCAGCGCTGCACGAACACGTAGTCCGCCTGGTACGGAACCTCCGCGACGGCACCCTGCTCGCAGTCACCCGCGGGCGCGACCCCGCCCACCGTGTTCAGGCGCAGGATCTCCGCGGTGCCGGCGAGCAGCCCGCGCGGCTTGCCCGTCTGCGTGGCCGCCAGGTCGAGTTCGGGGATGTTCTTCTCGCCATTAGGGGTCCTGGAGATCAGCTTGGCGGTGACCTGGCTGCGGTCGGGGGCGGTCCAGCGCGGGGTGCCCGAGTTGGGGGCGACGAAGTCGTGCGCGATGCCGCCGCCGAGCCTCGCGCGCACGTCACGCTGCGCGAAGGCGAACGTGCCGGAACCGTCCTCGGCCTTCTTGCACTCGTAGATCTGCTTGCCCTTGAGCACCGAGGCCTGGAAGTTGGCCGCCGCGTCACGGAAGTCGAAGGCCGTGGTGACCTTGTGGAGCTGTCCGCGGACCGCGCCGCCGGGGAACTCGGCGGTGTGCAGGTTGGCGTAGAAGCTGTTCGGAGCGGCCTTCAACTGCTCAAGGAGCGCCGCGTCGTGGACCTTGACCTTGCCCGTCACGCGATGGCCCTTGCTCTTGCCGAGCAGCTCGGTGAAGTCGATCTTCACGCCGCCGTTGGCGCCCTTGGCTCCCTGGTGGATGTGGAGGGCCGTCGGCTTGTCCGTTCCGCGCCACTTGACGCTGACGGACACCTTGTCGCCCTCCACCTTGACGAATTCGAGCGCCCGGCCGTCCTTGTCGCCCACCGCGGGGCCGCCCTGCACCGGTACCTCGTTCGCGCCGTTCATGCTCGCCACGAAGACGGATGCCGTGCTGCGGGTGCCGCCACCGGCGCCGCTGCTGTCGTGCGCTGCCGCGGGCGGTGCCGCGACCGCCACGCCTCCCGCCGCGGCGACGGCGACACCGGCGGCGAGCAGAGCCCGGCGACGGTGCGCGAACATGCCGGAAGTACCAAAAGTACCCATGGCCAGAAATCTCCCCGTACCTGAGCCGACGCCCCACTGCGTCAGCTTCCGGGCATAGGTACGGATTGGATCCGATCCCGGACTCAATCCAGGACCGGCCGGAGAATGTGACCTAGGTCACGCACATCGCGCGCGCCGGGAGGCTCAGCCCGCCCGGTGCACCACCAGATCGCAGAGCTCGACGAGGGACGTCTTCGCGTCGCAGTCCCGCAGCGGCGCGAGGGTGTCCCGCGCCTCCTCCGCGTAGCGCACGGTGTCCTTGCGCGCCTGCTCCAGGGCCGGGTGGACCCGCAGCCTGGCCAGCGCCTCGGCGTGCCGCGCGTCGTCCGTCAGGTCCGTGTCCAGGAGCTCCGACAGGGCGATGTCCTCGGGGAGACCGAGCTTCTCCACCCGCTCGCGCAGACGCAGGACCGGAAGGGTGGGGATGCCCTCGCGCAGGTCGGTGCCGGGCGTCTTGCCGGACTCGTGCGAGTCGGAGGCGATGTCCAGTACGTCGTCGGCGAGCTGGAAGGCGACGCCGAGCCGCTCCCCGTACTGGGTCAGGACGTCCACGACGGTCTCGTCGGCGCCGGACATCATGGCGCCGAACCGGCACGCCACGGCGACGAGCGAGCCGGTCTTGCCGCCGAGCACGTCGAGGTAGTGGTCGATCGGGTCACGGCCCTCGGTGGGCCCCGCCGTCTCCAGGATCTGGCCGGTGACCAGGCGTTCGAAGGCCTCCGCCTGGATGCGGACGGCGTCCGGGCCGAGGTCGGCCAGGATGTACGAGGCGCGGGCGAAGAGGAAGTCACCCGTGAGGACGGCGACGGAGTTGCCCCAGCGCTGGTTGGCGCTCTCGACGCCACGGCGCACGTCCGCCTCGTCCATCACGTCGTCGTGGTAGAGCGTCGCGAGGTGCGTGAGCTCGACGACGACGGCGGAGGGCACGACGCCCGGCGCGTACGGATCGCCGAACTGGGAGGCGAGCATCACGAGGAGCGGCCTGAACCGCTTGCCGCCCGCGCGCACCAGATGCTGCGCGGCCTCCGTGATGAAGGGGACCCCGCTTTTGGTGGCGTCGAGCAGACCTTCCTCGACGGCCGCCAATCCGGCCTGGACATCGGCTTCGAGAGCCTGGTCCCGCACGCTGAGGCCGAAGGGCCCGACGACGGTCACGAGGGGTTCTCCTGTCTGCTGACGATCACAAGTCGGTCACTCGGTCGATCATCACTCGGTCGGTCTTTGCGTGATGATCGCGTCGATGACACGGTTTGTCGATGTGTCGCTGCCATCACACAAGTCAGCGTATCCGGTCGCCTTTCGATCACAGTGGGCACCCGCCTGTGCAATGCCGCCCAGGCGGCGTGCGGTGACCGCCGGTATGTTCTTGATCAGCTGATACGCACCAGAACAACCCGGAGCAGAACCTTTGTCCCGCACTGAGCCCGACACCGAACCGCCCGCGGAGCCGCCGACGGAGCCGCCGCCCGGCGACGACCACGCCTTCTTCGGGCAGCCGCGCGGACTGCTCACCCTCTCGGGTCTCGAGGTCTGGGAGCGTTTCTCGTTCCTCGGCATGCAGGCCATCCTCGTCCTGTACTTCGCGGACTCCGTCGCGAACGACGGAATGGGCATGGATTCCGGGACCGCCGCCTCGGTGTCGGCGGCGTACGGAACACTCGTCTACCTCGTCTCGGTGGCCGGCGGCTGGCTCGCCGACCGCATCCTCGGCTCGTACCGCGCGGTCCTGTGGGGCGGCATCCTCATCGCCTGCGGCCACTACTCGATGGCCGTGCCGACGGCGACGATGACCTGGGTCGGACTCGGTCTGATCAGCGCGGGCACCGGCCTGCTCAAGCCGAACGTCGCCTCGATGGTCGGCAAGCTCTACCGCACCGACGACGACCGGCGCGACGCGGGCTTCGCGCTGTACTACATGGGCATCAACATCGGCGCCTTCGCGGGCCCCCTGATCACCGGCTGGCTCGGCGACCACAAGGGCTGGCACTGGGGCTTCTCGGCGGCGGCGATCGGCATGACCTTCGGCCTGATCCAGTACGTGCTCGGGCGCCGTCACCTCGCCGGACGCAAGGCGTCGGCGGAATACGCACTGCCCAAGGACGCGATGCGCCGCGCGGTCGTCCTGATCGTCGTGGGCATCCTCGCGTTCGCCGCCGTCGCGGGTGTGCTCGCCGCCGTCGGCTGGCTGACGATGGACCGCTTCGTCGACCTGCTCACCGTCGTCTCGGTGATCGCGCCGATCGTCTACTTCGCGGTCATGTTCCGCAGCCCGCGGGTGACGTCCGAGGAACGCGGCCGCCTCAGGCCGTACGTGGTGCTCTTCCTCGCCTCGGTCGTCTTCAACTTCATCCTCTTCCAGGCCTACTCGACGATGATCCTGCTCGCGTCGACGAACGCCGAGACGTCGATCCTCGGCTTCACCTTCCCCGCCAGCTGGTACGCCTCCGCGCTCGGCGCCTTCGAGGTCGCGCTCGCCCCCGTCGTCGCCACGGTCTGGGCCCGGATGGGTCACCGCCAGCCGCACGCCTCCAACAAGATCGCGTTCGGCGTGATCCTGGGCGGCCTGTCGTTCCTCCTGATGGTGCTCCCCACCTCCGGGCACGGCGACGACACCTACAAGATGGCGGTCTGGTGGATCGTCGGCTCGTATTTGCTGCTCGGCCTCGGCGACATCCTCGTGGAGACCTCCGGCATGTCGGCCACCACGAAGCTCGCACCCCAGGCCTTCGCCAGTCAGACCATGGCCCTCTGGTTCCTCTCGCTCGCCCTTGCCAACGGCATCCAGGCGCAGGTCGTGAAGTTGTACGGAGAGGTCTCCAACCCGGCGTACTTCGGCGTGAACGGCGCCATCGCGGTGGCCGCCGGTGTCGCCGTCATCCTGCTCGCCCCGTGGCTCCGCCGCACCATGCACCCCGTCCACTGAGGACACAGAGGTTCCCCCCATGCAGACCATGCAGATTCGCCAGTCCTTCCCGTACGAGACCACCCGCGAGGACGTCCAGGTACCCCTCCCGGACGGGACCAAGCTGTACGCGCGCATCTGGCGCCCGGTGACGGACGAACCCGTCCCCGCGCTCCTGGAGTACCTCCCCTACCGGCTGAGCGACTGGACGGCGCCGCGCGACTTCCAGCGCCACCCCTGGTACGCGGGCCACGGCTACGCCTCCGTGCGCGTGGACGTGCGGGGGCACGGCAACTCGGAGGGCATGCCGGGCGACGAGTACTCCCCGGTCGAACTGGCCGACGGGGTGGCGGTCGTCAACTGGCTCGCGGAGCAGCCCTGGTGCTCCGGCAAGGTCGGCATGTTCGGCATCTCCTGGGGCGGCTTCAACTCCCTGCAGATCGCGGCCCTCGCGCCCGAGCCGCTCAAGGCGATCGTCACGGTCTGCTCCGCGGACGACCGCTATGACAACGACGTGCACTACATGGGTGGTTCCGTCCTCGCGGTGGACATGCACGCGTGGGCGGCGACCATGCTCGCCTTCGTCTCCCGGCCCCCGGACCCGCTGTTCGTCGGCGACCGCTGGCGGGAGATGTGGCTGAGCCGCCTCGAAGCCGTGGACCCCTTCATCCACACCTGGCTCGACCACCAGACCCGGGACGCCTACTGGCAGCACGGCAGCGTCTGCGAGGACTACTCGGCGATCGGCGCGGCGGTCCTCGCGGTCGGCGGCTTCCACGACCCCTACCGGGACACCGTCCTGCGTCTGGTGGAGCATCTGCACGGTGACGTGCGGGGGTTGATCGGCCCGTGGTCGCACCAGTACCCGGACCGGGGCCTACCGCCCGGCCCGGCGATCGGCTTCCTCCAGGAGACGCTCAGGTGGTGGGACCACCACCTCAAGGGCATCGACACGGGCGTCATGGCGGAGCCGAGGCTCCGCTCCTGGATCAGCGACTCACACCCGCCGGCGACGGTGTACGCCGAGCTGCCGGGCGGCTGGGTCGGCGACCCCTCCTGGCCATCGCCGAACGTCACGCCGACCCCGTACGCCCTCCAGGGCGCCCCGATGATCGTCAACTCGCCCCAGCACACGGGCCTGGACGCGGGCCGGTACTTCCCCTTCGGCAACGACGCGGACCTGCCGCCGGACCAGCGGGACGAGGACGCGAAGTCGGCGTGCTTCGAGTTCGAGGTCCCCTCGGCCGTACGCATTCTGGGCCGCCCCAAGGTGAAGCTGCGCCTGACGATGGACACTCCGTCCGGCCAGGCCATCGCACGGGTCTGCGACGTGGCGCCGGACGGTTCGTCGACCCTGGTCACGCGCGGCGTACTGAACCTCTCGGCCCGCAACGGCCGTGACCGCGTGGACCCGTGGCCGGTGGGAGAGACGGAAGACGTCACCTTCGAACTGAACGCGATCGGCCACACGTTCCCGCCGGGCCACAAGATCCGCCTCGCGGTGTCGTCCGCGTACTGGCCGTGGATCTGGCCGCAGGCGGACTCGGCGGGCTTCGTCCTCGACCCGGCGGGCAGCGCGCTCGAACTCCCGGTCCGGGAGGGGGATCTGGACCCGTCGATCACCTTCTCCGCTCCCGAGCAGTCGGAGCCGCTCGGGGTCGTGTACCCCGCGACACTCGACGAGCCGCGTCCCGAGCGCCTGGTCGTACGCGATGTGGCGAAGGGCGAATGGCGGCTGGAGGTGGACCCGCGCTACGGCGGTACGCGGGTCTACCCGGACGGCCTGGAATTCACCGAGGACGCGGTGGAGACGTACACGATCAACGAGTCCGACCCGCTCTCCGCCCGCACCCGCTCCGACTGGTTCATCCGGCTGCACCGCCCCGAGCTGGCATGGGACGTGTCGATCACCTCCCGCTCCGAGATCACCTGCGACGCGACGGACTTCATCACGTCGAACGAGGTGGTGTGCAAGGAGGGGGACGAGGTGGTGTTCCACCGGACGTGGGAGAAGCGGATCCCGAGGACGGCGGGCTAGCGCGTCCCCGCGGCGAGGAACCGCTCAAGGACGACAGCCACCCCATCGTCCTCGTTGGACGAAGTCACCTCATCGGCGGCCGACTTGAGGTCGGGGTGGGCGTTGGCCATGGCGACGCCGCGGGCCGCCCACACGAACATCGGCACGTCGTTGGGCATGTCCCCGAAGGCGATGGTGTCCTCGGAGGACTTCCCGAGCCGCTCGGCGGCCAGGGCAAGCCCGGTCGCCTTGGTCACCCCGCGCGGCTGGAGCTCGACGGTGCCGGGCCCCGACATGGTGACGGTGGCGAGGGGCCCGACGGCATCGCGGGCGACGGCGGCCAACTCGTCGTCGGTCAGCTCGGGATGGCGCAGGAGCACCTTGCTGATGGGCTCGGCCCAGAGCGCGTCACGCTTGTGGACGCGCACGGCGGGCAGCGTGGGGTGCGGCATCAGATACCCCGGCTCGATGAGGGTGAGCCCGTCCACCCCGTCCTGGTCGACGGCGGCGTAGACCTGCCCGACCTCCGCCTCGATCTTCCCGAGCGCGGCCTCGGCCAGCTCCCGGTCGAGCGTCACGGACCAGATCAGGCGGTCGGCGCCGGCGTCGTACAACTGCGCCCCCTGCCCGCAGACGGCGAGTCCACCGCCGCCCAGATCGTCGAGAAGCGGCTTCACCCGGGGCGCGGGTCGGCCGGTCACCACCAGGTGGTGCGCCCCCGCCTCAGTGATCGCCGACAGCGCGGCCAACGACCGGTCGGAGACGGTGTCGTCGCCGCGCAGCAGCGTTCCGTCCAGGTCAGTGGCGATGAGTGAATATGCGAGGGGTGCAGCCATGATCCAGAGAATACGGATCCCGGGCGCTGCCGATAGCAACGTCACAAGAGCTGTGACGCGCGAAGTGCGCTGGTCGCACAACCGGCGCTCACGGGTTGCTCGCAGGATTCACCGGGACGTGTCTCCGCGAACCGTCCCTGAGGTAGTACTGGAGGGCTGGATTCACCTCGACGCCCGCGACATCACCGCGTTCTTCCCGGTCGGAAGAGTTATTCGTGATCAGCTTCTCGTTCCAGGTGGACGCCTCCGAACTCGGGCCGCCGTCAGAGGGGTTCGCGCTCGGCGACATGGAGGTCCGAGGCAGCTCCGAGGCAGCGAGGGGGTGGTTACCTCGCGCGGGCATACCCCGGACCAGTCAATGATGATCTTCGTGGCGGTGAGTGAGCTGCTCGACGGCCTGCGGGCCCTCGTGGAGCACAAGCGGAAGAGCTTCCGCTTCATCGGCTCCGACTCGTCCTTCCTGCTGGACTTCGCTCTCGGCAAGGACAGCTTGATCACCACACGGGGTGGCGGGGAGCGGCTCGTCGACGCGTCACCGGCCGAGGACGTCCTCGCCGCGGCCTTCGAGGCGGCGGAGAGTCTTCTCCTGCGGCACCGTGAGCAGCTTCCCGCGCAGGATGTGGCGCGGCAGGACCTGGAGATGTCGGTGGGGGCGCTCGGAGAGTTCCTTGAGCGCCCCACACGCCTCGGCCGTCGGGACACCTGACGGCCGAGGCGTCACTGCCCCGCCGACTCAGCCGTGCACCCGCGCCACATGCCGAGCCACCCGCGGCGAAGCGAACTCCGTGCCGCAGACGAACCGCATGATCGGGCCGTACGACGAGCCGCCCAGCATGCCCGTGAAGTACAGGCCGGGGATCGACGAGGCATAACCCGCGCCCAGCCTCGGGGTGCCGCGGCTCGTGGCCAGGCGGGCTCGGAGTGCGGGGCCCAGGAAGTCCATCGCGGCGATGTCGACGCGGTAGCCCGTCGCCGCTATCACGTGGTCCGCGCTGAGCTCCCGGATACGGCCGCCGGGCGTCTCCACCCGAAGTAGCGAACGGTCCTCCCGCACCTCGGACTTGATGATCCTGCGTACCTCCCGCGTCTCCACCTTGCCCTCGTAGCGGTCCCGGAGCCACCACGCGCCGAGAGGGCCCAGGATGCGGCGGACCAGGAAGTGGCGGGCCTGTGGGGGCAGATGGCGGTACGGATCGGCGTGATAGCTGATCGCGTACAACGACCAGGCGCGGCCGAACGGTGACTCCGGACGCAGCTTCGGCTGCTTCCACGGCGGGTCGCCGAAGTCCACCGCGCCCCTCCCCCGTGCCACGACACGCACCTGCGCCCCCGCCTCCGCCGCCAGCGCCGCCGTTTCGAGCGCGGACTGCCCGGCGCCGACGACGATCAGCTCACGGCCGGAGAAACGTGAGAGGTCGTGGTGCTGAGAGCTGTGCGAGACGGGCCCTGTGGGGGTCGGCCCGTCCGGTGCGACCGAGGCGAGTTCGCGCGGGACATGGGCGAGTCCGGACAGGCCGGTCGCGACGACGACCGCACGCGCCGTGAACTGCTCCCCCGAGTCCAGCTTCAGCTCGAAGCCCGCCGTGCCGCGTCGCTCGACCGACACCACCCGCACCTGCTCCAGTTCGGGCACGAGCTTCTGCTGGAACCACTCCCCGTAAGCGATGAACGTCTCGATCGGGACGATGTCCTCGTCGGTGACCAGGCGCGGTATCCCCGCCGCGTCGCAGTAGTCGACGAGGTTGTGGCCGCGCTGCGGCGCGTCGATGTTCGAGGCCACGGGGGTCGACTTCAGGAGCATCCCCGCGGGCATGTGCGCGCGCCAACTCACCATCGGATCACCGAAGATCCGTACGGGAATGCCTCTGGCCCGCAGATGGGCAGCGGTGGAAAGGCCGTACGGCCCCGCCCCGATGACTGCTACCGGATGGATCACGAAGTCCCTCCCCAGGACGTCACTTGCCGCGTGTGCCGTGTGCCGTATGCCTACTTCGTGGGTGGTGGGCTGCTGCCGCGGCGGTTGGTCCGCCACAGTTGATAGAGATGCTTCGCCCCGGGTCGCACGAAACGCGCGAGCATCGTGAAGAACGGCTTCATGTCGTCCGCCGCGAGCCACGCCAGTTCCGTGCCGTTCGCGCGTGGAGGCGCGTGCGGAGTCGTGTAGCCACTGCGGCGGTAGGCGAGGAGGGCGGGCAGGTCGATGTTCTCCACGACATACCGGTGCCCGGCGCGCTGTTCCCCCTTGGGAACCGGGCGCCCCGTCAGGTGCAGATGCATGGCGCGGACCACATCGATCCCGGACTCGCTCTCGAAGAGCCGGAATTGCGCACCCATACGGGGGTTGAAGTCGAGCAGTTTGTACTGACCGTCGCGCCGGTCGAAGCGGAGGTCGAGGTCGATGACGCCGGTGAAGCCGATCTGTTTGATGAAACGTGCGGCGAGGTCCGCGAGTTCCGGATTGTCGACGACGTACGCGTTCGCCGTCATTCCCGCGTGCGGCGGCCAGGAGCGCACCTTGACGCCTGTGAACATCGCGCGCGGCGCCGAGTCCGCGTCGAAGTACGCGTGCACGATCCAGTCCTCGGCCTGCTCCCGCGGCAGATACTCCTGGAGGATCACTCCGGGCCGCTCGCCCCAGCCACGGGCGAGGCAGAGCAGGCCCTCCGGGGTCGCTATGCGCGTCGTCCCGTTCACCGCGGGCCGGGAGCGGCGCGTGAACGCCTCGCGGTTCTTGGCGACCACCGGGAAGATCGCCCCGGCGGCGAACTCCTCGATGTCCCCATAGCACTCGGGGAAGGACGCGGCGGGCGAGGCGATGCCGTGCTCCACGCACAGCTCGTGCAGGCCCTGCTTGCTGGCGAGGCGGCGGGGCAACCGCGGTTCCACGCGCGGGAAGAGGAACCCCGCCGCGGCCAGCGGTTCCTGGTGCTCGGCGATGAGGACGGCCGCTTCCTCGTCGGTCGGGATCAGGACCGTGGGTCTGCCGATCCGGCGCGCGATGCGCAGCATCCCCTCGACGAGCCGCTGCGGCTCCTCCACCCCGGTGGTCGGCCAGGGAAACGCGCCGGTCAGATGGCGGGAGGCCGCCGCCGGTGTGTAACGGTCCTCCGTGATCGCGTACATGGGCACGCCGAGTCGTCCGAGGCTGCGGATCGCGCCGACGCCGCCGTGGTGCAGCGGATAGTTTCCGAACTTCACGATCAGGCCGGGCACCTCACGGTCCACCGCGAAGGGCACGCTGTCATTCCTCATGGCCACGGGTCCCCCCACGTGTCCCTCCGTATGACCCGGACCCACCCCGTCCGTGTCCCCCCAAAGGACGCTAAGCCGGAACTGACCACTCCAGCAAGGTTTATTCGGACATTGCGAACTCTTTAGACACTGCCCCAACCGGGGGTTCCCACGTAACGTGTGGCACACCCATATGGAAAGCGAGGCAGGTACGCATGTCCGAGCACACCCCGCTCGATCCGGCCGGGAGCGACCCTTCCGTCCGCTCCGTAGGCGACCCCTTCGCTCTCGCGGAGGGTGATCCCTTCGGGCCGCACAACCTCCCGTACGGCGTGTTCTCCCTGGCCACGGGGCCCGAGGGCACCTCCGGAGCAGGAGAGCGCCGCGTCGGCGTACGGCTCGGCGATCACGTCCTCGACACGGCCGCGGCGGCCGCCGCGCTCGGCTCGCCCTATGTCTCGCTGCTCGCCGGACCCACGCTCAACCCGCTGCTCGCCGCTGGCCGCACGGCCTGGTCCGACGTGCGGCGCGCGCTCACTGCCTGGGTGACGATCCCGGCGCACCGCGAAGTCGTGCGCCCCCTCATGTACCCCCTGTCCGAGGTCACGCTGCACCTCCCCTTCGAGGTCGCCGACTACGTGGATTTCTACGCCTCCGAGCACCACGCGACACACCTGGGCCAGATCTTCCGTCCGGACGCGCCGTCCCCGCTGACCCCCAACTGGAAGCATCTCCCCATCGGTTACCACGGCCGGTCGGGCACCGTTGTGGTCTCCGGCACCGAGGTGGTACGCCCCTCGGGGCAGCGCAAGGCCCCCGCGGAGACGGCCCCGGTCTTCGGGCCGTCCGTCCGCCTCGACATCGAGGCCGAGGTCGGCTTCGTCGTGGGTACGCCGTCGGACCTGGGCACGCCGGTGCCGCTCGCGGACTTCCGGGAGCACGTCTTCGGGCTGACCCTCCTCAACGACTGGTCGGCGCGCGACATCCAGGCGTGGGAGTACGTCCCGCTCGGGCCGTTCCTCGGCAAGTCCTTCTGCACCTCGGTCTCGGCGTGGATCACCCCCCTCGAGGCCCTGGACGCGGCACGGGTCGCCCCTCCGGAGCGCACGCACGAGCTTTTGCCCTACCTGGACGACTCGGCGGAGTCCGTCGCCGACGAACCCGGCGGCTACGACCTGCGCATCACCGTGACCCTGAACGGCCACGTCATCTCCGAGCCGCCCTTCTCCACCGTCTACTGGACGGCGGCCCAGCAGCTGGCGCACATGACGGCGAACGGCGCGTCCCTGCGCACGGGCGACCTGTACGGCTCGGGCACCGTGAGCGGGCCCTCCGAGGGGCAGTACGGCTCCCTGATCGAGATCACCTGGAACGGCCGCGACGCTCTTGTCCTTCCGGACGGGAAGCGGACGTTCCTGGAGGATGGTGACGAGGTCACGCTGGCTGCGTGGGCCCCGGGGCCGGATGGGACCCGGGTGGGTCTCGGCGAGGTTTCTGGCAGGGTCGCCTCGGCTCGGTAAGGTTGCCGGCCGGGGGTGGAGTCACCCCCGGCCACCCACCTCGCGGTTCGTCCGCGGCCACCGTCGTGGCCGGTCGCGCAGTTCCCCGCGCCCCTGCGGGGCGCCCCCAGCTCGGGCCGCTCAGAAGTCCTCCGGGGGCTCCGGCCACTCCTCCTCCGGGGGCTCCGATGCCTGCGGGGGCACTGCGGCCTGCGGGGGCGCCGGAGGAGCCTCGCCCCCCAGTTCCGCGAGGACCCCCAGCACGCCCTCCCCGTACGTCGCCAGCTTCTTCTCGCCGAGCCCGCTGATGCCGCCGAGCTCCGACAGGGACGAAGGCCGCAGCACGGCGATCTCCCGCAGCGTGGCGTCGTGGAAGATCACGTACGCCGGCAGGCCCAGCTCCTTGGCCTGCGCACCGCGCCACGCCCGCAGCGCCTCGAACACCGGCACCGCTTCCTGGGGCAGCTCCGCGACCGCGGCCGCGGCCTTCGCCTTGCGCTCCCCCTTGGGGGCCTTCGCCGCGGCCGGCCTCTTCGGCTCCTTGCGCAACCGCACCTCCCGCTCCCGGCCGAGGACCGAACCGCTCTCCTCGGTCAGGACCAACGTGCCGTACTCCCCCTCGACCGCGAGCAGCCCCTGGGCCAGCAACTGCCGCACCACGCCCCGCCACTCGGCCTCCGCGAGCTCCTCACCGATGCCGAAGACCGAGAGCTGGTCGTGGTCGAACTGGATGACCTTGGCGGTCTTCTTGCCGAGCAGGATGTCGATGATCTGGCCCGCGCCGAACTTCTGGCCGCGCTCGCGCTGGAGCCGCACGATCGTGGAGAGGACCTTCTGCGCCGGGACCGTGCCGTCCCAGGTCTCCGGGGGCGTCAGGCACGTGTCGCAGTTGCCGCAGGACGGGGCGTCCGCCTCCTGGCCGAAGTACGTGAGGAGCTGGGCCCTGCGGCACTGGGCCGTCTCGCACAGGGCCAGCATCGAGTCCAGATGCGACGCCGCCCGTCGGCGGAACGCCTCGTCGCCCTCGCTGCCCTGGATCATCTTCCGCTGCTGGACGACGTCCTGCAGGCCGTACGCCATCCAGGCCGTGGAGGGGAGTCCGTCGCGGCCCGCGCGGCCCGTCTCCTGGTAGTACCCCTCGACCGATTTCGGCAGGTCGAGGTGGGCGACGAAACGGACGTCCGGCTTGTCGATGCCCATGCCGAAGGCGATCGTGGCGCAGACGACCAGGCCCTCCTCGCGCAGGAAGCGGGACTGGTGGGCGGCTCGCATCCGGCCGTCGAGACCCGCGTGGTACGGAACGGCCTCGATGCCGTTCTTGCACAAAAACTCGGCGGTCTTCTCCACCGAATTGCGCGACAGGCAGTACACGATGCCCGCGTCGCCCGCGTGCTCCTCCTTGAGGAAGGCCAGGAGCTGCTTCTTCGGCTCGGCCTTCGGCACGATGCGGTACTGAATGTTGGGCCGGTCGAAGCTCGCCACGAAGTGCTTGGCGTCCGGCATGCCGAGCCGCTCGGTGATCTCGCGGTGCGTGGCGTGCGTCGCCGTCGCCGTCAGCGCGATGCGCGGCACGTCCGGCCAGCGCTCGCCGAGGAGGGAGAGCGCCAGATAGTCCGGGCGGAAGTCGTGGCCCCACTGCGCGACGCAGTGCGCCTCGTCGATCGCGAAGACGGAGATCTTGGCGCGGGAGAGCAGGTCGAGCGTCCCCTCGAGGCGCAGCCGCTCCGGCGCCAGATACAGCACGTCGAGCTCCCCCGCGAGGAACTCGGCCTCCATCACGCGCCGCTCGTCGAAGTCCTGTGTGGAGTTGATGAATCCGGCCCGCACGCCGAGTGCCCGCAGCGCGTCCACCTGGTCCTGCATGAGCGCGATGAGGGGGGAGATGACGACGCCGGTGCCGGGCCTCACCAGGGCCGGGATCTGATAGCAGAGCGACTTGCCGCCACCGGTGGGCATCAGCACGACGGAGTCCCCGCCCGCGACCACGTGGTCGATGATCGCTTCCTGCTCGCCGCGGAACGCGTCATACCCGAAGACGCGGTGCAGGGTCCGCAGCGCGTCACTCTCCGCCACCACGCCGCCTTCCGCCACCGCGCTCGTTACGGCCACCTCACTCATGCCATCGATCCCATCCATCGCCCTGCCCCCGTACGTCGCGCTTCGACCACAGACTCCACGATAGGGCTCCGGACCGACACCTCAGGAAGTTATCCACAGGCCGCCGCCCGGCACCCCTGTCGGACGGGGTGCCGGGCGGCGGTGAGTAGAACAGGTGGACCAGTGGACTACCGGACGAAGACCCCCGCCTGGTTCGCCAGATCCAGGAAGTACTGCGGGGCCACGCCCAGGACCAGCGTCACCGCGACGCCCACGCCGATCGCGGTCATGGTCAGCGGCGAGGGCACGGCGACCGTCGGGCCGTCCGCCTTCGGCTCGCTGAAGAACATGAGCACGATCACGCGGATGTAGAAGAAGGCCGCGATCGCGGACGAGATCACACCGACCACGACCAGTGCGCCCGCGCCGCCCTCCGCCGCTGCCTTGAACACCGCGAACTTCCCGGAGAACCCGGAGGTCAGCGGAATGCCGGCGAAGGCGAGCAGGAACACCGCGAAGACCGCGGCGACCAACGGCGAGCGCCGGCCGAGCCCCGCCCACTTCGACAGGTGCGTGGCCTCGCCGCCCGCGTCCCGCACCAGCGTGACCACCGCGAACGCGCCGATCGTCACGAAGGAGTAGGCCCCCAGGTAGAAGAGGACCGACGAGATGCCGTCCGGGGTCATGGCGATGACACCGGCGAGGATGAAGCCCGCGTGGGCGATCGAGGAGTAGGCGAGCAGGCGCTTGATGTCGGTCTGGGTGATAGCGACGATCGCGCCGGCCAGCATCGTGAGGATCACGACGCCCCACATCACGGGCCGCCAGTCCCAGCGCAGCCCCGGCAGCACCACGTACAGGAGCCGGAGCAGCGCGCCGAAGGCGGCCACCTTCGTCGCCGCGGCCATGAAGCCGGTGACGGGGGTGGGCGCGCCTTCGTACACATCCGGGGTCCACATGTGGAACGGCACCGCGCCGACCTTGAAGAGCAGCCCCATGACGATCATCGCGGCACCGATCAGGAGCAGCGCGTCGTTGCCCATGGTGTCGGCGAGCGCCGGGTTGACCTCCTGGACGCTGCCGTCGATGACCTTGGCGATCGTGCCGTACGAGACCGAGCCCGCGTACCCGTAGAGCAGGGCGATCCCGAAGAGCAGGAACGCCGAGGAGAACGAGCCGAGCAGGAAGTACTTGACGGCGGCTTCCTGCGACATCAGACGCTTGCGGCGGGCGAGCGCGCACAGCAGGTAGAGCGGCAGCGAGAAGACCTCAAGGGCGATGAAGAGCGTCAGGAGGTCGTTCGCCGACGGGAAGACGAGCATCCCGCCGATCGCGAAGAGCGCGAGCGGGAACACCTCGGTGGTGGTGAACCCGGCCTTGGTGGCGGCCTGTTCACCCTCACTGCCCGGCACGGAACCGGCCTGCGCGGCGAACGAGTCGACCCGCTTGCCGTGCGCCACCGGGTCGAGTCGCCGCTCCGCGAAGGTGAAGATCGCGACGAGGCCCGCGAGGAGGATCGTGCCCTGAAGGAAGAGCGCCGGTCCGTCGACCGCGATCGCGCCCATCGCCGCGATGTGCGCCTTCGTCGTGCCGTACCCGGTGGCCGCGAGCCCGACCACCGCGGCGAAGGCCGCGGTGAGGGCGACGACCGCCACGAACACCTGCGCGTAGTACCGCGTTTTGCGCGGAACGAAGGCTTCGATGAGGATCCCGAGGACCGCCGCGCCGATGACGATCAACGTCGGTGACAGCTGCGCGTACTCGATGGTGGGAGTGTCGATCTTGTCGATCGCGTCCTGGGGCGCCGCGGCCGACGCCATTGTCCACAGGCTGTGGACAGCCGATGCGCTCACTTGGCCGCCTCCACGTCGGGCTTCGGGTCCTTCTGCTGTACGTCGGACATGGTGTGCTTGACCGCCGGGTTGACCAGGTCGGTGAGCGGCTTCGGGTAGACCCCGAGGCCGATCAGGAGCGCGATCAGCGGCGCGACGACCAGGAGTTCACGCGCCCGCAGGTCCGGCATGGCCGAGACCTCCGGCTTCACCGGGCCCGTCATCGTCCGCTGATAGAGGACGAGGGTGTAGAGCGCGGCGAGAACGATGCCGATGGTGGCGATGATCCCGACCACCGGGTAGCGCGCGAACGCGCCCACGAGGACCAGGAATTCACTCACGAAGGGCGCGAGCCCCGGCAGTGAGAGCGTCGCGAGACCACCGATCAGGAAGGTGCCCGCGAGCACCGGTGCGACCTTCTGCACCCCTCCGTAGTCCGCGATGAGCCGCGAACCGCGCCGCGAGATCAGGAAGCCGGCCACCAGCATCAGCGCGGCCGTCGAGAGCCCGTGGTTGACCATGTACAGCGTCGCGCCGGACTGGCCCTGCGAGGTCATCGCGAAGATGCCGAGAATGATGAACCCGAAGTGCGAGATCGACGCGTACGCCACCAGGCGCTTGATGTCGCGCTGGCCGACGGCGAGCAGCGCGCCGTAGACGATGCTGATCAGCGCGAGCACGAGGATGACCGGTGTCGCCCACTTGCTCGCCTCGGGGAAGAGCCCGAGGCAGAACCGCAGCATCGCGAAGGTGCCGACCTTGTCGACGACCGCCGTGATCAGCACGGCGACCGGGGCCGTGGACTCGCCCATCGCGTTCGGCAGCCAGGTGTGCAGCGGCCACAGCGGAGCCTTGACCGCGAACGCGAAGAAGAAGCCGAGGAACAGCCAGCGCTCGGTGCTGGTCGCCATCTCCAGCGAACCGTTGGCCCGCGCCTCGGTGATCTCCTGGAGCGAGAAGTTCCCGGCCACTACGTAGAGACCGATCACCGCGGCCAGCATGATGAGGCCGCCGGCCAGGTTGTAGAGCAGGAACTTCACGGCCGCGTACGAGCGCTGCGCCGAGGCGTTCTCGTCGGTGCCCGAGTGGGCCCGGTCCCCGAAGCCGCCGATGAGGAAGTACATCGGGATGAGCATGGCTTCGAAGAAGATGTAGAAGAGGAAGACGTCGGTGGCCGCGAAGGAGATGATCACCATCGCCTCGACGGCGAGGATCAGGGCGAAGAAGCCCTGGGTCGGCCGCCAGCGCGAGGACTTCGTCTCCAGGGGGTCGGCGTCGTGCCAGCCCGCCAGGATGATGAAGGGCAGCAGGAGCGCGGTGAGGGCGATGAGGGCGACACCGATGCCGTCCACACCCAGCTCGTAGCGCACCCCGAACTCCGCGATCCAGGAACGCGACTCGGTCAGTTGATAGCGGGCCCCGTCGGGGTCGAACCGCACGAGCACGGTCACGGCGAGCGCGAGCGTGGCGAGCGACACGAGCAGCGCGAGCCACTTGGCGGCGGTGCGCCGGGCGGCCGGAACGGCTGCCGTGGCGATCGCGCCGACCGCGGGCAGGACCGCCGTCGCTGTCAGGAGGGGAAAGGACATCGGTATCAGACCGCCCTCATCAGCAGGGTCGCGGCGATGAGTACCGCAACGCCGCCGAACATCGAGACCGCGTAGGAGCGGGCATAGCCGTTCTGCATCTTGCGCAGCCGCCCGGAGAGCCCGCCGACCGAGGCCGCCGTGCCGTTGACGACTCCGTCGACCAGGGTGTGGTCGACGTAGACCAGGGAGCGGGTCAGGTGCTCTCCGCCGCGGACCAGGACGACGTGGTTGAAGTCGTCCTGGAGGAGGTCGCGCCGGGCCGCCCGGGTGAGCAGCGAACCGCGCGGGGCGGTGACCGGGACGGGACGGCGGCCGTACTGGAAGTAGGCGAGGGCCACACCGATGATCAGGACCACCATGGTGGCGCCCGTGACCGTGGCGGCGCTCAGCGGCGAGTGGCCGTGGTCGTGCCGGGTGACCGGCTCCAGCCAGTGCATGAAGCGGTCGCCGATGCTGAAGAACCCGCCCGCGAAGACCGACCCGAAGGCCAGCACGATCATCGGGATCGTCATGGACCTGGGCGACTCGTGCGGGTGCGGTTCGTTGCCTTCCGCATCCGGCTGCCAGCGCTTCTCGCCGAAGAACGTCATGATCATCACGCGCGTCATGTAGAACGCGGTGATCGCGGCGCCGAGCAGCGCGACCGAGCCGAGGATCCAGCCCTCCGTGCCGCCCTTGGCGAACGCCGCCTCGATGATCTTGTCCTTGGAGAAGAAGCCGGACAGGCCGGGGAAGCCGATGATCGCGAGATAGCCGAGCCCGAAGGTGACGAAGGTGACCGGCATGTACTTCCGGAGGCCGCCGTACTTCCTCATGTCGACCTCGTCGTTCATGCCGTGCATGACCGAACCGGCCCCGAGGAAGAGCCCGGCCTTGAAGAAGCCGTGCGTCACCAGGTGCATGATCGCGAAGACGTAGCCGATGGGGCCGAGGCCCGCGGCCAGGATCATGTACCCGATCTGGGACATCGTCGACCCGGCGAGGGCCTTCTTGATGTCGTCCTTCGCGCAACCGACGATCGCACCGAAGAGGAGCGTGACCGCGCCCACGACGGTGACGACGAGCTGCGCGTCCGGGGCGCCGTTGAAGATCGCGCCGGAGCGGACGATCAAGTACACGCCGGCGGTCACCATCGTCGCCGCGTGGATGAGGGCCGAGACCGGGGTCGGGCCCTCCATCGCGTCGCCGAGCCATGACTGCAGCGGCACCTGGGCCGACTTGCCGCACGCCGCGAGCAGCAGCATCAGGCCGATGGCCGTCAGCTTGCCCTCCGACGTCTCACCCGTGGCCTCCAGGACAGGCCCGAAGGCGAACGTCCCGAAGGTGGTGAACATCAGCATGATGGCGATCGAAAGACCCATGTCGCCGACCCTGTTGACCAGGAAGGCCTTCTTCGCGGCGGTGGCCGCGCTGGGCTTGTGCTGCCAGAAGCCGATCAGGAGGTACGAGGCAAGGCCGACGCCCTCCCATCCGACGTACAGGAGGAGGTAGTTGTCGGCGAGGACGAGGATGAGCATCGCCGCGAGGAACAGGTTCAGATAGCCGAAGAAGCGGCGGCGCCGCTCGTCGTGCTCCATGTACCCGATGGAGTAGATGTGGATCAGGGTGCCCACACCGGTGATCAGCAGGACGAACGTCATCGACAGCTGGTCGAGCTGGAAGGCGACGTCCGCCTGGAAACCCTCGACGGGGATCCAGCTGAACACGTGCTGCGACAGGGAGCGCTCCTCCGCGCCCTTGCCCAGCATGTCGGCGAAGAGCATCACACCGATGACGAAGGAGGCGGCCGCGAGCAGCGTGCCGAGCCAGTGGCCCACACGGTCCAACCGCCGCCCGCCGCACAGCAGTACGGCCGCTCCGAGCAGAGGCGCCGCTACGAGCAGCGCGATCAGGTTCTCCACTTTTCAGCGACCCCTTACAGCTTCATCAGGCTGGCGTCGTCGACCGAGGCCGAGTGACGGGAGCGGAACAGCGACACGATGATCGCGAGGCCGACCACGACTTCCGCCGCGGCGACGACCATCGTGAAGAAGGCGATGATCTGGCCGTCGAGATTGCCGTGCAGCCGGGAGAAGGCCACGAAGGCGAGGTTGCACGCGTTGAGCATCAGCTCGATACACATGAACACCACGATCGCGTTCCGCCTGATCAGCACGCCGGTGGCGCCGATCGCGAACAACAGCGCCGCGAGATACAGGTAGTTGACCGGATTCACTTCGACGCCTCCTCGGTCTTGGTCGACCGCTCCAGACGCTCCGTGGAGCGCTGTTCGAGGGCCCGCAGATCGTCCAGTGCCTCGTCCGACACATCGCGGATCTGGCCGCGCTCACGCAGCGTCTTGTTGACCGTGAGCTCGGAGGGGGTGCCGTCGGGCAGGAGACCCGCGACGTCCACGGCGTTGTGCCGGGCGTAGACACCGGGGGCGGGCAGCGGCGGGAGGTGCTTGCCGCGCACGCGCTCCTCGGACATCTCGCGCTGCGTCTTGGCTCGCTCCGTGCGCTCGCGGTGGGTGAGCACCATCGCGCCGACGGTGGCGGTGATGAGCAGGGCGCCGGTGATCTCGAAGGCGAAGACGTACTTCGTGAAGATGGCCTCGGCGAGGCCCTCCACGTTGCCGCCCGCGTTCGCCTTGCCGAGCCCGGTGAAGTCGTTCACCGAGGCGTTCCCGATGCCGGCGAAGAGCAGGATGGCGAAGCCGAAGCCACAGAGGCCGGCCAGCCAGCGCTGCCCCTTGATGGTCTCCTTCAGGGAGTCGGCGGCGGTGACACCGACGAGCATGACCACGAAGAGGAAGAGCATCATGATGGCGCCGGTGTAGACGACGACCTGGACGATGCCCAGGAAGTACGCCCCGTTGGCGAGGTAGAAGACCGCCAGGATGATCATGGTCCCGGCGAGGCAGAGCGCGCTGTGCACGGCCTTCTTCATGAGGATCGTGCACAGGGCGCCGATCACGGCGACCGTTCCGAGCACCCAGAACTGGACGGCCTCACCGGTGGACGTGGTGTAGGCGGCGAGCTGCGTCATCGGTTGATCACCTCCCCCGACGCGGGTTCGGAGTCCCCGAAGGTGGAAGCGGCCTCCTGGGGCGTCTCCCCCTTGGAGAGGGCCACTTGAGGCACCGTGCCCGGAGCGGCCTCGGTCACCAGACCGCGGTAGTAGTCCTGCTCGTCCGTGCCGGGGAAGATCGAGTGCGGTGAATCGACCATGCCCTCCTCCAGGCCGGCGAGCAGCTGCTCCTTGGTGAAGATGAGCTTCTCGCGGCTGCTGTCGGCCAGCTCGAACTCGTTCGTCATCGTCAACGCGCGCGTGGGACACGCCTCGATGCACAGACCGCACAGGATGCAGCGGGCGTAGTTGATCTGGTAGACGCGGCCGTACCGCTCGCCCGGGGAGTAGCGCTCCTCCTCGGTGTTGTCCGCGCCCTCCACGTAGATCGCGTCCGCGGGGCAGGCCCAGGCGCAGAGCTCACAGCCGACGCACTTCTCCAGGCCGTCCGGATGGCGGTTGAGCTGGTGCCTGCCGTGGAAGCGGGGAGCGGTGATCTTCTCCTGCTCCGGATACTGCTCGGTCAGCCGCTTCTTGAACATGGCCTTGAAGGTCACGCCGAAGCCCGCGACGGGGTTCTGGAACCCCTGCTTCGATTGGTTCGACTCGTGGTGTGGCTCGTGCTGCGGCTCTTTCTTCGACTCAGCCATCGGACGCCTCCTTTCCGTCACTTCGAGTTCCGTCACTTTGAGTATCCGGGCCACCACTGACAATCAACTCGCGCTCCTGGCGCGGGCGTCGTCGCGGTACGGGCGGCAGGCTCTGTCCGGGCAGCGGCGGCACCGGGAATCCGCCCGCCATCGGGTCGAAGGCGACCGGCTCGTCGCTCTCGGATCGTGCCGCCGCTTCCTTCTCGCGCTTGTCGCGGAAGATGTCGACGACCACGGAGAGCAACAGGAGCGCGATGACTCCGCCGCCCACATAGAGCGCGATCGAGGTGAAGTCGTACTCCTCGTTCCGCATCGCCCTGACCGTCGCCACGAGCATCAGCCAGACGACCGAGACCGGGATCAGGACCTTCCAGCCGAGCTTCATCAGCTGGTCGTAGCGGACGCGTGGCAGCGTGCCGCGCAGCCAGATGAAGAAGAACAGCAGCAGCTGGACCTTGATCACGAACCAGAGCATCGGCCACCAGCCGTGGTTCGCGCCCTCCCAGAAGGTGCTGATCGGGTACGGGGCCCGCCAGCCGCCCAGGAAGAGGGTGACCGAGACCGCCGAGACGGTGACCATGTTGACGTACTCGGCGAGCATGAACAGCGCGAACTTGATCGACGAGTACTCGGTGTTGAAGCCGCCGACGAGGTCGCCCTCGGACTCCGGCATGTCGAACGGAGCGCGGTTCGTCTCGCCGATCATCGTCACGATGTAGATCAGGAACGACACCGGGAGCAGCAGCACGTACCAGCGGTCCGCCTGCGCCTCCACGATCGCCGAGGTCGACATCGACCCGGAGTAGAGGAACACCGAGGCGAACGCGGCGCCCATCGCGATCTCGTACGAGATCATCTGCGCGCAGGAGCGCAGACCGCCGAGGAGCGGATACGTGGACCCGGAGCTCCAGCCCGCGAGCACGATGCCGTAGATGCCGACCGAGGCGACCGCGAGGATGTAGAGCATCGCGATCGGCAGGTCGGTGAGCTGCATCGTCGTGCGCTGGCCGAAGATCGAGATCTCGTTGCCCGCGGGACCGAAGGGGATCACCGCGATCGCCATGAACGCCGGGATGGCCGCGACGATCGGCGCGAGGATGTACACCACCTTGTCCGCGCGCTTGACGATCAGGTCTTCCTTGAGCATCAGCTTGATGCCGTCCGCGAGGGACTGCAGCATGCCCCAGGGGCCGTGCCGGTTGGGCCCGATGCGCAGCTGCATCCAGGCGACGACCTTGCGCTCCCACACGATGGAGAAGAGCACCGTCACCATCAGGAACGCGAAGCAGAACACCGCCTTGATCGCGACGAGCCACCACGGGTCACGGCCGAACATGGACAGGTCTTCCGCCGCAAGCGGCACCATGTGGTGCATCACGACGTCACCTCCGGGGCCTCAGAGGGCTCCGGCAGGAGCGCCGGGCCGATGCGGACGAGGTCGCCGGGGCGGGCGCCGGTGTCGGAAGTGACGCCTCCCCCGGTCGAGTTCAGCGGCAGCCACACCACACGGTCGGGCATCTCGGTCACCTGGAGCGGCAGTTCGGTCGCCCCCGCGGAGCCGGAGACGGCCAGGACGTCGCCGTCCTTGACCCCCGCCTCGGCCGCGGTGGCCGCCGAGAGCCGGGCGACCGCGGCGTGCCGCGTGCCGGCAAGCGCCTCGTCGCCCTCCTGGAGGCGGCCCTGGTCGAGCAGCAGCCGGTGCCCCGCGAGAACGGCCTCTCCGGAGGCGGGCCGCGGCGGCTGGGCGCCCGTCTCCAGGGGCTCCGTGGCATGCGTCCCGTCCCAGCCGCCGAGCCGGTCAAGCTCGCGCCGGACGCTCGCCAGATCGGGAAGGGCCAGATGGACGTCCCCGGCGTCGGCCAGCATGTGCAGCACACGCGCGTCCGTCGGGGCCAGCGTGCGCGTCATGTGGTCGGGCTTGAGCGAGGCCTCGAACATCCGCGCCCTGCCCTCCCAGTTGAGGAAGGTGCCGGGCTTCTCCGCGACCGCGGCCACGGGAAGCACGACGTCGGCGTGCTCGGTGACCTCACTGGGCCGCAGCTCCAGGGAGACCAGGAACCCGACCTCGGAGAGTGCTTCACGCGCGCGTGCCGGGTCAGGAAGGTCCGCGACCTCCACGCCCGCCACCAGGAGCGCGCCCAGTTCGCCGGTCGCCGCCGCCTCGATGATCTGGCCGGTGTCGCGGCCGTAGCGGTGCGGGAGTTCGGCGACGCGCCAGACGGCAGCGACCTCGTCCCGCGCGCGCGGGTCAGTGGACGGACGCCCACCGGGAAGCAGCGAGGGCAGCGCACCGGCCTCGACGGCGCCGCGCTCCCCCGCCCGGCGAGGAATCCACACCAGCCGCGCACCGGTCGCGGAAGCGGCCCGTACGGCGGCGGTGAGCCCGCCCGGCACGGCCGCGAGGCGCTCACCGACCACGATCACCGCGCCCGGAGCGCGCAGCGCCTCGGCGGCCTTCGCACCGTCGCCCTCGAGGCCGGCCTCTCCGGAGAGCGCGTCGAGCCACTCCGTCTCGGTGCCGGGAGCCGCGGGCAGCAGCGTGCCGCCCGCCTTCTCCAGGCCCCGGGTCTGGTGCGTGGCGAGGGAGAACGTCCGCTGGCCGTGCTTGCGCCAGGCCTTGCGCAGGCGCAGGAAGACCCCGGGCGCCTCCTCCTCGGCCTCGAAGCCGACGAGCAGGACCGCGGGCGCCTTCTCCACCTCCGCGTACGTGACTCCGGCACCGTCGAGATCCCGGCCGCGGCCCGCGACACGGGCGGCCAGGAAGTCGGCCTCCTCGCTGCTGTGGACGCGCGCGCGGAAGTCGATGTCGTTCGTGTCGAGCGCCACGCGCGCGTACTTGCTGTACGCGTACGCGTCCTCGACGGTGAGGCGCCCGCCGGTCAGTACACCGGCACGGCCACGCGCGGCGGCGAGACCGTTGGCCGCGGCTTCGAGGGCCTCGGGCCAGCTGGCGGTCTCCAGCTCACCCGTCTCCGCGTTGCGCACCAGCGGCGTGGTGAGCCGGTCCGGCTTCTGCGCGTAACGGAAGCCGAAGCGCCCCTTGTCGCACAGCCACTCCTCGTTGACCTCGGGGTCGTCCGCCGCGAGGCGCCGCATGACCTTGCCGCGCCGGTGGTCGGTACGGGTCGCGCAGCCGCCCGCGCAGTGCTCGCAGACCGAAGGCGACGACACCAGGTCGAAGGGCCGGGAGCGGAAGCGATACGCCGCCGAGGTCAGCGCCCCGACCGGACAGATCTGGATCGTGTTCCCGGAGAAGTACGACTCGAAGGGATCGCCCTCGCCCGTGCCGACCTGCTGGAGCGCGCCGCGCTCGATCAGCTCGATCATCGGGTCGCCAGCGATCTGGTTCGAGAACCGGGTGCAGCGCGCGCACAGCACGCACCGCTCACGGTCGAGAAGCACCTGCGTGGAGATCGGCACCGGCTTCTCGTACGTCCGCTTCTTGCCCTCGAAGCGGGAGTCCGGGTCGCCGACCTGCATCGCCTGGTTCTGCAGCGGGCACTCGCCGCCCTTGTCGCAGACCGGGCAGTCCAGCGGGTGGTTGATGAGGAGCAGCTCCATCACCCCGCGCTGGGCCTTCTCGGCGACCGGCGAGGAGAGCTGCGACTTCACGACCATGCCGTCGGTGCAGGTGATGGTGCAGGAGGCCATCGGCTTGCGCTGGCCCTCCACCTCGACGATGCACTGGCGGCAGGCGCCCGCCGGGTCGAGCAGCGGGTGGTCGCAGAACCTCGGGATCTCGATGCCGAGGAGCTCGGCGGCCCGGATCACCAGCGTCCCCTTCGGGACGCTGATCTCGGCGCCGTCGATCGTCAGCGACACGAGATCTTCCGGCGGAACCGCCGCCTCGCCGCCCCCGGAGGGAGCGCTATTAGTGGTCACTGTCATGCGTTCACCTCCGAATGTGCGGCGGGCCGGTCGGCCCAGAGCGTCGACTTGGCCGGGTCGAAGGGGCAGCCCTTGCCGGTGATGTGCTGCTCGTACTCCTCGCGGAAGTACTTGAGCGAGGAGAAGATCGGCGAGGCCGCACCGTCACCGAGGGCACAGAAGGACTTGCCGTTGATGTTGTCGGCGATGTCGTTGAGCTTGTCCAGGTCGGACATGACGCCCTTGCCGGCCTCGATGTCGCGGAGCAACTGCACCAGCCAGTACGTTCCTTCGCGGCAGGGCGTGCACTTGCCGCAGGACTCGTGGGCGTAGAACTCGGTCCAGCGGGTGACCGCGCGCACCACGCACGTCGTCTCGTCGAAGCACTGGAGCGCCTTCGTGCCGAGCATCGAGCCGGCGGCGCCCACTCCCTCGTAGTCCAGCGGGACGTCGAGGTGTTCGTCGGTGAACATCGGCGTCGATGAGCCGCCCGGCGTCCAGAACTTGAGCCGGTGGCCCGCCCTGATCCCGCCGCTCATCTCGAGGAGTTGGCGCAGGGTGATGCCGAGCGGGGCCTCGTACTGGCCGGGGCTCGTGACGTGGCCGCTCAGCGAATAGAGCGTGAAGCCGGGGGACTTCTCGCTTCCCATCGACTTGAACCAGTCTTTTCCGCGATTCAGGATCGCGGGAACCGACGCGATGGACTCGACGTTATTGACAACAGTGGGGCATGCGTAGAGGCCCGCGACGGCCGGGAAAGGGGGACGCAGTCGCGGCTGGCCACGGCGGCCTTCGAGCGAGTCGAGCAGCGCGGTCTCCTCACCACAGATGTACGCGCCCGCGCCCGCGTGCACGGTGAGTTCGAGGTCGAGTCCGCTGCCCAGGATGTTCTCGCCCAGGAATCCCGCCTCTTTCGCCTCACGCACGGCCTCGTGCAACCGCCTGAGCACGGGGACGACTTCACCGCGCAGGTAGATGAAGGCATGCGACGAACGGATCGCGTAACAGGCGATCACAATGCCCTCGATGAGGCTATGCGGATTGGCGAAGAGGAGCGGGATGTCCTTGCAGGTCCCGGGCTCCGATTCGTCGGCGTTGACAACTAGATAGTGCGGCTTTCCATCGCCCTGCGGAATGAACTGCCATTTCATTCCGGTGGGGAATCCGGCGCCGCCCCTGCCGCGCAGACCGGAGTCCTTCACGTACGCGATGAGGTCGTCCGGCGCCATGGCCAGGGCCTTGCGCAGGCCTTCGTACCCCTCGTGCCGTCGGTAGGTCTCCAGCGTCCAGGACTTCTCCTCGTCCCAGAACGCCGAGAGCACCGGCGCGAGCAGCTTCTCGGGGCTCGTCTCGTTGTCGATCTCGGCTGCCAAGGTCATCACTCCCCCTCCTCGGCGGTCGGTCCGGCCGGGTGGGCCGGGTCGGATGCCGAGGTCTCCTGCGGTGCGTCGTGCGAGCTGAGGTGCTCGGCAGGCGCCTCGTCCTGCGGGCCGCCCGCGCGTGGGTGGACCACCCGTGGCTGCGGCAACTCGCCCTTGGCCAGGCGAAGGCCGATCAGCGAGGCAGGGCCCGCGCCGCCGCTCGCCTCGACGGCGCCGGCCCGCTCGTCGGGGAAGCCCGCGAGGATCCGGGCCGTCTCCTTGTACGTGCACAAGGGGGCGCCGCGGGTCGGCTCGACCTGCACGCCCGCGCGCAGGTCGTCGACGAGCCGCTTGGCGGTCTCGGGAGTCTGGTTGTCGAAGAACTCCCAGTTGACCATCACGACGGGGGCAAAGTCGCAGGCCGCGTTGCACTCGATGTGCTCCAGCGTGACCTTGCCGTCCTCCGTGGTGCCTTCGTTGCCGACGCCCAGGTGCGCCTGGAGCGACTCGAAGATCGCGTCGCCGCCCATGACGGCACACAACGTGTTCGTACAGACGCCGACCTGATAGTCACCGGAGGGCTTGCGCCGGTACATCGTGTAGAAGGTCGCGACCGCGGTGACCTCGGCGGTGGTCAGGCCGAGCACCTCCGCGCAGAAGGCCATGCCCGTGCGCGTGACGTGGCCCTCCTCCGACTGCACGAGGTGCAGCAGCGGGAGCAGCGCGGACCGGGAGTCCGGGTAGCGGGAGATGACCTCCTTGGCGTCCGCGTCGAGCCTGGCCCGTACGTCTGCCGGGAAGTCGGGGGCGGGGAGTTGGGGCATGCCCAGGCTGACGCCCGCGCCCTGGGAAGGGGTGGTGGTCACCGGTCGACGCCTCCCATCACGGGGTCGATGGACGCGACGGCGACGATGACGTCGGCGACCTGGCCGCCCTCACACATCGCCGCCATGGCCTGCAGGTTGGTGAAGGACGGGTCACGGAAGTGGACCCGGTAGGGGCGGGTGCCGCCGTCGGAGACGACATGCACCCCGAGCTCGCCCTTGGGCGACTCGACCGCGGTGTACGCCTGCCCGGCCGGGACCCTGAAGCCCTCGGTCACCAGCTTGAAGTGGTGGATCAGGGCCTCCATGGAGGTGCCCATGATCTTCTTGATGTGATCGAGCGAGTTGCCGAGGCCGTCGGGGCCCAGCGCCAGTTGCGCGGGCCAGGCGATCTTCTTGTCACCAACCATGACCGGTCCCGGCGCGAGCCGGTCCAGGCACTGCTCGACGATGCGCAGCGACTGGCGCATCTCCTCCAGACGAATCAGGAAGCGTCCGTAGGAGTCGCAGGTGTCGGCGGTCGGCACGTCGAACTCGTAGTTCTCGTAGCCGCAGTAGGGCTGCGCCTTGCGCAGGTCGTGCGGCAGACCGGCCGAGCGCAGGACGGGTCCCGTGGCGCCGAGCGCCATGCAGCCGGCGAGGTCGAGGTAGCCGACGTCCTGCATACGGGCCTTGAAGATGGGGTTCCCGGTGGCGAGCTTGTCGTACTCGCCGAGGTTCTTGCTCATCTTCTTCACGAACTCGCGGATCTGGTCCACCGCGCCCGGGGGCAGGTCCTGGGCGAGTCCGCCGGGCCGGATGTACGCGTGGTTCATGCGCAGGCCGGTGATCAGCTCGAAGATGTCGAGAACGAGTTCACGATCGCGGAAGCCGTAGATCATGATCGTCGTCGCGCCCAGCTCCATGCCGCCGGTGGCGATGCACACCAGGTGCGAGGAGAGGCGGTTGAGCTCCATCAGGAGCACGCGGATGATCGAGGCGCGGTCCGGGATCTGGTCCTCGATGCCGAGAAGCTTCTCGACGCCGAGGCAGTACGCCGCCTCGTTGAAGAACGGCGTCAGATAGTCCATGCGCGTGACGAACGTCGTGCCCTGCGTCCACGTGCGGTACTCGAGGTTCTTCTCGATGCCCGTGTGCAGATAGCCGATGCCGCAGCGGGCCTCGGAGACGGTCTCGCCCTCGATCTCCAGGATGAGCCGGAGCACACCGTGGGTGGAGGGGTGCTGCGGACCCATGTTGACGATGATGCGCTCGTCGTCCGACCGGGCGGCGGACTGGACGACTTCGTCCCAGTCGCCGCCGGTGACCGTATATACGGTCCCCTCGGTCGTCTCGCGGGCGGAGGCGTGTGAAGTGGACATCAGCTGTACGACCTCCGCTGGTCCGGAGCCGGGATCTGGGCGCCCTTGTACTCGACGGGGATGCCGCCGAGGGGGTAGTCCTTGCGCTGCGGGAAGCCCTGCCAGTCGTCCGGCATCATGATCCGCGTCAGCGCCGGATGACCGTCGAAGATCAGGCCGAAGAAGTCGTACGCCTCGCGCTCGTGCCAGTCGTTCGTCGGATAGACGGCGACCAGCGAGGGGACGTGCGGATCGGCGTCAGGGGCGCTGACTTCGAGCCGGATCAGGCGGTTGTGGGTGATCGAGCGCAGGTGGTAGACGGCGTGCAGCTCGCGGCCCTTGTCCTCGAGGAAGTGCACCCCCGAGACACCCGTACAGAGCTCGAAGCGCAGGGCGGGGTCGTCGCGCAGGGTCTGGGCGACCCGCACGAGGTGCTCGCGCGCGATGTGGAAGGTGAGCTCGTCACGGTCGACGACCGTCTTCTCGATCGCGTTCTCCGGGAGGAGCCCCTGCTCTTCCAGGGCTCCTTCCAGCTCGTCCGCGACTTCGTCGAACCAGCCGCCGTACGGGCGAGCGGAGGCGCCGGGCAGGGTGACCGTGCGCACCAGGCCGCCGTAACCGGACGTGTCGCCGCCGTTGTTGGCGCCGAACATGCCCCTGCGGACGCCGATGACCTTGCCGGCCTCGTCGCGGGGAGCGGGGACGCCGTTCCCGTTCAGGTGCTCGTCGTGTTCGTCGTGGGCGTCGCTCACCGCAGCAGCCCCTTCATCTCGATGGTGGGGAGGGCCTTGAGGGCCGCCTCCTCCGCCTCGCGGGCCGCTTCCTCGGCGTTGACCCCGAGCTTGCCGCCCTGGATCTTCTGGTGGAGCTTGAGGATCGCGTCCATCAGCATCTCGGGCCGCGGCGGACAGCCGGGCAAATAGATGTCAACAGGGACAATGTGGTCCACGCCCTGCACAATCGCGTAATTGTTGAACATCCCGCCCGACGAAGCGCAAACCCCCATGGAAATGACCCACTTGGGGTTGGGCATCTGGTCATAGACCTGCCGCAGGACCGGCGCCATCTTCTGGCTCACACGCCCGGCCACGATCATCAGATCGGCCTGCCGCGGCGAACCGCGGAAGACCTCCATGCCGAAGCGAGCCAGGTCATAACGCCCGGCTCCCGTCGTCATCATCTCGATGGCGCAGCACGCGAGGCCGAAGGTCGCGGGGAAGACGGATGACTTGCGCACCCAGCCCGCGGCTTGTTCGACGGTGGTCAGCAGAAAACCGCTCGGCAGTTTCTCTTCGAGTCCCATGCTCTTTGGCCCCTCAGACCTTTAGTCCCATTCCAGGCCGCCACGCCGCCATACGTACGCGTACGCGACGAAGACGGTGAGCACGAAGAGCAGCATCTCCACGAGCCCGAAAATCCCGAGGGCGTCGAAGGTGACGGCCCAGGGGTAAAGGAAGACGATCTCGATGTCGAAGACGATGAAGAGCATCGCCGTCAGGTAGTACTTGATGGGAAATCGCCCGCCGCCGGCCGGAGTCGGCGTCGGCTCGATACCGCACTCATACGCCTCGAGCTTGGCGCGGTTGTACCGCTTTGGACCGATAAGCGTGGCCATGACCACGGAGAAGATCGCAAAGCCTGCCCCGAGGGCTCCCAGCACGAGGATGGGCGCATAGGCGTTCACGCTCCTCGCTCCTCTCAGTCGGCACTGACTGTTGGCGGTTGCATCGGACCGCGACCCACCCACCACGACCCACGAAGATCGCTTACATGTGAAGCAGGTCACAAGCCCAACTGCCCCGCATCTTATGCCCGCCGGTCTGTGATCTGCGACACGGGGTGCGACAACGGCTTTGTGATCTCCACCACCTGACGAAGGATCATGAAGTCGGATGAGCGGTGATCTTCATACGCGAAGCGCCTGAGTGATCACCAGAGGTGACATCTCAGCGAGTTACCGCTGGTCGGGAGGGGGTCGCCCTATCAAGCGATGGCCGCCGCAAGCAAATTGGCGCTGGACGCCCTGGCTTGATAGTGGCGGCTCATTCACACTTTGGCGGGAGTGGTGTGGATGAAGGTGGACAGCCGCTGACGCGTGCACAGATTCACGAGCGGCCGGAGCGTCCGCCACGCGGGAGTCACGGAGAGACGAATCGGCACCCCGTCGGCACGGACCCGTCGTCGATCCGTCATCGATCCATCACCGGTCCCCCATACGGGCAACACCCCTGAATTCTTCGGGAGATCTCAGGAAGGTCTCGGCGCGATCTCAGGGAGATCCCCTAGGGCTACACCTGTGACCTGCGCCACACACCAATGCACGGCAAAGAAACCGGGCTTGGCCAACCGGCTCAACCGGTGGTAGTCCGCGGGCAATTCGGGCGTATCGCAGAAAACCCATGATCACAGGCGTGATCGCCGTTGTCCGCATTGCCCGTTACGGCGTCAATAAGAAGTGACACGCCCGGGATTCGGGGCCGAGAACGGCAACTGTGGCGCAGCCCACGTTTCTTGAAGGGAACCCTGACTCCCTGATAGCGGTTGTTCTCATGTCCCACACCGCTCACATACCCAGCCACCGGAAGCCCCGTCGTAGCGCCACGAAGCAGGCCCTGCGCGCCGGAGTTGCCGGTGGCGTCCTCAGCACCCTGGCAGTGGCCGCGGCCGCCGGCACGGCGAACGCCGCCGAGCCGGTGACCGAGACCATCGAAATGCCCACGCTCACCGCGGATCTCTCCACGCAGATCGCGCAGTCCGCTGAGGCCACCCAGCAGACCGCCGACAGCTACGAGCTCCGCGCCGAGCAGGACGCGGCCGCCGTGAAGGCCGCCAAGCAGGCCAAGGAAGACCAGGCCGCCGCCGAGAAGAAGGCAGCGGCCAAGGCGAAGGCCGAGGCCGCCGCCAAGAAGAAGGCGGAGGAGGAGCGCGCCTCGCGTTCCGCCGAGCGCACCACGCTCAGCGCCGCCGGCGGCTCCAGCGCATCCACCGCCGACACGCCCGCTCCGGCCAGCGGCAGCGTCGGCACGGTCATCAGCTTCCTGAAGGCCCAGCTCGGCGACGCGTACGTCATGGGTGCCTCCGGACCCAACGCGTGGGACTGCTCCAGCCTCGTCCAGGCCGCGTTCAAGCAGGCGGGCGTGGACCTTCCGCGCGTCTCGCAGGACCAGTCGGTCTCCGGTACGCCGGTCTCGCTCTCCAACGTCCAGGTGGGCGACATCCTTTACTGGGGTGGCGCGGGCTCCGCGTACCACGTGGGTGTGTACATCGGTAACGGCCAGTACCTCGACGCCGCCAACCCCGGCAAGGGCGTTGTCATCCAGGACCTGTCGGGCTACCCCGCCGACGGTGCCGTGCGCGTCCTCTGAGGGCCCTCACAGACACTCGGAAGGGCCGGGAACCCCCCAGTGGGGTTCCCGGCCCTTCTGTGCGCTCAGCGCGTGCGCCTCAGCCCTTCGGTGACAACTCGCCCATCTCGGACCAACTGCCGCCCGGGATCTCGGTGTGGATGATCTCGGGGGTCGAGGCGATCAGCCCGGACATCGTCTCCATGCCGGCCTTGAAGTGGTCGGAGCCGACGTGCGCCGCGCCCGCCTCCTGGGAGGCGAAGCCCTCCAGGAGGACGAACTGGTTGGGGTCGTCGACGCTGCGGGACCAGTCGTAGAAGAGGTTGCCCTCCTCCGCGCGCGTGGCCCGCGTGAACTCGGCGGTCCGCTCCAGCCAGCTGTCGGCGTACTCGGGGCGGACGGTGAACTTGACTGCGATGAAAATCATGCGACCAGCCTCGTACCACCCACGGGGTGAGGGCAAATCGGACAGATGCTCACGCCTTCGGCGCCACCTTGCTCAGGCCGTTGATGATGCGGTCCATCGCGTCGCCGCCCGTCGGGTCGGTGAGGTTGGCCAGCATCTTCAGCGTGAAGCGCATCAGCATCGGGTGCGTCAGACCGCGCTGCGTGGCGATCTTCATGACCTTCGGGTTGCCGATGAGCTTCACGAAGGCACGGCCCAGCGTGTAGTAGCCGCCGTAGGTGTCCTTGAGGACCTTCGGGTAGCGCTGCAGCGCCAACTCCCGCTGGGCGGGAGTCTGACGGGCGTGCGCCTGGACGATGACGTCCGCCGCGATCTGCCCCGACTCCATGGCGTACGCGATGCCCTCGCCGTTGAAGGGGTTCACCATGCCGCCCGCGTCGCCCACCAGGAGCAGGCCCTTGGTGTAGTGCGGCTGGCGGTTGAAGGCCATCGGCAGGGCGGCGCCGCGGATCGGCATCGTCATGTTGTCCGGGGTGTAGCCCCACTCCTCCGGCATCGAGGCGCACCAGGCCTTCAGCACCTCGCGCCAGTCCAGCTCCTTGTAGGCGGAGGAGGAGTCGAGGATGCCGAGCCCGACGTTCGACGTGCCGTCACCCATGCCGAAGACCCAGCCGTAGCCGGGAAGGAGCCGGTCCTCGGCGCCGCGCCGGTCCCACAGCTCCAGCCAGGACTCCAGGTAGTCGTCGTCGTGGCGGGGCGAGGTGAAGTACGTACGGACGGCGACGCCCATCGGACGGTCCTCGCGGCGGTGCAGGCCCATCGCGAGGGAGAGCCGCGTCGAGTTGCCGTCGGCGGCGACCACCAGCGGGGCGTGGAAGGTGACCGGGGTCTTCTCCTCGCCGAGCTTGGCGTGCACGCCGGTGATGCGGCCCGTGCGGTCGTCGACGATCGGGGCGCCGACGTTGCAGCGCTGGTACAGGCGGGCGCCCGCCTTCTGCGCCTGGTTGGCGAGCTGCTCGTCGAAGTCGTCGCGCTTACGGACCAGGCCGTAGTTGGGGTAGGCGGCGAGTTCCGGCCAATCGAGCTGGAGCCGTACACCGCCGCCGATGATGCGCAGGCCCTTGTTCCGCAGCCAGCCCGCCTCCTCGGAGATGTCGATCCCCATGGACACCAGCTGTTTGGTGGCGCGCGGCGTCAGGCCGTCGCCGCAGACCTTCTCCCTGGGGAACGCGGTCTTCTCCAGGAGCAGAACGTCGAGTCCGGCCTTCGCCAGGTAATAGGCGGTCGTGGAACCGGCTGGCCCGGCCCCGACGACGATCACATCAGCGGTGTGTTCGGTGAGGGGCTGGGGTTCGGTCACGGCGGGTTCTCCCCAAGGCTCGAAATCTGTGTGCCGACGGGCACGGGTTATGGGCAGTCTATGCAGCGGTACCGATCAGCCAGCCGAAGGGCCACCCGTGACAAAGCAGGCACCGCCGACCAAGACCATGCCCGCCGTACAGCTGCGTGTTCCCACACACGAGGACGCGTTCGCCTGGCACCGGCTCTTCGACGACCCGGAGGTCATGGAGTTCTTCGGCACCGGCACGTCGGCCGAGCTCTCCGTGTACGAGGAGCTGACCGCCCGGCAGCGCAGACACGACGCCGAACTGGGCTACTGCCTGTGGACGTTGCTCGACGCGGACGGCCGGCCCATCGGCTTCGCCGGAGCGCAGCCCTGGCCGCGCGACTGGGGGCCCACGGGCGAGATCGAGATCGGCTGGCGGCTCGGCAGGGCCGCCTGGGGGAAGGGGTACGCGACCGCCGCCGCGCACGCCACCCTGGAACGGGTGCGGGCGGCGGGCGTACCGGACGTGGTCGCGATGGTCGACCCCCTCAACGAACGGTCCGTGGCGGTGACCCGGCGGCTCGGCATGAAGCCGGCCGAGACCTTCGTGTCACCGCTGACGAAGCGGGAGGCACACTGCTTCCGGCTCGCGCTGTAGCGGGGCGCCCAGGACTGACGGGACGGACGAGGTTCCGCGAGGGCGGTGCGGGCGTACGCCAGGGGCCCGGGGGACTCAGCCGTTGAGCCGCCAGTTCTCGAGGGCGATCCGGTGGTTCTTCTCGCCCTCCCCCGCGGGCCAGAAGTCGGCCCGCCAGGAAAGCAGGATGGCGTACTCGGTGCCGTTGTCCGCGACGTAACTCTGGTTCAGCGCATGGATCTCGCGGCCCGCCCTGTCGGTGTACGTGTACTCCCAGATCGCACCGCTGCGCCCCTGGAAAGTGTTCGGCTCAAGCCTGAGCCGCTGGTAGTCCGACTTCTTCGGGTCCTTCTTCGCGTCCTTCTCGATGGTCGTGAAGTTCTCGTACGAGGTGTACGGGGCGTTCGGGACCACGCCGACGATGTACTGCTCCGGGCCGGTCGACCCGGCGTACACGATCTGGCCGGGGCGCTCCTCGCCCTGCCGGGACCAGCCGTCGGGCACGGCGAACTCGAAGCCGCTCACGTCGGACACCAGGTCGAAGCCCGCGGGTGCTCCGGGGGCGTCGTCCACGGTGTCCGGGCTCGCGCTCGGCTCCACCTCCGGGTCCTCCGTGCTGTCCGTCGGGGTGTCCGAGGGGGACGGCGCCGGCGTGGGGTCCTGGCTGCGGCTGACGGCGGGCTTGTCGTCCTTGCCGCCCGCCTTGTCGGCGGAGCCGTCGTTGTTGTCCTGCCAGAGCAGGACGCCGGCCGCGATGCCGCTGCCGATGACGAAGGCGGCGGTGAGCGTGGCGACCCAGAGGGCGGTGCGCCGGGGCTCGGGCTGGGCGGGCGGCTGCTGGTGCAGCTGGAAGGCGTGGGGGTCGTAGGCCGTGGGGGCGTAGGCGGGGTTCGCGGCCGGGTCGTACGCGGGCTGGGGGGTGGCTCCGGGAATCGGGGCAACTCCCGGCGTCGACGCGTCCCCTGAGACCGGACCCACCACACCGATGGCGCTCTCGGTGGGCGCGGTGGCCACGGAACCGGGAGCGTCGGGGGCGCCGGACGCGCCCGCAAGGCCACTCGGCATCGGCGGGACCCGCGGCATCGGCACCGCGCCGGCCCCCGGCCGCTGACCCGCGAGTTGCAGCAGGAACGGCGCGACGAGCGCGGCGGCGAACACCCAGAGCAGCCCGAACAGCAGCGCGTCCGGCACGCTCACGCCCGCCTCGAAGCTGCCGTTGCCCGAGCCGCTCCCGCTTCCGCCGCCGCCGAACTCCGACGAGGCGCTGCCGGTCGCGTCGATGCCGAATCCGCCGATCCCGGCGAGGAGCAGGAAGAGCCCGAAGAAGATCCCGGCGGCGAGGAGTTGCTCACCCCGGTGCGCGGAACGCCGCGCGGCGAGCAGGCCGAGGACCAGCGCGCACACGAGGCCGAGCGCCAGCGCCCCGACGACGGCCCAGTCGTTGGTGACGTCCCCCAGCTCGGAGAGCCCGAAGGACTCGCTCTCGCGGCCGCCGCCGTACGCCGAACTGCTCCCCTCCACCGAGGCGCCGAGCGGTGCTCCCCAGCCGAGGCCGAGGGCGGCGATGCCGAGGTTCGGCAGCAGGAGCAGGGCGATGAGCAGGGGGGACACATCGGTGTCGTCGAGGTCGGCGAGACCTTCGAGGTCGTCGATCTGGGCGAGGCTGATGAACGCGACGAGCGAGCAGACGACGAGGACGATCGCGAGCGCCCGCAGCGCGGTGCCGGTGGCGCGGAACGCCGCCTGCCAGCTGGGGCGTTGGGCGAGCCACGGAGCCAGGTCGTCGCGGTGCAGCACACCGCAGGAGACGGCCGGCGCCAGTACGAGCGCGCCGAGCGCGGCGAGCACCGGGGACGAGGAGAGCTCGACGCCCTCGATCTCGGGCTGCGCGAAGAGGCCGAGCGTCAGCGTGCCCGCGGTCACCAGCAGGGTGACGCGTACGGCGGCCTCAAGCCCGGCCGTGCCGCCGCCGAGGCCCCCGGTGCGCATCAGCACTCGGGTGCGCAGGAGGCGTACGCCGATGTAGAGGGCCCCGATCCACAGGGCGGTGGCGGTCAGCGGAATGAGGTGCAGCGAGGCACTGCCGTCGAAGGCCACGTCGACGCTCGAACTCTCGCCGCCGAAGAGGGACGACTGCTGCCGCTCGCTCCCGGAGATCTCGAAGCCGCCGCCCACGGCCTGGAGCAGCGTCGCGAGGGCGATCCGGAGCCGGTCGGTGAATCCGACGACGACGTCACCGTCCCCCTGCCCGTAGGAGGGAACGGCCAGTGCGACGGCCGCGACGAGCACGAGACCGACCGGCCACAGCGCGGCCTGCGCGGCCCCGGCCCAGTCCCCGCGGAAGGCCCGCCCGAGGAAGGCACCGAGCGGAGAGGGGCCTGCGGGTGGCGCGGGCACATAGGCGGGCGGGGGTGGGGACGGGGGCGGCGGAAGTGCGGGCGCGGGAAGGGAAGTTGCGGTGAACCCGGGCCCCTCGGGGGTGCCTTCAGGCGTACGCCCCGACGCCGCGACTGCGGATTCACGGGCGGATTCACGGGCGGGTTCACCGGCGGCTTCACGGGCTTGCTCACCGGCGGGTTCACCGGCACCTTCACCGGCCTCAGGCTCCACCGGCGCCGCGTCCGCGGAGGTCGGCACCCCAAGCTCCGCCGCGGGCAGATCCGCGGGCCCCGCGTCCACCGTCGTGTCACGCGGACGCTCTCGCCCGCACTTCATGCAGAAGCGGGCCTCATCAGGGGTGGGTGCCCCGCAGTGAGGGCAATGCGACGCCATGGGAACGCTCCGTCATTGGGGAGATGACCAGAAAGACCGACCCGCGCCGAACGGTCCCGCGGCGCCCCGACGCGAAAGAGCGGCTTCGCGTCGACACCGCCGCGTCGGCGGGGAGTCGTATCACAACGGACACATCTTGCCCGGTGGCTGGTTCCCGTCAACTCGGTTCACGGCGCGGGAATCTCCGTCCGAAGGCTAGGCCTTGAACCCGCGGTGCAGCGCCACGACGCCGCCCGTCAGATTCCGCCACGCCACCTTCGACCAGCCCGCCTCCTGCAACCGCGCGGCGAGCGTCGGCTGGTCGGGCCAGGAGCGGATGGACTCCGCGAGATAGACGTACGCGTCGGGGTTGGAGGAGACCGTGCGCGCCACCGGCGGCAGCGCCCGCATCAGGTACTCCTCGTAGACCGTGCGGAACGGCGCCCACGTCGCGTGCGAGAACTCGCAGATGACGACCCGGCCGCCCGGCTTCGTCACGCGGTACATCTCCCGCAGCGCCTGGACCGTCTCGTTGACGTTGCGCAGGCCGAAGGAGATCGTGACGGCGTCGAACGTGTCGTCCTTGAACGGCAGCTTCGTCGCGTCCCCCGCCGTGAACGGCATCCAGGGGTGGCGGGCCTTGCCGACCTGCAGCATGCCGAGCGAGAAGTCACAGGGCACGACATACGCGCCGGCCTGCGCGAAGGGCTGCGAGGAGGTGGCGGTGCCCGCGGCCAGGTCCAGCACCTTCTGCGCGGGCCGCGCGTCGACCGCCTTCGCGACCCCCTTGCGCCACAGCCTGGCCTGCCCGAGCGACAGCACGTCGTTCGTGAGGTCGTACCGTTCCGCCACGTCGTCGAACATCGAGGCGACTTCGTGCGGCTGCTTGTCCAAGGTGGCTCGGGTCACCCGGCCATTGTGGCAGGCCGCGGCCGGCTCGCCCGCGGCGGGCGTTTCGCTGTCGTGTCTGCCTGGTGCGGGCTGCCTGGCGAGTGCGGGTTGGCGAGTGCGGGTTGGTCGTGGTTGCTCGCGCGGTTCCCCGCGCCCCTGATGCGCCCCTGCGGGGCTGCCTCAGCGGGCTCGGTACACCATGCGTCCGCCGACCACCGTCGCCACGCACGTTCCCGCGCCCTGGAGCACCAGCTCGGCGCGGTCGGGCACGTCGAAGATCGCGAAGCGGGCCGGGCCGCCCTGTGTCAGGGGCGGCAGGAGGACCAGCGGGGTCGGCGACAGGGACGCCGGGCCCGGCAGCCGCTGCGGGCGGTGTCCGATCGCCAGGCCCGCCCTGCGGACGGTGTCGACGACGGGCCGGGCCCGCAGTTCGCCCGCGATGGCCACCGTGCCGTGCGCGAAGAGCCGCTGCACGCCCCGGCGGGCGCTGGCGCCCACGCGGGACGGGTCGATGCGGAACAGGGCCCGCGCCCGCTCCCCGCCGATGGGCTCGGTGCCGAGGTGGCCGGCCTCGCGCGGGTCGGGGTGGTAGGTGGCTTCGAGGAGTTCGGGTCCGTAGGGGTTGAGCAGGCCCGGCGTGAGGATGCCGGGCCAGCGGCGGACGCGGGCAGCCGGGTGCGCGGCGGCCAGCTCCTCGAACGGGCCGACGGCGGCGACGCTCGCCCCGTCGACCAGGACCGCCGTCTCCGGTGTGCCGTCGGCGACATGAAGTGTGCGCAAGGCGGCCTCAGTTGCTGGCGAGGAGCTTCAGCTCGGGGTGAGCCGTGCCACCCTCGATCGCCGTGGACGAGATGTGCGAGGCGACGCGGTCGTCGGTCGGGTCGTTCGCCGGGTCGTCGTGCACGACGAGGTGCTCGTACGTCGTGGCGCGCTGGGCCGGGACGCGGTCCGCGGTGCGGATCATGTCGATCATGTCGCGCAGGTTGTTGCGGTGCTTGGCACCGGCGGAGGAGACGACGTTCTCCTCCAGCATCACCGAGCCGAGGTCGTCCGCGCCGTAGTGCAGGGTGAGCTGGCCCGCTTCCTTGCCGGTGGTCAGCCAGGAACCCTGGATGTGGGCCACGTTGTCGAGGAAGATCCGCGAGATCGCGATCATGCGGATGTACTCGAAGATGCTGGCCTGCGTCCGCCCCTTGAGGTGGTTGTTCTCGGGCTGGTACGTGTACGGGATGAAGGCCCGGAAGCCTCCGGTCCTGTCCTGCAGGTCGCGGATCATCCGCAGGTGCTCGATGCGCTCGGCGTTGGTCTCGCCCGTGCCCATGAGCATCGTGGACGTCGACTCGACGCCGAGGTTGTGGGCGATCTCCATGATCTCCAGCCAGCGCTCGCCGCTCTCCTTGAGCGGGGCGATGGCCTTGCGCGGGCGGGCCGGAAGCAGCTCGGCGCCGGCACCGGCGAAGGAGTCGAGACCGGCGGCGTGGATCCGCTTGATCGCTTCCTCGGCGGACACCTTCGAGATGCGGGCCATGTGCTCGACCTCGGAGGCGCCGAGGGAGTGGATGACCAGCTGCGGGAAGTTCTTCTTGATCGCCGAGAAGTGCTCTTCGTAGTACTCGACGCCGAAGTCCGGGTGGTGCCCGCCCTGGAACATGACCTGCGTGCCACCGAGCTCGACGGTCTCGGCGCAGCGCCGCAGGATGTCGTCGAGGTCGCGCGTCCAGCCCTTCTTGGTGTCCTTCGGGGCGGCGTAGAAGGCGCAGAACTTGCAGGCGGTCACACACACGTTGGTGTAGTTGATGTTCCGCTCGATGATGTACGTCGCAATGTGCTCCGTACCCGCGTACCGGCGGCGGCGGATGGCGTCGGCGGCGGCGCCCAGCGCGTGCAGCGGGGCATCGCGGTAAAGGTCGAGCGCCTCTTCGGCGCTGATCCGCCCACCTGCGGCGGCACGGTCGAGGACGGACTGAAGGTCGGCCTTCTCGGTCACCGGGGCGTCCCTTTCGTAAGGGTTCTGGACGGACTGATTCAGCGTACGCCAGGGGTTGCGGCCGCCCGACGTCAGGCGGCGTACGCCCCGGCGAGCAGCCCCAGGAACGCCCCGCCGATCAGGAAGGGCCCGAACGGGATGGCCGTCTTGCGCCCGGCGCGGCGGGCGACGACGAGCACCGTCCCGTACAGCGCGGCCAGCAGGAACCCGGCGAAGGTGCCGAGCAGCACCGCGCCCCACCCGTACCAGCCGAGGACGGCGCCCAGGCTCAGCGCCAGCTTCACGTCGCCGAAGCCCATGCCGTTCGGGCTGATGAGGAAGAGCACGAAGTACGCGGCGCCGAGCCCGAGCCCTCCGTACAGCGCGTGGATCCAGGACCCGGCGTGCTCGGGGAGCAGCGCCGCGCCCCCGAGGAGCACGAGCGCGGCCCCGGCGAGCGGCAGGGTCAGCACGTCGGGCAGCCGGTGCACCCCGAAGTCCACGACGGCGAGCAGCACCCCGAAGGGCGCGAGGAGCAGCCAGGCCCCCAGCTCGGGCCGCGGGCCCGTGGCGGCGGCGAGGGCGGCACAGACGACGGCGGTGGAGAGGGCGACCGTAAGGGCGCGCGGCCCGATGCGGGTGCCCTCCCCGCACCGCGCGAGCCCGATCCAGCCGCCGAGGGGATGCCCGTCGGGACATTCGGCACGCCAGTCCTCGTCGGGCGCCACGGAGAGCCGGTAGGCGGCACGGGGCACGAAGAGTCCGGCGGCGGCGCCCCAGAGGGCGCCGCCGAGAACGATGATCAGCAACAAGAGGGCCGACTCCCCGTCAGCTGACCGCGGTGAGGCCACTGCGCCAGGCGGGCAGCAGCTCGTCCAGCAGGGCCTCGGTCCGCGGCGGCACGCCCCGCGCCCCGCTCCGGGCAACGAGATCGGCGGCGACGGCCTGAAGCCGGGCGGGATCACCCACCGCGTGGGTGCCCCGCAGCAACTCGTTCCAGAGCCGCTCGTCCCCGGGTGCGGAATTCAGCGAGGCGTTCAGCGCCTCGATGGCCTTCTCCGCGCGCCCCTTCTCCAGGTGGAACTCGGAGAGGGCGAGCCCGATGTCGGCCACCAGCAGCGGCAGCTGCGCGTCGATGATCTCGTGCGTGAGCCACCCGTACCGCCCCTGCGGCCGGTCCGAGAGCAGCGGCCCGCGTACGAGCACCAGCGCGTCGGTGAGCATCCGCCCACGCACGGCCCGGCTGTTTGCCCCGCGCCCCTGAGTGGCCTCGTGGTACAGCGACCGCAGCACGTCCAGGTCGGAGACCACGGACTTGGCGAGCGTGAGCCGCCCGCTCCGGTCCGCCTTCAGCCGCGGCGTCCCGTCCGGCTCGGTGCCGAGCCACTCCCGCAGCCGCTCGATGAGCGCGTCCCGTACGTCCTCGGTGGCGCCGCGCGGCCACAGCGCGGAGGAGAGCACCCGCGGGTGCACGCCCTCGCGGTGCAGCAGGAGCAGCGCGAGCGCCTCGTGCATCAGCGGGCTGCGCTCGCCGTCCGGCGTGTCGAGGCCGATGATCTCGTACGTGCCGACGAGGCGTGCGTAGACCGCCGGCCGCCCCTGCTCGGTGACGTCGACGAGGAACGGCGGAGCGGCGCCCGTACGACCGGAACCGGAACCACCGCCTTCGCCCTCGCCGGGGTCGGCGTCGACGAAGAGCTCGACCACGGCACGCTGCTGGGCCTCGGGCAGCGCCTGCGCCTCAAGCTCGAGGCCGAGCAGCGGGGCGAGGAGCTTGCCCTCGGGGGTGATCTCCATCTCCCACGCGGCGCCCGGCAGGTCACCGGACTCGGTGCCGACGAGGTACCCGATGCCCAACCGGCTCGCGTCGGCGGCCAGTTCGGCGAGCTTCACGGCGTCGTCCCCTTCGGGCTCCGCGGCGAGCAGCACCAGATGCGGCGCCCAGCGGGTGTGCTGGGCGGGCCCCGTACGGCCGGTGAGGACCGAGTCGTGCCCGGCGGCACCCAGCGCGCCCCGCCGCTGCCGCGTCTCGGCCTCCATCGTCTCGATGAGCGCCTCGATGTCGTCGAGGTGCCGCAGCCGGTTGGGCGCGAGCGGCGTCAGGTCCTGCCCGAAGCCCACGAGGGTGATGGTCATGCGGTCGGACCACCCGTTGGTGGCGAGCTCGGCGGCCACGGAGGCGAAGACGGCGGCACGGTCGGCCTCGCGCCCGCTCAGCGACACGACACCGGGCACGGCTTCGAGATTGAGCAGGAGCCGCGAGTCGTCGAGCGTTCCCAGGCTGACGAGCCCCGGATAGGGAGCGGCGGTGTCCACATCCTCGTACCGCTCGGCATCGGTCCGCGCCAGCATCCAGAACGTCTGGTCCTGCCCCAACTGCCAAGGGGCGGGCGGCCGTCCGGCCGGCTGGGCGAGCTGGAGGTGCAGGTCGCCGTTGCTGAGCCAGGCCGCGTAGACGGTCGGCAGGGCCCGCGACTCCTCGGCGAGGGCGGCGGCGAGGCCCCGGAGCGACAGATCGAGCAGCCGTACGCCCTCGGGGTCGGCCCCCACGAGCAGCGCGTCCTGCACATCGGCCGCGCCCCCGGTCGGGGTCGGCGGCTCCATGCCGCGACGCCCGCCGACGGCACCCATGGCCGACTGCCACAGCGCGTGACGGCGACGGCGTCCGAGCGCGCCGAGCAGCCCGGCGGCGAGGAGCGGCGCACCGATGAGTGCCTCGGGCAGCCCGAAGGAGAACCCCTCGGATTCGCTGCCGCTGCTGACGACGGGGACTTCCTGCTTGCCCTTGCCGGCGCCTTCGGAGGGGCGCTGCTCGGGGATGGTGATGTGCGCCGTGTCGCGGTCGCCCTGCTGACCGCCGCCCTGCTCCTGGGCGCCGCCACCCTGCCGGTGCTCCCCGGACTTGGCGTAGTCGGAGATCTGCTCCTTCACGTCCTGCGAGACCTTGGGCGCCTCGTCGGGCATCTCGACGAGCTCGCCGCCGTGCGCGTCCGCGGGCATCTCCATGATCCAGCCGGGCCGGATGAGGCTGGCCTCGGACAGGCGGGACCCGTCGGGCTGCTCCCGGTCCTTGTTGAGCTGGTAGATCTCCTTGTACCGCCGCCCGTCCCCGAGGTGCCGCTCGGCGATCTCCCACATGGAGTCGTGGTGACGGCCCTCGGGCGGCTGGATCCGGTAGTACTTCGTGTCCCCGTCCTTGGCGCTGCTGCCCGCCCGGTCAGCAGCCTGCTCGGCCTGCTCGGCGACGGCACTGGCGGCGCTGCCGGCCTGCTCCTGCCCGAAGAGACCACCGGGGGTCTGCTGGGCGGAAGCGGCGGAGGCGGGCTTCTGGTTCCCCTCCAGGGACTGCCCGAACTGCGAGAGCCCCGGCGCGAAGCTGGCGGCGGTGGCGCCCACCAGGAGCAGGGCGGCGACGAGTTGACGGGCCAGGAGCTGGCTGCCGCCGGCGCCGGGAATGCGACCCGGCATCCCCACACCGGAGAGCGCGGCCTTGACCTCCACCAGCACGCAGGCGGTGAACTGGGCCCAGGCGAGCCAGACGACGACGGTCAGTACGTTGATGAACGTCCCGACCGTGATCTCCTGCTGCAACCAGTCCAGCGAGGGCGCACCGCCCGGAAGCGGCCACCCCACGGCGATCGCGAGGGCGCCAGGCACGCCGAAGACGAGCGCGGCCAACGCGACAAAGGCGAGGAACGCCTTGACGAAGTCCCCGAACGTACGTCGACGCCGGGGCAGCGGCTGCGGCGTCCGGTTCCGTGGAGCCGACGGGCCGCCTGTCGAACTTGAAGTGGTGCGCGCCATGGCGGGTGTCCTGTTGTCCTCTGAGAGGGAGCGGTTAGGGATCAGCGGCCAGCGGTCTGTGCCGCGATGGGCCGAGCGTACTGAGGCGATGGTACGGAAGGGGCCGGAGGTCAGACAGGGGCAGCGGCTCTCGAGGGGACGTAAGGGACTTCACCGACTGCCCGTTTGGGCCCGAGTTGCTCCATATATCCAACTCCCCCTGAGCGCTTCACGCCCGATCTGGCCCACTCCCGGCCCTCGCCTGCCCGCCCAGAAGGGACATTCACCACCGCGCGTCACAGTTGCGGCACGGCTTCGCTGCGCCCCCGTAGCACTTGGGGACCGTTCGCTTCCGTCATCTCACCGGCCGCGAGAACCTTCACAAGGCCCACTAATGCCGGTCACCCACGCCTGGTAGCGTCGATCGGCTCCATTCTCTGCTGCACACATGTCGCACACTGCCGAACCTGGGGGACTGCCATCGTGGCCCGTCGCACCATGCCCGTCGTTGCCACGCTGGTGGCGAGCGCAACCCTGCTGCTTACCGCTTGTGGCGGCGGGGGTGATGACTCCTCGGACAAGATCGAGGGGGCGGGGCAGGGGTCGGCCAAACCGTCGGCTTCGGCGTCGGCCGACGGCAAGGGGCCGGACCTCAGCGTCCCGAAGGACCTGAAGCTCGTCTTCGACTTCGCCAAACCGTCGGACCCGAAGCAGGCGAAGGCCGTCGACAACGCGGCCAATTACGTCCGGGCCCTCAAGCACGGCATCGTCCAGCAGGACGTGAACGACCCGGCCTACCGGTACTACTCGGGCGCGCAGGCGTCCCGATACGCGAAGACCCAGATCAAGGCGTGGATCGACGGCGGCTGGGTGCCCACCGGGACGGACCGCTACTACGAGTCCGAGGCCACCGAGCTGAGCGGCGGGAAAGCCGTACTCGTCACCTTCTGCCGCAATCAGGCCAAGTCCTTCAGCAAGGACATCAAGGGCGGCAAGATCCACTACGGCAAGGAATCCCTCGACAGCTACCAGAAGTTCAGCCTTCTGATGAGCCCGCCCAGGGGCGAGGACAAGATCTGGAAGGCCCAGAAGATCGAGGTCCAGGGGAGGGTGAAGGAATGCCGAGGATGACGAAGAGCCTTCGCGCGTGGCGGTGCCTCACGGTCGGCGCGACAGCGCTGATCCTTGGGGCTGCGGGAACCGCCCACGCCGACGACCTGCCCGGCGGCACCACCCAGCCTCCGGCCCAGGAGCCGACCGGCGACTCCGACAAGAACGGAACCCTCTCGGCCGGCGTCTCCTCGATTCAGCTCTCGTACCCCAGCGGTGGAGGTGGCGGCGGCAAGAAGGGCAACCTCGCCCCGATCGACCCCAATTGGGAGCCCCCGGCCTGCTGGTACGAGCCCGCGTTCACCTCTGCCGAGCTGAAGAAGTTCGTCGACACGGACGGCGGCGGCGATGTCGGCATCCACGAGTCCTGGTGGGGCAAGGGGCTGTGGACCGACCACTACCGTGACGGCAAACCGGCCGACAACTTCGACATGAACAAGCCGACGAACAGCTCTGCCGACGGCTACAAGGACTACAACGAGGGCAAGGACGGCCGCTTCTGGCGAGGAGTGGCACCTGACGACACCGACCCCAAGTCCTGGGACTGCGGCCGCATCATGTTCTGGGTGGACGCGGGCGAGATCCCGAACGACCCGAACGCACCGACCCCCAAGATGCTGGCCGAGTACGCCTACGACAAGGTGAAGGTCCCGGACACAAAGATCGAGCTGAAGCCGGAGGCCAAGTCGACCGTGAACCTGCCGACTTGGGCGTGGTTGGACAAGGGCGCCTTCAAGGACGTCAAGGTCCGCGCGGAGCTTCCCAACACCCCCCTCTGGGCGGAGACCACGGCCAAGCCGAAGAGCCTGCACCTCGAACCCGGCACGGCCGACGCGGAAACCTTCCCCGCGTCCGGCGAATGCGAGATCAACGAAGACGGCAGCATCGGCACGCCCTACACGAAGGGCAAGTCGAAGCAGGACCCGCCGTGCGGCATCAACTACCTCCGCGCCACGGACGGAAAGCCGTACGAGCTCAAGGCGTCGATCACCTGGGAAATCAGCTGGGAGGGCTCCGACAACGACGGCAAGCACATGCTGCCGGAGGGCACCTTCGAGACGACCCAGGACATGGACGTGCAGGAAATCCAGTCGATCAACCGCTGACCTCCCAGGGGCCTCCACGCCTCCACCAGGACCAGGACCGCAACGCCATGGACACCGGCGCCACCCTCACCCGGCGACGCGCACCATGGGTCGTCTTCGCACGGCACGGCGACCCATGGCTGGGCGCGGAGACCGCCGAGTTCCAGAAGCTGGGCGGCCGAGTGATCCGCCTGGACGGCAGGGAACTGCGGGAGCCACCGGCCCTGTTCGCCGCCTTCGCCCGGCAGCTCTCCTTCCCTGCCTGCTTCGGCCACAACTGGGACGCCCTCGTGGACTGCCTCCACGACTGGCACGGCCACGGCCACGGCCACGGCCACGGCGGCGGGACGAAGGACGTCGCGGTCCTGATCGACCACGCCGACGGCCTGTCGAAGGCCGACTTCCTCGGGCTGTTCGTCTCGGTCCTCTGCCAGGCGGCCTGGCAGGCCAACCTGCGACTGGACGCCGACGGAGTACCCGACCACGACACCCCGCCCCACACCCTGCACTTCGTCTTCGTCTGCGACACCACCCCACCCACCGCCTTCGCCGAGGCCGCTGCGAGCGGCATGGACGTAGAGGTGCAACGCGACGAGGGGCGTCTGACGGCGACATTGACCGGCGGGGACTGGCCCGAAGCCGGAAAGGCTGTCCCGGCCCCGGAACCACGGAACAGGTCATAATCGTCTTCGGAGCCGGACTGAGGGGGACACGGGATGGCAGGCAAGGGCAAGAGCGACCTCGCACTTCCGCTCAGCGATCTGGAGGACTACGGGAGCCGGTTGCGGTCCGTGAAGGACCGTATGAACCGTACGAAGAAGACCTTCGAGTCGTACAAGGACGACATCGGCGACGGCGGTGTGTACGACGCGCTCGAGGACTTCGAGTCCAACTGGGAAGACGGCCGCGAGGACATCACCCAGCAGCTGACCGCGCTCGCGGACATGTCCGACGCCGTCGTACGGGAGTTCAAGAAGCTGGACGACAAGCTGGCGAAGGACGTCTCGGAGGGCGTGAAGGAGAAGGGCGGCAAGGGGAAGGGCAAGGGAGAGGGCGACTAGCAGGGCCGGGCGTGCACCGGAACTGCCGGAACTGCAGCCCGCCGCCCACCTTTCCCGCCCCGACCGCTCCCGTATCTCCCCGAAGGGGAACAGGCGGTAAACCCCGCGTACCCGGCGGAAGTCACCGCAGGAGCGACGACCGGCGGAGTGAAAGTCGGATGAGTCCGATGACCCTCCGGGTGGACGTGGAAGCGGATGTGGACGCGGACGCGGACGGCCTCAGGCCAGCCCACTCAGCCCGCCTCAGGGCCCTCACCCCACCTCAGGGCCCGCACCCCACCTCAGGCCCCTCAACCCACCTCATTCTCCGCAACCGCACTCCCTCGCACCGTCACATCACCGCCGTAGAACAGGCCGGTGAACACCGGGCTGTACGTCAGTTGGACCTCGACCTCCACCTGGTTCGCGTTGGCCGTCACGCAGTGGGTTGCCGCGATGTCCGCGGCGGTCATGTCCGTCGAGCGGGCGTACGCCTGGGCTCGGGCGCCGCAGTTCTCGTAGTTGATGGGGGCGCCCTTGGCGCCTTCGTAGATGCCCTCGCGGTCGACGTCCTGCGCCGCGTACCGAGCCGCCTGTTCCGCGATGTCCGCGGCCCTCTCCCGCTTGGAGATGGACAGGCCGCCGTCGATGACGAAGGCCGAGAGCGAGAGGAAGACGATCGCGAAGATGATGACGGCGCCCGCGCCCGAGCCACGGTCGTCGAGGCGTTCCCGGCGGGACGAGACCCACCCGAGCACGCGAGAGGTACTCACACCGACCTCCGGTACGGGTCGAGCGAGGAGCTGAAGCTGGCCGTCAGCGTCGTCGGCACGTCGAGGCCGATCATGTCCAAGCCCCGCACCTTGCAGCTCACTTCCACCGTGAAGAAGGGGTCGACCTCGGCCTGGAAGCCGTTGCTGGTCTTGTTGACGCTGATCGGGCCCGAGCAGATGTCCGCGAGGTCCGCCTCCGCGGCCGCCTTCGCCTCCGCCATCGCCGTGCCCAGATCCTTCTGGATCGATCCCGCACGCGCCGCGTCCCGCGCCGCTCCGTCGATGGCCCCCCGGCCGTCGACGAGCTGGCCGAAGGCCACCAGGACCAAGATGAAGAGGATCATCACCGGGGCGAGGATGACCACCTCGATGGTGGAGAGGCCCCGGTCCGTCCTGAAGCCCCTGTCCGTCCCGAAGCCCCGGTCCGTCCCGAAGCCCCTGTCCGTCCCGCGGCCGAGCGCGTCGCGTCGGCGGCGCAGGGCAGCCGCCCATGCGTTCCTCATCAGCCGCCCTCCCCCTCCTCGACGAACCGCTCCACCGGCCCCGCCGACTGCGCGTGCACCGTCAGGTCGAGGCCCGGGAAGACCGAGGGAACGCTCGCGGTGATCTCCACCCCGACCGTGTTCGCCTTCGGCTCCATCGTCTTCACGTCGGGGCTGATCACCAACTGCGGGCCCAGCTGCTGGATGTAGGCGTCGACCACGTCGCGCGCGTCGCCGCGCCAGCCGCCCGGGTTCTCGTCCGCCGTCGCACGGGCCTTGCGCGCGCCCGCCTGGGCCGCGGCCTGCGCGACGTGATCCGCGAAGAAGTACAGCGCGAACTGCACCGTCGCGAAGATCATGAAGAAGAGCACCGGGGTGAGCAGCACGAACTCGATCGCGGTCATGCCGGATTCACCGCGGGCGGAGGCTGCCTCCACCCTGCGGCGTACCCATCGCTTCACGCACCCGCGCACTCGTCCCCGCCTTCGCTCCCCGTCAGCCGATCGATCAGCAGGTCTTGCCGGCGTCCGCGCCCTCGATGCAGTCCCCGACCTTGTCGGCCCCGCCCTTGAGCGCGGTGTTGATGATCGCGGCCACCACGCCGACGATCGCCACGACGACCGCCGAGATGATGACCCACTCGACCGCGGACGCGCCGCGGTCGAGCTCGCCGGAGCGGGCACGCTCGACGCGGCCCCGCAGGAAGGTGACCAGGAAGTCGACAGCCGGGATGCCGGTACTGAAGTTCCGTCCGTTCATGGTGAGTTGTCCTCTCAGGAGTGGGGGGAGACTGTCGGGCCGTCCCCGTCGGCCGGCCCGTCCTTCGCCGTAAAGATCGCTAGACCTGGAACACGCGCATCGCCGCCGGGAAGATGAGGAAGACCAGGAAGCCCGCGCAGAGGAGCAGCTGGGCGACGAGCATCGACTGGGACTTCTCGCCCGCGCTGCCCTCGATCTCGGCCATTTCGCGGTGCCGCATCGTCTCCGCGCGGGAGGCGAGCGACTCGCGCACCTTCGCTCCGTCGTCCGCCACCAGTGCGAGCGAGGCCGACAGGTCCTTGAGCTCTTCGATGCCCAGTTCCTCGCCGAGGGCACCGAGCGCCTGCCACTGGCTGATGCCGGTGATCCGGGCATCGGCCAACGCGTTCCGGATGCGTTGCGTCGCCCAGCCGTCCGAGATCTCCGCCGCCGCCATCAGGGCTTCGGGGAGTCCTCGGCCGCCCGCCAGGCTCATCGACACCAGGTCGAGATAGGCGCCGATGACGCGGCGCAGGTCGCGCCGCTTGTCGGCGGCGTCCCGGCGCACTTCGAGGTCGGGCAGGAAGAAGAAGAGAGCGCCGAACATCAGGGCCAGCCAGACCGGGATGATCGGGCTGTTGCCGACGCCCAGCGACCAGATGACGGCGAACAGGAACGGTCCGAAGAAGACACCCGCGGCCGCGAGCAGCGTCTTCGTCGCCAGGAACTTCTCCCAGCTGCGGTCGAGCACCGCCAGATCGGCCCGCAGCGAGCGCTGTTCCCAGCCCTGCTGCAGGTAGAAGTCGGCGACCCTCGCACCCACGCGGGCCCGGGCCGTACCCAGCCGGCCCGAGTCGTCCTTGCTGTCGGCGGACGCGCGATGTGATTCGTACGCCGCGCCCCTGGCCCGCATGGCGTCGATCCGCGCGACCGTGGCGACCGCACTCCGCTTGGAGGGCATCAGGGCACGTACGAGGGCATAGATGCCCAGGCCCATGATGGCGCCGATCACTATCGGCATCGTCAGGCTCATCGACGTACCCCCTCGGGATTCGCATGGCCGGTGTGGCCGGGCTGACCCGGCTGCCCGTACGGACCGGCGTGGCCCGGCAGGGGCGCCTGGTCACCTGCGCCGGGAACCGCGCCCGCACCAGCCCCCCGCGGCCGCACGAACTGCACGCCGGGCTCGTCCCGGACCAGGAAGCGGTCCGGCGTCTCCACCGTCGAGAGCTTGCGCAGCCACCAGAAGCCGAGCGCGAACAGGCCGCAGACACAGGCGAGTACGAGCTGGCCGACCGCCGTGCCGTACGGCGAGACGAAGTCGCGGTTGAAGATCGAGAGGCCCAGCACGAACGCGATCGACACCGCGACCACGATCTGCACCGAGCGCCGCGTCGACGCGCGCTGCGACATCACGCGCTGGCGCATGTCGACCTCTTCGCGCGCCGACTTGGCGAGCGCGCCGAGCACTTGGCGCAGGCCGGGACCGCGCAGCTTCGCGTTCAGGATCAGCGCCGCCACGATGATGTCGGCCGACGCGTCGTCGATCTCATCGGCCAGTATCTGAAGGGCCTCGGGAAGCGGCGTACGCGCACGCAGCCGGTCCACCAGGGCGTCCAGGTGGGGACGGAGGACGGGCGCCGCCGCCCGCGCCGAGGCCGGGATCGCCTGCTCCAGGCCGACCGCGCCCGCGATGGTGTCGCGCAGGGACTCCGTCCAGGCGGCGAGGGCCTCGACGCGGCGCATCTGCGACCGCTCCTCCGCCGCGCCGCCGAACAGCTTGTCCCAGAAGAAGACGAGGATGCCGGACGCGATGCCCGCGACCGCCCACCGGGTGAGGAGAAGCACCACCAGGCCCACGCCGATGGCGAGCGAGCCGCGTTGGCCCGCGAACCGGATGAGTTCGCTCATCCGTTGGCTGGCCTTCTGCTTCTCGTGCTCCGGTTTCACCGGCAGCCCGCGCAGCGCGAGAGCGAGGACCGCGAGGCCGCCGCCGACGGCGATGCCGCAGCCCAGTGCGTACAGGACGGGCAGCGAGAAGAGGCCGCCCATCGAGCCGAGTGAGTTCATGTCGTGCTCACCCCCATTGCCCGGCGGGGCGGTAGCCGAACGCGGCCAGGTCGTCCATGCAGGCGATCGGCGCGTGCGCGACGACCTGCCCGTTCGCGGCTTCTGCGAAGACCTCGCTGGACAGGACGCGGCCGTCGACGCCGTTGACCTCGCGGACCGAGGTCACCATGCGCTGGAGCTTGCCGCCGGTCTGGTAGTTGTTGCGCCGCTGGATGAAGACGACGAAGTTGACGGCTCCGGCCACGAGCATCTGGCTGGCCTCGATGGGCAGCCGCTCGGTGGCCTGGAGTGCGTACGTCGAGATGCGGTTGAAGACCTCACTCGAACTGTTGGCGTGGATCGTGGAGAGCGAGCCGTCGTTGCCCTGCGACATCGCGTTCAGCATCGTCACGATCTCGTCGCCGAGTACCTCACCGACGATGACGCGGGAGGGGTTCATACGGAGCGACCTGCGCACGAGTTCCGCCATCGAGATCATGCCCTGGCCCTCGGAGTTGGGCAGGCGCTCCTCGAAGGCGACGACGTTCGGGTGCAGGTCGGCGTACTGGTCGAGGCCGAGCTCAAGGGCTCGTTCGACGGTCACCAGACGCTCGTGCGGCGGGATCTCGTTGGCGAGGGCCCTCAGCAGAGTGGTCTTTCCGGCGTTCGTCGCGCCCGCGATCATGATGTTCTTGCGGGCCCTCACCGCGCACGCCATGAAGTGCGCGACCTCGGGGGTCACCGTGCCATTGCCCACCAGGTCCGACATGAAGACCTTGCCCATGCGGGCACGTCGGATGGAGAGCGCGGGGCGCCGCGTGACGTCCATGACGGCCGACAGACGTGAGCCGTCGGGGAGCCGGAGGTCGAGCTGCGGGTTCGCGGAGTCGAAGGGGCGCGAGGAGAGACCGGAGTAGGCGCCGAGGATCTGGATGAGCTCGATGAGCTCCTCGTCGGTCTCGGCGACCGGATCGGCTTTGGTCTCACGGCCGTTGGCGTATCCGACGAAGACCTGGTCGCACCCGTTGATGTCGATGTTCTCGACCTCGGGGTCGTCGAGCAGCGGCTGGAGCCGTCCTACGCCGAAGAGCGCCGCGTGCACCGCGGCCGCGTACTTCTCCTCGGTCTCGGCGTCCAGCGGGGTCCGCCCGGCGTTGATCTCTATCCGGGCGTACTCCTCCAGGATCTGGGCGATGACCGCGCGGGCGTACTGCCGCTCGTCCTCGCCCGACATGGGGGTGACGCCGGAGACCTGGTCCAGGCGGCGCTGCTCGGCGATGCGGTCACCGGCGTCCTGCCGGAACCGCTTCACGAGCTGGTGATCGACGGGAACGCTCATCGGCCGGCCCCGCGCGTGCCCGCGGTCGGGTTGGCCCATGCGGCGCCGTACTGCTGGTAGAGGTCGACGGTGACCTTGCGGGCCGAGCGGATCAGCATCGACTTGTCGAGGCGTCCGCGCTTGCGGCCCGCCAACTGCGCGGCTCCCGCCGGGTCTTCGGCGAGGGTGCCGACGACGCGGGCGCCGGTCTGCGCGGCCATCAGCATGTCGTTGACCTGGTGCACGAGCTTGGCGGACGTCGAGGGGTCGGCGATCAGGAGTACGCCGATGAGCGGAGTGGCCAGCGACGCGGCCCCGCGCGAACCGCCGTGCAGCTTGGCGGCGAGGGCCGCGGCACGGTCGCGTACGCGCGCGATGGCCTCGGGCTCGGTCCGCGAGACGAGCAGCACGAGGGCTGCCTGCGGGAAGAGTTCGACGGCCGGGGTGTCCCCACTGATGCGACCACAGTCAGCTATCACGTCGGCGGGCGCGTTCGGGGAGTCGGCGAGCTGTGAGAAGGCGCGGCCGAGCGTCGGCCAGAGCCCGGCGAGACCGGCGGCCTGTTCGGCGATTCCGAGCCCGACGAGAACCTCCAGCCCACCGCTCAACGGCTGTGTGTGATCCCAGAGTTGGTCAGGAACAAGCCCACGACGGGCGGTGGCCGCGATGCTGAGCATCCCGGTGTTGGGGTTGAGCGGGCCGCCGTGCGCGGCGGCACTGCGGTAGACCAGGTCGCCACCGGCGGGGTCGGTCTCCGCGACGAGCACGCGGCGCGGCCAGACGGCTGCGAGCGCGACGGCTGCGGTGGTGACTCCGGGAGAACCCTTGTCCGCGGCGAGAGCAATGAGCGCCATGTCTCTTCTACTCGCCTCTAGTTGCCGTTGGGAGACACTTGGACGAGCGAGACGGCACCGGCGGACGCGGCCCTGGTCACGGCGGCGGCGTCGGCGCTGTCCACCAGGAGCGTGATGCCGAGGGCACCGGTGCTCACGGTGGCGTCGCTCTTGTCCGCGACGGAGCTGACACGGGCGGCCGAGACGATCGGCGAGTCACTCGCGCTCGATCCGGCGGAGCCGCCGGTGCTCTTGTCGCCGGAGCTTCCTCCGGAAGCGTCGTCGCCGACCTGGTAGACGTCCACGCTGTCGCCGGCCTTCAGGCCGTCCGCGGGGTACTGCCCCTCCTTGAGGGAGACACCGACGGCCGACTTGCCCGCGGGCAGGCCGCTCTTGCTGGAGAACATCTCGCCGACGGCGACGGCGCCCTTGGGGATCGTGTTGGTGGCCTTGAGCTTCGCCAGCTTGTCGACCTGGGACCACTTGACGTAGTTGACGCCCGAGTCCTCGGCGACCATCACGGACGTGACGTTCTTGTCGCGCACGACGGACTCCCCCGCGGGGATCTCCGCCGTCACCTTGACGACCTCGATCCGGTCCCCCGCGCGCAGCACGAGGACGGTGGCGCCGAGGGCGCCGACGAGGATGAGCAGAACGGCCAGGGCGGCGAGTGCCGGTTTGCGCTCGCGAGGCGGCGCGGGAAGGCGCTCACCGACCGCTTGCTGAACCGGCGCGGCGGAACGGCTGTTGCCCGCCCCCGTACGCTCTTGGATCTTCACGCAACTGCTCCCCGCACGCCCAAGAAGATTCGGTCATTTTCAGACACTCGCGACTCTCTTCGCCCGCCTCGGGCGGGCTATTCAGCCCCAGGCACAGTGTCAAGTCATCGCACCGTATCAGCAGCACATAAGCCCCTCAAGGCGCGTTAAGACTGCTGCGGCCCGTCCCCCTCATCGTTATCCACGCGCAATCCGTACTCCATGGTTCCCACGCATTCCGGGTTCGCGGGCGGAGAGGAGGATGTGCGTACGCGAATATCGATTGTTTGCGCAACGGGCGGTGGTGGGCGCGGTGATGAGGAACACCACGGACTGTGCGACCGATGGGGAGCTGATCCATCAGCCGCACGGATGACGCGTGGAGGGGCGGGAGTGGTTCCCGGGGGTCTTGGTTGGCTGGACTTCGGCCATGTGTCGGGACTTCGGCCATGTCCTGGACTTCGGCCACGTGCCTGGACTTCGGCCATGTGTGACGCACCGCTGGGGTGCTGCGGGGTTCAGCTCCTCTGCTGCCGCAGCTGGTCTTCGACGTAGGTGAGGGAGGCCCGCAAGCTCGGGGCCAGGACTTCGACCGGCACGGGGGACGGGGGCGCCGAGTGGTACGTCTGCCCGTCAACTCGGCCTGGGGGCAGGTGATACACGGTCACGCCGTCGGTCCGACTGAGCGCGAAGAGCGCTCCTCCGCGATTTCAAGGCGCTCAGGTTCCCGTTCCTCCGACCCTCTTGCGATGGCGATCGAGTTGCAGCCGGGCGGATACCCGAACCGGGCCTCGAACTCCGCCTCAGTCGGCTCAGTCGGCCCAGGCGGCACAGGCGGCTCAGGCAGCTCAGACGGCGCGGCCGTCCCCTCTTCTCTCGACAAGCCCGGCCCCCGATGAACCCCCACCCGCGATCACCCGTCTCACGTGCAGAACAACCAAGAACTCCTGCTCTGCGCAACACGGAAGAGAAATTCAACCCCCATGAGACTTTCCTTTCACTCAGTTTCCAAGAAGCGTCGGATGAAGTCCGCGTCCACCTCCGCCTCCACCTCAGCGGCCGCGGCCGCGGCCACGGCGGGCGCGGCACTGGCCCTGATCGCCACGGCAACGCCGGCGCACGCGATCATCGGCGGCACCGAGGTATCCAACGACGCGTACCCCTTCATGGCGGCCGTCATGGACAAGGGGTCCGGCAGCGCACTCGACCGCCAATTCTGCGGCGGCAGCCTCGTGACGGCGGACACGATCATGACGGCGGCACACTGCCTGGTGAACGACGCGGGCAAGCCCCTGAAGCCGAAGAAGCTCCAGGTAGCAGTGGGCCGCACGGTCCTCTCCAAGTCCGGCCAGGGCCAGATACGCAACGTCGCCAAGGACGGCGTGGTCGTACACCCGCGCTACCTCAAGGGCCAGGAGGCGTACGACGTGGCGTTCATCCAGCTCAGCAAGCCGGTGCGCGGGATCTCCCCGATCGCCCTCCCCACCCAGGGCACGGACGCCCTGATCCGCCCGGGCCAGAAGGCGACGGTCGCGGGCTGGGGCAACACGGACACGGAACTCCCCAACACCCCGGACCGCCTGCGCGAGGTAAAGGTCCCGATCCTCTCCCACGCGGAATGCGGCACGAGCTACGCCGAGTACAACTCAAAGGTCAACTTCTGCGCGGGAGTCGAGACCAAGGACTCCTGCCAGGGCGACAGCGGCGGCCCCATCTTCCGCAACGTCCCCGGCCGCAGGGCCCCCATTCAGGTGGGCGTCGTGTCGTACGGAGACGGATGCGGGGCACAGGGAGCCCCGGGCGTCTACACGTCGGTGAGCTCGTCGAAGCTGTGGAAGACGCTGGATGAGTCGGCTGCGGGGAAGAAGGTGAAGCGGGGGATGAACCGCCGCTAGAGCCGGCTGCGGGCTCGGCCCGGCGGCGCTGCCGTCGGGCCGAGCTCCGACTCACCAGCCCCTACGTCGGCTGCCGCCCGCCGCCACCGGTGAGCGCGATGTCTGTGGTCGTGAAGTCTTCGCCGCTGTCGTAGCGCACGAGAAGCGCGAAGCCGCCAGGCAGCGGCACGGTGAACTCCGGTCGGACCGACCTGTCGTGCGGCCGCTCCAGGGCGTCACCGGCATCCGCCGGGCAGCCCGGCCACGACGGGGGCCGATGCGTACCAGGGCCGTGCCATCACCATGCGGGAATTTTCGCCCACTTGAATCCAGGAGTACCTCGTCGGACCGGTGCGGTGCGGGCCAACCGCCACCTGTTCAGGGGCCTACTTTTCTTCCCGGTGACGTCCCACCACGGGATTACCCGCGAGCGCTTCGTCAACTTCGTGCTGGAAGTACTCGAAGTTGGAGAGAGCGAAAACTCCGCAAGGGTCGGCACGTTCAGAGATGCGGCGATCGTTCTCGTCGACGTAGTCCTTGTAGTACGCGTCATAGAAACAGTGCTGCTTCAGGAGATCATCCGGAGTCAGTTCCGCATGCGTGACCGTCCGGAAGTACCCCTTGGACCAAACCCAGCCCATGGTGAAGAAGGGCGGCATGAGCAGGCGGTCCGGAGTGAGTTGTGTCAGGTCGGGATTTTGATCGGCCGACGGAACGTCATAGACATACGCGAGGATTCCACCGGGGAACCGCGCCTGAGGAGTGCTCTCCCCGACCTTGACGATGCGGCCGAAACGGTAGCTCTCGTCCTCCAACTGGAGGACGAACACGTCACCCGCCGCGTGCTGCCTGCGCTGACCCTTCATCTTCTTCAATGCCATTAGCTACATCCTTGTCGTTCATCCATGACGCCCGAAGACGTCACGACATGAATATTCTTCCCCACCTCAGAGCCGCATTGAAATGCGACCTCTTCGGCGATATGGAGTTGATCTGCCCGATGGGTACACCGTTCTTGCTCCTGCTGAACCCCGATGCACGGACATCGTGAATGAGGCCCTGCTCGATCGCTCTGGCCTGCCACTTCTTGAGGCCGGCGGCTCCGGGGACCTGAACGAGCTGCGTGATCCCATAGTTCTTGGCTATGTGCTGGGCCTCTCGACGGGCCAGGTTGTTGGTGATGCCGGCGTAGATGATGTTCTGGTTGGCGTCAAGTCCATGGTAGACGAGGTATCCACCCTGACTGTTGCGCAACTGCCAGGCCTTGCGCGCCAAAGTCTTCGCACAGGGGGCAAGGCCCAGTACGTCGAGCCATGCCAGCGGGTTGAGGACGAACCCGTGATTGTTGTCCTGGGGTGTCAGACCCAGCGGATCGGGGGACGTGTACTGAACTGACTCAGGGTCGTAGTAGCGCGCGAAATTGTAATGCCACTGCGTCTCCGCGTCGAGATACTGCCCCGGGAAACGCAAGGGACATGAAACCTCTGCGGGTGCTGTTCCTGCCGGCCCGCCCCACAAGTAAGTATTGTTCCGCCAACGTATCTCCCCGTTCGGCGAAACCAACTCCGTCGGCGTCCCGACCGAATTGGCGACGATCGCATAGAACTCTTCGTCATACGCGTCCTGCGAGGGGTTCTGATCAATCTGGAAGACCGCCGTGTGCGAGTCCGGCTCATACTCCCAGGTTCGGGTCTCCCCGCTGATGGCGGACGACTCCTCGGCCAGGTTCTCGCCGTCCCAGACAAAGAGGACGTGATCATCCGGGTTTTCACCCCCGGAGGTATTCCGTTTGGCGATACGACGGCCGAGTGGGTCGTACTCATAGGTCCAGTGCTCCCCCTCCGGTGTTTCGACAGCCACGAGCCGGTTCTCGGCATTCCACCCGTACGACCAGATCTTCCGCAGTCCCGACAGAGTGCGGCGGATGCGCCTGACGACCCGCCCCTCGGCGTCGTGCTCGTATGTCGAGCGGCCTGTTCGCTTGACCAGCGTGCCCCGCGTTTCCCGGACGTCCGGTTCGACGGCCGGGGACGTGCCCGTCGCCGCGGCGGCGATGTTTCCCATGGCGTCATAGCCGTAGCGCTCGTGCCACGAAGGACCATCCACGGCGGTCACACGGCCCGCCCCGTCAAGCGTGTAATCCCGCGTACCAGTGCGCAGTTCATCGACTGAGGAGAGCAGGCCACCAGACGCGTAGGCATAACGCCGACGTTCGAGCACATCGGCCCCGCGGTCGCCAGCGTTCGTAAGGTGACCATGACCGGCTGTGCGGAGCAGGCTTTGTTCCTTCAGGTGATGGCCCGGCTGCCAACTCTGAGCGAGGAGCGCCCCGGTTCCCAGGCTGCGTTCCACCTCTCGGCCCACGCTGTCGTAACGGAACAACAGAGCGTGGGGGCCGACGGCCAAACTGGTGGGCCGGCTCTCCGTGTCGTACGCCCATCGGGATACCGCCCCCGACGGGGTGCCGCGTTCGGTGCGGCGCCCCAGAGCGTCGTACCGGGATACAACGGACCGCCCGTTGACCGTCTCCTTGATGATCCTGCCGAGCGGATCGCGCTCCAGGGCTACTACAGCGCTCGCGTTCCGAGCCCAGGTGACCTGGCCGGCCGCGTTGTAACGGTATGTGGACACCTCACCGTCCGGTGTGTGGCGTCCGACGATGTTCCCCACGGCATCGAGGGTGAAGTCGACGGCTTCGCCTGCCCCGTTCTCCCGCCGTGTGAGTCGGCCGGACGCGTCGTAGCTGTACTTCCGGGTGACGTCGTCGAAATCCGATTCGGCGACCAGCCGGCCCGCGGCATCGAAGTCGTATGTCCAGCTACGTCCCCCCGGGCTGGTCACGGCAATCAGACGCTGTTCGGTGTCATAGACGTACCGGTGTACCGAGCCGTCCGGGTTCCGGCGTGACGCAGGCAGGTCAAAGGCACCGATCTCGTGTTGCGTCGTGCCCTGGAAGGGATCGTGGTGGGCGAGTTCGTTGCCCTCCGCGTCCCACTCCCACGTCTCACGGCTGCCGTCCGCGTGCTCGTGGAAGGTCGGCCGTCCCTCAATGGTGAAGCCCATGCGCGTACGTTGCCCGGACGGGTCCACCAACTCGGCGACACGGCCGAAAGCGTCACGCACACATGCGGTGGTGGCGCCCTGGGAGTCGGTCAACGACAGTGGCAGGCCCGCGAGATCGGATGTCAGGGTGCGGACATGGCCGTCGGCATCGGTGTGTGACGAGAGTCCCCCGTGCTCGCTGTACGTGAAGTGGGTGACCGCCCCGGACGGGTCAACCGCCTCGACAAGGTTGCCACCACCGTCGTACCGCTGCAGCCATACCGCGCCGTCGTCCTCCACCATGCGCTCGGGCAGACCGAGCGCCCCGTACTCGGTCGCGGTGAGCGACCCGTCCGGGAGACGCAGCGACGTGGTCCGGCCGAAGTCGTCGTACTCGAACTCGGTGACCTGGCCCAGCGGGTCGGTCTGCGTCAGGAGCGCGTCGTACCGATCCCAAGTTCTGGCCGTGAGGTGGCCAAGAGGGTCCGTCTCTTCGACCAGTTGAAATGCGTCGTTGAACTTGTACCGAGTGCGGTGGCCAAGCGAGTTGGTGGCAGTCGTGGTGCGATTCGCCTCGTCGTAGGCGTATGTGTAGTCGAGAATTCCATCGATTCCCCGCGAGGCGACACATCGTCCGGCATCGTCGTAGGTGTAGCGGTACCAGCTGCCGATTCGGTCGTCCCAGCCCGTGATGCGGTGATGGGCGTCATAGGTGAACCTGAGCGGCACCCCGGAGGAGTTGTAGATCTCCGCGAGGTTGCCTCGATCGTCGTACGCGTAGCGCACCAGCGTCGGCTGGTCGGCGGCGCTGGTCAGCGTCAGCGCGGTGACGCGTCCGGCTTCTGTGGCCACACCGATCCGATAGCCGCCGTGATGGGTGACCTCGACGGGCATCCCTTCCCGGTCGTACGTGATCCTGACGGTGTTGTCGTTGCGGTCCCTGATCTCGGACAGGGGAAGCTCGGCCGACGCCCCGCCGTTCAGCGGGCGGAAGCGAAGCGTGAGCCCGGTGTCAGGGCGCCCCACCGTGATCCAGCCGTCCTGAGAACCATCCCATTCGAGTGGCCATCGCGGGCCTTCCACAGGCAGAACCGGCAGGCCCGCATCAGGTACGGGATAGTGCAACACCATTCCGTCATCGGCTATGAACCGGACACCGGTCGCGTCCAGCAACAGGCGTTGATCAAGCGTCGAGGACCAGCTCGGACCGAAGAAGCGACCGGAGCGAAGACTGCTTCGATGGTTCCTCTCGAGAACGAGAGGCAAGACGCCGGGCAGCGAGACGTCGGTGGCGGACATGACCATCTCGCCGGTGGACACGTCCACCGGGTCACCGCAAGTGAAGAGTTTCTTGATGCTCCGGGCACCCTGCCGCGCGCCCTTCCCCAGCCCCTTGGCACCGAGGGCCAGACCCTTGAGTCCGCTCTTCAAGCCCTTCATGCCCTTGGCGAGGCCGCGGAGGCTGGTGAGGCCCTTCATGCCGGGGATGCAGTCCAGGGCGGCGAAAGCGACGTCGAGTAGGCCTGCTTCTCCATTCGCGTATTTATGAAGGGTGTCGGCCAGGACCACCAGGGCCGCGATCAGGACGATCGCGCCCAGGATCGGGCCGCCGATGATCATGGCGATGACGCCGAGTACGGCGACGACGACCTTGCAGACGGCGACGATGGTGTCCCAGTTGTCGGTGACCCAGTCCCCGACCTCTTCCCACCACTTGCGGTTCTGGATGCCCGCGTCGGAGGCCTCTTCGAGCTTCTTCTTCGCCGTCCCGGCCGCGTTCTCGCGCATCTTGCGGGCGTCCTCGGCCATCTTCTTCGCGGCATCGAGGTGGCTCTTGGCGGCGGAGACGTCCGACTTGGCGGCGGTCTGGGCCTTCTCGGCGGAGTTGGCGTTGCGGGTGGCGGCCTTGACCTTGTCCGGGTCGGGCTTGGGCACGTCCTTGCCGGCCTTGCTGCCGCCGTCGTCGTCCTTGTACTTGTCGGCTTCCTTGCCCGCCCGGTCCACCCAGGAGTCGGCCGAGGTCAGGCGGGACTGGGCGGCGCTCAGGCTGGTCTGCGCCTCGCGCCCTTGGGCGAGGGCTTTGTCGGCCAGGGCCTGGGAGCGTTCCAGCTCCGGCCAGTAGGAGGAGAGGGCGTCACCCGCCATCTCGTAGCTCTTCTTGAGCTTCTTCAGCTTGCCCGGCGCGTCCTCGAACTCCGCCGTGAAGGACTCCGCCGTCTTGCCCGCCCAGGTGAGGATCGCATCCTCACCCGCCATCCCCTTGATGTCGCGAAGAACCTTCGACACGTCATCGGCGAAGTCGTGCAGGTTCTTCGCCAGGTTGCGGACGCGGTGCGGATCGCCGGGAGTTGGGTCCTTGTCCAGGTCCAGGACATGCCAATCCGCCGGACGATTCCCCGCCATGCCTCAACCCCCGCCGCTTCCGCCCCACAAGTACCCGTACGCACATGCGAAGTTACTAGCTGCGTACGGGATACGGGAAGGCGGCAGGGCCGCAGCGTCAGGCCCCTGGCGCGCCTAGTCCGCAAAGCGGAACGTCGAGGTCACCGCGTCGAAGATGTCGAAGAAGGAGTCGGCGAGGTCCAGGACTTGGCTGCTGCCCGCCACCAGTGCCACCTTGCCCTCCTGGCCCGGCACCGGGATGAACGTCTGCATCAGTACGACGCGCATCGTGCGGTCGTCGCCCGGGACCGAGACGTCCTCGATGCCGTACGTGCGCGCGGCGAGGCCCACGCCCGGGATGTCGACCGTCGTCACCTTGCGGTACGTGTCGCCCTCGCGCTTGGCCTCCCGTACGCCGAGCTGGGCCACGATCGCGGCGGGGTCGGTCGGCATCACGTCACCGTTCGACGTACGGGCGCCGACCAGGGAGACCGTGACCGAGCCGGTGATCGGCACGTCGCCGCCGAAGCTCTCCGCCATGCAGCCGCAGTACAGGGCGCCGGACTGCCACGCCTCCTTGGACGCCTTGCGCAGGAAGCCCTCGAAGGTGTTGCGGTGCGGCTCGAGCTCGGGGCGTTCGCGTATGCGGTCGTTGATCATCTGCCGGATGCCGGCGTCGCGCGACTCCGGCCGGACGTCGAACTCCCACCAGGTCTCGGGCACCTTGATGCTGAAACCGCCGCGGGCGATGGTCTGAGCTTCGGTGTAGCGGGCCATGCTGTTGTCCCCGTCCCCATTGTCGTCAGTCTTTGTCGTGCGTCGGCTGTCTCTGTCATCCGCCGGCTCTGGGCGTCAGCGTACGAGGCGGCAGAATCAGGCTCCGCTGCCCGGGGCTTACGGGGGCTGACCCGGCGAAAGGGTGCGTTGCAGAAAAGTCCCGCCGCGGGGAGCGGTTCGCCGCGATTCGCTGGGACTTTTCTGCAATCCGTGCACGCGCGGCGGGCCGGGGGCGGGGTTAACCGCGAGGGCCCTCCCACGTCGCCGTCAGGTCCGCACAGTGGATGGTGATCGTCGCGTCCGTCAGCTCCAGTTCGTGCGTTACGCCGCCGTCCTCCGCCTCACTCGGCAGGACTTCGTCCAGTAGCAGGGTGATTGTCTGCGTCCAGTCGATCGACCGCGCGTAGTCGATGGCGAAGTGGGTGACGCCGGTGTATTCGATGCGTAGGGCTTCGTCGTGTTTCCACTTGTTTGGGGCGAATGTGAGTACTGCCGTCTCCCCCGTGCCGTGCGTTGTCTGCACGGGGAGGGTGATGTTCGTGAGCTCCAGGTCCTTTACGCAGCGGAGGCCGGAGAAGGTGTAGTGCTCCGGGTCGGAGGCAAAGGCCCATGCCCCATCGGGCAATGCTTCTCGGAGGGTGGGCAGCACCGCCAGGTATTCACGTGGGTCGACTCGAAAGCCGTGCCATTCGTCGTCCCAGTCGGCCAGCATATACTTCATTTGGTGGAGCTTTCCATTCCGGAAGACTGAGCGGGCCATACGTCCGGGCTACGACCGAACTAGGCCGGTTTGTACGGCCATTCGCAACACGAGACTTTCACTACTCCGCAAAGTTAACCCTGGCGAAGGCATTGACCACTTCAGTACCTTCGGATGGCTTGTAGAACTGTCGCCCCACCGGGAGTCATACGTGAACCGCAGTCGCGCCCTGCCCGCCGCCGTCGTCTCGCTGACGGCTGCCACCGCTCTGCTCCTGACCGGATGCGGGGGTGGCGGTGACGACAAGGACTCGGGCAACGACAAGATCGCCGGGGCAGATGAGGGGGGCTCGAAGAAGTCTGCGTCGCCCAGCGACAAGACGAACGAGGCTGCCGTCGTCGATCGGCCTGAGATGAAGTTCCCCTCCGGCGTGGACCTCAACTTCGAGAAGGCCAACGTGTCGGACGCGGCCCAGACCGCGGCCGCGAATGACGCCGAGAACTTCGTGAAGGCAATCCGGTACGGGATCGTGAAGCAGGACACGGAAGACGCCGCGTACAAGTTCTACTCGGAGTACCAGAGCCCGGCCTTCACCTACGCCAAGGATCAGATCAAGCAGCGCGTTGACGCGGGCTTCACGATCACCGGAGAGATGCGCTTCACCGACATCAAGGTCGAGCCGGTCAAGGACAAGAAGTCGACGGTCGTTTCCTTCTGCAGCGACAGCAGCAAGTTGTACAGCAAGGAAGTCAAGACCAAGAAGGTGCACCACACGGAGGAGAGCATCAGTGACTTCGACTCCTGGCAGGTCCTCATGACCGCGTCCGACAGCAACAAGGGACTGTGGCGGGCCAAGCAGGTCGAGGTGGCGACCAAGGCGAAGGAGTGCAGGTGATGGCATCGCGCAGAGCTTCACTGCTGGTTGCAGCCTGCTCGACATCGCTCATATTTGTGGCGGTCGGCCCCGCGGGCACCGCGGCAGCCGGTGAGGACGGGCCCACGAACGGCACCACCTCGGCGAAGAAGGAGGGCGACACCCTGACCGCCCTCGCGAAGATCACCTACAGGTCCTCCGGCGGCGGTAAGGGCGGCGGTCCCATCACTTCTGTCGACACCAACTGGACGCCGCCTGCCTGCTGGTACGCGCCGGAGTGGAAGGCCGGCGAGTTCCGGGACTACCGCCAGCGGCTCTACTTCACCGCTCGGCACGACCCGGACGCCCCACGAGACGTGCTCGGCGACATGTCCGACCAGAACCAGGCGTACGCAAAGGACGGCTACAACGTCGACAAAGAAAAGGACGGCATGTGGTGGGGGGCCCAGCAGAACCCCAACGCCTCGATGGCTGACCAGTTCGCCTGCGACAGGGAGCCGTTCTGGGTCGAGAACGGTGAGACACCCGATGTGCCGCAGGCCATCAAGCCCGAGATCCTCGCCGAACTCGCCTACAACCAGATCAAAGTCCCCGGCACCAAAGTCACCCTCGCCCCCGACGGGCCCTCCAAGGTGAACCTCCCCACCTGGGCGTGGCTCGACAAGGGGGACTTCCAGCCCGTGTCCGTCACCGCCTCGCTCGACGTGCCCGGTCTGCACATCGAGGCCACGACGACCGCGAAGCCGACCGCGCTCAGCATCAAGCCGGGTACGGAAGACGCCGTCCGCATTCCCGCGTCCGGGAAGTGCGAGATGAACGACGACGGTTCCATCGGGGAGCCGTACGCGAAGGGCAAGGCGGACGAGGAGCCGCCCTGCGGCGTCACCTACCAGCGCTCGTCCGGCAATGGGACGTTCAACCTCCAGGCCACCGCTACCTGGGACGTCACCTGGACCGGCACCGGCGGTACGGGAGGTGACCTCCCGGACGGCGAGTACGGTAACGATCAGCCGGTCACCGTCGAGGAAGTGCAGTCCGTCAACCGCTGATCACACGGGGCTGGTCGGCGCGCAGCCGTGCCCCCGCCAACGCGAGCAGGTCCTCCAGTTCGATCTCGCGCGGCGTGACAGCGTCGACCGCGTCAGGGTCGGGCGGAGGGCCTGCTGATGTGCCCCACTCCGCGATGAGCCACGGGCCGGCGTGCCACTCGGCCCGCCACACCTCCCCGTGGCGATTCTCGAACTCCACGAAGCTGCCGGGGGCGTTCTCCAGTTGGCGTAGTTCCTCTGCTAGGCGGTGCTCCTCGCTGTAACCCCGGCCCGGGTTGGTGCTCCGGCTCCGCGTACGGGTGTTGGCGTAGCGCATCTTGAGGTACGGGACCGGTTTACGGCGGTCGAAGTCCGCGAGCCGCAGCATGCGGTAGCGCGTGATCGACTCGGGGAGTGACTCCGTGCCGGAGAACTCGTGGGCGTACGCCGGAAACACGAGGCGTACGTGCTGGGTCAGGTCGGGGTTTTCCACGCGGTAAAAGCCATGGACCTCGGGAGCTACGCCAACGACCACGTCGAAGGCGTCCCTCGCGGCAGCCATAGGCGGGGCGAAGCCGCTCGCCGTGCCGAGACGGGGGTTGCGGGCGAAGATTTCCGGCTCACGATCCCTTGCGAACTGCAGGGTGGCAGCGGCTAGTTCATGGTCGAACGGGTCGGGGCCGCTCAGTTGCAGCAGGCGGTGCCCGTCGGCGGAGAGGGCACCGGCGAAGTTCACGGTGCGTACCGGTGACCAGGACCATGCGTCGGGCAGGCCGGGGAGGGGGGCCACGTTCTTGAAGCCGTGCACCACTGTGCGGATATCCATGGGTCCGAGCATGCCTCGTTCGTCCGCTACCGGTGCCTGATGGGCCGTTATTCCGGTAAGCAACAGCTATACCGAAAACCTTGAAGTAAATGGAAGCCATAGGTTGGCAAGGGGAGAGGGGAGAAGTTCTGGTGGGGGCGGCCCACTAGGACCAGTAGTCGTAGGCCCGTTCACCGCCCCTTCACATTCAGCGTTGCATTACCTTCCCTCAGCCCTCCTTCGCTCAAGCAAGCACCCGGCCCGCCTAATAGCGGGACCCGAGGGACACCACGTGAGCGACCTACGCCTCGACGACACGATCTTCGAAGAGCTGCGGAAGACGTTTTCCACGGTCAGCGATCGTATGGACGCCGCCCGACGCACCCTCCGTGGAACGGATGGCTCCGTCGTCGGCGCGGGCAAGCTCGTCGAGGACCTGCACGAGTTCGCCGATGAGTGGGGCTACGGCGTCAAGCAGCTCGGCAAGCACACGTACGGCGCCGCTAATGGACCGAGTTCTGCGACATCATGGCGGCCGTCCTCCGGACGGTGAGCTTCGCAGAACCCGTGGAGGACGAACTCGTGGGGGACGAAGAGGAGATCCGGAGGACTTCCCGGCGCCGGGCTCCCCGACCTCGGCCCCTGCGGCACCCGGCTCCGCGGCCTGATCCGCCAAGGAGTCGTCTTCACGATCCTGAGGCCCGCACCACCGCCCAGCGGATGACGGTCATGGCCTTCGCCGCCGCACATTCCGCTGCCGGTACGCCCCTCGTCACGCGGGGCCCCGACGGCGATTTCGTCGTCACGATTCGGTCCTCGGATGTTGTCAGCCCGTCCCAAGGACTCTGCGAGGGCTTGCAGAGCATGGTCACGGGAGCGGGTGGTGAGGAGATCAAGGAGCCATACGCGGCCGGCTCCCTCGCCCCCTCCCGTAACAGAGCCCCCATGGAAACGCTCCCGTCGCGACAGTAAAGTGCGGCCAATGAGCAACGGGGTGGCACAGCGGAGAGTGGCTCAGGCGAGCGTGGCGCGGGTGCGAGTGGCGCGGGTGCGAGTGGCGCGGGCGAGCGTGGCGCGGGTGCGAGTCGCACAGGTGAGACCTGTGGGCGGGGTCGGCTGCCTGGCGGCCGACGTTGCCGGGCGGGGGCGGCCGCAGCGGGGCCGTTTCTTCGCGTTGCTCACCACCCTCTGCACCCTCTCCCTCCTTCTCCTTCTCCTTCTCGGCGGGGCAGCACCTGCGCTCGCGGCTCCCGCCGAGAAGGACGGCACCGCCCCCACCCAAGCCGCCGCCCTCGCCGGCCTCCTCCGCTCCGACCCCGTCCACGTCACCGACCAACTCCCCCGCGAGATTCCCCGCTCCACCGCCCCCGAGTTCAAGAAGCTGGCCAAGCGGACCAAGGTCCCCACCTACGTTCTTGTGCTGCCCAGCCAGAACAACGGCGGTGACCGGCTGCTCGCGGCCGTGCATGACCGGCTCGGGCGGGACGGGCTCTATGTGCTCGTCGACGACATGGGCGTCGCCGACGCCGCCGCCTTCGGGGTGCGGGCGCCCGCCGATGACGCGTCCACCGTGGCACTCTATGAACTCCCTTACGACGCCGGCCCCTTGCTCAGCTTCGAGCGGTTCACCGACGTCATCGCGCTCGGCAGCAAGAAGGCCGCCGAGCGTGCGGAGGCCGCCCGCGAGAAGTACAGCGGCGACAACGGTGAAGAAGTCGACAAGATGCACATCGGCCCCACCGACCGCGACAACCAGTCCTTCGCCACAGGCATCGCCCTCACCGGCGTACCGCTGCTGATCCTCGCCCTCAGCCCGTACATTCGGCGCTACGTACGCCGATCGCGCAGCCGACAGCAGCAGCACCATCACCACCACTCGGGCCCCGAGAGCGGCGATGGGCGTGGCAGCGGCAGTGGCAGTGGCAGCGGCAGTGAGCAACTCGGTGCTTCGCGGCGCTACTTCACGCCCTTCCGCGTCGAAATCGGCGTAGCCGTACTCGCCGCCGGGGCCGTCGCCCTCTCCGCGTTCCTCGCCTTCCACCAGGACACGGCCGGCTCCTCGCCGAGGCCCATCGCCTCCGACCTGTCGAGCCGCGTCGAGCGGGTCGCCGCCGGGCTGAAGCAGGGCGGGCCGATCTACAGCGATCCCGAGAGCCCGCACCTCCTCGACTCCAAGCAGCGGAGTGAACTACGGGGCCGGATCAGCGAGTTCGGCCGCGGGCCCGTCCACGTCGTCCTCGCGCCGCAGCTCAGCGAGGACGAGTCCGGGGGCGAGACCGAGATCTTCGTGGAGGCCGTGCGGCAGAAGCTGGGAGCGAAGGGCGACCACGGCGTGTACGTCGTCGCGGATCCTCTCGGCGGGTCCATCGACGTCGTCACCTACGACGTACGCATCGACGCGAACCTCGTCGCCTTCGACATCCCCGACTCCATCCGTTACGGCGATGACGACGACCGCTCCACCGATCACCGGCTCGGCGAGCGGCTCGACGACCTGATCACCTTCCTGGACAAGGCGCCGCGTACCGCCCACCCGGAGACCTCCTCCCTCGGCATGGACGACGCCCCCGAGCCCGTCGAGGAGGAAACACTCTCGCCGCTCTTCTCCGGTGATTTCTGGCCGGGTCTCCTCGTCGGCGCGTTCGCCGCGGCGTTGCTCTTCGTAGTCGTCGCCTCGGTGCTCGGGCTGCTGCGCCTTGCGGTGCCGGGGCTCAGGCAGGCGCCGGTCAGCACCGTTTCGCCCGATGGAGTCCTCACCTTCACGGCGCCGCCGAATCCCTCCCTCGGATACCTGCGCCAGACGGCTCGTGACGAACTCGACGCGCTGGCGCGCGAGTTCGACGCAGAAGCCACGCTCCGGGCCGCCGTCCGGACCCGCGTCTGGGACTGCCTCGACACCGCGACGCTCCTCGCCGACCGTGACCCCGACGGCCACGTCGACGACGACACCGCGCCCGCCGACCTCGCCGCCGCGATCGTCCTGGCGCGGGTCGGCCGGGGCGCGCTCGTCGGTGCGGACAAGCCTTGCTGTGCGCTCAATCCGCTGCACGGCCCGGCCTCGGGGTGGCGCGACGCGCAGTACTCGCCGGACGAACAGCGCCTGCGCACCATCCCGGTCTGCGCGGAGTGCCGCGTCAGGGTCGGCGTGCAGCCACGCCTCGCCTGGACACTCCGGCTGACGCTGCCGGGGGCGAGCCGCTCGGGGCGTGTGCCGTACGAGGAGGCGGCGGGGCCGTTGCCCGCCATAGTCAACGGAGTTCCTCAACTCATCCGCGAGGTACGGGAGTACGCCGGTGTTCAGTGAGCGGGCGAGGGGCCGGAAGGGCGCGATCGGCGGCCGAGGGGGCGTTGGCGCGGGCGTAAGCGCGGGTGCGGGTGCGGGCGCGGGCATCGGCCTGGGCACGGGCATGGGCACGGGCACGGGCACGGGCACGGGCACGGGCATGGTGGCGCGCTTCGCGGCGGTGATGGCCCTCTCCCTCGCCACGCTGCTGGCCACGGTCACGCCCTCCGTCGCCCAGGCGCCGACCACCCCCGCCGCCCAAGCACCGGACGCCCCCAGCCCCAGCCCCGGCCAGAAAGTCGCCGCCGCCCTGCGCACGTCACCGGTGTACGTCGACGCCGCGTACGCCGACTCCGTTCCACCCGCCCGCCGGAAGCAGCTCGTCCGGCAGATCGAGAAGACCGGCCTGCCGATCAAGGTGGCCCTGGTGCCGCTGGTCCAGGGCGACGCGTACGACGGTGAGTCCGATGCCTTCGCCGAGGTCGTACGGGACCGCCTCGCGCAGCGCGAGCTCATCCTCGTCACGGGTGGCGACAAGTGGACCGGCGATCTGCACGGTTTCGAGTGGCCGGAGGAGAAACAGCAGGCCCGCGACGCGGTGAGCACCGTCGGTTTCCTGGCCGAGATGAAGGACGCGGGGCTCGCCGAGCAGACGGAGAAGGCGATCGAGCTGATCGCGCGGGGCGACGGCACGAAGGCGTACGAGGAGGCGACGGCCGACCTGGACGACGCGACCAGCAGCGGGAGCGACAGCAGTGGGAGCGGCAGCAGCCCGGAGGCCGCGAAGGAGGAGGACGGTTCTTGGCCGCTGCCGACCGCCATCGCACTCGCACTCGCACTCGCGGTGGTGCTCGCCGCCGGAGGGCTCTTCTTCGTGGGCGTACGCCGTCGGGGGCGCGGCAGGTCGAACCGGTACCCGAGCGCGACCGGCTCCCCCTTCGCCTTCCCCCAGGCGGTGTTCGCGGCGGCGCGTACGGCGGACGAGGGTGCGTTGCGCCGCCGGACGGAGGCGGAGGTCACCGCACTGGGTGAGGCGGCAGCGGAGTCGGCCCCGGCCTCAACACCTGGACTACAGGGCGCACTTGACGCCTACGCGGCCGCGAGCAAGGTCCTGGACTCGGCGCGCGGGCTGCCGGACCTGGCGGGCGTACTCGCTCTGGTCGCGGAGGGCCGGGACGCGCTGGCCCCGGCGGACGGCGCGGCTCGCTCGCCGCTCCCTCTCTGCTTCTTCAACCCCCTGCACGGGCGCGCGGATCTCCGCCTCCGCTGGCGCCCCCTGGGGCGCCGCGATCACCTGCACGTGGCGGCGTGCGAGGAATGCGCGACGGCAGTCCGCTCCCGCCGGGCCCCGGAGGTGCTCACCGACATCCACGAGGGCCGTTCGCTCCCGTACTTCGAGGTGCCACCCGAGCAGAGCCTGTGGGCAGCCACGGGATACGGATCCCTGCTCCGGGACACGGAACACGAGGGGCTGGCGGCTCGGGTGGGGCGAGGGGAGTTTCCCCGAGGGCGAGGGGGCGGGTCACCCTAGGAGAGGCTGACCGCTCGGGCGCTGCCCCCTATCGGGCTCCCCTGGCTCCCCTTGCCGCCCCGGCTCCCCTGCTCTTCCCCTTGCCCTTTTTGCGCAGCTTGCGCAGCCTTGCCTGCTGGGCCGCTCGGCGCTGTTCGGCGCGGCCGGCCCGTACGCGGTGCGTCGCCCAGGCCGCGGCCGCAGCCGTGACGGCGTACGCGAGGAGGGCGGGGAATGCGCCCTCGACCTGCTGGCAAGTGGTGGACGAGGAGCGGCAGTTGCGGCCGGGGAGCGCCGAGAGGATGTACAGCGTCAGGAGCAGCGGCACGGCCCAGCACACCGCGGTGGCCGTGCGGCGGGCGACTCGGCGCGGGGCTTCCGTGCCGGTGCCGGTGCCGGTGACCGTGCCCGTGCCCGTGCCCGTGACCGTGACCGTGCCCCTGCCGGTGACCCGCGCGGGGTCGGACAGTGCCAGGCCTCCGTACGCGCCGGCCACCGCCAGTGCCCCGGCCACGGCGCCGAAGACCCAGGGGCCGCCGGGCCAGTCCGCGATCAGGTCCGGGGCCTCGCGGATCACCGCGCGCCAGGCACCCTTCGCCCAGAGGAAGCCGACGACCAGGGCGGCGAGCACGACGACGAAGGCCGCGATGCCGAAGCCGTCGCGGGTCCGGGAGCGGCGGGTGCCGTCGGTGGGCGTCATCGTCAGTCCCAGTGCAGCGTGCCGGCCACCACGTCGAACAGCTCCACCATCTGGTCGGCGAGCGGGTCCACGGGGGTGGAGAAGCTCAGGAGCAGCCAGCTCTTGGTGGCGGGGATCGGCACGTAGTACGTGACGAGCGTGTTCGGCAGGGTGCTGCCCAACTGGGCGGACGCGTCCGACAGTTCCCTGCGGCGCTGGCGCACGGCGCGTCCCGCCGCCGCCAGGGTCACCACACCCAGCTCGGCGGTCTCGTCCTCCGGCTCGTCGGAACCGTCCTTGCTCGCCAGGTGCTCCGCCAGCTCCTCGGGGTCCGAGATCTTCGGCCACTCGTCGGGGCCGGGGATGCTGATGAGGAGCGAGGAGGCCAGCGGGAGCTGCCCCACCGCCAGGGTGGAGATGTAGAGCTCCGTGCCGCCGATGCCGTAGGCACCCTTGGCCTTTCGCTGCATCTCCCGCATGAACTGCTTCTTGATGTGCGGGGCGTTGTCCACGCCCCGGAACTGCTGGTCCGCGAGCGCCATGATGCCCTGGTCGCGCTGCTCGGGCGCGAGCGGCAACTGGAACCAGCCGTCGGGGACGATGACGTTGTAGTCGGAGGGCGGCGAAGTGAATTCGCTGGCGTTCTTCATCGGGTTCTGGCTCTCGAATTCACTCAGGGTGTCCGGATTCCGGCTTCGGGCCGGTCTCGTTTCCGGTCCCGCCACCGATCTCGTTTCCGTTCTCGTCCACCAGGCCCAGCCTCAGCGTCGGGACGATCTCGTCGACCCGCTGCGCGTTCTCCTCCGTCAGCTGGATCTTCTCCCACGTCGCCGTCACCACGACGAGGCTCTGCATGCCGGGCGGGAACACCGCGTACTTCACGAACTCGGTGATGCGGCGGCCCAGGCCGAGCATCCGCTTGATCTTCAGCGTCGCCTGGACCCGCATCGCGGGGCCCGCCGCCAGCTCCAGGCGGGTCACCTCCGGCTCCCCCACGACCTCGCCGTTCTCCCACTCCAGGAGCAGGGGCAGCACCTCGTCCGCCGTGGGACGCGGCACGCCCTCGTCGCCGTACGAGTCGACCATGAGGCTGATCAGGCCCTCGCCGCTCTCGGAGTAGTACGCGGCCGCCAGCGCCGGAGCGTCCTCATTGAGGTTGAGCGCCCGCTCGGCCATGTCGTCGAAGACCGCGCTCTTCTCGATCTCCAGGGAGAGCGGGTTGAGCTCGTTGACGGTCTTCGTGGCGAGCGCCTTCGCCTCGGCCTTCGAGGCCTCGCGCAGCGTCAGGTCGACCCAGCCGGGCTGGAGGTCGATGCGGACCGCGAAGTCCTCGGACAGCGCCGGGACGTCGTCGTCAGGTGTGTTCACTGCGTTCCTTCTTCGGTCTGGGCTCAGGCCACGAGCGGGTTGAGATTACCGTCAAGGCCGAGGCCGGCCAGCGTGATGCCTGCTCCGGTGACCCCCAGACGCGTGGCCGTCTTCGAGATCTGGCTCACGGCATTGACGTCGAAGTTGCCGAGTCCGGCCGCTCCCGACTTGATGGCCTTCAGGTCGGACGCGACACCGGGGTCGGCCATGGAGAACGACTTTCCGATGCCCTTGAAAGCACTTCCGCCGCCCCGCTCCGCCAGCTCGTTCCTGGCGGCCGCGAAGTTTCCGCTGCCGGGCTTGAGGGTCTTGAGATTCTTGCTCCAGGCGGCCTTCGAGAACGGCTCGGTGAAAGGCTCCTTGAGGGACTTCCAGCCCTCGCCCTTCTCCAGCTTGAACTTCTTGCCTGAGAGCTTGCGCAGGTTCTTGTTCGCCCTGGTGACCTGCTTCGTGGTCCGCGCCTTTCCGGCCCGGCCCATCTTGCCGAGCGCGTTCTTGGCGAACTTTCCCGCCACCTTCGAGAAGGCCTTGCCCACGCCCATCAGCAGGAAGCCGACCGCCGCCAGACCCACGTCCATCCAGTCCGCGTTGCCCTGGAAGACCTGGATGATGGTGCAGATCGTGGTGATCAGCGTGGCGATCATGGCTATCGCGCCCAGCACACCGGCCAACGCCTGCCCGATGACGGGAATCCAGCCGACCACCAGCGAAAGGATTCCGCAGACGGTGGAGATCAGCTCCGTCACCGACTTGATGTCGTCGACGAGGGTCTCCCAGAACCCGTCCTTCAACGAGTCGTCCGCGATGACATCCTCGATCGCGTCACGTGCCCGCTTCGCCGCGTCGTCGCGGACCTTCCTGGCCTGGGCGATCTTGTTTCTGGCGGCCTCGATCTCGTCGCCCGCGGCGTCCCGCGCCTCCTCCAGCTTCTTCTTGTCGTCCTTCCCGTCCCCGCCGCCCTTGTCCTTGTCCTTGTCGGACAGGCCGTCCAGGCTCTTCTGACTCGCGCTCTTGCGCTCGTCCGCGTCCTGGGCCTCCTTGAGCGCCAGGTCCGCCATCTCCTGGGCCCGGTTGAGGTCCGACGCGTAGTTCTTCGGCTTGGCGTGCAGCTTGTCGTCGAACCTGCCGCCGACCTCGGTGACCTCGCTGCCGAAGGCGTCCGCCGCCGTGTCGTAGCGCTTGAAGGCGGCTTCCAGCTTCTTTACGTTGCCCTGGGCCTTCTCGCGGAACTCCTTGCCGGCCTTGCTGTCCCAGGCCTCCACCTCGGAGACCGCCTTGATGTTCCTGATCTGCTTCTCGAGCTCGTCGGCGGTCTTGCGGAGCTTCTTCCCCAGGTTCGCGACCCGGTCGGCGTCGCCGGGGATGGGGTCGCTGTCCGCGACCGGGTGCCAATCGCGTGGGCGTCCGGCCATGGGTCAGCCCTTCTTCTTCGACTTGGGGTCGTCCGCGCCGCGGATCGCCTCGGCCAGCTGATGGTCGATGTCCTCGTACGCTTCGGCGGCGGCCTTGGCGATCTGCGCGAGCGCGTCGACCTCGTCCGTCAGCCTCTTGCGGCTCAACTTCCAGTTGTCGGCGAAGTCCCCGAACTTGTCGGCGAGATCGCCGTTCCCGAAGTCGTCCTCGTACTGACCACCGAGATCTTCCAGGCCGTCGAAGGCCTTCTTCACGTTGTTGAGCCCGGTACCCATGCCCTTGATCACGTCAAGGTCCAGCTTGGCCCGGTCGCCACCGCCACCCACAGCGCCCCCATGTATCGCACCACGACATACGACCGGTGCGATGGGCCGCCGTGGAAAGCGGCGGTCCATCGCACCGGGTTGCTCCCTGCCCGAGGGCCGGATCACTCGTCCTGGGGTCACCTCACGCGCCCCAGGGCAGGATCACTTGCCCTTGACGCCCTTGGCGAGGTCGTCGTCCAGGTCCTCGTACGCCTTCGCGGCGCTGGTCAGGAACTTGCCCATGCCCGTGAGGCCCTCGATGGTGTCCTTGGCGCCCTTCTTGAACTCCTTGAAGGAGTCCTCGAAGGCCTGCGAACCCTTGCGAGTCGTGTAGCCGTTCTTCACCAGGTTCTCGACGAAACGCTCGAGAGCGTCGAGCTTCTCGTCGATCTTGTCCTTGGCGTCGTTCAGCTTGCCCGCCGCGGTCCGCATCTCCTCATAGGTGATATCGGCGTCTTTGGCCATGTGGCTTCACATCCAATCCAACTCGCCGCAGGGCCATCCCCCTTGGCTCCTCCGTGCGGGCCGCGCGAAGGCCGTCCGGCCGTTCATGCGATCTTCCGCTCTTGGTGCAGCAGCTTACGGGTGGGGCAGAAGTGAGCACACCCCGGTTGAGTCACAGCTCTGCTATGAGCTGGTGCACAGCCCGTTGCCTGCGGGAAGGGTGGAGCGGCTATCGTCACAGGCACTGTGGACAGCCTCACAGGCACTGTGGACCAGCCGCTGTGACCGCGTTCCGGAAGCGGTCAAAAGGGGCTCAAGGGGAGGACGATCGTGCGCCTGACTCTGACCGTCGTCGATCCGCTCGGCGGCGCGAACGCCGACGTCGTGCTCGACGCCGATCCTGAGTCCTCCGTGGGGGACATCGCCAAGGAGCTGGCCGCACAGGTGGGGTACGGCGGCGGCGACGCCCAGATCATCCCCATCGGCGGGCATCAACTCCAGCCCGGCACCGGCCAGGGCGGCGCGCCGATCGTCTTCGTGGACGGCTATCCCGTCGACGCCGCCGCGACGATCGGGACCTCCCCGCTGCGCGAGGGCGCCGTCGTCAGCCTGCACGATCCGGCGGGCTGCCTGCCCGGCGAGCCCACCGGTCTGGTCGAACTACGCGTCGCGGGCGGCCCCGCGGCCGGCGCGGTGCACCGGCTCGGGATCGGGCGCTACGACATCGGCAGCGGGCCCGCCTCGTACATCCGCGTCGATGACCCGGAACTGCCCTCTCGCGCCCTGACGTTGTCAGTTGCAACCGATGGCACCTGCCAAGTCGCCGTACATGGTGACAAAGGCGGCGTGACCCTCGACGGCAAGAGGTACGACGAACTCGAAGCAGAGGCCGAGAAGAACGAGAAGGGCAGCAAACCGGGCAAGAAGAGGAAGAAGAATGACGAGCTCGACTCGGCCGATGGTGACCGCGAGAGCAATTCGGGCGGGAATACGTGGAAGAAAGGGGAATGGCCGCTCGGTGCGCAGATCGCGGTCGGCAACACCCTTTTCGAACTCGACCGTTATACGGCACCCAATGCCGCGCTGAAATGGTCGGAGGACGGCGCCGGACTTGATTACAACCGGCCGCCCCGACTCCGTCCCCCCGAGCGTCAGACGAAATTCAGGCTGCCGAGTCCGGTACGCGACTTCGAGGCGCGCCCGCTGCCCTGGCTGATGGCGCTCACGCCGCTCGTCGGTGCCGTCGTATCCGTGATGATCTTCGGGCGCTGGTACTACCTGATCATGGCGCTGCTCAGCCCGCTGATCCTGTTCGGCAACTACTTCATGGACAAGAAGCACGGGCGCAAGTCCCATGCCAAGCAGGTCAAGGAGTACAACGAACACAAGGAGCGGATCGAGAGGGACGCCCAGGAAGCCCTCGTCGCCGAGCGGCTCGACAAGCGGCAGGCCATCCTCAGCCCGGCGGGCATCCTCTCCCTCAGCACCGGTCCCCGTACGCGCCTGTGGGAGCGGCGGCGGACCGACGGGGACCATCTGCTGATCCGCGTCGGCACCGGGCGGATCGACTCCGAGGTCGTCCTCGACGACCCCGAGCAGGACGACCACAAGCGCGAGGTCACCTGGAAGATCGAGGACGCGCCCGTCGCGCTCTCGCTGCGCGACCTCGGCGTGATCGGCATGGCCGGACCCGGCGACTCCGCGCAGGCGCTCGGCCGCTGGGCGGTCGCGCAGAGCGCGGTCCTGCACAGCCCGCTCGACGTCCAGTTCTACGTCCTGACCGAGAACTCCGCACGCGAGACCTGGGACTGGACGCGCTGGCTGCCGCACTCGCGGCCCTCCGGATCGCAGGACGCCAACGTGCTGATCGGGACGGACGCCGAGACCGTCGGCTCGCGCATCGGTGAGCTGACCCAGATACTCGCCGCCCGCCAGAAGGCCGCCAAGGAGAACAACCGGGGCGGCGCGGCCTCCTTCGGAGACCCCGACATCGTCGTGGTGTGGGACGGGTCCCGGCGGCTGCGGTCCATGCCCGGTGTGGTGAAGCTGCTGCGCGAGGGCCCCGCCGTTTCAATGTACGCGCTCTGCCTCGACGACGAGGAGCGCTTCCTGCCGGGCGAGTGCCAGGCCGTCGTGATCGCCGAGCCTCGGCCGGAGGAGATCAGCCTGCCGGCCCGGCCCACCGCGTCGGCCCCCGAGCCGGTCCCGGCGGCTCCCGGCGGTTTCCCCTCCTTCCAGGCCTGGCACCAGAGTGCCGACGACAACGAGCAGGGCGCCGACAAGCCCCTCGAACTGCGGCTGCGCGTCGAGCGGACCGACGCCGCCCGCATCCGTGACGTACGCCCCGACTTCGTCTCCCCCGCCTGGTGCGGACGCCTCGCCCGTGCGCTCTCGCCGCTGCGCGACATCAGCGGCGAGACCGAGGACTCGGCGCTGCCGGGGTCGAGCCGGCTTCTCGACGTGCTCCAGCTGGAGCCGCCGACGGCCGATCAGATCACCGCGCGCTGGCAGGTGAGCGGCCAGTCGACGATGGCCGTCATCGGTGAGTCGTACGACGGGCCCTTCGGCATCGACATGCGGCGCGACGGGCCGCACGGCCTGATCGCCGGTACGACCGGTTCCGGTAAGTCGGAGCTGCTGCAGACCATCGTGGCGGCGCTGGCCGTCGCCAATACGCCCGAGAACATGACCTTCGTCCTCGTGGACTACAAGGGTGGCTCCGCGTTCAAGGACTGCGTGAAGCTGCCGCACACGGTGGGCATGGTCACCGACCTCGACGCGCACCTCGTGGAGCGCGCCCTGGAGTCGCTCGGCGCCGAGCTCAAGCGGCGCGAGCACATCCTGGCCGCCGCCGACGCCAAGGACATCGAGGACTACCAGGATCTGGTGCGCCGCGATCCCTCGCACCCGCCCGTGCCCCGGCTCCTCATCGTCATCGACGAGTTCGCCTCCATGGTGCGTGACCTGCCCGACTTCGTGACGGGTCTGGTCAACATCGCCCAGCGTGGCCGTTCGCTCGGCATCCACCTGCTGCTCGCCACGCAGCGGCCCTCCGGTGTCGTGTCGCCCGAGATCCGCGCCAACACCAACCTCCGCATCGCCCTGCGCGTGACGGACGGCGCCGAGTCCGCCGACGTCATCGACGACCCGGCGGCGGGACACATCGCCAAGAGCACGCCCGGCCGCGCCTACGTCCGCCTCGGGCACGCCTCGCTCGTCCCCTTCCAGTCGGGGCGTGTCGGTGGCCGCAGGCCCGGCGCCACCGACCCCGCGCTGCTCGCGCCGTGGGCGGGTTCGCTCGGGTGGGAGGACCTCGGCCGTGCCGCACTCGTGAAGCCCAAGGCCGAGGCGCGCGAGGAGGAGGAGATCACCGACCTCAAGGTCCTCGTGGACGCCGTGCGCGACGCGAACGCGACGATGGGGATCCCCGCGCAGCACAGCCCGTGGCTGCCCGCGCTCTCCGAGACGCTCCAGCTCGACGAGATCCCGCGGCCCGCCGCGAGCGACAAGCCGGGCGCGCTCGCACCCGCGCCGTTCGGCCTCGAGGACATCCCCTCCGACCAGGCGCGCCGCCCGGTCGCGGTCAACTTCGACACGTTCGGGCACCTGCTCATCGGCGGCGCCCCGCGCAGTGGCCGCTCGCAGATCCTGCGGACGATCGCGGGCTCCATCGCCCGTACGCACTCGTCCGCCGACGTCCACCTCTACGGCATCGACTGCGGCAACGGCGCGCTCAACGCGCTGACGCGGCTTCCGCACTGCGGCGCCGTCGTCAGCCGTAACCAGACCGAGCGTGCGGTGCGGCTCATCACCCGGCTCAAGGGTGAGGTCACCCGCCGCCAGGACCTCCTTGCCGACAAGGGCTTCGCCGACATCGGCGAGCAGCGGGCCGCGGTGCCCGACGAGGAACGGCTCGCGCACATCGTCGTGCTCCTCGACCGCTGGGAGGGCTGGCTGCCCACCCTCGGCGAGTACGACCACGGTGAGCTGACCGACGAACTGCAGGCGATGATGCGCGAGGGCGCGAGCGTCGGCATCCACCTGGTCATCACCGGTGACCGCCAGGTCCTCATCGGCCGCATGGCCTCGCTCACCGAGGACAAGTACGGCCTGCGGCTCGCCGACCGCTCCGACTTCTCGATGCTCGGCATGAACGCGCGCAAGGTGCCGGAGGAGATCCCGCCGGGCCGCGGCTTCAAGAACGAGCACGGCACGGAGACGCAGTTCGCCCTCCTCTCCGAGGACTCCACGGGCCAGGGCCAGGCCGCGGCGCTCACCGAGATCGGCGAGGCGGCGGCCGTGCGGGACGCGGACGTGCCGCGCGCCCGCAAGCCGTTCCGCGTGGACAGCCTGCCGAGCCGCATCGGTTTCGCCGACGCGTGGGAGATGCGGGACCCGGACGCCTCGCGCTCCAAGCTCTGGGCGCTCGCGGGCATCGGCGGCGACGACATCATGGGCTTCGGTCCCGACCTCGCGCAGGGCGTGCCGACGTTCGTCGTCGCGGGTCCGGCCAAGTCGGGCCGCAGCACGACCCTGATGAACCTGGCGCGTTCGTACATGACGCAGGGCGTACGCCTCGTCATCGCCGCACCTCGCCCCTCGCCGCTGCGCGAACTGGAAGGCCAGGAAGGCATCCTGAAGGTCTTCAAGGACGACGACATCGAGAGCGACGACTTCAAGGAGGTCGTCGAGGACGCGTCGCCCGAGGACCCGATCATCTGGATCATCGACGACGGCGAGGTCCTGGAGGACTGCGACGCCGAGCGCGAGTTCAAGCGCCTGGTCCAGCGCGGCTCCGAGCGGGGCCTCGGCCTCATCATCGGCGGCGACGAGGAGGAGGTCTGCGGCGGCTTCTCCGGCTGGCAGGTGGAGGCGAAGAAGGGCCGCCGGGGCATCCTGCTCTCCCCGCAGGATTCGTCGAGCGGCGAACTGATCGGCATCCGGACGACCCGGAGCATGGTCGGCGGCCCCATCGCCCCGGGCAAGGGCCTCCTGCACACGGGCAGCGGGGAACCGGTCACGGTCACCACGCCGATGTGAGGGAGCGGGCGGGGCCCGGAGATCTCACTTCACGCGGGACATCCGGGCCTCGGGATTCCCCGACTCCGCGTTCTCGGAGAGGTACAGGAGATCGTCGGCCCTCGGGCGCAGGCGCACGGTGTGGGTGTTCTTCGTGCACTGTGCGGCGCTCTTCGCCTGGCCCTTCCCCTCGGCCACGATCTCCTTGTCCGTCACCGACTTCAGGGTCAGGTCCACCGCGCATTTCCCGCCCAGTTGGTCGGTCTGCGTCATGACGGCGAAGCGCTCGCCGACCTTGCCGCGCTCGACCTTGAGGCTGAACGTGCCCATCGGGACGGCGCCGTTCGCCGCGGTCGCCTGGCCTTCCCAGGTGCCGCGGTAGGAGGCGGGGACCTCGTCGCCGCCCTGGTCCGCGCCGTCGCCTCCGGGCTGCTCGCTCGCGGTCGCGGCCGGGGGCCGGTCTCCCGCGTCGCCCGCTCGGTCGTTCTCGTTGTCCGGGAGCAGGCCGAAGACGAAGACCGACCCGACCGTCACCGCGGCGAGCGCGCCCGCCACCCCCAGGACCAGCGTGCAACTGACCTTGCGGCCAAGCCCGTCGGCACCGCCCGGCGTGGACGTCGCGGCGACCGAGACGCTCACCCTGCCGGGCGTCCCCGAGGGCGCTGACGTCTGTGTGGGGACGTACGCGGGAGGGGCGGGGGTGGGTGTGGAGGGGGCGGCTGTGGAGGGGCTGGGGAACTGGGCGTAGGAGGGGTCCGGGGGGCCGAACGTGTTGCTCCGCTGTGCCTCGTGCGCCGGGGCGTGTGCGCTCGGCGGGCCGAACGGCACGGGGCCCGACTGCTGTTCCGCGACGCCGGCCCCCTCCGTCTCCAGGTCGAGGAGCCGCACCGCGCTCCTGCTGACCCGTTCGACCAGCGGGCCCGGCAGCCAGCCGGCCGCGACCAGGCCGGTCACACCCGAGGGCGCGAGTCGCCGTGCGATCTCCTTCGGCGCGGGGCGTGCTGCCGGGTCCTTGGCCAGGCACTGCCGGGCGACGTCCCGCAGCTCCCCTTCCAGCGGCCCGAGTTCCGGCTCCTCGTGCACGACCTTGTAGAGCAGCGAGGCGGACGAGTCGCCCGGGAACGGTGACGCCCCCGTCGCCGCGAACACCAGGACCGCCCCGAGCGAGAAGACGTCCGCCGCCCCGGCCACGCCCTTGCCGAGGATCTGCTCCGGCGACATGTAGCCGGGCGAGCCGACGGAGACTCCCGTCGACGTGAGCGAGGCGGTGCCGTCCGTAGCCCGTGCGATGCCGAAATCGATGAGCCGGGGCCCGTCCATCGTGAGCATGACGTTCGACGGCTTCACGTCACGGTGGACGAGGCCGAGACCGTGCACGTGGGCGAGCGCCTCGGACAGGCCCGCCACCAGTACGCGTACGGAATGGGCGGGGAGCGGGGACCGGTCGCGTACGGCCTCCGTGAGCGAGGGACCCGCCGCGTACCCCGTGGCCACCCACGGGACCGCCCCTTCCGGATCGGCGTCCAGGACCGGCGCGGTCCAGTCGCCGCCCACTCGCCGCGCCGCCTCCACCTCGCGCCGGAAGCGGGCGCGGAACTCCTCGTCGAGCGCGAAGTGCGGGTGGACGACCTTCACCGCGACCGTACGGCCGCCCGAGCTGCGACCCAGGTAGACCCGGCCCATGCCGCCCGAGCCGAGGCGCCCGAGCAGTCGGTAGGGCCCGATGACGGTCGGTTCACCGGGATCGAGCGGATGCATGACGAAGGCCTCCCCCGGACGCGCCGCACGGCCGCGGCCACCGAGCCGCGCGCATTGTCTGCAGCTCAGGGTAGTCCGCGGGCACGCCGGGCGGCCCCGGCAATCCCACCGCGTCCTGCGCGGGCCGCCTGCCGCGGAACCCGCCTGCTACCGCTGGGCCCCCAGCAGCTCCACCCGCACGTCCGCCGGGAACCCGGTCGTGTCGCCCACCCGGCGCGCGAACTCCGCGACGCCCTCCAACTGCGCGCTGCCGAACCGGAAGTCGAGCGTCGTGAAGTACTTCTCCAGGACCCCCGCGTCGAAGGCCTCCCAGCGCGCGGCCTGCTCGGAGACCTTGCCGACCTCTTCGAGCGAGAGGTCACGCGAGGACAGGAACGCCTTGTGCACCGCGCTCACCACGGCCGGCTCGCGCGCCGCGTAGTCCTTGCGCGCCGCCCAGACCGCGAAGACGAAAGGCAGTCCCGTCCAGTCCTTCCACATCTGGCCCAGGTCGTATACGTCCAGGCCGAGCCGCGGGGCGTCGATCAGGTTGGCCCGCAGCGCCGCGTCCCCGATCAGCACGGCGGCGTCCGCCTCCTGCATCATCACGCCGAGGTCGGGCGGGCACGTGTAGTAGTCGGGGCGCACACCGTGGCGCTCGGCGAGCAGCAGCTGCGCCAGGCGCACGGAGGTGCGCGAGGTCGAGCCGAGCGCGACCCTGGCGCCGTCCAGCTGGTCGAGAGGCACCTGCGAGACGATCACGCAGGACATCACCGGGCCGTCGCAGCCGACCGCGAGATCGGGGAAAGCGACGAGGTCGTCGGCGTTCTTGAGGAACTCGACGAGAGTCACGGGCGCGATATCGAGATCGCCCCGCACCAACTGCTCGCTGAGCTTCTCGGGGGTGTCCTTCGTGAGCTCGAAGTCGAGCAGCGTGCCGGTCCGCGCGAGCCCCCAGTACAGAGGCATGCAGTTCAGGAACTGAATGTGACCGACACGCGGCCGGGGGGTGCGGCGGTGACCGGGGAGCTGATCTGAGCCCTCCCCGGCGATGGCGTCAACGGGAGAATTGTCCACATCGGGGAGGCTAGCCCCCTTGCGGTACGGTGCAGAAAGCGGGGCCCCGATCCCGTACTTGTCAAGAGCTTTCGACCTGGCCCGTCAACCCCTCTGGGGGGTCCGTCAAACATCCGGGTGACGTGATCTTGCCCCCTATTGCATTCGGCTGCCTGCGTGCTAAGCTCGCCGCAAGTTGCAGTTTGGTTTCCCTTGCAGTACAGAGCCTGCGGAGCATGTGACCCGCGGGCTCTCGTCGTTTTCAGACTTATGCAGTTGTTTCAACAATCGCAGGTTCTGGAGCAGGGCAACCCTTTGGCCCAAGGAGGGCTTATGGCTACCGGAACCGTGAAGTGGTTCAACGCCGAAAAGGGCTTTGGATTCATCGCCCAGGAAGGCGGAGGCCCCGACGTCTTCGTCCACTACTCCGCGATCAACGCAAACGGCTTCCGCTCCCTTGAGGAGAACCAGGCCGTGAGCTTCGACGTCACGCAGGGCCCGAAGGGTCCGCAGGCGGAGAACGTCACCCCCATGTAGTGGGGCGCCCCATGCGAGTGGGGCGTGTGACAGTTCCGGTGACTTGATCCGGACATGGATAGCAGTACCCAAGGGGCCCTGCCTCCCGCGCGAGCGGAAGGCGGGGCCCCTGCCTTTTTCTGGCCCCTGGGCCTTGGGCTCCCCTTTTTCTGCCGGTCCGGTTGTGGCTGGGCGCGCAGTTCCCCGCGCCCCTTACGGGGTGGGCGCTGGGTGCGCAGTTCCCCGCGCCCCTTACGGGGCGCTCAGTGCTTCCTCGGGGTTCCAGTCCTTCCTTGGGACCGATGCCAGGAGCCTCGTCGTGTACGGGGCCTTCGGTGCTGTGAGCACCCGGTTCGTGGGGCCCTGTTCCACCACCCTGCCTCTGCGCATCACCAGGACCTCGTCCGTGATGTGCTGGACGACTGCCAGGTCGTGGCTGACGAAGACCAGGGCCACCCCGGTGTCCCGGCGGATCTCGCCGAGGAGCTGGAGGATCTGGGCCTGGATCGACACGTCGAGTGCCGCCACCGCCTCGTCCAGGACGAGGACTTGGGGGTCCACCGCCAGGGCCCGCGCGATGGCCAGGCGTTGGCGCTGGCCGCCGGAGAGTTCGCGGGGGCGGGCGCCGGCCTCGCGGGTGCCGAGGCCCACCTGGTCCAGGAGCCCCGCCGCCAGGGCCTCGTCCCTGCCGTGCAGGCGCAGGGCCGTGCGCAGGCACTGGGCGGAGGTGAGGCGGGGGTCGAGGGAGAGGTAGGGGTCCTGGAAGACCATCTGGATCTCCCTGGCCCTGGCCAGGCGTGCGGCTCGCTTCCGGGGCGTACGGGCCTCGCGGGGGCGGCCCAGCACCGTCACCGTGCCGGAGTCCTGGCGTGCCAGGCCCACCAGCATGCGGGCGACCGTGGTCTTGCCGGAGCCCGATTCGCCCACGATGCCCGTGGAGCCGCCCGGCCCGACGGTGAACGTCACGTTGTCGGCCGCCTGGTGGCGTCCGCCGCCCGGCAGGGGGTAGCTCTTGCTGAGGCTGTTCACCGTCAGCAGGTCGGTGCTCATTTAACGGCTCACCTCGGTCGCATCGGTGCTCGTCGCACGCATGGCCTCCACCGCGCAGGCCACCGTCCCGTCGTCGTCCAGCCGGAACTGTTCCGGAGTCCACGTCTCGCACGCCTCCTCCGCGTCCCCGCAGCGCGCCACGAACGGGCAGCCCGGGAACGTGTCCGAGAGGGACGGCGGGCGGCCCGGGATCGGGCGGAGGGTGTGGGCCGTCTCACCCAGGGTGGGCGAGCAGGCGAGCAGACCCCGTGTGTAGGGGTGCGCCGGGGTGTCGAACAGGGCCTTCGCCGAACGCTGTTCCACCACCCGGCCCGCGTACATGACGTACACGCGGTCGCAGTACGCGGCCGCCAGGTGCAGGTCGTGGGTGATGAAGAGGAGGCCCAGGTCCCGGGTGGCCCGCAGATCGCGCAGGAGGGCGAGGATCTCCGCCTGCGTCGTGACGTCCAGGGCGCTGGTCGCCTCGTCCGCGAGGAGCAGGCTCGGCTCCGCGGCAAGCGCGCCCGCGATGACCACGCGTTGCAGCATGCCGCCGGAGAGCTCGTGCGGGCGCTGGCGTACACGGTGTGCGGGGTCCGAGAGGCCGACGGTGCCGAGCAGTTCGACCGCCTGCTCGCGGGTCGCCCCGCGCTCGGTCAGGAAGTCACCGATGCGGCGCACCGGGTTGAGGGCGGCGCGGGGGTCCTGGTGGACCATGGCCACGGTCCGCGCCCGGTGGGTTCGCAGGGCCTCGCCCTTGAGGGTGAGGACTTCGGCGCCGTTCACCCGGACGGAGCCCGAGGTCGTCGCGCCCGCCGGAAGGAGGCCGAGCGCCGCCTTCGCCGTGGTCGACTTGCCGGAGCCCGACTCGCCGACCAGGCCGACGACTTCGCCGGGCCGGACGGTGAGCGACACCGATTCGAGGAGCGGTCTGGCCGCTCCGGGCACCCGCAGGGTGAGGTCTTCGACATCGAGCAGCATGGGTCACTGCCTCCCTAGCCGGTCGGCGGCCCAGACCCCGACCACGTTGAAGGACACGACGACCAGGGCGATGGCCGTGCCGGGGACGAGCGCCGGGAGCAGCGCGCCCTGGACCACGGCCGCCTGCCCCTCCTGCACCATCAAGCCCCAGTCGGACGACGGGGGCTGGGCGCCGAAGCCCAGGTAGGAGAGGGTCGCAAGCGACATGAGTGCTTCGCCGAAGAGGACGACCAGGTAGCCGAGGATCGCGCGGCCCAGGTTCGGGACCAGGTGCGCGACGCAGATGCGCGCGCCGCCCATCCCCTGCACCCGGTAGGCGTCCACGTACGGCTTGCGGGCCTCCGAAAGGGCCAGTGAGCGCACGTACTTGGCGATCGTGGGGGTGAAGGCGAGGCCCAGGGCCAGTACGGACGTCGTCATGCCCGCGCCGAAGACGGCGATGATCAGGACGGTGAACAGCAGGCCCGGGAACGCGTACATCACGTCCGTGATCCGCGAGACCAGCGCGTCCACCCATCCCCCGCGCCACGCGGCGAGCACGCCCAGCGTGACACCGAGCACGGCCGCGACGGCGAGGAGCAGGATCGGGGCGATCAGGCTCGTGCGGGTGCCGTACAGCGCGCGGGACAGGAGGTCCTGGCCGGATGAGTCGGTTCCCAGGAGGTGGTCGCCCGATGTTCCGGCCAGGGATGCGGAGAGGTCGATCGCGTCGGGGGCGTAGGGCGCCAGGAGCGGTGCGAACACCGCTGCCAGGACGACCAGGCCGAGCAGGGCCGCGGCCACCATCACCCCTACGGGGCGTCGGCGTCGTACGACCAGGGGCGCGAGCCCCACAGCTGCGGTGGAAGCCATCAGGACCGTGCCTCCTTCACGCGCGGGTCGAGCAGCGGGTGGACCACGTCCACCAGCGTCGTCACCACGATGTAGCCGGTGACCATGAGCAGCAGGACCGCTTGCGCCACCGGGAAGTCGTGCGTGTTGATCGCGCCCACGAGGAGTGAGCCGATTCCGCTGATGCCGAACGCCGTCTCCACGACCACCGTGCCCGCGAGCATGCCCGCCATGACGAGTCCGCACATCGTGATGATCGGCCCGAGCGCGTTGCGCAGGACGTGCCGCCGGATGATGTCCCTTTCGGGCACGCCGGATGCGCGGGCCGCCTCCACGTGGTCGGACGCGGAGGCGTCCGCCATCGCCTGCCGGGTGACCCGGCTGATGATGGCGAGGGCACCGAGCGCCAACGACAGTGCGGGCAGCGTCAGATGGTGCAGTGTGCCGCCGAAGCCCTCTCCCGAGCCGGAGACCGGGAACCACCCCAGCTGTACGCCGAAGAGGGAGACCAGGGCGATGGCCGCCACGAAGGACGGCACCGAGGCCGCGAGTGTCGTGCCCCCGACCACCGCCGAGTCCACCCACGTGGACCGCTTGACCGCGGCCAGGATGCCGGCGCCGACGCCCAGGACGACGAACAACACCGTGGCGTAGGCGACGAGTTGCAGGGTCGTGGGGAAGCGGGCCGTCACCAGGTCGGCCACCTGGTCGCTGTACTTGAAGGAGCGGCCCAGGTCGAAGTGGACGCAGTCCCACAGCCACCGGCCGTACTGGACGACCAGCGGCTCGTCTAGGTGGTACTGCGCGCGCACCTGCGCCAGGCGCTCCGGTGTCAGCTTGTCCCGGCCGCCCGCGAGGAACACCGCGGGATCACCCGGCGCCGCGTACACGGCGGCGAAGATGACGAACGAGGCGGCGAAGAGGGTCGCGACGAGACCCGCGAGCCGACGTGAGATCCGAGCGAGCACGTCTCTCACCTAGCCCTTCTTCAGGCCGAGTTCGGCGGCCCACGGGTAGTAGAGGTAGGCCTGTGAGGCGGGCGGGCCCGTCAGCTTGTCGCTGACGACGAGGGCCGTCGGGACCTGCGCGACGGAGATCCAGACCCCCGCGTCCACGAACCGCTTCTGTACGTCGATCGCGAGCTCGGCCCGCTTGGCGTCGTCCAGGGTGCTCAGCGCCTGCCGGACCTTCTTGTCGTACGTCGCGTCCTTGAAGCCGACCCAGTTGTTGGACGAGTCGGAGAGGCCGTTGTCGTAGAAGCCCATGGGGTCGGCCTTGGAGATGTACCAGTCGCCGACAAGGACGTCGATGTCGGCCCGTGCGGACGGATCGCTGTAGAACTCCTCGAACTGGGCCGTCGGCACGGTCTTGATCTGACCCTTGAGCCCGATGCGCTGGAGCGCGGAACGCACGGCGTTCGCGACGACCGTCCGTCCCTGGCTGCTGTCCGTGCCGATCACGATGGGATCGGTCGGTGCGCCCGCCTCCTTCACCAGCTCCTTGGCCTCGGCGAGGTCGTCGGCGGTCGGGGTGGCGGGGGCCGCGGCTGCCAGCTTCTTCTGCGCGGCCTCGAACGCGGGCTTCTCGTATCCCCAGGCGCCGGAGCCGACCGGGGTGGCCCATGGCTGGACGAGGCCGCCGTACCCGGACCTCGCGATGCCCGCTCGGTCGATCGCGAGGGACAGGGCCCGCCGGATCTGCGGGTCCTTCAGGCCGCCGCGGGCCGTGGGGATGAGCACGAGGGACGCCGTGGAGGGGCCGTAGTGCTGGTCGAGGCCCTTGCTGGTGCGCAGGGCGGAGGCGGTGTTCGGGGATTCGGCGTACGTCCCGTCGGCGGCGCCGGTCTTCAGGGCGTTGACCAGCGCGCTGTCGGAGGCCCAGCGGAAGGTGACCTGGCGGGTGAGCGGCTTCGTGCCCCAGTAGCCGTCGTACGCCCCGATGGTGATCGAGTCGCCGGACTTCCAGCTCTTGAGCTCGTACGGGCCGCTGCACGCGTCGCCCTGCCCCGGCGTACCGAAGTCCTCGCCCGCGTCGCTCACTTGCTCCTTGTTCCAGACGACGCCCGCGTCGCCCGCGAGTGCCTTCGTGAAGAGCGCGTCGGGGGACTTGAAGCGGATGGTGATCTCGCGGTCGCCGGTCTTCTTCATGGACTTGACGTTGCCGAACTCGTCGGCCTGCTCCATGTCCGGGTCGGCGTGCCGCTTCAGCGACCAGAGCACGTCCTCGGCGGTCAGCTTCGAGCCGTCGTGGAAGGTGACGCCGTCCCGCAGGCTCAGGACGAGCGTCTTGTCGTCGGGCGTACGGGCCTTCTCGGCGAGGAAGGGCTTCGTCGTCATGTCGGGCTGCAGTTGATAGAGCCGCTCGCAGACGTTCGTGAGGACGACGCGGCCCGCGCTCGTGCCCTGGGTGTCGAGGTCGAGCGAGTCCGGCTCGTCCTCGAGGAGCCAGTCCGCCTTGTCCAGCGGTCCTTCGGCGTCGGCGGTCGTCGCGCTCAGCTTCAGCTCGGCCGCGTCGGCGGGCTTTCCTCCGGTGGCGGACGTGTCGGCGCCGCTGCAGCCGGCGACGGCGAGGAGCGTGGCGGTGGCGAGGCCCGCGACCAGCGGACGCCTCGGGATGGTCCTGGTCGTCGTCATCTGTTGTCTCCGTACGGGCCGTCGTAGAGGTTCCAGGGCATGTGCTGGTAATCGCGGTCGCAGGGGGTGCCGGCGGTGACGTGGTAGTCGCCGCTCGTCAGGTCGACGCAGGAGGAGACGAGCGTGGACCAGTGCTTGACCTCGGGCTTGCGCGGGTCGGGGTGGGTGCAGAGCGACTCGGGGTGGCCGAGGTGGTCGGACATGGCCTGCTTGATGATCTTGCGGGACTCGTCTGCGCCGGTGGAGGAGCGCAGGGCGCCGAGGCCCTGTTCGGCGCGGGGGACGCGGACCAGCGAATCGGATGACATGGGGCGGTAGTGCGCGGCGATCGCGGCGGGGACGCCTGCCTGGTAGTGGTTGCCGTGCACGAGGAGTCCGTCGGTGGGATACATCCAGCCGTGCCCCGCCGGGGTGGTCTCCAGGTCGACGGCGAAGCCCTCTCGGCAGGTCAGCAGGGCGTTGGACGCGATGTGCGCGCGGGTGCGGCAGAGCACGTCGAGGGCGTCGGTGATGGTGTGCTGGTCCAGGACACTGCGGCGTACGACGGTCTGGGGGAGGCCGATCGCGTCGCTGAAGCGGCCGCCGAGGCCGTTCGCGTTGAGGGCGATGCCCGCCGAGTTGGCGCCCTGGCGCCCGATCTGGCCCGCCTCGACCTGCATGATCAGGGTCGGGTGCGGTGGCTGGACGATGCGCAGCATGACGACGGTGTCGGCGACTCCGGCCCGCCAGTCCCAGTTCTGCCCGGCCCACACGTGGCCGTCGCCGCTGGCCTCTCCGTAGGCGGCGAAGCTGGTGCAGCCCTCGGCGGGTTCCTCGCTCTCCTTGGCCGTACTCTCCTTGGCCGTACTCTCCTTGGCCATGTCGGCGAACGAGCGGTCGTAGATGACCTCACCGCGGGCGTTGAGGGCGAGGATGTCGGGGAGGTCCACTCCGGCGCCCTCGGCGATCCCGCGCATCTCCTCCAGGAGGTGGGGCGCGTAGTCGCGGACCGGCTCCAGCCAGCGGGCCGCGCGGGCGGTGACCTGGTCCCAGGTCAGGCCGGACGACTGGCCGAACGCCTCCTCGTAATAGGCGAGGGCGGCGTGCAGCTGCGGGCGGACGGCCTCGCCGTACTGGCGGCCGCGGCCGACCGGGGTGCCGGATATCTCGATGAGGGGCAGTGCCATTGTTCTCCTCGCGACGGAGAGCTGCTGTAACGTTGGTTACGAGATGCTCTCCCTTTGGAATGCGTTGCCCAGGAGAGTAACGGCCATCACACGAGAGTCAATAGCTGTAATGGAAATTTCAGAGGATCAGCCGGGCTCCGGCGCGGGGCTCGCGCGGCTGCGGGCGGCCGTGCGCGACCAGTGGGAGACCCTCTCCACGTCCGAGCGGGCCGTCGCGCAGTACGTGGTCAGCGCTCCCGCCGAGTCGCTGCTCTTCGCGAGCGCGCAGGAGCTGGGCGCGGCGAGCGGGACCAGCAACGCGACGGTGGTCCGCGCCATGCAGCGCCTCGGGTACGCGGGCCTGCCCGCGCTCAAGCGGGAACTGGCGTCGGACTTCACGTCGGCGGTGCCGCCCGAGGTGCGCCTGCAGCAGCGCATCGCGCATGTGGGGCGGGACCTGGACGACATCTGGGGCGATGTCTTCGACGAGGCCCAGGAGCGCATCGAGCACGCGCGGCGCCTGACGCCGGGCGAGGCGCTGCGGGACGCCGTGGGCTTCCTCGCCGAAGCCCCGGAGATCCACTGCTACGGCATCGCGGCGTCCGAACTCGCCGCGCGGCACCTGGCGTTGGCGCTCGGCAGGATCGGCCGCCGGGCCCGCTACTTCGGGGACACGGGCTTCGCCCTCGCCGACCGCCTGCTCGCCGTGCGGCAGGGCGACGCCGTGGTGATCTTCCAGCCGGGGCGTGCGCTGACCGAGCTGACGGTGCTGATCGAGCGGGCGCGGGCGGTGGGGGCGCGGGTCGTGCTGGTCACGGACGAACTGGCGGAGCTGTACGGGGCGCGGGTGGACGCGGTCCTGACGGCGCCGCATACGCCTACCGGGATCACTACGGAGGCGCTGACCGCGCTGGTGGTGGCGGATGCGTTGCTGCTGGCGCTGACGACGCTTGACGAGGGCCTGGCGGTGGAGACCTCGCATCAACTTACGGCGCTGCGCGAGCAGTTGCTGGCCTCTAGGCCTCGGAAGGGTACGTAGCTCGGCCCCCGCTTCTCGGCTCGTGCCTAGCTTCGCCCGGCCCCCCTTCGGCGTGTGCCTAGCTCAGCCCGGCTTCTCGGCTGCCGCGTCGTCGTGGCTGGTCGCGCCGTTCCTCGCGGCCCTTTGGGGCGCTCGCTCTACGTGTGTTGCATGATCAGGACGAATGTCGTCCCCGGGGCCAGTGCCTCGTACAGGTGGGGGACGTCTCCCCGGTATGACATGTAGTCGCCGGCGGACAGTTCCACCGTCTCGTCTCGTGGGCCGGCGAGCAGGCGTCCCGTGCTGACCACCAGGTGCTCCACCGAGCCGGGAATGTGCGGGTCGGACTCCCGTGCGGAACCCGGCTCCATCGCCCCGTGGTAGATGTCGCGCCGCACACCGGCGGGTCCCGCCGACAGCAACGTCCCCGCGTATGACGCGCGCTCGGCGTGCATCGTCGGGCCCTGCCCGGCCCTGATCACCGTCACCTCCGGCGCGGGCGACTCCACCAGCACGCTGAACGGCACGCCGAGCGCCACCGCCAGGGCCCACAGCGTCTCGATGCCGGGGTTTCCCGTGGCCGCCTCCAGCTGGGACAGCGTCGACTTCGCGACGCCCGCGCGCTTGGCCAGCTCGGAGAGGGAGAGACCCGCCTTGACCCGCTCCCGGCGCAGCGCGGCCGCGACCCACTCACGGGGCAGCCGGGACCGGGCGGTGCCGCCGCCCTTGCCGTCAGTCATGCCGTACCGCTCCCTCGCCTTTGAGCCCCTCTGAGCCCATCGAGCCCCTCTGGGCCTCAGAATCTGCACCTCGTTCGCTGTAGCGGACCGATTGTTCGCCTTGACGAACGCGGCCCACCGTGCCCATCCTACGACGTATGCGTTCGCCACACCGAACAGACGATCCACTTGACCGAACGAACGACGGTTTCGTACGCCTCTCCCACCTCCCCCGCGGCGTCGTGCGCGACATCGCCCTCGTCTGGCTGGCCGACGCCGTCGTCGGCGTCTCGTTCGGCGCGATCGCCGTCGCGGGCGGCCTGCCGGTCTGGGTGCCGGTCCTGATGTCACTGCTCGTGTACGCGGGCTCCGCGCAGTTCAGCGCGGTCGGCATCCTCGCGGCGGGCGGCGGCCCGGTGGCCGCCGCCGCGACCGGCCTGCTGCTCAACTCCCGCACGGCGGCGTTCAGCCTGGCCGTCGCCGACAGCCTGGGGCGGTCCTGGGCCGCGCGGTTCCTCGGCGCACACCTGATCACCGACGAGACGGCGGCCTTCGTCCTGGCACAGCCCGACCAGAAGCGACGCAAGGCGGCCTTCTGGATATCCGGGCTCGGCCTGTTCGCCGTGTGGAACGTCAGTGTCCTCGGGGGCGCACTCGCCGGAGCCGCACTGGGTGACACCACCCGCTTTGGACTCGACGCCGCGTTCCCCGCGGTGCTGCTCGCCCTGGTGCTGCCCGCGCTGCGCGGCGACAGCATGACGCGGCGGGCGGCGGCCGCCGGTGCGGTGATCGCGGTGGCCGCCGCTCCATGGCTGCCCGCCGGGGTGCCGGTGCTCCTCGCCCTCCTTGGCCTCCTCGCGGCGCGGCGCGGACCGGGGCGCCCCGCACGTCCTTCCCGCCCCTCCGAGCGGAGCGCCTCATGAACGCCTACCTCGCCTGCGTCCTCGTCCTCGCCGCCGGCACGTACGCCTTCCGCCTCGCGGGCCCCCTGCTGCACGGGCGGGTCGAACTGCCGGCTCGCGTACAGGAGTTGCTGGCCGTCGGTGCGACGGTCCTGCTCGTCGCGCTGCTCGCCACCGGTGCGCTCACCGAGGGGCACGGCTTCGCCGGGTGGGCGCGGCCCATCGGCGTACTGGCGGGCGGCGTGCTCGCCTGGCGCAAGGCTCCCTTCGCCGTGGTCGTGATCGGCGCGGCGGCGACTACGGCGCTGCTGCGGCTGGCGGGGGGTTCATAGCCGCAGGCTCCGACGGGGGTTTCATAGCCGCCGCAGGCTCGGGCGGCGCCTCGGACGGCCTTGCCCCGCCCCTCCCGTAGAGCTCCTCCACCACCCCCGCGTACCGCTCCGTCACCGCGTGCCTGCGTACCTTCAGGCTTGGCGTGAGCAGGCCCGCTTCCACCGTGAAGTCCTCGTCCAGCAGGGCGAAATCGCGGATGCGGGCCGGGCGGGAGACCGTCGCGTTGGCCGCGTCCACCACCTTCTGGACGAGGGCGCGGACGTTCGGGTCCCGGGAAGGAGGACCGGTCAGCTCCACACCTTCGCGGGCCGCCCAGCCGCCGATCTCCTCCGCGTCCAGCGTGATCAGGGCCACCGGGTAGGGGCGCTTGTCCCCCACCATCACCGCGCGCGAGACGAAACGCGATTGCTGTACGGCCAGTTCGCTGAGGGACGGGGTGAGGTTCTTGCCGCCGGAGGTGATGATCAGGTCCTTCTTGCGGCCGGTGATGCTGAGGTAGCCGTCGGCGTCCAGGGCGCCCAGGTCGCCGGTGCGCAGCCAGCCTTCGTCGTCCACGGCGTCGCGCGTGGCCGCCGGGTTCCCGTGGTAGCCGGGGAAGACCATCTCGCCCCGGGCAAGGACCTCTCCGTCGTCGGCGATACGGACCTCGCAGCCCTCGACGGGGCGTCCCACCGTGCCGTACCGGACCGCGCCGGGATGGTTCAGGCTGATGACACCGGCCGACTCCGTCATGCCGTACCCCTCGTAGACCGCGATCCCGCAGGCCCGCAGGAAGTCGACGACGTGCGGTGCGATGGGCGCGCCGCCGGTCAGCGCCCACCGCACGCGCCCTCCGAGCGCCTGCCGGACCAGCCCGTAGAGGGCCTTGTCGGCTTCCTCGTACGCGTCCCGGAGATCGGGCGGCAGGACGCCGTCCGCCGCGAGGACCCCGATCCGTATCGCCTCCTCGAACCGCTCGCGGCCCCCGTCCTGGGACTCCGCGAGGGACAGCACCACCGAGTACAGCTTCTCGAACAGGCGTGGCACGGACGGCAGATGCGTGGGCTTGGCCTCCGCGAGCTCGGCGACGACGTTCTCGATCCTCCCGCCGAAGAAGCAGAGTTCGCCGCCCTGGATGAGGGTCGTGAACTCGATGAGCTGGGCGAGGAGATGGGCGAGCGGGAGGTAGAGGTACGTCGAGTCGCCGGGACCCGCCTCGATCAGGGGGAGGGTGGCGGACTGTACGGCGCCGAGATTGCCGTGGGTGAGGAGGCAGCCCTTGGGCAGGCCGGTGGTACCGGAGGTGTAGATGATGGTGGCGAGGTCGGCGGGGGCTCGTTCTCTGGCGCGTTCCAGTAGTGCCTCGTGCGCCTCTTCCGGGGCGCGGCTTCTCTCCGTCCTCCCGCTTCCCTCCTCTCCCTCCTCTCCCTGCTCTCCCTCCGTCATCAGCAGCACATGCCGCACACCCGGCAGCCCCGGCCGCAGGCGCTCGATCTTCGTCGCCTGCGCGGCGTTCTCACAGATCACCACCGAGGCGTCGGAGTCCTTGACGACCCATTCGACCTCGTCGTCACCCGCCGTCGGGTAGACGGGAACGACCACCGCGCCCGCCGCGAGAACGGCGAAGTGGGCGTACGTCCACTCGGGGCGGGTCTCGGCGAGGATCGCCACGCGGTCGTCCGGACGCACCCCGATGGCCATGAGTCGCGTGCCGACGTTCCTTACGTGGGCGCGTAGTTGGTCGTACGAGATCTCCTCCCACGTCCCGCCACCGGACTTGAAGCGGAGGGCCGGGAGCTTGCCATGGCGGTCGGCCGCCCACTCGGTGAGGACGGCCAGGGTCTCGGGACGCTCCGTCGGCTGCATGCGTACGACGCTAGGGACAGTGCGGGCCGTCGGGGGATGACGGGAAGCGTCAGCGGAGTTGGCCGCGGAGCTCAGACCGCCACGCGCGGATACCCTCTGAAGATCCTCAAAACGCTTGTTGCCCCAGCGGCTCCGGCATCATCATCCTTACCAAGCCTGACGCCAAACCGCCCCTGACCAGGGCAGTGTCGACCGGCGTCGGCCATCGCGCCGCGATGAACAAGAAGGGGGAACATGGCCCATGGAGACCACTTTCAAGGCCTCGTTCATGCTGGCCGTCGCCGTGGAGATCGTCCTGATCACCGTCCTGGTCTTCCAGGTCTGGCGCAAGGAGCGGCACGGCAGCACGGCACCGCTGGTGTTGACCGGCGATGACGCGCTGGCCGGTGCCGCGCTGTTCGGGGGCGCGATGACGCTCACCGCGCTGCTCTCCGACGGCTGGAGCGGGATGTCGACCACCGACACCCTGCTGTACGCGGTGACGTTCGGCATCGTCACCGCCGGATTCGCGACCTACCTGCGCCGAGCGGACAAGAGGCGGCCCGAGTACGGACGCATCGCCTTCCTGCTGCCCGTCGGCTTCGGGGTGCTCGGGGGTCTGGCCGGCGTCTGACCCCCGGAGTTCGAGGAGGCCCGGTACGGGGGAAGGAACCCCCATGCCCAGCCGGACCATCACCGTCCCCCACGTCCGCGCCATGCTGCACGGCGCCGAGCGCCACGGAATCGACACCGTCCCGCTGCTCCGCACCGCCCAGATCCCCCCGCTGCTCCTCGGCGACGACCGGGCCCGCATCACCGAGGTCCAGTTCGCCCGCCTCTTCCGGGAGCTGTACCGCGCCACGGGCGACGAGTTCCTCGGCCTCGGCGCAGCGGCCAGCAGACCCGGCACCTTCGCGATGATGTGCCACGCCTCGCTCGGCTGCCGCGACCTGGGCGCCGCGATGGAGCGGGGCGTCACCTTCTACGGGCTGTTCCCCGGCGGCCCCGATCTCACGCTGGAGCGCCGCGAGACGGGCAGCGCCGTCTTCGCCGTGCGCAACGACCTCGAACGGGACTACTTCCTCGCCGAGTGCCTCGTCATCATCTGGCACCGCCTGTGCAGCTGGCTGATCGGACGCCGCATCCCGCTCCACTGGGCCGAGTTCGGGCACCCCCCTCCCCCGCACAAGGACGAGTACGGGCTCCTCTTCGGCTGCCCGGTCCGCTTCGGCGCGGCGCGCACGGGTGCCGGGTTCGACGAGCGCTGGCTGGCCGCGCCGCTGATCCGGGACGAGGCGGCGCTGCAGGGGATGCTGGACCGCGCGCCGTTCGACCTCCTCTCGCGGCGCGAGTACGGGACGACGGTCGCCGAACAGGTACGGCGCGCCCTGGCCCGGGCACTGCGCACCTCGCCCCGGCTGCCGTCCCTGGGCGAGATCGCCGCCCGCCTCGCGGTGAGCCCCGCGACGCTGCGCCGCCGCCTGGCCGAGGAGTCCACCTCGTACCAGCAGTTGAAGGACGCCGTCCGGCGTGACGCGGCGATCGCCGGGCTTGCCGAGGGCACGGAGCCCATCGCCGAGCTGGCCGCGCGGCTCGGCTTCTCCGAGGACACGGCCTTCCATCGCGCGTTCCGGCGGTGGACGGGGACGACGCCGGGGGCCTACCGCTATGAGAACCGGGGTCAACAAAGCTGAGCGCTCCCGCCAGCGCCGGACTTACCCACCAGTCACTACGGTCGTCGCCTGCACACCCCAGCCATTGAGGACTGTTGGGAGAGCCGCATGCACGTTCGTACCAGCGCCAGAAGCAGCGCAAGAGCCCTGGCCGTGGTGGCCGCGCTCGGTCTCTCGGTCGTCACCCCGGCGACCGCGCAGGCCGTCCCGACCGCGCCGACCGCACCGACCGACACCACCGCCCCGGGAGACGTCGTCAGCTCCGCGCCGAGCAGCTTCCACCCGCTGCCGGGGCAGCCGACCCACACCAAGGCCTGGAAGATCAACTACCGCTCGACGACGGCGAAGGGCCAGCCGAACACCGTCTCCGGCACGGTCATCGTGCCGCAGGACGGCAGGAAGGGGCCCCGCCCCCTCATCACGTACGCCGTCGGGACGATCGGCATGGGCGACCACTGCGCGCCGAGCGCGGGATTCCCCCGCGGGACGACCCTTGAGGCCAACCTCATCCAGCAACTCACGCTGCGCGGCTGGGCGGTCGCCGTCACGGACTACGAGGGTCTCGGCACCCCCGGCGACCACACCTACACGGTCGGCAGGGCCGAGGGGCACGCCATGCTCGACGCCGCCCGCGCCGCGATCCGGCTGCCGGAGGCGGGGCTCGGCGAGGACACCCCGGTGGGCGTCATGGGCTACTCACAGGGCGGGCAGGCGGCGAGCTGGGCGGCCGAACTGCACGGGTCGTACGCCCCCGACCTGAAGGTCAAGGGCACGGCGGCCGGTGGCATCCCGGGCGACCTGATGAAGGTGGCGGACTTCAACGACGGTTCGTACGGCTCGGGCCTGGTCTTCATGGCAGCGATCGGCCAGGACGCGGCCTTCCCCGAGCTGAACCTGGCGTCGTACCTCAACCCGGCGGGCAAGAAGCTGATCGGCACGCTGCGGAACAGCTGCGTGGCGGACGGTGCGGTGCTCGGCGCCTTCAAGAAGATCGACGACATGACGGTGAAGAACCCGCTCGACCAGCCGGACTGGCAGCAGCGCCTTCGCGAGTCGACGGTCGGCACGCGGGCTCCGGCCGCGCCGGTGTACCAGTACCACGTGATCACCGACGAGTTGATCCCGTACGGCGTCGGCAAGCAGGTGCGCAAGGACTGGTGTGCCAGGGGCGCGAACGTGGAGTGGCACACCGTCCTGCTGGGCGAGCACGTCTCCGGGGTGATCACGCAGTCGCCGCTGGCGGCCAACTGGCTGGCGGACCGCTTCGCGGGGAAGCCGGCGCGGGGGAACTGCTGACCGCCCCAAGGGGATGACGGCGCGCGGTGGCTTCGGGAAGCCACCGCGCGCCACTGCGCTCACCTGGCCGTCCGCTCCACCGGAATCCACAGCTCCGCGTCCGCGTGCGTGCCGTCGTCCGAGAGGCGGGTCCGCAGGATCTCGGGGCCCGGCCTGCTCTGGTACGAGTTGGACGGGAACCACTGGGTGAACACGTCCCGCCACATGTACTGGAGCGTCTGCGGGAACGGCCCCGCGCTCTCGAAGACGGCCCAGGACCCGGCGGGGACGGTGAGGGCGTCCATGTCGTCGGGCACCGCGCTGTCCGTGCTCCGCACCACGCCGTGCCAGTAGTCGAGTTCGGTCCCCTCGGCGCGGCTCTCGTCCAGCTTGTCGCTGACCGAGACGACGCCCTCCGGCCCCTGATCCGGATTCTCCGGCTTCTCCGCCAGGCTCTCGATGCGTTGCAGCGTCTCCCGGCCGAGGCCCCGGATGAACGCGGCGATGTCCGGGTTCACGCCCTCGTGCACGAGCGGGACGCGCGCCTTCCTGCCGACGACTCGGAACGCGTCCTTCTCGATGACCTTGTACCGCATGCTGCTGCTCCCTTCGACGATGAGGCGGAAGGACATCCGTGGCTGGGACCGCAGCGTCGCGCCGCCCCGTCTGGCCTCACCGGGCCCGACCCCGTGCATCCCGCGGAACGCCCGCGCGAACGCCTCGCCCGACGAGTAGCCGTAGCGCACGGCCACCTCCAGGAGCGTCCGCTCCCCGTCGAGCACCTCGGCCCCCGCGACGGTCAGCCGTCGGCGCCGGATGTACTCCGACAGCGGCATCCCCGCCAGCGCGGAGAACAGGCGCCGGAAGTGGTACTCCGACGTCACGGCCGTCCGCGCCAGGTCGGCCACGTCGATCCGCCCGTCGAGGTGGGCCTCGATGTGCTCCATGGCCTGGTTCAACCGCTCCAGCACCCCGGACTCCTTCCCTTTCACACCCTCACGCTAGGAAGAACCACCCCGCCGGACCCGACATCCTGTGCCCGGTCCGGTCCGGTCCGGTCGGGTCGGGTCGGGTCCGGTCGGGTCGGGTCCGGTCCGGTCGGGCACGGCACCCTCAAGCCGAATCCGGTGCCTCGCCGCGAGGCGCTCCGTACCAACGCCAGGACGTGAGCCGGGGGCGGCCCGGCAGTTCGCCGCGCCCCGTCGCCCAGAGCAGCGTCGGCCACGGCTCCTCGTCCGTCGGAGCGTCCGGGAACAGGCGGTGGAGCACTCGGGCGCACACGTCGGCCGGCGGGGCCCACTTCAGGCCCAGGCCCTCGGCCAGGTCGTACGTGTGGACCAGGGTCTCCACCACCCCCATCGCCGCGAAGCCCTCCGGGTCGGAGATCCCGAAGCCGTGGTACGAGCGGGTCGTCGGCGGAGCCGTACGCGCCATGGCGATCAGCAGGGCGCCGCTCGACTCCAGGACCTGGAGCAGCCCTGCCGGGCCCGCGGCCCGGTCCGCGTGGATGGCGTTGGAGGGGCCGCCGGGCCTGCGGGGCTCCCAGACGAAGGGGACCTCGCCCTCCATGGGCGGCTGCCTCGGGCCGAGCTGCGCCGCGTACGCGAAGAGATCGTCGGCGAGGTGCTCCACCGTCTCCCAGCAGTCCCATTCCAGGGTTCCCGCCTTGCCGTCCCAGGCGGTGGGGGGCGCGTCGCGGAGGGTGGTGAGGGCGAGCTGGACCGCCTGGTCGAGGTCGTCCGGGGTTATGGGACCGGGGGTGGGGGGATCTTGTTCGGCTTGTCGGCGCATGCGGGAACGGTAACCGCGGGCCGGCGGTTCGCCCACTGCCTTCCTGGGCCTAGTCCCCCTCCTCCACCCCGCACGAGCTGCCGGTCCTCGGCATCTCGCCGTACAGCAGGAATCCGTCCACCTTCTCGCGCACGCACTTCGAACCGGCGTACCCCGTGTGTCCGTCGCCCTTGTTGTCCAGGACCACCGCCGAGGAGCCGAGGCGCTTCGCGGTCTCCTCGGTCCAGCGGTACGGCGTGGCCGGGTCGCCCCGGGTGCCGACGAGGAGGAAGTCGGGGCTCTTGACGTCGCGTACGTCGTCGCGGATGTAGTCCGTTCCCGCGGGGCGGCCGAAGCAGAACAGGACCGGCATCAGCATCGACTGACCGAAGATCGCGGAGGTCGACTCGAACTCCGCCTGGAGCTTGCCCACCTCCTTTTCGAGGCTGTCCGCGTTCGGGCGGTCCGGGTCGTCCGCGCAGTTCACCGCCATGAGCGCGGCGGCCATGTTGTCGGCGGGTATGTCGTGCGGGGCCTTGACCTGCTGCTCCAGGGACCCGCTCATCCGCAGCAGCGCCCTGGGGTCTCCGTCCGCGAGCAACGCGCCGAGCGCCTGCGAGAGCGCTGGCCACGACTGCCTGCTGTAGAGCGCCTGGCCGAGTACGTCCACGACGTCCTGGCCGGTGAACTCCGCGCCGTCCGAGGACTGGAGCGGATACGTGTCGAGCCCCTTGATCAGCTCGACCATGTTGCCGCGTGCCGCACGCGAGTCGGTCCCAAGGACACAACCCGGGTTGTCGGTGCACCAGTTGACGAAGTTGTCGAGGGCCGTCTGGCGCCCCTCCGCGCTCACCAGGGCCTGCTCGGCGACGTCCTCGGTCAGCGTGTCCACGCCGTCGAGGACCATCCGCCCGACGTTCTTCGGGAACTGGGCGGTATATACGGCGCCGAGCCGCGTCCCGTACGAGAAGCCCAGGTAGTTGAGCTTCTTGTCGCCGAGCACCTGCCGCATGACGTCCATGTCACGGGAGACGTTGACGGTCCCGACGTACGGGAGGACGGGCCCGGAGTTCTTCTTGCACTCCTCGGCCATCTTGCGCATCTCGTCGAGTACGGCACCGGGGTCGTCGGAGTCCTGTTGCATCTCCGGCTCCGCCGCTTCGGCGTCCCCGCAGCTGACGGGTGAACTCTCGCCCACACCGCGGGGGTCGAAGGAGACCACGTCGTATCCCTTGCCGAGATACTCGAACTCCTTCTGCGAGTTGAGGAGCCCGGAGACCCCGGCACCGCCGGGTCCCCCGAAGTTCAGGAGGAGGGAGCCGCGGGGCTCGCCGCTGGACTTGACGCGGATCATGGCGACCTTGACCGTGCCGCGCCCCGGCTTCGCGTAGTCGAGGGGGACAGTGATCTTGCCGCACCGGACGTTCTTGTCCTTGGCCACCGGGGTGGCGTCGGGGTCGGCCATGAGGCCCGCCCCGCCGTCCTCGCAGGCGCCCCATTTGATCTTCTGCGTGTAGAAGCGGGAGAGGTTGGGCGAGGGCTCGGACGAGGCCTCGGACAGTGGACGCCCGGCACTCGATCCCGCGCCTGTGCCCGTGCCGGTACCCGTACTCGAACCCGGGCCTGAGCCCGCGCCCGCGCCCGCGCCCGGCAGCCAGGCCCCTGTCCCCACGACGGCCAGCGCTGTCACGCCGGCGAGTGCCACGGCTCCACGCACGGCAACCTCCCTGGGTCTGCCCCTCGATCACCCTAAGCGCGGGGCAGCGGCCCCGCCCGTCCAGGTGACAGCGAGTGACGACCACTACCGTGCGTCACCGACCGGGTCCGTAGAGCCCCTCGATCTCCCGCGCGAAGTCCCGCTCGATGGCGTCCCGCTTCAGCTTCAGGGACGGGGTCAGATGGCCGCTCTCCTCGGTGAAGTCCACCGGCAGCACGGCGAACCGCCGGATCGACTCGGCGCGCGACACGAGTTTGTTGGCCTCGTCGACGGCCCGCTGCAGGGTCTCGCGCAGATCGGGGTCGTCCACGAGGCCGGGGCCCGTGTGCGCCTTCTTCTTCATGCGGCACCAGTGCGCGATGCCGTCCGCCTCCAGCGTGAGCAGGGCGGTGATGTAGGGCCTGTCGTCGCCGACGACCATGCACTGGCCGATCAGGGGGTGGGCGCGCAGCCAGTCCTCGAGCGGGGCCGGGGTGACGTTCTTGCCGCCGGTGGTGATGAGGATGTCCTTCTTGCGCCCCGTGATGGAGAGGTATCCGTCGGCGTCCAGGGCACCGATGTCCCCCGTCGCGAACCACTCGCCCCGCTCGGGCACCGCACGCCCCGCCTGCCCGTCCCAGTACCCGCCGAAGACCTGCCTCCCGGCGAGCAGCACCTCACCGTCGTCCGCGATCCGCACACGCGTACCCGGCAGCGGCCATCCCACCGTGCCGAGCCTCGGCTTCAGCGGGGGCGTCACGGTGGCCGCGGCGGTGGTCTCGGTCAGCCCGTAGCCCTCGAAGATCTCGATGCCGGCGCCCGCGTAGAACGCGGCGAGGCGGCGCCCCAGCGGTGAGCCGCCGCAGATCGCGTACCGCACCTTGCCGCCGAGCGCCGCGCGGATACGCCGGTAGACCAGCGGGTCGTACAGCGCGCGGGCCAGCCGCAGTCCGAAGGACGGCTCGGGGCCCGTGCCGTGCCGCTGCGCCTCGACCGCCTCGCCGTGGCGGACGGCGATGCGGGCCGCGCGGTCGAAGGATGAGGCGCGGCCCATCTTCTCCGCGGTGGCGCGCCCGGTGTTGAAGACCTTCTCCAGGACGTACGGAATGGCGAGCAGGAAGGTGGGCCGGAACCCGCTGAGATCCTCCAGCAGATCCTCGGTCCGGATGCTGGGCGCGTGCCCGAGCCGGACCCGGGCGCGCAGACAGCCGATGGCGACCATGCGTCCGAAGACGTGGGAGAGCGGCAGGAAGAGCAGCGTGGACGCGGGCTCCTTGCTGACGGACTTGAAGACGGGGTGGAGCAGTTCGATGGCGTTGTCGACCTCGGCGAAGAAGTTGCCGTGGGTCAGGACACAGCCCTTGGGCCGCCCGGTGGTTCCGGAGGTGTAGATGAGCGTGGCGACGGAGTCGGGCCTCAACTCCTCCCGCCTGGCGCCCACTTCCTCGTCGGAGATCCCCGCCTGCCGGCCCAGCTCGGCGAGCCGCCGTACGTCCCCTTTCTCGAAGGACCACAGGTGTTCCAGATCGGGCATCCGGTCACGCTCGGGCCCGAGCGAGGCGGCGAGCGCGGAGGTCTCCACGGCGAGGGCGACGGCGCCGGAGTCCTGGAGTATCCACCGCGTCTGATAGGCGGACGAGGTCGGATAGACGGGGACGGTGACCAGCCCTGCCGCCCAGCCCGCGAAGTCGAGCAGCGTCCACTCGTACGTCGTCCGCGCCATGATGGCGAGCCGGTCCCCCGGCGCAAGCCCTTCCGCGATCAGCCCCTTGGCCACGGCGAGGACTTCCGCGGCGAACTCCGCGGCGGACACGTCCCGCCACCGTCCGTCGTCACCTTTGCGGGAGAGCACGGCTTCGGCGGGCGCCTCACGGGCGTTGTCGAAGGGGATGTCGGCAAGGGACCCACTGCGGGCGACCGCGGCAAACGGCGGCACGGAGACTTCACGCACGACGCCGTCGAGGTGTCGCAGGTGGGGTACGACGAGGGCGGGCTGGGGAGCGACGGGGGGCATGGGGGCGACTCCTTGTCGGGGCGGGGCGTGTTCCGGGGCCGGGGGGCGGCTTGTTCCGGAGGGGCGGGGGCATGCCCCGGAGGGGGGTTGCGGGGTGCCGATGGCGGGCTCGCTTCAGTCGCGCTCCAGGATCGCCGTCACCCCCTGCCCGCCCGCCGCGCAGATCGAGATCAGCCCGCGCCCAGGAGTGCCCCGCTCGGCGAGCAGCTTCGCCAGGGTGGCGACGATCCGCGCACCCGTGGCGGCGAAGGGATGCCCCGTGGCAAGGGAGGAGCCGGCGACGTTGAGCCGGTCCCGGTCCACGACGCCGAGGCCCCGCTTCTCCCACGCGGCCAGTGTGGCGAGCACCTGCGAGGCGAACGCCTCGTGGATCTCGACGAAGTCGAAGTCCGCGAGCCCGAGCCCCGCCCGCTCCAGCATCCGGGGCACGGCATACGCGGGCGCCATCAGGAGCCCGTCCTCACCCCCGGCGACATCACCCCCGACGAAGTCGACCGCAGCGGTCTCGTACGCGGTGAGGTAGGCCTGCGGTTCGAGTCCGCGCGCCCCGGCCCACTCCTCGCTCGCGAGCAGCGTGACGGCGGCGCCATCGGTCAAGGGCGTCGAGTTCCCCGCGGTCATCGTCGGGTCGGCGCCCGAGAGCCCGAACACGGGCTTCAGTTTCGCCAGCTTCTCGACGCTCGACCCTGGCCGCAGATTCTGGTCCCGCTCAAGACCCCTGAACGGCACGACGAGCCCGTCGAGGAGCCCCGTGTCGTACGCGGCGGCAAGCCGCTGATGGCTGGTGGCGGCCAGTTCGTCCTGCGCCTCACGCGTGACGCCCCACGCCTGAGCGGTGACGGCCGCGTGCTCACCCATCGAAAGCCCGGTGCGGGGCTCCGCGTTGCGCGGGATGTCGGGCACGAGATGCGAGGGCCGCACGCGGGCGAGGGCCTTGACCCGCTCCCCTGTCGTCCTGGCCCGGCGCGCGGACAGGAGGATCTTCCGCAGGGAGTCGTTGACGCCGAGCGGGGCGTCGCTTGCGGTGTCCGCGCCGCCCGCCACGGCGGACTCCGTCTGCCCCAGCATGATCTTGTTGGCGGCGGCGATGACGGCTTGCAGGCCGGTGCCGCAGGCCTGCTGGATGTCGTACGCGGGTGTGGTCGGCGCGAGCCGCGAGCCGAGAACGGTCTCGCGGGCGAGGTTGAAGTCGCGGCTGTGCTTGAGCACGGCGCCGGCGACGAACTCCCCCACGGCGCCGTCCCCCTCGAGCCCGTGGCGCTCGACGAGCCCGTCGACGGCGGCGGTCAGCATCTCCTGATTGGACGCGGTCGCGTACGGGCCGTCGGAGCGCGCGAAGGGGATGCGGCTGCCGCCGATGACCGCCACGCGGCGGGTGGTGGGCAGTTTCATGTCTCGACCAGCTCCTGACCCTTGAGTAACCTTACTCTGAAGTAAATTTACGACCGAGCTGGGAGTTGGACAATGGCCGACCGCTATCTGAACTTCACTGGCACCGCACCCGGCCGCTTCCTCACCCGAAGGCTCGGCCTGCCCCAGCCGTCGGCGTTGCGCCGCTGGACGCCGGAACGCCCGCATCTGGAGGGCGATTTGCTGCTCCTGACGGCGGGCGAGTCCACCCACACGGCGGAGTTGCCACCGATCCTTGAGCGCACGAAACTACACATCTCCCCCGATTCCTCCCGCCTGACGGCGATCGTGGTGGACGCGACGGGCATTCACGACACCTCCGGTCTCGCCCTCGTGCACGCGGCGCTGCATCCCGTGGTGCGTTCGGTGGCGGAGAACGGCCGCGTGGTGGTGCTCGGCGCCCCCGTCTCGGCGTCGGACCACCACCAGGCGGCGGCACAACAGGCGTTGGAGGGCTTCGTACGCTCCCTCGGCAAGGAGCTGGGCAAGGGCCGCACGGCGACGCTGGTCCGCATGCGCTCGGCGGCCGCCGCGGAGTCGACGCTGCGTTTCCTGCTCTCACCGAGGTCGTCGTACGTGAGCGGCCAGGTGATCGAGGTGGGGGAGGCGGAGCAGACCCCGTGCGACTGGACCCGCCCGCTGTCCGGCCGCACGGCGCTCGTCACCGGGGCGGCGCGGGGGATCGGCGAGGCGGTGGCGGAGGTGCTCGCGCGGGACGGCGCGCGAGTGGTCGTACTCGATGTTCCCTCCGCGCAGGCGGACTTGGTACGGGTCGCGGACCGGCTCGGCGGCACGGCGCTGCCGCTGGACATCACGGCGGACGACACCGGGGAGCGTATGGCCTCGGCGCTGGCCCCCGGCGGCCTGGACATCCTCGTGCACAACGCGGGGATCACGAGGGACCGCAAGCTGGCCAACATGCCGGCGGACCGGTGGAATCCGGTCCTGGACGTGAATCTGACGAGCGTGCTGCGCACGACGGACGCGTTGCTCAAGTCCGGGACGCTGAACCGGGGCGGGAGCGTCGTCGCCACGGCGTCGATCGCGGGGATCGCGGGGAACGTCGGCCAGACGAACTACGCCGCGAGCAAGGCGGGGGTCATCGGCCTGGTGCGGGCTCTGGCGCCGAAGGCTCTCGCGGAGTACGGGGTGACGGTGAACGCGGTGGCGCCCGGTTTCATCGAGACGAAGATGACGGCGGCGGTCCCCCTCCTCATCCGCGAGGCGGGCCGCAGGATGAATTCCCTCGGGCAGGGGGGCCTGCCGGTGGATGTCGCCGAGACCACGGCCTGGCTCGCCTCCCCGGCGTCCGCCGGCGTCAACGGGCAGGTGCTGCGGGTCTGCGGCCAGAGTCTGCTCGGGGCGTAGCCCTCGTATGGGCCGGGGGCCTCGCGGCCCCCGGCGCTCCCTGCCGGGACGGGCCTTCACGACCCGCCCGCCCGATCACCCCGCGTCCGCCCCCGGACGAACAATCCTTCCCGCCCACGCCTCCGATCACCCCGCAGCGCCATCGATCAGCCGTCGCCGGTCGCAGTCGGCAGCACGCCCGAGGGGACATGTGACGAACCAGCCCCGCCCCCCGAAAGGAACCTCAGTGCTCACCTCCAGGCTCACCCCCTTGCTCCTCCGCGGCGCGGCCCTCTCCCTCCTCAAGCGGCCCCGCCCCGACGCTTCCCTCCCCGGCGACCGGCCCACCCTCGGCGGCGTCCGCCCCCGCCAGGATCACCTCGACGCCTACGCCCGGGTCTGCGGCTACCGCGCCCCACAGCGCGCTCTCCCCCTCACCTATCCCCACGTCCTCAGCTTCCCCCTGGCCATGCGACTCATGACCACCCGCGCCTTCCCCCTCCCGCTGCTCGGGCTCGTCCACACGTCCATCGAGATCGACCAGCAGCGCGCCCTGACCACCGCGGACACCCTCGAACTCTCCGTGCACGCAGCCCGGTTGACGCCGCATCACCGCGGCACCGAAGCCACCCTCGTCACCGAGGCCCGCGTCGACGGCACCACCGTATGGACGTCGAGGAGCACCTACCTGGCCCGCCACCGCACCGACACCGGCGCCCCCGCCAAGGCCCCCCTCGAAAGCGCCCCGCTCCCCGCCCGCGCCGAGTGGCCCCTCGCCCGCGACCTCGGCCGCCGCTACGGCGCCGTCTCAGGCGACCGCAACCCCATCCACCTGTACCCCTTCACCGCACGCCTGCTCGGCTTCCCCCGGGCCATCGCCCACGGCATGTGGACCGCGGCCCGCTGCCTCGCGGAGCACGAGTCGCGGCAAACGGCACACGTACGCGTCGACTTCAAGGCTCCCGTACTGCTTCCCGGCACCGTCACCTACGCCGCCGACGGCCCCCACTTCGAGCTCCGCGGCCACACCGGAAAGATCCACCTCAGTGGAACCGTCCACTAGGGAACCCGGCTGAGACACCCGGCTGGGGCACCCGGCCGGGTGCACTCGGCTAGGGAACCCACCGCCGCCCCTCCATCAGCTCCCCGAGCCCCGCCCACGCGAAGTTCATCAACGTCGCCGCGGCTTCCTTCGCGGACACCGACGCGTCCCCGTTCGCCCAGCCGGCGAGCGACTCCGCCGCCCCCACCAGCGCCTGGGCGAGGCCCGCGACCTCACGCTCCGCCAGCTCCGGCTTGCGGTGCGCCTCCCGTGCCGCCTCCGCGATCAGTGACGTCACGAACGCCACGATCTCCTCGCGCATCACGGTGACCTCGGCAGCGAACGGCTCGCCCTGCGTGCGCGCCTGGTGATGCAGGACCACCCACGCGTCGGGCCGCTCCGCGGTGTGCGTGAAGAAGGCCCGCAGCCCGGACCACAGCTGCCGGTCGGCAGGTCCGCCCCCGCTCACCCCGCCCCGCACCGCCGCGACCAACGCCGCGGCCTCCCGGCGAATGCACGCGGTGAACAGCTCTTCCTTGGAGTTCAGATACAGGTACACCAGCGGCTTCGAGACCCCCGCCACCTCCGCGATCTCGTCCATGGAAGCCGCCCGGTACCCCCGCTGCCCGAAGATCCGCACGGCCGCGTCCAGCATCTGCTGCTCCCGCACGGCCCTCGGCATCCGCTTCTGCCGCTTCCCCACCGCGCTGCCCGCACCCCCACCGGCCGCCCCGGCCTTCATGTCGCCCACCCCGGCGCCCACCTTCCACACAACCTGTGCACAGAAGGGCCAGCCTACGGTCAGCACTTGGCGGCACCACGTGGCACCACATGGCGCCATCAGGCGCCACCAGACCCCACACCCCCACCACTGCCTCCAAATTGGCGCCACAATGACCCATTCCTCTTTCTCACGTTTCCGCAGGTCAGGGGCGCGCACGTCAAGCAGCTCACACATTCGCGTCACTCGCGGCGCCATTGCAGTTGCGCGTGGCGCCATGATGGTGCCAAGATGACGTCATGGACCTCACCCCGTATGTCGACACCCTCCGCCGTGAACTCGCGGTGGCCGCCGAAGCCGGCGGGGAAGAAGCCCGCGAGCTGGCCGACCGCCTCACCGCTCCCCTGGAGTCGGCGACCCGGCTGACCATGCTGAACGTGCTCTCGGCCGCGATGGACGAGATCACCCGCGAGCTCGCCCCGGGCTCCGTCGACGTACGGCTGCGCGGACTCGACCCCGACTTCGTGGTGACGCTGCCGCCCACCGACAGCGACGCCGCCGAACCCACCCCGGCCACCTACGCACCCGCGTACGCCTCCGCCGAACCGGCCAAGTCGCAGGCCCACGCCCCCGCCGACGGCGACGACGGCGGCACCGCCCGCGTGAACCTGCGCCTGCCCGCCCACCTCAAGGTCCGCGCCGAGGAGGCAGCCGGCCGCGAGGGCCTCTCGGTCAACGCCTGGCTGATCCGCGCCGTCTCGGCCGCGGTCGACGGCGACGCCCGGCCGCGTACGGCACAGAAGTCCCGTTCGACCGGACAGAGCATCACGGGCTGGGTGCGCTAGCCACGCGCCCGCCCCGCCCCTCTCAGCACGTCACCCACACGGCACTCACACCACGTCCCACCAGCGGGGACGACCTGAAGACCCAAGAGGACGGGACAGCCATGCCTTCTTTCGACACTCCCGAACCGATCTCGGCCAACGCTCACGTGGGCGCAGGCTCCATCCAGTTCACCGCGGGCGACCGCTCCGACACCGTCGTCGAGGTCAGGCCGCAGGACCCGAAGCGGGACAAGGACGTACGGGCCGCCGAGCAGACCGAGGTGACATACGCGAGCGGCCTTCTGACCATCAAGACGAAGGAGCGCCGCGTCATCGGCCCTTCCGGCTCCGTCGACGTGACGGTCGGCCTGCCCACGGGCTCGCACGTCGAGGTGGGCGGCTCCGTGACCCAGGTGTACGGCGAGGGCCGGCTCGGCGAGGTCCGCGTGAAGGCCTCGGTCGGTGACGTCCGTCTCGACACGACCGGGCCGCTCAAGCTGACCGTCTCCCACGGCTCGATCACCGTCGAACGGGTCGAGGGCTCCGCCGAGATCGCCACCAGCTCCGGCAGCATGCGCGTCGGGATCGTCGACGGCCCCGCCGTCCTCAAGAACTCGCACGGCAGCACGACCATCGGCGCCGCGACGGGCGACCTGCGGGTGAGCGGCGCCAACGGCGACATCGACATCGTGCGCGCCGAGAGCTCGGTCACCGCCACCAACGCGCACGGCATCCTCCGCGTCGGCGAAGCCGTCCGTGGCGAGGTCCAGCTGCAGACCAACTACGGCGCCATCGAGGTCGGCATCCGCGAGGGCACGGCCGCCTGGCTCGACGTCAGCTCCGACAACGGGCGGGTGCGCAACACGCTCACCGCGTCGCAGAGCCCGGAGGAGTCCGAGGACACCGTCAAGATCCGCGCCCGCACCAAGCACGGCAACATCGACATCCGCCGCGCCCGCGCCTGACCGCAGCGCACCCCCTGCAGCGCGCGCACCCTCGCGGACACACCCCGACCACCACACCACCACACCACCACCCCAGCCTTCGATCGGGAGGGCCCCATGCCTTCATCTGTCATGTCCACGTCCAGCCAGAGCAACGGCAATCCGCCCCCGGCCGCCATCTCCGCCGCCGGTCTGCGCAAGTCCTACGGCGACAAGACCGTGCTCGACGGCATCGACCTCCGCATCCCCGCCGGATCGGTGTTCGCGCTGCTCGGCCCGAACGGCGCCGGCAAGACCACCGCCGTGAAGATCCTCTCCACCCTCATCAGGGCTGACGGCGGACAGGCCCAGGTCGCGGGCCACGACATCGCCACGTCACCGGACGGGGTCCGCGCCGCGATCGGTGTCACCGGGCAGTTCTCCGCGGTCGACGGGCTGATCACCGGCGAGGAGAACATGCTCCTCATGGCCGACCTGCACCACCTCTCCAAAAGCGAGGGACGCAAGGTCGCCGCCGAACTCCTGGCACGCTTCGACCTCACCGAGGCCGCCCAGAAGCCCGCCTCCACCTACTCCGGCGGCATGAAACGCCGCCTGGACATCGCCATGACCCTGGTCGGCAACCCGCGGATCATCTTCCTCGACGAACCCACCACCGGCCTCGACCCGCGCTCCCGCCACAACATGTGGGCCATCATCCGCCAACTCGTCACCGGCGGCGTGACCGTCTTCCTCACCACCCAATACCTCGAAGAAGCCGACGAACTCGCCGACCGCATCGCCGTCCTGAACGACGGCAAGATCGCCGCCGAAGGCACCGCCGAACAACTCAAACGGCTCATCCCCGGCGGCCACGTACGCCTGCGCTTCACCGACCCCGACGCCTACCGGCACGCGAGCGCCACGCTCACCGAAGCGACCCGCGACGACGAGGCACTCACCCTCCAGCTCCCCAGCGACGGCACTCAGCGCGAACTGCGCTCCATCCTCGACTGGCTGGACTCCGCGGGCATCGAGGCCGACGAACTGACCGTCCACACCCCCGACCTCGACGACGTCTTCTTCGCCCTCACCGGCCCCACCCATGTCCCCAGCCAGGCCAACGAGCCCAAGGAGAACGTCCGATGAGCTCCCTCTCCCTCGCCGTCCGAGACTCCTCCACCATGCTGCGCCGCAACCTCCTGCACGCCCGGCGCTACCCCTCCCTCACCCTGAACCTGCTGCTCACGCCGATCATGCTGCTCCTGCTCTTCGTCTACCTCTTCGGCGACGTGATGAGCGCGGGCATCGGAGGCGGCGGCGCCGACCGCTCCCAGTACATCGCCTACATCGTCCCCGGCATCCTGCTCATGACCATCGGCGGCACCGTCGTCGGCACCGCCGTCTCCGTCTCCACCGACATGAGCGAAGGCATCATCGCCCGCTTCCGCACCATGGCGATCCAGCGCAGCTCCGTCCTCATCGGACACGTCATCGGCAGCGTCCTGCAAGCGGTGGCCGCCGTCGTCCTGGTCGGTGCCGTCGGTGTGGCCATCGGCTTCCGTTCCACGGACGCCAACGCCCTGGAATGGCTGGCCGCCTTCGGGCTCCTGGTCCTCTTTGCCCTGGCCCTGACCTGGGTCGCCGTCGGCATGGGACTGGTCAGCCCCAACGCGGAGGCCGCCAGCAACAACGCACTCCCGATGATCCTGCTGCCGCTCTTCTCCAGTGCGTTCGTGCCCGTGGACTCCATGCCGGGCTGGTTCCAGCCGATCGCCGAGTACCAGCCCTTCACCCCGGCCATCGAGACCCTGCGCGGCCTCCTGCTCGGCAGCGAGATCGGCCACAACGGCTGGCTCACCCTCGCCTGGAGCCTGGGACTGTCCGCCCTCGGCTACTACTGGTCCAAGGCGGTCTTCAACCGCGACCCGAAGTAGGCGAGCCTCCCCGAACCGAACGTGCCCCCGCACCCAGCCACTGGGTACGGGGGCACGTTCGCGCGAGCCGAGGGGGACGTCAGGCGGCGACAGGCACCGCTCGCGGCTCGTCGGCGGTGGTCCCGTCGAACTCGTCGAGCGGCGAGGCCGACGCGTTCTCGTAGGCCTCACGGTCGAGGATCTTCTCGCGGGCGGCGACGATCACCGGGACGGCCGCTTGGCCCGCGACGTTCGTGGCCGTGCGCATCATGTCCAGGACCGGGTCGATGGCGAGCAGCAGACCCACGCCCTCCATCGGCAGGCCCAGCGTCGACAGGGTCAGGGTCAGCATGACCGTGGCGCCCGTCAGACCGGCGGTGGCGGCGGAGCCGACGACCGAGACGAAGGCGATGAGCAGGTACTCCTTGATGCCCATCTGCACGTCGAAGATCTGCGCGACGAAGATCGCGGCGATCGCCGGGTAGATCGCGGCGCAGCCGTCCATCTTGGTGGTGGCGCCGAACGGCACCGCGAAGGACGTGTACTCCTTCGGCACACCGAGCCGCTCGGTGACCTTCTGGGTGACCGGCATCGTGCCGACCGAGGAGCGCGAGACGAAGGCCAGCTGGATCGCGGGCCAGGCGCCCTTGAAGAACTGCAGCGGGTTGACCTTGGCGACCGTGGAGAGCAGCAGCGGGTAGACGCCGAACATCACCAGGGCGCAGCCGATGTAGATGTCGGCGGTGAACGTCGCGTACTTGCTGATCAGGTCCCAGCCGTAGTCGGCGATGGCGAAGCCGATGAGGCCGATGGTGCCGATCGGCGAGAGCTTGATGACCCACCACAGGGCCTTCTGCAGGAGGGCGAGGACGGACTCGCTCAGGTCCAGGATCGGCTGGGCCTTGTCACCGATCTTCAGTACGGCGATACCGGCGACGGCCGCCATGAAGACGATCTGCAGGACGTTGAGCTCGGTGAACGGCGTGATGACGTCGGTCGGGATGATTCCGGTGAGGAAGTCGATCCAGGAGCCCGAGGTCTCCGGCTTGGCGCCGTCCTTCGGGGTCAGGCCGGTGCCGGCGCCCGGGTTCGTGATGAGCCCGATCGCGAGGCCGATGACGACCGCGATCAGCGACGTGATCATGAACCAGACCAGCGTCTGCGAGGCGAGCCGCGCCGCGTTGTTGACCTTGCGCAGGTTGGTGATCGACACCAGGATCGCGAAGAAGACGAGCGGGGCGACCGCCAGCTTCAGGAGGCCGATGAAGGTGCTTCCGACCTTGTCCAGGGTGGTGACGAGCCAGGACACGTCCTGGCTGCGGGCCAGCCAGCCGAGCAGGACACCGAGGACCAGGCCGCCGAGGATCTGGGCCCAGAACGGCAGCTTGAGGAATCTGGGTATCCGGGAGCCTGACTTCGGCTGCTCGGCCTCGGCGGCCGGGGATACGGGGGAGTTCGCGGACACGGACACACTCCGGGTAATGGCGGGGGACGTGAGGGAGCGGCGACCGCGAGGGGTCAGACGGAACGGCCTTGAGGGCGCCGCTGCAGTGCAGATGTCACTTGGTGCTTGTCGTCGCGCTGTGCGATGAGGCTCAGCGAGAACTCAGAGACGGCGACGACAGGCCGCGGACATGCAGCGGCAGAGATCGACATGCAGGCGCGCCACGAGCGGAACGCTCATGGCGATGCGGTGCGCGGCTGCTGTCTTCATGTCGAACACGTTAACACTTGAACTTTGAGAACATCAAAGGTCTTGTTTGAGGTAGACGAGGCCAATCACAGGCCGGGGGTCTCCGGGACGCAGGAAAATCGCCCCCGTGACGCAGGAAACCCCGGCCCGGAGCGTTGGCTCCAGTACCGGGGTCGAGGTCTTTGTGACGAAACTTACGACTTCGCGCGGGCGGCGTCGTCGGCGAGGTCCTCCTGGGTGCGGTTCGCCTCCAGGTTGGCCTTGGTGCGCTCGACGCGCTCGACGACCTGGATCGAGGCCCTGTCACGCTCCCCCCGCAGCACGACGAAGCTGATGGGCGCGGAGATGACGAGGGCGAGCAGCAGCACCCAGAGGAGGTTGGAGTCGCCGAGCCCCTTGGGCAGGACGCCGGCATAGACAAGTCCCCAGACCGCGAAAAAGCAGCCCACGAAGACCCCGAGGCGCATCAGCGTGTAGCGGAGCATGTCAATCCACTCTTCCGTTCCGAAATAGCCCGAGTAGGACGAGCCACTCCAGTGAAGCATGGGAGGGGTCACGCCCGGCAAGGGGGTGAGCCCTGCCCGCGCTCCCGGCCGGCTCTCAGCCGACTCTCAGCCGAGCGGGAGGAGCATCGTGATGTCGTCGCGGTCGTCACCGGGGGCGACGCGGATCGCGCCGGGCACCCGTCCGACCTCCTTGTATCCGCAGGACTCGTAGAACCGGTCGACTCCCGTGCCGCCCCGGCAGGTCAGCCGGATCGCCTCGATGCCGTCGATTCCGCGGGCCGCGTCGGCGGCGGCCGCCATGAGGTCGCGCCCGTATCCCTTGCCCTGGTGCTTGGGGTGCACCATCACCACGTACAGCCAGATCCAGTGCCTCATCAGGCGGTGTGTGTTGTACGCGAGGAAGGCGGTGGCGGCGACGGCGCCGTCCTCGTCGTACCCGACGAGGAGCCGGGTGTCTCCCTGGCTCAGCTGGGCCAGGCGCTTGAGCCACTCGGGCCGGATGTCGTCGACCGTCACGGGCGGCACGAATCCGACGGCTCCGTCGGCGTTGGACACGTCGGCCCAGAGGGCGAGGACGCCGTCACGGAGAGCGGGATCGATCTCCGGGTCGAGGCGGAAGGTAAGCGTCATTAGAGCAGGTTAACTATTACGTGCCCCGCTCCTCAATCGCGTTCCGCATCGCGGACAACGCGACGAGCCCCGGCCGAATCGGCCGGGGCTCGTCGTCCGTGCCGAAGCGCGTCAGACCCGCATCGCCTGCGGGGTCTCACGGAGCGACAGGTCGGGGCCGTCGTACTCACGGATCGACTCGTAGCGCGTGTTCCGCTCGACCGGGCGGAAGCCCGCCTCGCGGATGAGGTCGAGCAGGTCGTCGCGCGTCAGCTTGTTCGGCGTGCCGAAGTTGTCCGCGTCGTGCGTGATCTTGTACTCGACGACCGAGCCGTCCATGTCGTCCGCGCCGTGCTGCAGCGCGAGCTGCGTGGTCTGCAGGCCGTGCATGACCCAGAAGACCTTGACGTGCGGGACGTTGTCGAAGAGGAGACGCGAGACCGCGAAGGTCTTCAGTGCCTCGGCGCCCGACGCCATGGTCGTGCGCGCCTGGAGGCGGTTCCTGACCTTGCCGTCCTTCATGTCGACGAAGTCGTGCTGGTAGCGCAGCGGGATGAAGACCTGGAACCCGCCCGTCTCGTCCTGGAGTTCACGCAGGCGCAGCACGTGGTCGACCCGGTGCCGGGGCTCCTCGATGTGGCCGTACAGCATCGTGCACGGGGTCTTGAGACCCTTCTCGTGCGCGAGGCGGTGGATGCGCGACCAGTCCTCCCAGTGGGTGCGGTGGTCCACGATGTGCTGGCGGACCTCCCAGTCGAAGATCTCCGCGCCGCCGCCGGTCAGCGACTCCAGGCCCGCCTCGATCAGCTCGTCCAGGATGTCGGAGGCCGACATCCCCGAGATCGTCTCGAAGTGGTGGATCTCCGTGGCCGTGAACGCCTTCAGGGACACGTCCGGGAGCGCCTTCTTGAGCTCGCTCAGCGAACGCGGGTAGTAGCGCCACGGCAGGTTGGGGTGCAGGCCGTTGACGATGTGCAGCTCGGTGAGGTTCTCGCCCTCCATCGCCTTGGCGAGGCGGACGGCCTCCTCGATGCGCATCGTGTACGCGTCCTTCTCGCCCGGCTTGCGCTGGAACGAGCAGTACGCGCACGAGGCGGTGCACACGTTCGTCATGTTGAGGTGACGGTTGACGTTGAAGTGCACGACGTCGCCGTTCTTGCGCGTGCGCACCTCGTGGGCGAGACCGCCGAGCCAGGCCAGGTCGTCCGACTCGTAGAGCGCGATGCCGTCCTCGCGGGACAGCCGCTCGCCGTCCCGGACCTTCTGCTCCAGATCGCGCTTGAGACCTGCGTCCATGCCCTCGCCCTTACCTCTCCCTACGACCCACCACAAACTCCGCCAACCGTACTCCCCCGCCCCTCGGGCGGGAGGTGCCCCCATATGTGGCGCTCCGCGCCTAGGACTCCTCCTCCGGCAGCTCCCCGACCCGGTTCTCCCACTTCGTGGAGAGCACGATCGTCGTACGCGTCCTGGAGACGCCCTTCGTGCCGCTCAGCCTGCGGATCGTCTTCTCCAGGCCGTCCACGTCCGTGGCCCGGATCTTGAGCATGTACGAGTCGTCGCCCGCGATGAACCAGCAGTCCTCGATCTCGTGCAGGTCCTTCAGGCGCCGCGCCACGTCCTCGTGGTCGGCGGCGTCCGAGAGGGAGATGCCGATGAGGGCGATGACGCCGAGGCCGAGCGAGGCGGAGTCGACGGTCGCGCGGTACCCGGTGATGACACCCGCCGCCTCGAGGCGGTTGATCCGGTCCGTGACGCTCGGGCCGGAGAGTCCGACGAGCCGGCCGAGTTCGGCGTACGACGCCCTGCCGTTCTCGCGCAAAGCCTGGATGAGCTGCCTGTCCACGGCGTCCATAGGTGCGATGCCTTTCATTATTCAGCGATACCGCGAGTCTATGTGTAGAATCTAAGGCGCAACAGGGTTGAACCCCTGTGAATCTTTTGGAATCTCCGCCGATCGGCGAGGATTCTTCAAACAACACTGCGCACACGACGCGTCGTGACCACCACACAGCAGGAGTGAGACACACCGTGTACTCGATCGAGATGGCCCACGCCCGGATGCGCGAGCTGCAGGACCTGGCCAACCGCTCGCGTGCCCACAAGCCCACCGCGCCCAAGGCCGGGCGCCGCACGAAGCGCGCCGCCGAGAAGCGCTAGTCCCCCGAAGGGGCCGAGCCTCCACCGAGCTCTCCCTTCCAGCGGCGGTACAGCTGGTGCGGCACCCCCGCCGCGTCGAGCGTCCGCCCGGCGACGAAGTCCACCAGATCCTGGATGTGCGTCGCCCCCGCGTAGAACGCCGGAGAGGCGGGCAGCACGATCGCGCCCGCCTCGTCCAGCGTCACCAAGTGCTTCAGCGTCTGTCCGTTCAGCGGCGTCTCGCGCACACAGACGACAAGTCGCCTGCCGTCCTTGAGCGTCACGCTCGCCGACCGCTGCAGCAGATCCTTCGAGAGCCCCAGCGCCACCCCGGCCACACACGCCGTGGACGCGGGCACGATCAGCATCCCCTTGGTCGCGTACGACCCCGACGAAGGCCCGGCGGCCAGGTCCCCGGCCGCCCAATAGCGCACGTCGTCCACCGGCACGTCGAACGTCGCCGGCTTGCCGTCGGCGCCCCGCCCGAGCCACTCCCGCAGGTCCTCCTGCCAGTGCGCGTCCCGGAAGGCGATGCCCGTCTCGTCGAGGATCGTCAGCCGCGAGGCCCGCGAGACCACCAGGTCGACGCTCTCCCCGGCCGCGAGCAGCGCCCGCAGCACTGCGGCGGCGTACGGGGTCCCCGAGGCCCCCGACACCCCCACGATCCAAGGCTTACGCTGCGTATCTCCTGGCTTCACACCGTGAGCCTAGACGGTCAGGCCGCGCACCAGCAGATCGAGCAGCGCGCAGACGAAGAGCGCGATGCCGATGAAGCCGTTGACCTGGAAGAAGGCGCGGTTGAGCCGCGAGAGGTCGTGCGGCTTCACGATCGAGTGCTCGTACACGAAGGCACCGGCGACCACCGCGAGCCCGAGCCAGAGGAACACGCCCGCGCCGGTGTCCGCGGCGTACCAGGCGAACAGCGCCGTGGTCACCAGGTGACAGCCGCGCGAGCCCCAGATGGCGGCCGGGATGCCGAACCGCGCGGGCACCGACTTCACGCCGACCTCGCGGTCCGTCTCCACGTCCTGGCAGGCGTAGATCAGGTCGAAGCCGCCGATCCAGATGCCGACCGCAAGGCCGAGGATGACCGCCTGCCAGGACCACTCGCCGGTGATCGCGATCCAGGCGCCGATCGGTCCCATGGCCTGGGCCAGGCCCAGGATGGCCTGCGGGAAGTTCGTGAACCGCTTGCCGTACGGGTAGACCACCATCGGGATCACCGCGACGGGCGCGAGCGCCAGACACAGCGGGTTGAGCAGGGCGGCGGCGCCGAGGAACACGACGAGCGCGATCAGCGCGCCGGTCCAGGCGGACTTCACCGAGACGGCGCCCGTGACGAGTTCGCGGTGGGCGGTCCTCGGGTTACGGGCGTCGATCTCCCGGTCGATGATGCGGTTCGCGGCCATGGCGAACGTCCGCAGACCGACCATGCAGATCGTCACCAGGAGCAGCCGCCCCCAGTGGATGTTCTCGTCCACCTGGAACATCGCGGTCAGCGCGGCGATGTAGGCGAAGGGCAGGGCGAAGACCGAGTGCTCGATCATGACGAGGCGCAGGAAGGCCTTGACCTTGCCGGGCGGTGCGGGCTCGGGCCCGAAGAGTTCCGGGGTCGCTGAATCAGCACTCATCTTTAGAGCCCGTACTCCTTCCAGCGGCGGTCGACCTTCGACGCCGTCTCCGGGTCGGACTCGACCATGTTCGGCCAGCCCCCGTCCCGGGTGTAGCCCTCTTCGGGCAGCTTCTTCGTCGCGTCGATGCCCGCCTTGCCGCCCCAGAACTGCTGGTAGGAGGCGTGGTCGAGGTGGTCGACGGGACCTTCGGCCACCGTCAGGTCGCGCGCGTAGTCGGTGTTGCCGAGCGCGCGCCAGGACACTTCGTGCAGATCATGGACGTCGCAATCCTTGTCCACGACCACGATCAGTTTGGTCAGCGACATCATGTGGGCACCCCAGATGGCGTGCATGACCTTCTGCGCGTGCTTCGGGTACTTCTTGTCGATCGAGACGATCGCGCAGTTGTGGAAGCCGCCGGACTCGGGCAGGTGGTAGTCCACGATGTCCGGGACGATCACCTTGAGGAGCGGCAGGAAGAAGCGCTCGGTGGCGCGGCCGAGGGGGCCGTCCTCCGTCGGCGGGCGGCCCACCACGATCGACTGGAGCAGCGGACGCTTCCGCATCGTCACGCAGTCGATCTTCAGCGCAGGGAAGTCCTCCTGCGGCGTGTAGAAACCGGTGTGGTCACCGAAGGGGCCCTCGGGCAGCATCTCGCCCGGCTCCAGCCAGCCCTCGATGACTACCTCGGCGTGCGCGGGCACCTGGAGCGGGACCGTCTTGCAGTCGACCATCTCCACGCGCTTGCCCTGGATGAACCCGGCCAGCATGTACTCGTCCATGTCGCCGGGCAGCGGCGCGGTCGAGGCGTACGTGACGGCGGGCGGGCAGCCGAACGCGATGGCGACCGGCAGCTTCTCGCCCCTGCGGGCGGCCACCTGGTAGTGGTTGCGGCTGTCCTTGTGGATCTGCCAGTGCATGCCGATGGTGCGCTTGTCGTGGCGCTGGAGGCGGTACAGGCCGAGGTTGCGGACCCCGGTGTCCGGGTCCTTGGTGTGGGTCAGACCGAGGTTGAAGAAGGAGCCGCCGTCCTCGGGCCAGGTGAAGAGCGCGGGCAGCTTCTCCAGGTCGACGTCGTCGCCGGTGAGCACGACCTCCTGGACGGGCGCGTTGTCGGACTTCACCTTCTTCGGCGGTACGTGCGTCATCGCGCCGAGCTTCCCGAAGGCCTCGCGGACGCCGACGAAGCCGTGCGGCAGCTCCGGCTTGAGGAGGCCACCGATCTTGTCGCTGATCTCGGCGTACGACTTCAGGCCGAGCGCCTTCAGGAGGCGGCGGTCCGTCCCGTACACGTTCATCGCGAGGGGCATCGCCGAGCCGCGCACGTTCTCGAAGAGGAGCGCGGGGCCGCCGGCCTTCTGGACGCGGTCGGTGATCTCGCCGACCTCCAGATACGGATCGACCTCGGCCTTGATGCGCTTGAGATCGCCCTCGCGCTCCAGTGCACGGAGCAGGGAGCGAAGATCGTCATAAGCCATGCGTCCCAGTATCGGCCACCGGCTACCCTGGCCGGGTCACCGGGGTTCGCACGCCACCCCTCCTCCATCACTTGGGGAATCGCGCAACCATGCTCAGGTATCTGCCGTTCCTGCTGGTCCTCGCGGTGTGGATCTACGCCTTCATCGATGTCCTGAACACTCCGGAGAAGGAGATCAGGCATCTGCCGAAGGTGGTCTGGGTCATCATCGTGCTGCTCTTCGGCGAAGTCCTGCTCGGCCCGATCGCCTGGTTCGTCACGGGCAAGGTGCGCAGGACGCCCGCCGCCGGGGGTGGCCCACGCGCCGGGCGCGGCGGACAGTGGGTGGCACCGGACGACAACCCCGAGTTCCTGAAGTCCCTCAGGGACGAGGACCCGGACGAGAAGAAGCGGGACAGGGGCACGGAGAGCTGATGATGGAACTGCGACTGCTCGTCACCTTCGAAAAAGTCGCGTCCGTACTCAGCTTCACGCAGGCCGCGGCCGAGCTGAAGTACGCGCAGTCCAGCGTCACCAGCCAGATCCGCTCCCTGGAGTCCTCGCTCGGCGCCGAACTCTTCGACCGGCTCGGCAGCCGCATCCGCCTGACGGAGTCCGGTGAGCGCCTGCTCCCCTACGCCCGGCAGATCATCGAGCTGGCGGACGAGGCACGCTCCGCGGTCGTGGACGCCGGGGAGCCCAGCGGTGCCATCGCCGTCGGCACGATGGAGTCACTGACGTCCTACCGGCTGCCTCCGCTGCTCGAACTCTTCCACCACCGCTACCCCAAGGTGCAGCTCTCCCTGCGCCCCACGCTGGGCGACGAGACCCGCCACGCGCTGCGGCAGGGGACGTACGACGTCGGGTTCCTGATGGAGCGGGAGACCGAGCACGCGGGCCTGGAGACCGAGGTCCTCGCCGCGGAACCGCTGGTCCTGGTCTGCGCGCCGACGCATCCGCTGGCCGCGCACGAGGCGGACTCGCTCGCCACGGGGGATCTCGCGGCGGTGCAGCTGGTCGGCACGGAGCCGGGCTGCCCCTACCGGGATCTGTTCGAGGACGAACTGCGGGTGCGCAACGGCTCCCCGCCGCCCTTCATGGAGTTCGGCACGATCGAGGCCACCAAGCGGGGGGTCGCCGGTGGCCTCGGGGTGGCGCTCCTGCCGCGGATGGCGGTGCGCGACGAGCTGACCTCGGGGGTGCTCGTCGCACTGCCGTGGGAGCCGCCCTTCGTCCTGCACACCCAGCTGGCGTGGCGGTCGGGCAAGCGGCTTCCCGCCCATGTGCGGCTGTTCATCGACCAGTCGGTACGGCTGGTGCGGGAGCAGGCAGCGGAGTCGGCGAAGTAGCGACGGTCCTCGGTGACTTGGCGAGGTTGACCTTCAGGCTCGCGAGGACGATCAGCGGTACGCCGAGCGCCTGGACGAGGCCGATGTGGTGCCCGTAGACGGCCCAGTCGGCGACCATCGCGACCGCCGGGTAGGTGAAGGCGAGTACGGCGATCTTGGCGGTGGGCAGCTTCGCGTACGCCGCGTACATCAGGACGTACATCAGGCCGGTGTGGATGACGCCGAGCCCGACGAGCCAGCCCCATCCGGCGCCGCCCGTGCCGCTCATCGCGCCGAAGTCGGCGAAGGGGAGCAACAGCGGGATGCCGACGAGGACCTGGACGAGGGCGATCAGGTGGGGCCGCACCCCGGTGATGCGCTTGGTGACGAGGGTGGAGAGGCCGTAGAGCAGCGCGGCCAGGAGGGCGAAGCCGATGCCGGTGAGCGAGCCGAGGTCACCGGGCCGCACCCCGGACACGAGCACGAGCCCGACGAACGCGGTCCCGAGCCACATGAGTTGGCGGCTGCTCAGGCGCTCGCGGAAGATGACCGCGCTGAGCAGCACCAGCAGGAACGGCTGCGTGTGGTAGACGACGGTGGCCAGGGAGATCGAGGTCTCCTCGTACGCCTTGAAGAGGAACACCCAGTTGAAGACGATGAACGCGCCGCCGAGCGCGGCGAGCCCGAGCTTCCTCGGGGTGAGGCCGTGGCCGCGGAAGTAGCCGCGGGCGAAGGCGTAGGCCCCCAGGGCAAGGGCGCCGAACAGCACGCGGAAGAACACGACGTTGAAGGCCGACGCGCCCGACTCGACGACGAAGATCCCGAGGGTGCCGGAGAGCACCATCGCGGCGGTGAGCTGGGCCGTGCCCTTGTTCTCTGAGGTCATGCCCAAGAAGCTACGAGCGGACGTATGCCCTGGTCCACGAGCCAGTGGGGCGTCCTGCCGATGGGGTCATCGGCGGGGACGATGACCCCTGACTGCTCAGGCCGAGTCTCGACGAAGTCCCGCATCATCGCCGCGCAGCCCTGATCGTCGAGGCGGGCTTCCTCGACGGCGGTCGCCAGCCACGTGTCTGCCTGTGTCCGATCCATGCGCGCACCTCTCGCTGCGGGTCCAGTCGGCGGATGCCGCCAGTTACCTCACCAGCGCCAGGCGCGGTGGAACTGCCGGTGACGGCGGAGTTCCCGCTGGCGGAGGCCGCCGACGCGCATCGCCCGATGGGGCGCGCACGAGCACGGGGAAGCTGCTGCTGCGGGTCACCGGGGGCTGACTGCCGCTAGCGGTACGTCGCGCGCAGCTCCCGCCACGGGTCCAGGCTCCACGTCGACCAGTCCTTGGGGCGGCCGTCGAGCGCGTCGACGAGGAACTCGAAGTGGTTGTGCCAGCCGGCGAGACAGTCGAGGCGCAGCTCGTCGTCGCCCTCGAACTCGTTGGTGAAGCGCAGGGTGGTCCCGGCCCTCCCCTCGGCCGCCTCCAGGTGGAAGCGGCACCGGCCGTGCAGGTCGATCGTGTACTCGGCGATCCGCTCCGGGTCCCATGCGGTGACGGTCCCGGAGTGGGTGGCCGACTCGTCGCCGTTGAGCCAGCGCAACGAGACGGCTCCACCGAGCCGCGGCTCGAACACATCGGCGGCGGCCAGCCATCCCGGGAGCCCCTCCGGGGTGGCCACCGCCGCCCATACGTCGTCCACAGGGTGGGGAAGGTGGAGCTCGTAGCCGAGGTGCTGCGTGGAGCCGTCGGTCCGGCTCGTGCCCTGCCCGATCGTCGCGGTCATGCCCCAAGCCTGGCCCGGCCCGCCCCCGCGCGCACGCCCGAGGGGTGCTTACGGGCGCTGCCCCGCCCTGTCGACGACCTCCCGCTCCAGGATGGCGCTGCGGCCGGTGACATCGCCCTTCTTGAAGCCGAACGCGTCCTCGGTCGCCACCTCCCGCTCCCCGAGGAACTGCTTGGTCTCCTTGTCGAAGATCAGCTCTTCCCTGACGCCACCGTCCTCACGGGCGATCGCGACCCCGTGCCGCCCCTCCGCGTCGACCGCGTCCTCGATCAGCTTGACGCCCGGGATCTTCGACGCGGCCAGGTAGAGAGCGGCGGCCTGCTTCGGCGGCATGAGCGACTCGTAGGAGAGATCACCGACCAGCACGAAGGTGTTCTGGTCCTCGCTCTTGCCGCCGTCACTCACCTTGTGGAGCCAGTCCAGCATGTTGACCGGGTCGGTCGGCAGCTTCTCCAGGTTGCGGTAGTTGGTCGCCCAGTCCGGAAGGGGCTCGCCCGGCTTGAAATCCGGGTCGAATCGCTCCATGTCGAAGCCGGAGCCGGAGTCGGGCTCATTGATCACATTCCCGTGCGTGCCGTCCACCGAGAGCCAGAACTCGCGCGGGTGGACGGGGTCGAGCTCGGCGGGCTCCCCCTCGGTCTGCGAGGTGTAGCCGAGCTTGCTCTTGATGTACACGAACTGGTCGTCCCGGATGCCCTTCCGCACAGGCTGCCGCTCGGCCGCCGCGGCGATCTCCTTCAGCATCCGCACGGTCTCCGCCGAGGGCGCCGCCTGCGCGGACTGCCCGCCGAACGGCGAGGCGACAAGGACGCCCGCCGCGACGGCCGCGGCCACCGCTCCCGCGATGAGCGCGGGGCGGAACCAGCGCTTCTGGGCGCTCTGGTGAGCCCTTTGAGCCCCCCTCTGGGCCCGCCGGCCTTCCGGGGAAGTCTTCTCGCTCTGCCGGATCTCGGTCAACAGGTGCTCCCTGAGCAGGTGATGACGGCCCGGCGGAAGGTCGCGCTCGGGAAGTTCGTTCATCGGTTTCCCTCCCTCGTGGGCCCGACCGCGGTGGTGCGGTCATCTCTCATCTGTCCGCGCCCGCCGACCGGTTCCACACGGTCCGCGAGTTTTGTACGAGCCCGGGACAGCCGGGAACGTACGGTCCCGACCGGCACCCCGAGCGCCTCGGCCGCCGCCGCGTAACTGAGCCCCGACCACACGCACAGCGCGAGGACCTCGCGCTCGGCACGGCGCAGCGTCGCGAGGGCCGCGCGTACGAGATCGAGTTGCCGCTTGTCGTCGATGCGCTCGGCGACCTCGTCGGAGAAATCGGCCACGGTCTGGTCGCGCGGCAGCCGTGCGACCGCGGCCGAGTGCCGCCGGGCCGCGCGCCGCGCGTTGCGGGTCACGTTCGTGGCGACGCCCAGCAGCCACGGCCGCAGCGAACCGCCCTCCTCCTCGACCCTGGCCCGGAGCCGCCAGGCCTCCAGGAAGGTCAGCGACACCATGTCCTGCGCCGCCGACCAGTCCCCCGTCAGGCGGTAGGCGTGGTTGTAGACGGAACGCGCGTACGCGTCGAAGAGCTCACCGAAGGCGTCGGCGTCGCCGTCCCTGATGCGGACGCGCAGCGCTCTGCGGTGTGCCTGAGGTTCCCCCTGGTTCGTCTCCACACCCTCTGTCTGTCCGTACGGCAAAGGCCGGTTCCCGTGACCTGGGTCACGGGAACCGGCCTTGGGAGGCTACGGCGGTACGGGCGGGGGTCAGACCCCGGCGTACGAGTGCTTGCCGGTGACGAAGATGTTCACGCCGTAGTAGTTGAACAGCCAGCAGCCGAAGGCGATCAGAGCCAGGTAGGCGGCCTTGCGGCCCTTCCAGCCGGCCGTCGCGCGCGCGTGCAGGTAGCAGGCGTAGGCGACCCAGGTGATGAAGGACCAGACCTCCTTGGGGTCCCAGCCCCAGTAGCGGCCCCACGCGTCGCCCGCCCAGATCGCGCCCGCGATGATCGTGAACGTCCACAGCGGGAAGACGGCGGCGTTCACGCGGTACGAGAACTTGTCGAGCGAGGCCGCGGCCGGGAGCCGCTCGAGGACCGAGGTCGCGAAGCGGCCGGGCTGACCGCCCGAGGCCAGCTTGTTCTCGTAGGAGTCGCGGAAGAGGTAGAGGATCGTCGCGACGCCGGCCAGGTAGAACGTCGCGCCGCAGAAGATCGCGGTGGAGACGTGGATCCACAACCAGTACGAGTGAAGGGCGGGAACCAACTGGTCGCTGGCGGTGTACAAGACAGTGACGGCGAGACCGAGATCGAGGAGGACCGTGGTGACCAGCGGAAGGCCCAGCCAGCTGACGTTCTTCTTGAGCGCCATGAGCACGAGGTACACCCCGACGGCCATGGTGGAGAACGTCAGGTTGAACTCGTACATGTTGCCCCACGGCGCCCGCTGCACCGAGAGCGCGCGGGTGAGCACACCACTGAACTCGACGAGGAACGCGAGCACGGTGAGGGACACGGCGATACGGCCGTAGAGGTCGCCCTTCTCGTCACCGGCCGCGGCGCCGGGACCGTCCGGCACATCGCGGGTGCCGGTGATGGAGCGGGTGATGACCTTGGGGGTCGCCTTCGGCCGGTCGAGGACGGCGGTGCCGCCCTTGGCCTTGACGGTGACGCCGGGCGCCTTGGCGGCGGCCTCGGCCTTGGAGGTCAGCGCGGCGGCCGTGCGGCCGACCTTGCTGCGGCTGCCGAGGATCCACTCTGCCATGTGCGCGAAGAAGGCAAGGAGATAGACGGCCATCGCGGAGTACACCAGCACATTGCTGATGTTCGCGAGGTTCTCGTTCGGTTCGGCAGCGAGGGTGGTGGCGAGATTCACTTCTCAGCCCCTTCGGCAGGAACAACATCGGGGGTGGAGTCGGCATGCGCGGCATGTGCATCAGCTGCATGATCGGCATGGTCTTGGTCGGGCGCGCTCGGCGCCTTCTCGTGCAGGTGCGCGGCGAGGTCGCCCAGCTCTTCGGGCAGCTTCGCGGACTCGCTGCGGCCGAGCCCGGCCATCTCCACGACGGTCACGCCGTCGGCGCCCCGCACGGCCCGCACCCACACACGGCGGCGCTGGATGAACAGCGACCCGGCGAGGCCGACGATGGCGGAGATGGCCCCGACGAGCGCCCACATGCTGCCGGGCTGCTGGGAGACCTGGAAGGTCGCCCAGCGCTTGATGTCCTTCTCGAAGGTGATCGAGCCGGCACCGTTCGGCAGCTTCATGGTCTCGCCGGGCACCATCCGCTTCTTGAAGAGCTCGCCCTTGGAGTCCTTGAACTTGGTCATCTTGCTGGTGTCCAGCTGGTACACGTTCTGCGGCAGACCGGAGTCCACACCGAGGCTTCCGTGGTACGCGGACAGCGCGAGCACGGGGTAGTCCAGGGCGGGGAACTGGGAGAACATCTGGCCGTGGCCCTCGCCCGCGAACGTCGGCACGAAGAAGGCGTTGAAGCCGAGCTGTTCCTTCTTGCCGTTCTTGTCGCGGTAGCCGTCGAGGACCTTGATCGCGCCGGTGGCCGTGCCGTTGGAGTCGATCGGGAGAAGCGGGACGGACTGGGTGCTGACGACCTTGCCCTTCCCGTCGCGCACGGTGACCGTCGGGGCGTAGCCCTGGCCGATGAGGTAGACCTTCGAGCCGTCGACCTCGAGCGGCTTGTTGACCTCGATGGCCTTCTTCTTCTCGGGGCCGTCGATGCCCTCGCTGTAGGTGACGTTCGCCCGGTAGGTGCGGGCCGTGCCCTTCTCGGGGCCCTTCCTCTCGAACGACGACTCGAAGCTGTCCAGCTTGAAGCTGAAGGGCGCGAGGTCGTCGGTGTTGAAGAGGTTGCCGGACTTGAAGTTGTCGTACTGGGTGAGGGTGTTGGAGAAGCCGTCACCCTGGACGATGAGCTTGCCGCCCTCGGACTTGAACAGGGCCCCGACGGCGAAGGCCACCAGGAGCACGATCAGCGAGACGTGGAAGAAGAGGTTGCCCGCCTCACGCAGGTAGCCCTTCTCCGCGGCGACGGACGCCCCCGCGCCACCCTTGCCCGCCGTGAGGTCCGCGCGAAAGCGCCGCCCCTTGAACAGGCCGAGCGCGGCCTCGTGGACCTCGTCGGGTGCGGCCTCGGTGCGCCACGTGGTGTAGGCGGGCAGCCGGTCGAGCCGTTTGGGTGCGCCCGGCGGTCGGCCGCGCAGCTGGCCGACGAACTGCCAGGTGCGGGGCACGATGCAGCCGATGAGGGAGATGAAGAGAAGGATGTAGATCGCCGAGAACCACACGGAGCTGTAGACGTCGAACAGCTGGAACTTCTCGTAGAGCGGTCCGAGCGTGGTGTGGGCCTTCTTGAAGTCCTGGACCTTCAGCTCGTCGATGCCGGTCTGCGGGATCAGCGAACCGGGGATCGCGCCGAGCGAGAGGAGGAGCAGCAGGAGCAGCGCGACCCGCATCGAGGTCAGCTGCCGCCACATCCACCGGACCCAGCCGACGACCTCACGGCCCGTCCAGGCCAGCCAGCCGGTGACCCCGGGGGCGCGCTTGCCGCCGAAGGAACCGGGCATCGCACGGTCGACGGGGGCGGTGGACAGCTGCGAGCCCGCGGCGCCCAGGTCGCCCTCGGTCTGCTCTTCGGGGGCTTCGGTCCTGCTCGTCCTGCTCGTGTCAGGGGCTTCGGTCTTGCTCATGGATCAGATCCCCACCGTGTAGCCGTTGGACCAGACCTGCATCTCCTGCACGATGCTGTCCCACACTCCGGTGACGAGGAGCAGCCCGGTCGCGATCATCATGATGCCGCCGATGCGCATCACCCAGACGTAGTGCTTCTTCACCCAGCTGAACGCGCCGAGCGCCTTGCGGAAGGCGATCGCCGCGAGGATGAACGGCAGCCCGAGCCCCACGCAGTACGCGACGCTCAGTATGGCCCCGCGCCCCGCGCTCCCCTGGTCGAGTGCCAGCGAGTTGACGGACGTGAGCGTGGGCCCCACGCAGGGCGCCCACCCGACGGCGAACAGCGCGCCGAGCAGTGGCGCCCCCGCGAGCCCGGCGGCCGGCTTCTTGTGGAAGCGGAACTCCCGCTGGGACAGCCAGGGCATGAGCCCCATGAAGAAGATGCCGAGCGCGATCATCAGGACGCCGAGCACCTTGGTGATGACGTCCTGGTAGTTCTGCAGGTTCTGCCCGACATAACCGAAGAGCGCGCCGGTGGAGACGAAGACGGCGGTGAACCCGAGCACGAACAGCGCGGCCCCGGCTGCCATCCGGCCACGCTTGGCCTCCGCGAGGTCGGTGCCGCCGACCCCGGTGACGTACGACAGATAGCCCGGCACGAGCGGCAGTACGCACGGGGAGAAGAAGGAGACGAGGCCGCCGAGGGCCGCGATGGGCAGTGCGAGGAGCAGCGCGCCGTTCATGACGGTCTGGTTCGCTTCGCCCACGGCGGCGAGAGTGGACATCACGGGGAAATCACTTCTCCGCGATCAGCGGGTCGATCATCTTGCGCAGCTTCTCTTCGCTGAGCGCCTGCTGCGAGCGTGCCGCGATCTTTCCCTCGCGGTCGAGGACGATCGTGGAGGGGATGAACTTCGGGTTCATCGTGCCCTTGGGGAAGCGCAGCATCAGCTTGCCCATCGGATCGTGCAGGCTCGGGTAGGAGATCTTCCACTCCTTCTCGAAGGTCAGGGCGGGACCCTTCTGCGGATCGCGGGTGTTGATCCCGACGAACTGCACGTCCTTGCCCTGGGTGTCCTTCGAGACCTTCGCGAAGTTCGGCGCCTCGGCCCGGCAGGGCGAACACCAGGAGCCCCATACGTTCAGGACGACGACCTTGCCCTTGTAGTCGTCGACGTCGAGGTGCTTGCCCGTGAGGGTCTCCCCCTCGAGCTTCGGCCCGTCCTGGCGCTCGCCCTTGTCGGCGGTGGCGATGCCGTCGGAGCCGGTGACGAAGTTGGTGTTCCCCGAGCCACCGGACGTGCCGCCGGAGCCGCACGCCGAGAGCGTCAGCGCGGCGACCGCGGCCCCGGCGCCCAGCAGGGCGGCGCGGCTACGGCTGCGGTTCATGCTGTGGGGGGCGCGGCAGGCGGCACTCATGTGAAAAGTTTCGCATGTCTGTTTCGGGGATCTTCCGCACCCCCCGGGGTTGCGGAAAGTCCCATTTCAGACGGCCTTCCCGAGTCCCTTCCAGCCACCGGTGGGCTCCTGGCCGACTTCAAGGCCCTGCAGGTCGGCGAGGACCTTCGGGTCCTGCACGTCGAGCCAGTCGACGAACTGCCTGAAGGAGACCAGGCGCACGTCCTTCTTCCCGGCCATGTGCTTCAGGGCTGCTTCGACGGCGTCCATGTAGATGCCGCCGTTCCACTCCTCGAAGTGGTTGCCGATGAAGAGCGGCGCGCGGTTGGTCTCGTAGGCGCGCTTGAACCCGGCGATGTAGGACTCGGTGGCCTGCTTGCGCCAGCCCGGGTAGTTGGCCGGCGGGGCCTTCGTGGAGTTCTGCGACTGGTTGGCCAGGATGTTGTAGTCCATGGACAAAACCTCGAAGGAGTGTCCGGGGAACGGCATGGCCTGCAGCGGCAGATCCCAGACGCCCATCTTCTTCTGCGGCCAGCGCTGCCGGCCGCCGGGCGACGAGGCGTCGTAGCGCCAGCCGAGCTTCTTCGCCGTCGGCAGCAGATTGTCCTGGCCCAGGAGGCAGGGCGTGCGGCCGCCGATGAGTTCCTTGTCGTAGTCGAAAGGCAGCGACGGCAGATCGGTCCAGCCGGTATTCGTGCGCCATTCCTTGACGAAGGACATGGCCTGGTCGATTTCGCTCTGCCATTGCGCGGACGTCCAGTTGGCGACCGTGCCGCTGCCCGCGCAGAAGTGCCCGTTGAAGTGCGTGCCGATCTCGTGGCCCTCGAGCCATGCCTGTCGGACGTACTTCAGCGTCTCCTTGATGTGACCGTCGGTGAGATATCCGATGTCGGAGGCGCCGACCCCGTTGTTCGGCGGCCTGTACATCCGCTTCTTCGACTCGGGCAGGAGATAAAGACCGGAGAGGAAGAACGTCATCCCCGCGTCGTGTTCCTCGGCCAGCTTCAGAAAGCGCGGGAAGAGACCGTTGCCGACCTCGCCCGCACCGTCCCAGGAGAAGATCACGAACTGCGGGGGCGTCTCACCCGGCTGCAGGGGAACGGGCTTGCCCGGCTGGTTCGGCTGCTTGCCGGTGTACGAGGTCGAACCGTCACCGATGGGCTTCGCCGGGCGCTTGCCGCCGCCCTTGGCGCCGTTGCCGTCCTTCGCCCCGTCCGCGGAACCCGCCGAGTGACTGCCGCCGCCCGTGCCGCAGCCGGCGAGTCCCACAGCGGCCGCGGTCCCGACTCCGAGGCCGAGCATTCCCCTGCGACTGATGTCGCGCATTCCATCCCCATTCGTCGCGCCCTGCAGCCCTGCATGCGTCCATGCACGATGGACGCCCCGTTAGAGGGCACGACGAACTATGGGGTTCCTGCAACAAGCACATATTTGACGCTTTTTACCGGGAATGGACATACAGTCGCCGGTCAATTACCCGCCGTCGACAACGAATCGAAGGCACGGCCCGCGGAAAGGGTTATGCGCCGAACGCCTTGGCCTTCCCCTTCACGGGCTTCGCACCGGCCAGGAGATGCGCGGGAACGAGATCCCGCGCGGGCTCCGTGTAACCAACCGACACGATCTTGTCGCCGCGGTACGTGAACGTCGTGAGCGAGGCGAGCGTGCACTGCCGCTTGCGCGGGTCGTGCCACAGGCGCCGCTTCTCCACGAAGCTCCGCACGATCCAGATCGGCAACTGATGGCTGACGCACACCGCTTCGTGCCCGCGGGCGGCGTCCCGCGCCGCGTCAAGGGCGCCCATCATCCGCACGACCTGCTCGACATAGGGCTCGCCCCAGGACGGCTTGAAGGGGTTGACCAGGTGCTTCCAGTTCTCCGGGTTCTTCAGCGCGCCGTCGCCGACGCCGAAGGTCTTGCCCTCGAAGACGTTGCCCGCCTCGATGAGCCGCCCGTCCGTCGCCAGGTCAAGGCCCTGCGCCTTGGCGATCGGCGTCGCCGTCTCCTGCGCGCGGTCGAGCGGCGAGGCCACGACGTGCGTGATGTCACGCGGGGCCAGATGCTCGGCGACCCGGTCGGCCATCTGCCGGCCAAGATCGGAGAGGTGGTAGTCCGGCAGGCGTCCGTAGAGGATCCCGTCCGGGTTCTCCACCTCCCCGTGGCGCATCACGTGGACGACTGTGAGCTCGCTGCCCGCACTCATGCGGTGGCCTCCGTGGTGGGTTCAGTGGCTTCGGCGGCCGCGCGCGCCGCCGCGGGCAGGGCCGCGGCGATCCGTTCGACGGCCCCCTCGTCGTGGGCGGTGGAAACAAACCAGGACTCGAAGGCCGACGGCGGGAGATACACGCCCTGCGACAGCATCGAGTGGAAGAACGCGGTGAAGCGGAAGGACTCCTGGGTCTTCGCGTCGTCGTAGTTCCGCACCTCGCGCTCGGTGAAGAAGACGGAGAACATGTTCGACGCGTTCTGCAGCCGGTGCGCGACGCCCTCCTTGGAGAGCGCGTCGGTGACGAGGCCGCGCAGCTGCCCGGAGACCACATCGACCTTGTCGTACGCCTCGTCGTCCAGGAGCCGCAGCTGCGCGAGGCCCGCGGCCGTCGCGATCGGGTTCCCCGACAGGGTGCCCGCCTGGTAGACGGGGCCGACCGGGGCGAGGTGCTCCATGACGTCGGCGCGGCCACCGAAAGCGGCGGCCGGGAAGCCGCCGCCCATGACCTTGCCGAAGGTCATCAGATCGGGCCGCACCCCGTCGACGCCGAACCAGCCCGCCTTCGACGTACGGAAGCCGGTCATCACCTCGTCCGAGATGAACAGCGCGCCGTTCTCCCGGCACAGGTCGGCCAGACCCTGGTTGAAGCCCTCACGCGGCGGTACGACGCCCATGTTGCCCGGCGACGCCTCGGTGATGACGCAGGCGATCTCACCGGCGTTCGCGGCGAACGCGGCGCGCACGGCGTCCAGGTCGTTGTACGGGACGACGATCGTGTCGCCCGCCTGGGCGCCGGTGACGCCCGGGGTGTCCGGCAGGCCGAAGGTGGCAAGGCCCGAGCCCGCCGCGGCGAGCAGCGCGTCCACGTGACCGTGGTAACACCCGGCGAACTTGATGATCTTGGCGCGGCCGGTGAACCCGCGCGCGAGGCGGATCGCGGACATCGTCGCCTCGGTGCCGCTGGAGACGAGCCGCACCTGCTCGACGGGCTCGATGCGCGCGACGATCTCCTCGGCGAGCGCGACCTCGCCCTCGCCGGGCGTGCCGAAGGACGTGCCGCGCGCGACGGCCTCCTGGACGGCGGCGATCACTTCGGGGTGGGAGTGGCCGAGGATCATCGGCCCCCACGAGCAGACGAGGTCGACATACTCACGGCCGTCGGCGTCCGTGAGGTACGGACCGGTACCGGACACCATGAACCGGGGCGTACCGCCCACAGCGCGGAAAGCGCGCACGGGAGAGTTCACACCACCGGGCGTCACGGCCGCCGCACGGTCGAAGAGAGTCTGCGAAACTGGGGCGCTATACGGGAAGCTCACATGAACCATGGTGTCAGAGGCTTCGGACATCCTGCGGACAGGTGTTTCACTCGACGTTTTAGCCGGTGACCGTGGGGGAGGTCACTGACACGATGATCGGGTTGCGCGGCGGGGGCCGCGAGGCCTAGAAAAGCAGGGGCCGGGCGCCCTGGAAAAGCAGTCGGGTGGAGATATGCATCGCGGTGGCGGACTGGGCGAGGGGACCGACGGCCTGGGTCCGCGGCGTGCCCGGCGGATCGGCAGGCACCGGCGCGAGGCGGAAGCGGCCGAGGCTGAGGCCTTGGCACGGGGCGGCGAGACGGACCAGGACCGGGCGGGAAGCAGGAGTGGCCGGGTGGGTGGGGTGACCTACAAGTACTTCGGAGCTCCGGACGGCGCGACCGCCGCCCGCGTGCCCATCTCGATGCGTCCCGAGGAGCTGGGCGGCGATGAGCTCGGCATGGGCGGGATGTTCACGAAGATCAAGCCGGAGACGGTCGCCGCGATGGTCCTGACCGGCATCGAGGGCATACCCCTGTCCAAGGTGCCCCCTCTCGAACTGGTCGTCCTGCACCCCGACTACGCCGTGGTGAAGCTCCCCATGACGGTCGTCGACCCGCTGCGCGGCGTCGGCGAGGAGTCGGTCGGAGCCGCGGCCTTCATCTGGTCCACGGTCCCCGACCGAGGCGGCCCGCGCGACGCGTTCAACGTCTACCAACTGCTGCACGAATGGCAGGATTTCAGCCACCGGCTGCACGACGCGGGGCATCAGGCGTACTGCCTGGTGTGGCCCTGAGGCCCCGCACCCTGCCCTACTCCGGCCTGAGCGCCGCCAGTTGCCGCTCGAAGGGGATCAGCTCCTCTTCCCGTACGGGCGCGGGCCGCATGAGTCCGGCCAGTTCGGCCGCGGCGCGCTCGATGCGCTCGTCCAGGCCGTCCGCGCCCCAGTCCTCGGACGCCGCGTACACGGCCGTCGGTACGACCACCGCCCGCAGGTGGGCGAACAGCGGGCGCAGCGCGTGCTCCAGGGCCAGCGAATGGCGCGGGGTGCCGCCGGTCGCCGCGATCAGCACCGGCGTACCGGTGAGCGCGTCCTTGTCCAGGACCGTCAGGACGTCGAAGAACGACTTGAACAGTCCGCTGTAGGAGGCGGAGAAGATCGGTGTGACGGCGATCAGGCCGTCCGCGTCCTTCACCGCATCGGCCGCCGCACCCAGCTCCGGGCCGGGGAAACCGGTGACGTAGTTGTGCGCGATCTCCACCGCCAGGTCGCGGAGTTCGACGACCTGGATCTCCACGTCGGCGTGGCGCCCGGTGGCCGCCGCGAGGCGGTCGGCCAGGAGGCGGGTGGACGAGGGGACGCCGAGTCCCGCGGACACGATCACGAGCTTCATGCGTGGGCCTCCTTCACGGTGTTGCTCTCGCTCTGCCCGGCGGTCACGCGCGAGGCGTGCGTCGGCGCGTCCGGCACGGTCGCCGGGCGGTTCTTGGCGAACTCCGCGCGCAGGACCGGGACGACCTCCTCGCCGAGGATGTCCAGCTGCTCCAGGACGGTCTTGAGGGGCAGGCCCGCGTGGTCCATCAGGAAGAGCTGGCGCTGGTAGTCGCCGACGGTGTCCCGGAAGGACAGCGTCCGCTCGATCACCTGCTGCGGGGAGCCGACGGTCAGCGGCGTCTGGGACGTGAACTCCTCCAGGGAAGGACCGTGTCCGTAGACGGGCGCGTTGTCGAAGTACGGGCGGAACTCGTTGACCGCGTCCTGCGAGTTCTTCCGCATGAACACCTGACCGCCGAGCCCGACGATCGCCTGCTCCTCGGTGCCGTGGCCGTAGTGCGCGTACCGGCGGCGGTAGAGGTCGACCATCTTCTTGGTGTGCTCCTGCGGCCAGAAGATGTTGTTGTGGAAGAAGCCGTCCCCGTAGTACGCGGCCTGCTCGGCGATCTCCGGGGAGCGGATGGAGCCGTGCCAGACGAAGGGCGCGACGCCGTCGAGCGGGCGGGGCGTCGAGGTGAACGACTGCAGGGGCGTACGGAACTTGCCCTCCCACGTCACGACGTCCTCGCGCCACAGGCGGTGCAGGAGCGCGTAGTTCTCGACGGCGAGCTTGATGCCCTGGCGGATGTCCTTGCCGAACCACGGGTACACCGGGCCGGTGTTGCCGCGGCCCATCATCACGTCGACCCGGCCTTCCGCGAGGTGCTGGAGCATCGCGAAGTCCTCGGCGATCTTCACCGGGTCGTTCGTGGTGATGAGGGTGGTGGAGGTGGAGAGGATCAGGTTCTCGGTGCGGGCGGCGATGTAGCCGAGCATCGTGGTGGGCGAGGACGGGACGAACGGCGGGTTGTGGTGCTCGCCGGTCGCGAAGACGTCGAGCCCGACCTCCTCGGCCTTCAGCGCGATGGCCACCATCGCCTTGATGCGCTCGTGCTCGGTGGGGGTGCGGCCCGTCGTGGGATCCGGCGTCACGTCGCCGACGCTGAAGATCCCGAACTGCATGCCGGATCCGGACCGCGACTGCATGGGCGACTGCATGGCTGACTCACTCTCCGCAGGTTGTTGACTGTTCAACTATACCTACGGAACGGTGGGGTGCCAGGGAGTATTCCCCGGGTCCTCCGCCGGGCCGCCGACGGGCACCACCGGGGACCACCGCCGGGCCACCGCCGGGCCACCACCGGGCCACCGACGGGCAGGCCCGGCGGCGCGGCGAGAGGTGCTACGGCGTCCAGCGCGGGTCGCGGCCCGTCTCGGCCAGCAGCCGCTCGAGCTCGGAGGCGCCGTCGGGCACCGGGAGCGGCTCTCCGAACACGCCCATCTTCCGGGCCGTCGGCCCCAGGCCCGCGACCGCTTCCCGCAGCGCGGCGACGACGCCGCTGCTCTCCGGGGCGGGCTCGTACTCCTGCCCCGTCGCACGGGCCAGGTCCCAGGCGTGCACCGTCAGGTCGAGCAGCGCCATGCAGCCGACGGTCGGCGCGGGCATGTCCATCGCGCCCGTGGTGCCCTCGTCGGCGCCGGGCGCGGCCCACGCGGCGACCAGCTTCCCCGCCTCGTCGGCGAAACGCTCGCGCCAGTCCGGGCTTTCGGAGACGACATCGGGGGCCTCGGTACCGAAGTCGGAGTCCTGCTTGGCGGCGAGCGCCTGGAACTGGACGATCACCTGGAAGAGGTGATTGACCAGGGCCTTCACGTCGTACTCGGCACAGGGAGTGGGCGCGGCAAGGCGGTCGTCCGGGATCGCGCGGACCACGGGGACGGCTCGGTCGGTGGCCGCCTTCAACAGGTCGGCAATGCTGGTGTCACTCATGCCGTGACCGTAGGCCGGTGACCACTCCCATGGCTTGAAGAAACGCGACACGGGCCGCGGACCCCGGCATACGATCCAGCCATGGCCGACGCCGAGCCCTCCCCCTCCGCTGCCACCCCCTCCGCTGCCACCCCCTCCGCTGCCTTCCCCTCCGCCCCGCGCAGCGACACCAAGGGCATCGTCGACGCCGCCGGACTCCTCGCCCGCGCACGGTTCCGCCGGCACCTGGCGACGCCCGTGCTGCGCCCCTACGTCGAGCAGTACTGGCTGATCGACTGGGACCTCTCCCAGCCCTACGCCTCCCACGTCGTGCCGCACCCGTCGGTGAACGTCGTCTTCCAGAGGCTCCCCGGGCAGGAGCCCTTCGCCGAGGTGGCGGGGATCGGGCTCGACCTCTTCACGCAGAAGCTGGAGGGGCAGGGGCGGGTCTGCGGCGTGAAGTTCCGCCCCGGCGGCTTCCGGCCGTTCGCCCCGTCGGCCCCGGTGTCCGAATGGACGGGGCGGCGGATGCTGCCGCTGGAGGAGGTACTCGGGGAGATCCCCGAGAACGCGCTCGACGCGGTCCTGACCCCGGACGACGAGCACGCGCGCGTGGCGGCACTCGACGCCTTCCTGCTGGCCATCGGCCCCGCCCCCGACCCGCAGGCGGACCTCGCCATGGCCCTGGCCGAACTCATCCGCACGGACCGCGGAATCCGCCGCGTCAGCGAGTTCGCCCGGACGCAGGGCATGTCCGTACGGACGCTGCAGCGGCTGTTCTCCTCGTACGTGGGGGTCGGCCCGAAGTGGATGATCCTGCGCCACCGCATCCACGAGGCGCTCGAGCACGCGGAAACCGGCGCGGAGGTGGACTGGGCGGTCGTGGCCGACGCGCTCGGTTACGCCGACCAGGCCCACCTCATCAGGGACTTCACGGCAACGGTGGGCGTACCACCGACGGCTTACGCACCGCAGTGACGCAAGACCCCGCGCTCCAGGAGCCGCGGGTCAGGAGCCACCCAGGTCGACGCTCCAGTCGTTGCACCGCATCCAGCGCCCCTTCGGATACTCGAAGTCGTGCTCGCCCCCGGGCGTGAACCCGGCCTTCCGGCACACCCCGTTGGAAGCCGCGTGGTCCGCGGCGGGAAAGGCGTGCAGCCGCCGGTGCCGCCCGGCGGCCCGCGCCTCCTCGGCGACCAGCCGCGCGGCCGACGCCGCGATGCCCCGCCCCTGGAACCCGGGCAGCACGCCCCACCCCGTCTCCCAGACGGACTCGCCCTGCCAGGACGTCTCCCAGTACCCGATCGAACCGACGGCCTCGCCGTCCAGAGTTATCCGGAACATCCGCCCCCGCTCATCCAGCGCGAGGTAGCGCCGGTGCCGGGACACCAACTGCTCATGCGTCTCGGGACCGCCCAGATGGGCGGTCATCTCGGCGGAGTTACAGGCGACCAACAACCCGAAGTCGCTCTCCGACCAAGGAACCAGAGCCAGACCCGCCAACAACGATCTCTCCATACGGGCCACGCTACGGCGAGGGTCTGACAATGATGCCGACACAACAACCTCCGATGGCATGCGGCCCCCGTGCCACGATTCCCGCATGCTCATCGCCCGCTCCGCCGCCCTCTTCGTCCTCGCCGCCCTCTTCGAGATCGGCGGCGCCTGGCTCGTCTGGCAGGGAGTGCGCGAACACAAAGGGTGGGCGTGGATCGGCGCGGGCGTCATCGCGCTCGGCGTGTACGGCTTCGTGGCCACGCTCCAGCCCGACGCCGAGTTCGGCCGCATCCTCGCCGCGTACGGCGGCGTCTTCGTCGCCGGATCGATCGCCTGGGGCATGGTCGCCGACGGCTACCGCCCCGACCGCTGGGACGTGACCGGGGCGTTGATCTGCCTCGCGGGCATGGCCGTGATCATGTACGCGCCGCGAGGCCGCTAACCCGGCGACCTATCCTGGCGGGACAGGTCCTGGTGGGACAGGCCAGGACCGTACGTACGCCCAAGGAGCAGCCATGACCGCCGCAGCGAACGCCGCGCCCGCCGCCACCCGCATCGCGATCGTCACCGGCGCGAGCAGTGGCATCGGCGCCGCCACCGCGCGCGGACTCGCGGCCGCCGGCTACCGCGTCGTCCTCACCGCCCGCCGCAAGGACCGCATCGAGGCCCTCGCCGCGGAGATCACGGCCGCGGGGCACGACGCGATGGCGTACGCGCTCGACATCACCGACCGCGCGGCCGTGGACGAGTTCGCCACCGCCTTCCGCAAGGTCGCGGTCCTGGTCAACAACGCGGGCGGCGCGCTCGGCGCCGACACCATCGCCACCGGCGACCCCGCCGACTGGCGCCAGATGTACGAGACGAACGTCATCGGCACCCTGAACGTCACCCAGGCCCTGCTCCCCGCCCTCACCGCGAGCGGCGACGGCACGATCGTGGTCCTCTCCTCCACCGCGGGCCACGGCACGTACGAGGGCGGCGGCGGTTACGTGGCCGCGAAGCACGCCGAGCACGTACTCGCCGAGACCCTGCGCCTGGAGATCGTCGGCACGCCGGTCCGCGTCATCGAGGTCGCCCCCGGCATGGTCAAGACGGAGGAGTTCGCCACGACCCGCTTCGGCGGCGACACGGAGAAGGCCGCGAAGGTCTACGCGGGTGTGGCGGCCCCCCTCACCGCTGACGACGTGGCGGACACGATCACCTGGGCGGTGACCCGCCCGCCCCACGTCAACATCGACCTCCTGGTGGTCCGCCCCCGCGCCCAGGCCTCGAACACGAAGGTCCACCGGGAGCTGTAGGGCAGGAGCGGCAGCTCAGCCCTTCACGCAGATGACCTGCTTGAGCTTGGCCACGACCTGCACCAGATCGCGCTGCTGGTCGATGACCTGCTCGATCGGCTTGTAGGCGCCCGGGATCTCGTCCACGACACCCGAGTCCTTGCGGCACTCGACGCCCCGCGTCTGCTCCTCCAGGTCCTGGGTGGAGAAGCGCTTCTTCGCCGCGTTGCGGCTCATCCGCCGACCCGCGCCGTGCGAGGCCGAGTTGAAGGACGCCTCGTTGCCGAGTCCCTTGACGATGTACGAGCCCGTGCCCATCGAGCCGGGGATGATCCCGAAGTCACCGCTGCCGGCCCGGATCGCGCCCTTGCGGGTGACCAGCAGGTCCATCCCGTCGTACCGCTCCTCGCTGACGTAGTTGTGATGGCAGGAGATCACCGGCTCGAAGGTCACCTTCGCCTTCTTGAACTCCTTGCGGACCACGTCCTGGAAGAGCCCCATCATGATCGCGCGGTTGTACTTCGCGTACTCCTGCGCCCAGAAGAGATCGTTCCGGTACGCCGCCATCTGCGGGGTCTCCGCGATGAAGACCGCGAGGTCGCGGTCGACGATGCCCTGGTTGTGGGGCAGCTTCTGGGCCACTCCTATGTGGTGGTCGGCCAGTTCCTTGCCGATGTTCCGGGAGCCGGAGTGCAGCATGAGCCAGACCGATCCCGACTCGTCGAGACAGAACTCGATGAAGTGGTTTCCACTTCCGAGCGTTCCCATCTGCTTCGTCGCCCGCTCCTGCCGGAATTTGACCGCATCGGCGATCCCGTCGAAGCGCGACCAGAAACCGTCCCACGCGGACGTCCCGAACCCGTGCAGCCGCCCCGGGTCCACGGCGTCGTCATGCATCCCCCGCCCCACCGGAATCGCCTGCTCGATCTTCGACCGCAGGCGGGACAGGTCGCCCGGAAGGTCGTTCGCCGTCAGGGACGTCTTGACCGCCGACATCCCGCAGCCGATATCCACACCCACCGCAGCAGGACACACCGCCCCCTGCATGGCGATCACCGAGCCGACCGTCGCACCCTTGCCGTAGTGGACGTCCGGCATGACGGCGAGGCCCTTGATCCAGGGCAGCGTCGCCACGTTCCGCAGCTGCTGAAGTGCGACGTCCTCCACCGAGGCCGGGTCCGTCCACATCCGGATCGGTATCTTTGCCCCCGGGACCTCTACGTACGACATAGCGTCCTCATCCCCCCGTAACTACCAAAAAGTGTCGAAAGTCTTGAAGCGCAAATACCGGAGCCAAGGTCAACGAAAGGGATCACGGACCGGCGTCCACGGCATTGCGTGCGATACACATTGTGTCCACCGGTCGCCCATCAGCGGCAACCCAATATCCCCGGCGAGAAGGAGCCCATCGGTGCAGCGGAAGGCCTACCTACCAGGCGTCGCAGCTCTCCTCACGGCGCTGCTCGCCGGCTGCACGGGCGGCGGCGCACTCGGCGGAGAGCCGGACGACTCGAAGCCCGGCGACACGGGCGGGACGACCGCGGCCGCCGAACCCGGCAAGTACCGCACGCTCCCCGAGCCCTGCGGCCAGGTCGACCGCGGCACGCTCGACTCGATGCTGCCCGGCATCGAGGAGATCCCGGGCGAGGAGCAGCGGGAGAAGGCGTACGAGGGTGCGCCCACCGTCACGTATGACACCGACCGGCGGGTGGGCTGCCGCTGGAAGGTGGAATCGTCGGACGCCACGCACCATCTGCTCGTCGACTTCGAGCGCGTCGTCTCGTACGACAACGCCGTGAGCGACGACACCCGCGCCACGGAGGTCTACGCGTCCAAGGCGCAGAAGGCGGACCTCGCCGAGCCCTCCGGCACCCCGTCGGCCGACGCGGACAAGGAGCCGGACGCGGACGGCGAGGAGGGTGCGGGGGCCGAGCCCTCCGACGACGCGGCATCCGGGTCGGACAAGGGCGGGTCCGGCAAGGGCGACGGCGCTTCCGGCGGCTCCCCGGAAGAGGCCGTGACGCCTCCCGGCCTCGAGCCGCGCATCCTGGACGAGCTGGGCGACGAGGCCTTCCTCGACGACGCGCTCACGACGTCCGGTTCGGCGACCCGGCACCGCACGGTGACTGTGGTGTTCCGCACGTCGAACGTCGTGGTGACCGTCGAGTACGACGAGCAGCCGGGGCGTCGCACGGAGATCCCCGACAGCAAGGAAATGCAGGACAAGGCGCAGGAACTGGCCGGAACGCTGGCCGAGGGTTTCGACGATTAGAGACGGCTCGGACGGGTCACCCGGTGTCCGGAAGCGGAGTCGTACTCGTCGGGCACGGCGTACCGTGGCCCATCGAACCGACGACAGCCGTCCTGAGTGACTTGAGTGAAGGAACCATGCACCGACCAGCACAGCGACTCACCCGCATACTCACCTGCGCAGCCGCCGTACCGGTGATCTTCATTGCCTCCGGCTGCTCCTCCGACTCCGGCTCGGGCTCGGACGGGGCCAAGAAGGACTCGGGTTCAAAGGCTTCCGCCTCGGCCTCGGGCAAGGACAAGGCCGCGACCGTGGAGAAGGCGGCGTTCGGCAAGCTGCCCGAGCCCTGCGACGTCCTGTCGAAGAAGACGCTCGACGACCTCGTCCCGGAGGCGAAGGACAAGTCGGGCAAGGCGGGCACGTCCGACGACACTTCGGCGCGCGGCACCTGCTCCTGGGACAGCCTGGACAACAACGGCGTCGACGGCTCGCAGTTCCGCTGGCTGCGCGTCTCGCTGATGCGCTTCGACTCGGACGCGTCGCTCGGCAGCGGTGCCAAGCGCGCGCAGAACAGCTTCGCCAAGCAGGTCGCGGACGCGCAGGCGACGGAGGGCGCGAAGAGCGTCAAGACGGAGCCGGTGCCCGGGATGGGCGACCAGACGACGGTCGTGCACTACGACCTGAAGAAGGACAAGGAAAACTTCAAGCAGCAGACCGTCGTGACGCGCGTGGAGAACGCGGTCGTCACGATCGACTACAACGGCGCGGGCCTGGCGGGCGACAAGGCGCCGAGCTCGAAGGATCTGTCCAAGGACGCCGAGAAGGCCGCGAAGGAGGCCGCCGAGGCGGTCGTCGCAGCGAACAAGGCGGGCGGAACGGACAGCGACTCCAAGGACTCGGGCTCGAAGGACTCCGGCTCGGAGGACTCCGGGTCCAAGGACTCCGGCTCGAAGGACTCGGACTCGAAGTCCAGCGCCAAGTCCAAGTCCAGCTCCAAGCCCAAGAGCTGACGCAGGGCGCGAAAAGCACGGCACGCGCCTCGCGTGCAACTCGCGGCGCAGTCACGGCAGTTGTGGAGCCCGGCCCCCTGGTGGCCGGGCTCCTGCCGTACCGGCACAACGGCTTCCGCATGCGTGTGCCAGGCTGTCGCTCGCAACAAACCGAACAGGGAGGGGTTCGCGGGTGGCCGCGATGCAGCTGACACGCACGCACCGAATACTCATCGGCGTGGTCGTAGCCGGTGCGGTCGTCATCGCCGCGATCGGTTTCGCGGGGTCGTACACGGCCGTGCGTGACCTGGCAGAGAAGAAGGGCTTCGGCGGCTTCTCGGC
>NZ_JBSFUS010000016.1:0-198980 GCF_053591915.1 Streptomyces sp. NPDC002853 | reverse complement strand
GCGTTCCTCGCCACCGGCGGCGGCGACCTGGCGGCCCAGGAGGCGTGGGCGCGGTTCGCGTCGGAGCACGAACACGACACCCCACCAGTGCGTGACATCAACGGCAGCTTCAGAGCTGCAGCTTGAAGCCCACATGCGACGCCGTGAACCCGAGGCGCTCATAGAAGCGGCGGGCATCGGTGCGTGTGGCATCGGAGGTCAGCTGCACCAACTGGCAGCCCTGTCGCCGGGATTCATCGACGGCCCACTCGATGAAGCGGGTGCCGAGGCCACTGCCGCGCTCGTCCGCATGGACGCGTACGCCCTCGATGATCGACCGCAGGGCTCCCTTCCGGGACAGGCCCGGAACGATCGTGAGCTGCAGTGTGCCGACGACGCGTCCCTCGCGTACGGCGACGACTTGGTGCTGGTTCGGGTCCGTGGCGAGGCGTTCGAACGCGGCGAGGTACGGGGTGAGGTCGTCCGGCGACTCGCGTGTGCTGCCCAGGGGATCGTCGGCGAGCATCTCCACGATGGCGGGGATGTCGTCGGCGACCGCCGGGCGTATCTCAAGATCTCCCATGAGGCGCAGCCTATGCAGCCACCCAATTTTTCGGGAGGCCACCGTTCCTGTCGGGAGGTCACCGTTCCTGTCGGGAAGCACCCGTTCCTGAAGGGACGCACCGCTCCCAGTGGGAAGCACCGCGCCGCCGGCTGCCCTACGCCGGGACCCGCACCGCTTCCACGGCCCTGACCAGTGGCGCCAGCTCCGGGTTGAGTGCTGCCTCGTCGAGCGCCTCGCGCAGCGCGGTGTCATTGGTGGGGCGGGCCGCGGCGAGCAGGGAGGCGCCCGCTTCGCTGACGTCGGTGTAGATGCCGCGGCGGTCGGTGGGGCAGAGGTAGCGGGACAGCAGCCCGCGGTCCTCGAGCCGGGTGACCAGCCGCGTGGTGGCGCTCTGGCTGAGCACGACGGCGTCGGCGACCTGCTTCATCTGCAGATGACCGCCCTCCCCGTCGTGCTGGCGGCTGAGGACGTCCAGCAGGGAGTACTCGCGCACGCTCAGGTCGTGCTTGGCCTGCAGGGCGCGCTCGATGTGGGTCTCGATCTTCCCGTGGAGCAGGGAGAGCGCGCACCAGCCCTGCGCAAGGGCGGTCAGTGCGGGGTCCGTCGCTGTCATGGCTCTTGTTCCTCCGTCCCGGAGCTGCTGAGGCCAGGATAGTCCACCGGTGCAATATCCAGCGGTTGCAAGTAACCCGCGTGTGCAACTATTGTGGACGCAAGCTAAGCGCACCTGCAACCGTCTTGGAAGGTAGAACCATGCCTCTCGCGCTACTGGCCCTCGCGATCGGGGCCTTCGGAATCGGGACCACAGAGTTCGTGATCATGGGACTGCTCCCTGAGGTCGCGGGTGACTTCGGCGTCTCCATCCCCACGGCCGGTCTCCTCGTGACCGGCTACGCACTCGGAGTCGTGCTCGGCGCTCCCCTGATGACCGTCCTCGGCACCCGCATCTCGCGCAAGCGCATGCTGATGCTGCTCATGGGCCTGTTCATCGCGGGCAACCTGCTCTCCGCCGTGGCCCCGGCCTTCGGCGTCATGCTGGCGGGACGAGTGGTCGCCTCGCTCGCACACGGAGCCTTCTTCGGCATCGGCTCCGTCGTCGCGGCAGAACTGGTCGCACCGCAGAAGAAGGCCGGAGCCATCGCCATGATGTTCACGGGCCTGACGGTGGCCAACGTGGTCGGTGTGCCGCTCGGCACGCTCGTCGGACAGACCCTCGGCTGGCGCACCACCTTCGCCGTTGTCGCGGGGCTCGGCGTCATCGGCCTGGCAGGCATCGCCAAGCTCGTACCGGACCTGCCCAAGCCCGAGGGCGTACGGCTGCGCCACGAGCTTGCCGCCTTCCGCAATGTCCAGGTGCTGCTCGCCATGGCGATGACGATCCTCGGCTTCGGCGGAGTCTTCGCGGCCGTCACCTACCTCGCACCGATGATGACGGACGTCGCCGGCTACGCGGACTCCTCCGTGACCTGGCTTCTCGTCCTCTTCGGCCTCGGCATGGTCGCGGGCAACCTGATCGGCGGAAAGTTCGCGGACCGCGCCCTGATGCCGCTGCTCTACATCTCCCTCAGCTCGCTGGCCGTCGTGCTCGCCCTCTTCACCCTCACCGCGCACAACAAGATCGCGGCAGCCGTGACCATCACGCTCATCGGCGCCCTGGGCTTCGCCACCGTGCCGCCGCTGCAGAAGCGGGTGCTCGACCAGGCCTCCGGTGCTCCCACGCTCGCCTCGGCCATGAACATCGGCGCCTTCAACCTCGGCAACGCGCTCTCGGCCTGGCTCGGCGGCCTCGTGATCTCCGCCGGTCTTGGCTACACCGCCCCCAACTGGGTGGGCGCGGTACTGGCGGGCTCCGCACTCCTCCTGGCCGTCGTCTCGGCCACGCTCGAGCGCCGCTCGGCCGCTCCCAGCCTGGTCGTCGCGGGCGCCGCCCCCGTCGAACAGGCAACCCCCGTCCACCACTGACCCCCTTCCCCCCCTCAGAAGCACCACCGCACAAGGAGAAACCCCATGAGCACCACCACCCCCGCCGTCGCCCCGCTCACCACACAGGACGCCGAGGCACTCGTTTCCGCGGCCCGCCTCGCGGCAGAGGCCGCCGGTGTCACGGTCAGCGTCACCGTTCTCGACGCGGGCGGCCACCTGCTCGCGTTCCGGCGCGACGACAGGGCCGTCCTGATCTCCGGCGAGACGAGCACCCGTAAGGCGTACACGGCGCTGCAGCTCAACGCCCCGACCGCCGAACTCGTCGACCTGGTCAAGCCGGACGGCCCCTTCCACACCCTCCCCACCGCTCTCGACCGGCCGCTGCTCTTCATCGCCGGGGGCGTCCCGGTACACCGTGACGGCCGGCTGATCGGCTCCATCGGTGTCGGCGGCGGAGCGCCCGAGCAGGACCACGGGTTCGCCACCACGGCCGTGGAGGCTCTCGCGTAGTAAGACAGCGGGAGTACACAGAGGCCCGCCTCCGGACGCCGGATACTCCAGGCGCCCGGAGGCGGGCCTTCGCCGTGCTCTCCGGTCAGCCGGCAGCGACCGTCAGCGGCGCGAAGCGACGGGACCAGTCACCGGGCAGCTCGGGGATGCCGTACGTCATCACGGCGTTGAAGGCGATCGGCTCCAGGCCGCGTTCCTTCACCCAGTCGAGCAGCTCTTCATGGCGTACGTCGATGTCGGTGCGCAGGGGCCGGTCCGAGCCCTCGGCGAGTGAGGCGATCAGGGCCTTCGCGGTCTCCGTGTCCGGAGCGATCAGGGGGCCGATGACATGGGTCTCCATGTTCGGCCAGGCACCCGCGTAACCCGTGATCGTGCCGTCCGTCTCCGCGACCCGCAGTTGGTCGACGAAGGCGCGAAGCCGGGTGAGTACGTGCGTGCGGTCGAGGCCGAAGACCTCGGTGTCGAGCCGGATGATCGCGGGCAGGTCCTCCGCGGTCGCCGGACGGGTGGCGACATCCGGAAGCGAGCCGCCGGGAGTGAACCGGCCGCGGACCATCTCGGCACGACCGGTGGTCTTGAAGCCGAGCTGCTCATAAAGGGGTTGGCCGTTCGGCGTCGCGTGGAGGGCGAGTGGGGTGGTCCCCGCGCCCTCGACGACGTACCGCATCAGGTGGCGGCCGAGGCCCTTGCGGGCGTGGCGTTCGGCGACGAGGACCATGCCGATCGCTCCGAGGCCGGGGCGCTCCTGGGGTCCGTACTCGGTGACCACACAGGCGGCGGCGAGGCCGTCACCGGAGGGGTCGTCGATGCCGTAGCCCGTACCGGCCGAGAGCAGGAGCCCCCATTTGTGGTCCTCGCGTGGCCAGCCTCGATCCTGCGACAGGTCGGCGCAGGCGGTGAGATCGCGGAGGGTCAGTCGGCGGATGGGCAGAGCGGAGAGGGAAGGTGTCGACACTCGGCTCAGGCTGTCTGACGCATGACCTTGGCGTCCACCGGTTTGTGGGCAGAAGCACGTTGAATTTGGCCGCGTCGCTTCTGGCCGCGGCGGGTCAGACCCCAGGGCTTGAGCACCGAGATGACCGTCATGAAGAGATAGGCGCTCAAGGAGACGATGGGTCCGGCGATCAGCCCGGTCGGATCCGTCACCGGCTCGCCCGAGGAAACGACGGCGACCGTGTCGTTGAGGCCCGGACGCAGTGCGAATGCCGACGCGGCGGTGGTGGCCAAGGTCAGCCAGAACTTCGTGTAGACCCAGCGGTGCCTGGCAAGCCCCCAGGGAGTGCCCAGGGAAAGCAGTAGACCGCTCAGCAGCGTGAGCAGGGCGAGCGGCAGCACCAGCCAGTCCGCGAAGAGCTTCATGGAGCGGGCGGCGGCCTCGGTGACCGAGGCGGAATCCGTGGTGATGGCCGCGGAAGCAAGCGCGAGCAGGCCTAGCGTGAGCCCGAGCCAGCCTGCAGCGGAGATGACATGGACGACGAGGGTGGCCCGGCGAGCGGGGCGGCTTAGTTTCACGTGAAACACGGTGCCGCGAGCGGCGGCCGAGGGCGTCTGACAGCGGGAGTAACCGCGGGTACTAGCCTCGGCGTACATGGCACGCCTTCACCTCTTCGACTTGGACGGAACGCTGCTGCACGGCACGGCGGCTCCCGTGGAGATCTCACGCCAGCTCGGCCTCGACGCGGAGATCGCGGAGCTGGAGCGGGACTTCGTGGCGCAGAGGATCGACTCGCCCCAGTACGCGGACCGGGTGCACGCCCTGTGGGCGGATCTCACGGATGCGCAGGTCACCGCCGCCTTCGAGGGGGCGCCGTGGCTGTCGGGGATCCGGGAGACCTGGGCCGAGATCCGGGCGGGCGGCGACTACTGCGCGGTGATCTCGCTTTCGCCGTCGTTCTTCGTGGAGCGGCTGCTCGGCTGGGGTGCGCATGCCGCGCACGGGTCGCGTTTTCCCTCCGTGCCTTTCACCGAGCCGGTGAATCCGACGGGCATTCTCAATGCCGCGGCCAAGGTGAAGATCGCGAACCGCCTGTGTGAAGAGTTCGGGGTGGGGCAGTCCGATTGCATCGCTTATGGCGACTCGCTCTCGGACGTGGAGCTGTTCGGAGCGGTGCCTGTTTCGGTCGCTGTCAATGCGGATCATCGGCTCGTCGGGCTCGCCACCCACTCTTATGTCGGGCGTGATCTGCGTAAGGCGTACGAATTGGTGCGTGGCGCCAGGTAATTGGGGCAATTGGAAGGCGTAGATCCCTGAATTCCCGGTGAAGGGCGGCGGGACTTGTGCGCCGGACGGCTGCCGGTATGGTCGAGTCCGGTTCGGGCCGGGTGCATCTCAGCGCACCCCAGGGGGGCGCGGGCGGAGGTCAACGAAGCCTAACGGGACGAAGAGATCGAAGACCTGAACTTTCCGTTACGCGACCGGCGTCACGGTGGGGGATGGGACGCTGCGGTGAGGTAGCTGCGGGCAATGTCACATTTATTGCCTACTTGTCCGTAGGGTCCGGTAATCCGAGGTTCAATGTGGCCACATTGGCTGCCGAGGCGGAGCGGGGAAAGCAAGCGGCTTCCTTCAGGGAAGTGCACGGACCGACTGAGAGATGTTCGAGGCGAGGCACAGCATGGACGCTCCGACCACCACGTCGGCGGGCAACGGGACTGCCGGTGACAGCGGCGGTGGAGGCGGCTGGTTCACCCCACGGAAGGCGCCGAAGCCGCCGGAGGGCGGCGAGCAGCCGACAGGGCCCGAGGGCGGTGAGCCCGAGGCGACCGAGGGACGCCGGGTGTCCGCCATACGTCCGGTGGGCAGGCCCGGGGCGCCCGGCCCGCAAGCCCGGCCCGCGCCTGAGCCGGAGCGCGTGGCCGCACCCGAGCACGCCGAGGTACCCGAGCACGCCGACGCACCTGACCACGCGGTCGTACGCGAGCACGCAGCCGAGGAGCGAATACCGGCAGCCCGGGATGCCGCAGCCCGGGATGCCGCAGCACAGGACCCCGCAGCACAGGCGCCCGCACCGACCGCGACGCACGGCACCCTTCAGGCCCCGGAACCTCACCCCCAGCTGCGCTCCGAGCGCATACCCGAGCCCCGGAAGCCCTCCTCCCCCTCGGGGTCCCCCGACGCGATCCGCGTCCAGCGCACGATGGCCGAGATAGCGCCCGTGTCCGACAAGGTGACCTCGTACTTCTACGCGCTGCTCTTCACCCGGCATCCCGACCTGCGCCCCTTGTTCCCCGCCGCGATGGACACCCAGCGCGACCGGCTGCTCAAGGCGCTGCTGACAGCGGCCGAACACATCGACCACCACGACGTACTCGCCGCGTACCTGAAGAACCTCGGGCGCGGACACCGCAAGTACGGCACGCGGCCCGAGCACTACCCGGCCGTCGGTGAATGCCTGATCGGCTCGCTCAGCCGGTACGCGAGCGCGGTCTGGGACGAGGAGACCGAGGCCGCCTGGGTCCGCACGTATACGACGATCTCCCAGATCATGATCGACGCGGCTGCCGCGGACGAACTGCGCGCGCCCGCCTGGTGGTTGGCTGAGGTGGTCTCACACGACCTCAGGACGCCTGACATCGCTGTCGTCACCGTCCGGCCCGATCAGCCCTACCCCTTCCTCGCAGGCCAGTACACAAGCCTGGAGACGCCCTGGTGGCCGCGGATCTGGCGGCACTACTCGTTCGCGTCGGCGCCGCGCTCCGACGGGCTGCTCTCGTTCCATGTGAAGGCCGTTCCCGCGGGGTGGGTCTCCAACGCCCTGGTGCATCACGCACGTCCCGGCGATGTACTGCGGCTCGGCGCGCCCGCCGGTTCGATGACCGTCGACCACACGACCGACAGCGGCTTGCTCTGTCTGGGCGGAGGTACCGGCATCGCTCCCATCAAGGCGCTCGTCGAGGATGTCGCCGAGCATGGCGAACGGCGGCCGGTGGAGGTCTTCTACGGCGCCCGCAGCGACCACGACCTGTACGACATCGACACGATGCTGCGACTCCAGCAGACCCACCCCTGGCTCTCGGTCCGCCCGGTCGTGGACGGTCACGCCCACTTCCCGGATGCCGTGCGTGAGTACGGCCCCTGGAACGAGTACGACGCCTACCTCTCGGGCCCGCCCGGCATGATCCGCAGTGGAGTGGACGCGCTGCGGGACATCGGCATCCCGGCCGGCCGCATCCGCCACGACTCTGTCGAGGAACTGGTCGCCGCGGGCGATTAGCCCAGATCAGGGGCGTGCATCGCGCGTACTCCCTCGATGTTGCCGTCAAGGTAGTGCCGCAGGGACAGCGGTACGAGATGCACCGAGGCGATCCCGACCCGGGTGAAGGGCACGTGGACGATCTCGTACTCGCCGCACGGCTCCTCCATTTCCGGGCCGTGCCGCAGCGAGGCGTCCATGGACTCCAGGCGGCAGACGAAGAAGTGCTGGACTTTGACGCCGGTCGCGCCGCCGTCCTCGCCGATGTGCTCGACGGTGTCCACGAAGCAGGGCACCACGTCGGAGATCTTGGCGCCGAGCTCTTCGTGCACCTCACGATGGAGCGCGTCGACGACGGTCGCGTCCTCGGGCTCCACGCCGCCACCAGGGGTGAGCCAGTAGGGATCGACGCCGGGTTTGGTCCGCTTGATCAGAATCAGGTCGTCGCCGTCGAGCAGGACGGCACGGGCGGTGCGCTTGACCACGGGTCGGACGGTCATGGGAGGAATGTGGCCCGGACTGTTCCACGTGAAACATCGTGAACCAGCCGGAGTCCTGCTCAAGCCCAGTCGACGGCAGCACGCAGCAGCCACTCGTGCGCCCGCGCGATGTGTGTCATGGCCAGCGTGCCGGTGCGTACGACGAGGAAATAGGTGCGCAGGGGTGGCACGGCCGGGTCCAGCAGTGCCACGACCTCGCCACTCTCCAAGGAGGGCGCACAGAGATAGCGCGGCAGCACGGCGAGCCCCGCCCCGGTGGAGACGCAGGCGAGCACCGCCCTCAGGTCCGGCACAATGACGGCGCCCGATGCGGCCGGACGGGTGTCGAAGACAGCGGCCCAGTAGCGGGCGACCAACGGCAGCGACTCGTGCACCTCCACGACGGGCAGGTTCTCCAGCACCGCTGCTCCCTTGCGGCGCAGCTTGCCGGGGCCGATACGCGACGCCAGGCGAGGGCTCGCGACCAGGACGTGCTCCTCGTCGCACAGCGGGGTCGCGGTGAGCAGGGTGCCGCGCGGCCGGACCGTCGTGATCGCCAGGTCGTGGTGCCCGGCGGAGAGCCCTTCCAGGACCTCCTCCGCATTCCCGAACGAGGCCCGCAGCGCGAAGCCCTGTCCGTCCTGCCCGGTCAGCGCGGCGAGAGCGGGTAACGCGCGAGCCGCGGTGAACTCCAAGGGTCCCGCGAGGTGGAGCGTACGTACCGAGGAGTCCTCTTCGAGCCCTGTCTCGGCGATCTCCACCAGGGCGTCGAGATGCGGCGCGGCCTTGTGGGCGAGCTCGTCCCCGATGGTCGTGGGGGACACGCCACGCGCCTGGCGCAGGAACAAGGGGCGGCCCAACTGCCGCTCAAGGGTCCGTATCTGCGAGGTGACAGCGGGCTGGGACAGGCCGAGCAAGGCGGCGGCACGCGTGAAGGAGCCGGCCCGGTGCACGGTCACGAACGTGCGCAGCAGGGCCAGATCCACGGCGGCGCCCTCCCCTCCCGGCCCTCGGGCCGCGGCCAACTATAAATATGTCGATAGGTTTCTGTCGCTACTGTGATTGGACACTGACACACAGTCAACTAGCCTTGTTCGCGCGGTTCTTCGCGCGCAGAACCGGAACGGTCCGAGCCACGAGGGGGGAGGCTCGGACCGTTCGTTGTGCGTAGCCCGGTACTAGCCGCGAGCACTCCGCGGGCACGCAGGGCGCTCAGCCCGCTGACTCGTCCAGCGCACGCAGCACGTCCGCGACCAGGTCAACGGCGTCCTCGGAACCGGCGGAGAGGCGGATGAAGCCCTCCGCGACGGCGTCCCCGCCCCAGCGGCCACGCCGCTCCGCGGTAGAACGCACCCCGCCGAAGCTCGTCGCGTCGTCGACCAGACGCAGCGCGTCCAGGAAACGGTCGGCACGCTCGCGCGAGGGCAGCGTGAAGGAGACCACGCACCCGAAGCGCCGCATCTGCTGCGAGGCGATCTTGTACGAGGGATCGTCGGGCAGCCCCGGATAGCGGAGCCCGGTCACCTCGTCGCGGGCGCGCAGCGCCTCGGCCAGAGCCAGGGCGTTGGCGTTCTGGCGATCGGCGCGGAGCTGGAGCGTGGCGAGCGAACGATGCGCCAGCCAGGCCTCCATGGGCCCCGGGATGGCCCCGACGATCTTGCGCCAGCGCCGCACCGAGGCGGTCAGCTCCGCATCACGGCAGGCGACGTATCCAAGGAGGATGTCGCCGTGGCCGGTGAGCATCTTGGTGCCGCTGGCCACGGAGAAGTCCGCGCCGAGTTCGAGGGGACGCTGGCCGAGCGGGGTGGCCAGAGTGTTGTCGACCGCCACCAGGGCGCCACTCGCGTGTGCAGCGTCGGCGAGGCGCCGTACGTCGCACACGTCGAGGCCCGGGTTCGACGGCGTCTCGATCCACAGCAGCTTGGCGCCGTCCAGGACGTCGAGCTGGGCGTCACCGCCGGTCGGGGCCGTGCGCACCTCGATGCCGTACGCGGTCAGCTGCTCCCTGACCAGGGGCAGCGCCTGATAGCCGTCATCCGGCAGGACCACCGCGTCGCCGGCGCGCAGCTGCGAGAAGAGCACCGCCGAGATGGCGGCCATCCCGGAGGCGAAGACCAAGGTCTCGACGTCCGGGCCCGCGACCCCGCCGCCGCCCTGGTCCGGCGCTTCGAGCTCGCCGATGGCCTGTTCGAGAAGCGTCCAGGTCGGGTTGTCGTCCCGGCCGTAGGTGTACGGCCCGGTGGGCTCGCCCGGCAGGTGGAAGTGCGCGGCGAACACCGGCCCGGGGAGAGTCGGCTCGTGCTTCACGGGCTCGGGGAGCCCGGCCCGCACCGCTCTCGTGCCGTCGCCCGTCCCAGTGCCCGTTCCCGCGCCGTCACCTGCGGCTATCGCTGCGGAGTCCGTCATGCCGCCCGCCCTTCCCTTGCTTCGCGTACGGCGTCGAGCAGACCGTCGCTCGCCGCCTCCACCATTCTCAGGCACGCGTCGAACCCGTCGATGTCCCCGTAGTACGGGTCGGGGACGTCCAGCTCGCCGAGCCCGGCGGCGACGGGGTCGTACGAGCGCAGCAGCCGCACCTTGTCCGCGTCGGCCGGTGTGGGCGCGAGGCGGCGCAGGGCCCGGTGGTGTCCGGCGTCCAGGGCGATCACGAGGTCGAGCCGGGGGAACCAGGAGACCTGGAAGCGGCGCGCCACGTGATCGCTCTCATAGCCGGCGGCCTCCAGGACGGAGACGGTGCGCGGGTCGGCACCATCCCCCTCGTGCCAGCCGTCGGTGCCCGCGCTGTCCACCACGACGAGGCCACCGAGCCCTGCCTCGTCGACCCGGGCACGGAAGACGGACTCGGCCATGGGGGACCGGCAGATGTTGCCGGTGCACACGAAGCACACGGAGAAGGCCATGGGGCGGTCTCAGTCCTTGTCGTCGGGCAGGACGACGTTCATCGCCCAGGACACGATCGAGATGATCAGGCCGCCCAGGACGGCGGTCCAGAACCCCTCGACGTGGAAGCTCACGTCGAGCTTGTCGGCGAGCCACGAGGTGAGCATCAGCATCAGGGCGTTGACCACGAGGGTGATCAGGCCGAGCGTCAGGATGAACAGGGGGAAGGTGAGCACCTTCACGACCGGCTTGACCAGGAAGTTCACCAGGCCGAAGAGCAGTGCGACGACGATCAGCGTGAGCGTCTTCTTGCCCGTGCTGTCGCCGGTCAGCGTGATCTTGTCGAGGAGCCACACGGCGACGGCCAGGGCCGCCGCGTTGGCGATCGTCTTGACTACGAAATTCTTCATGTGTGTGATCGTTGCAGACGGACGGCCAGAACGGCCGGTTCGCGGGCTGGGGCAAGGGGTGTACGAGGACGATGAAGGCATTCCGGCTGGATGAACTGGAGACGGAGCGCGCCGCGAACGACGGCGCGTATCTACAGTTTCTGCGCGAGCGGAACATGTCGGTCGGGCTGTACGCGCTCGACGCCGGAGAGTCCGATCCGCAGCAGCCTCACCAGCAGGACGAGGTGTACATGATCGTCAGTGGCCGGGCGTCGATCACGGTCGGCATGGAGACCACCCAGGTCGCGCGCGGCAGCGTGGTCTACGTGCCCGCCGGGGTGGCCCACAAGTTCCATCACATCAGCGAGGACCTGCGGGTGCTCGTCGTCTTCTCGCCGCCGGAGGGCTGATCGTCCCCCGCCGGCAGCCCTGTGGAGGGCTGGTCCTGTACGCCGCAGGGCTGACTTCTCGGGGCTGCGACCTCGGGGTTCCCTAGGGGGCGGATCAGGGGAGGACAAGGGATGCGAGGCCCCCGTCGGGCCCTCCGCCGCCCTAGCATCGAATGCAAGAAGCAGGACGTATGCGGAGAGAGGTAAGGACGATGGCTGCGCAGGAGATCTTCTCGGGATTGCCGTGGTGGGTGAAGTGGATCGCGGTGCCTGTCATCGCCCTGGTCGTGTTCGGCGGCGTGATAGCGAGCGTCGTGGGTTTCGTGGTCGGCCTGCTCTTCAAGGCGCTGCTTTTCGTCGCCCTGGTGGGTGGACTCATCTACGTCGTACGGAAGTTCATATCCGGCTCGACCTCTTCGCGCAGCGATTGGTGACTTCCCGCAACAGTTCGCTCGGGTGGGGGAAGTTTCCTGGTGCGGCGCCTTGGTCCGGCGGCCAGCGGTTAGAGTCCGAAAACCGACGCGGGGTGAGCCCCGCGTGCGGGCGCACTGCGCTCCCTCCCGTGTAGCCCCGGGCACGGGCGGAACCCCCACCCGTTTTCGGGAGTGAACCTTGGCCACGGTTGACGCCACACCCGCCGGCATCCCGTCCGACGACCCCTCGTACGCGGCGTCGTCGACCGGCCCGGCCTCAACTGCGGCCGCGCCGACCCTCATTGGCTCGGTGCAGCGGGCGATGCGCCTCCTGGAGGCCGCGTCCGCGCACCAGGAGGGGGCGCCCGCCAAACAGTTGGCACGGGAGGCCGGGCTAGCGCTTCCCACGGCGTATCACCTGCTGCGGACGCTGACGCACGAGGGCTATCTGAGCCGGGAGAAGGGCGTGTTCGTGCTCGGCGAGGCGGCCGAGCGGCTGAGTGCGAGCGGGGCACAGCAGAATCGTCGCGGCATGATCGGTGAGGCCCTGGAGCACTGGCGTGACGCCATCGGCGTGCCGGTCTACTTCGCCGTCTACCGCGAGGGCGAGATCGAGGTCGTGGCCGTCGCGGACACGCCGGGGAATCCCGCGGTGGAGGAATGGGCCGACTTCCGCGAGACCGGACACGCCCATGCGATCGGGCAATGTCTGCTCGCCCAACTCGACGACGAGCAGCGCCGGGACCACCTCTCGCGCTATCCGGTGCAGTCGATCACTCGATACTCCGTCCGTGACGACCGCACATTCATCCGCCGCCTGGACGCGATGGACCGGATGCGGCCCGTGGTGGAGCACCAGGAGTACGCGCTGGGGACGGTATGCGCCGCGATTCCGATCACAGCGGGTAACACGGCCGCGACGATGGCGATTTCAGTTCCGGCCTATCAGGCGGACCGTCTACTGCCTGCGGCCGAGCGTTTGCAGGGCGAGATCGGAAGGCTGCTAAGGACACTTGCTTTCTCTATCAGCATCTGAAAACTCACTCCTTGTGATCTGATGTGTACGTTAAGCAAGATGCCATGAGTGTCAGGGAGTTGGTTCCTGGCCAGTCGAGCTTTAGCGACGGGGTAGGCGGGCGATGCGCGAGTCGGTCCAGGCAGAGGTCATGATGAGCTTCCTAGTTTCCGAGGAGTTGTCGTTTCGCATCCCGGTGGAGCTGGGTTACGAGACCAGCGATCCTTACGCCGTCCGGTTGACCTTCCATCTCCCCGGGGACGCACCCGTCACCTGGGCCTTCGGTCGCGAGCTGCTGGTCGACGGGGTGGGCGGGGCGTGCGGAGACGGGGACGTGCACATCGCCCCCACCGATCCCGAGCTGCTCGACGAGGTGCTCATCCGGCTCCAGGTCGGCGCGGACCAGGCGCTGTTCCGGGTGGGGATTCCGCCGCTGCTCGCCTTCCTCGACCGGACGGACAAGCTGGTTCCGCTGGGGCAGGAGCGGGCGCTCGCCGACTTCGAGACACATCTGGACGAGGCGCTGGACCGGATCCTCGCCGAGGAGCAGAGCGCGGGCTGACCTCCGAGCTCAAGAGGCGCAGCCGTACGGCAGATTGGTGCATTTCATGGCATCAGCTGATACGGCCCGGAGCCTCGTCGCTCAGGTCTCGCCGCTCAAGCCCCGCTGCTCTAGCCTCGCCGCTCAGGCACCGCTGCTCAGCCCTCGTGGCTCAGGCCTTGCGGCGGCGGCCCTTTCCGCCGCGGCCCTGTTTGGGGGCGGGTGTGGCGCGGGTCGCGCCGTTTCCGTGCGCGTCGGCAGCGCCGGGGTGGACGGCTCCCGGGTGGCCCGTGGCTCCCGGGTGGTTCGCGCCTCCCGTCCGGCCTGTGAGGGCCGTACGGTCGGCCGAGACCACCAGGGCCGCGAGCGCCGTCGTCACCGGCACCGAGGCGACCAGGCCGATCGAGCCGACCAGGGTGCGCACGATCTCCTCGGCGACCAGTTCGCTGTTGGCCACCGTGCCCACGCTGCTCTGCGCGATGGAGAAGAGCAGCAGCAGGGGCAGCGCGGCGCCCGCGTAGGCCAGGACCAGGGTGTTGACGACCGAGGCGATGTGGTCGCGGCCGATGCGGATGGCGGCGCCGTACAGACCGCGCCAGCCCATCGTGGGATTGGCCTGATGCAGTTCCCAGACCGCGGACGTCTGCGTCACCGTCACGTCGTCGAGTACACCGAGGGAGCCGATGATGACGCCGGCGAGCAGCAGGCCGCTCATGTCGATGGACGGGTACAGGCCGTGGATCAGGCCGGTGTTGTCGTCCGTGTTGCCGGTCAGCGACGCCCAGCCGATGAAGAGCGAACCGAGCAGCCCGATCAGGAGCAGGGAGATCAGCGTGCCGAGCACCGCGACCGACGTACGCGCCGTCAGGCCGTGGCACAGATAGAGCGCGATCAGCATGATGGCGCTGGCCCCGATCACCGCCACGACCAGCGGGTTCGAGCCCTGCAGGATCGCGGGCAGGATGAAGAACGTGAGGACCAGGAAGCTCAACGCCAGCGCGACCAGGGCCATGACGCCGCGCAGCCGTCCCACCACCACGACGGCGAGCGCGAAGATCCCGGCGAGCAGCGCCATGGGGAACTTCCGGTTCACGTCGGTGACCGAGTACTGCAGCGCCTCGGGGGCCGTGGGCTCGTAGGCGACCACCACCTGCTGGCCCTGGCGCAACTGCCGCGGTGAGTCCGGCTGGACGATCTCGATGAAGGTGCGGCCCTTGTCCTTGCCGCTCGTCACCTCGATCGTCGCCTTCTTGCAGATGCCCTTCGCGCGGGACTCCGCGGACTGGCCCTCGGCGGTGGAGGTGTCGCCGTTGGGCGGGGTCTGCGAGGCGTTCACGTCCTTGCAGGGCAGCTCCTGCACCTTCGCCACGTCGGCCGACTGCGTCTGCCGGTCGAAGCCGACTCCGGTGCGCTCATGGCCCGGCGCGCCACCGGGCCACAGCACCACGAGGCCCACGAGCACCGCCGTGGCGAAAGGAATCAGCACGGCGGCGATGACCTTGCGCAGATGCTTCGACACCGGCGCGGCCGGACCATGGCTGTGGGAGTGCCCGTGCGGGTCCGGAGGACGGTTCGGGACGGGCGGCTGGGACGGCGGCTGTGTGGTGGTCACTGCCCGATCATCGCAAGAACGGAGAGGGCCCTCTGTTCAGCGCGCCCGACATGACGCTAGCGTGGAGCCACCTTTGCAATCGCGGGAGCTCGGAGCACCGGGCTGAGAGGGCGCTGACCTCCGTACGAATCGGCACAACACGTGCACGAACAGTACGGAATCCGCTGCGTCGACCGCCGAACCTGTTACCGGGTAATGCCGGCGTAGGGAGTAGGTCTCATGACCACATCGGACGCACGCACGCCTGCCTCGACGCAGAACCAGGGCGACGAGGCCGGGAAGTCCATCGGCTGGCACAAGGCGTATGTCGAGGGCTCGCGCCCCGACCTGCGGGTGCCGGTCCGCCAGGTGCACCTCACCAACGGCAAGGCCGTGACCCTGTACGACACTTCGGGTCCGTACACCGACGAGTCCATCGACACCGACGTCCGCAGGGGCCTCGCCCCGCTGCGCGAGAACTGGATCATCGCCCGCGGCGACACCGAGGAGTACGTGGGCCGCCCGCCCCGTCCCGAGGACGACGGCATCAAGCACACCTCGCCGCGCGGCGGTCTGAAGAACCTCGACGCGGTCTTCCCCGGCCGCCCGCGCCAGCCGCGCCGCGGCCGCGGGGGCCAGGCGGTGACGCAGCTCGCGTACGCCCGCCGTGGCGAGATCACGCCCGAGATGGAGTTCATCGGGATCCGCGAGAACCTCGACCCGGAGGTCGTGCGCGCGGAGGTCGCCGCGGGCCGCGCGGTCATCCCCGCGAACGTCAACCACCCGGAGATCGAGCCGATGATCATCGGCAAGAAGTTCCTGGTGAAGGTCAACGCCAACATCGGCAACTCCGCGGTGACCTCCTCCATCGAGGAGGAGGTGGACAAGATGACCTGGGCGACCAAGTGGGGCGCCGACACGGTCATGGACCTGTCCACCGGGCGCAACATCCACACCACCCGCGAGTGGGTCCTGCGCAACTCCCCCGTGCCCATCGGCACCGTGCCGCTCTACCAGGCCCTGGAGAAGGTCGACGGCCAGGCCGAGGCGCTGACCTGGGAGATCTACAAGGACACGGTCATCGAGCAGGCCGAACAGGGCGTGGACTACATGACGGTGCACGCGGGCGTGCGCCTTCCGTACGTCCCGCTGACCGCCAACCGCAAGACCGGCATCGTCTCGCGCGGCGGCTCGATCATGGCGGCCTGGTGTCTCGCGCACCACAAGGAGAGCTTCCTCTACGAGAACTTCGCGGAGCTCTGCGAGATCCTCGCGTCGTACGACGTGACGTACTCGCTCGGCGACGGCCTGCGCCCCGGTTCGATCGCGGACGCCAACGACGAGGCGCAGTTCGCCGAGTTGCGCACCCTCGGGGAACTCAACACGATCGCCAAGCGTCATAACGTACAGACCATGATCGAGGGCCCGGGACACGTCCCGATGCACAAGATCAAGGAGAACATCGACCTTCAGCAGGAGATCTGCGAGGAGGCGCCGTTCTACACGCTCGGCCCGCTGACCACCGACATCGCGCCCGCGTACGACCACATCACCTCCGGCATCGGCGCCGCGATGATCGGCTGGTGGGGTACGGCGATGCTCTGCTACGTCACGCCCAAGGAGCACCTGGGCCTGCCCAACCGGGACGACGTGAAGACCGGCGTCATCACGTACAAGATCGCGGCCCACGCGGCGGACCTCGCCAAGGGGCACCCGGGCGCGCAGGACTGGGACGACGCGCTCTCGGACGCCCGCTTCGAGTTCCGCTGGGAGGACCAGTTCAACCTGGCCCTCGACCCGGTCACGGCGCGGGAGTTCCACGACGAGACGCTGCCGGCGGAGCCCGCGAAGACGGCGCATTTCTGCTCGATGTGCGGGCCGAAGTTCTGCAGCATGAAGATCTCGCACGACATCCGGCGTGAGCACGGCGGCACGCAGGACGAGATCGAGGCGGGCATGGACCAGAAGTCCAAGGAGTTCGCGGCGGCCGGAAACCGCGTGTATCTCCCGATCGCCGACTGACCGGCGTCATGGCGTGACGCTTCGGACGGACGGTCACCACCGTCCGCCCGAAGCCGCGTCGCGTCCTACTCCGGCTTGTGGTCGGGGCCGCCGAAGTCCGGGCTCGAGAAGTCCGGACTTGAGAAGCTCGGGCGCGGTCCCGCCGCCGGGCCGCCCTCCGGGCTGCTGAACCCCGGCCTGTTGTAGCCGAGTTGCGGCATGCGGCTGCCCGGGTCCGACGACGGCGTACGCGTCGCGTGTGCCGCCCCCGGGTCCGCGAGCGCCTCCCGCAGGAACGGCAGGACGCCGCGCTCCATCAGTGCCTCGCCCCAGGCTTCCCTGGCGCGAACCACCTCCTCGTTCCGTTCTCCGTGCGCACCGGCCTGGAGCGACGTGGCGCCGTTTCGCAGGGCGGTCAGGAGCAGACCGATCGCGGCGATCAGGATGCCCCCTGCGGTGAGCGCGCCGAACAGCCACCCCGCGGTGAGCAGGGTTTCCGCGAAGGCGGGCTCGGGGTTGAGCATCTTCAGGATGTAGCCGACGAGCAGGAAGATCGCGGCGGCCGCCCCGGCGAGGACCGGTGCGAGCACCGCGACGACGGCGATGGCCCCCGCCCCCGAAGCCTGGGTGGTGACCTCCCCCATCGTCGTGGCGAGACCGAGGCCTCCGGAGCCGGCTTCCGCCGGACCCTCGGAGCTCCGCTCCCTGATGGATGGTGCGGCAGATCCGCTTTCGCGCAGTTCCTCGCGGACCTTCACATAGTGGGTGTACTCGGTCGTGGCGGCGGCAGTGATCAGCGCAGTGGCGTTCAGGGCCATGGTGCGCAGCTGCTCGGGATTGAGCCGCTCGCCCACTGCGGCGAGATCAGGACGATTCGGTGCCGTGCGCAGCGCCTCATCGAGGATCCGCTCGTACTCGGGGCGGTCCTCATTGAGCAGGTGTGGAGCGCTGTTCATGTGCATCCCCCGATGCTCCGTAGGGCTTGGGGCTCGCATGGGTGCGAGCCGTCGGGCAGAAACGGAGGGGAGCCTGCTACGGATAAGCCGATGGTAGAGCCGTGAAGGCACGCGGTGACAGGGGGTTTCCAGAAATAGACCCCCTGGCCAGCGTGATCCTGTACTGGTGCGCCTGCCCGGCGAACGCTCAGTTATCCAGGGGCAGTTGGCAGACCAGCAGTTTTCCGGCCATGGTCACGCCGCCGTCCATGGCGATGGCCAGGCCGCCTGCGTAGATGTGTGGTCCCTCGATGACGGGTCCGCCGCCGTCCGAGTCATCCTCCGAGCCGACATCGCCGAGCAGATACGGGATGGGGCTGTGGCCATGCACGATGCGGTGGCCGCCGTACATGTCGAGGAGTTCGCGTACGGCGGAGGGGCCCGACTCGTCGCGGAAGGCGAAGCGCTTGGTGAACTTCCTGAAGAGGTCCCAGCACTCGTCGGCGTCGTTGCGCGTGAGGGTCTCGCGGACCGTGTCGTTCACGGCCTCGATCGAGTCGCCGTAATCCAGATAGGCGGTTGTGTCGGAGTGCATCAGGAGATGGCCGTCCTCCGACTCGATCGCGTCGAGGCGCGCCATCCACTGCAGATGGTGGTCCTCGAGGCGTTCCATGTCGGTCTTCTGACCGCCGTTCAGGAGCCAGGCGGCCTGGAAGGTAGCCGTCCCGGCCCCCGAGTTGACCGGGGTGTCGCCGAACCGCTTCGCGCCGAGCAGGAGCAGCTCGTGGTTGCCCATGAGCGCCTTGCAGTAGCCGCCCGCGGCCGCCGCCTGCGCCGACAGGCGCATCACGAGGTCGATGACACCGATGCCGTCGGGGCCGCGGTCGGTGAAGTCGCCGAGGAACCACAGGCGTGCGTTGCCCGCGGCCCAGTCGCCTTCGGCGTCGATGAGGCCCTGCTCCTGGAGCGCGGCGAGCAGCTCGTCCAGATAGCCGTGCACATCGCCCACCACGAACAGCGGGCCGTGTTCGTCGGACGCCGGCGCCTGCGGAGGCTCGGGCATGGCCTGCACCTCCACTTGCACGGTGTCTGTGCGGTTGATGACGGGCAGGTCGCGCTGGGTGGGGGTGTAGCCCTCATCCAGCGACCCGGGGGCCTCCCCGGGGGCGCCCGGAACCGCCACGCCCGCCGGGTCCCCCTGGACCGGACCGGTCTCGTGGACGTACGCCGGAACGCGGAAGTCGCGCAACGTCGCCGTCCGCACATCGGGTCCCTGACCGGCCCCCTGAGTCATCGACCCCTCCACCACCATTGCGCCGCATCTGCACCGAGATCGGACTGCCTGGTCGCAGCGGCCCGCGGTGTCGTCCGCCCATCATAGGAATGCGGCTCGCGCTGTGTGGTGCACCAGGGGTGGTGAATCAGTGCTGAACCCCAGTTCACCGAGGTTTTCTCCCGAATTGGGTAGGGGTTTCCCCCCAGGCCACGGCCGGGATGCGCCAGGCAGTGTTGGTTGACGGCCGGACGAGGGCCGGTTGACGGGGTTCTCCCCGCCGGGCGGCCCGCTCAACCGGGTCCCGGTGAGCGGGGTGGGCTGACCGTCGTACGCGGTGGACGTCGCTCGGACGAGGTGCGCACGATCAGCTCCGTCGGTATCACCTGTTCGACGGGCCGGCCCGAATCCAGACCTTCGATGGCGTCGATGAGGAGCTGGACGACGGCCGTGCCGATGCGCCGGGGTTTGAGCGAGAGCGTGGTGATGGGTGGTTCGGTGGTGGCGTAGACGGTGGACTCGCTGCAGCACACCAACAGCAGGTCGTCCGGGACTCGCAGTCCGTACCGGCGGGCGGCCGCGAGGAGATCGGTGCCGTTCGGGTCGAAGAGGCCGTACACGGCGTCGGGGCGGTCGGGCCGGGCGAGCAGCCGGTCGGCCGCGACCGCGCCGGCACACGGGTCGTGGGCCGGGTAGGACTCGTAGACCGGGTCCTGTCCGACGCGCTCGCACCAGCGCAGATAGGCGGTGGTGGACAGATGGGTGTACGTGTCCGTGGTGGTCCCGGTGAGCAGCCCGATCCGGCGGGCTCCGGCCGCCGCGAGGTGGTCGAGGATCTCAAGGACCGCCGCTTCGTGGTCGTTGTCGACCCAGGCGGTGACCGGGAGGGACCCGGCAGGACGGCCGTCGGACACGACGGGTAGGCCCTGGCGCACCAGTTCGCTGACGACGGGGTCGTGGTCGGACGGATCGACGACGACGGTGCCGTCGAGCGCGACGTTCGACCACACGTCGACCGGGCTGCGCCGGGAGGTGGCGGGCAGGATGACAAGGGCGTAGCCGCGGGCCAGCGCGGCCGAGGTCGCGGCTCTGGCCATCTCCGCGAAGTACGCGAATTCGGTGAAGGTGAAAGGTTCATCCCCGTAGGTCGTCACGGTCAGGCCGATGAGGCCCGACTTGCCGGTACGGAGCGTTCGGGCCGCCGCGGAAGGGCGATAGCCCAGCCGTTCGGCGACCTCGCGGACATGGCGTCGGGTGGCGTCCGGGAGCCGGCCCTTGCCGTTGAGAGCATCGGAGACAGTCGTGATGGAGACACCGGCTGCTGCGGCGACGTCTCTGATGCCCGCTCGGCTCTGCCGGTTGCCCCGGCGGGCGGTCTCCGCTCGGCTCACCTGGTGGTTCCCTGCTGCTGTCATGGCGAGCCGATAGTAGGGCTCATGGGGGTGGGTAGTGCGGACGCATATTCACTCGTTGACAGGCACGTTTCTGCATGATCAAAGTGGGTCAACACCCTTGGATTCCATGGGAGTTGGCTTCACTTGGGGTGGACGGTCCCTTGTCCCCGCGCACAGGCCTGCCAAATGGGCGATGTCTCGAAGAGGTCTCAACTCACCTTCACGGGTGATGCGCGCCACGGAGTGAGCCACGGGCGCGCGCTGGGGAAGGGAGCGCTCCCCCCTCGTTGTGCGCCCGGAGGAGTGGATACCGCTGACCCATTCGCAGCAGAGCTGAATCCTCATAAGGTGAGGAGTATTGAAGTCAGGGTGTTCAGGTGTTCAAGAGGAGGACTGCGGTGAGCGAGACGAGCCCGAGGCTGCGTGCCGAGCTGGAGGGTATCCCCACCTACAAGCCGGGGAAGCCCGCCGCGGCCGATGGTCCGGTGGCCTACAAGCTGTCCTCGAACGAGAACCCCTACCCGCCCCTGCCGGGCGTCATGGAGAGCGCGCTGGCCGCCGCGGGCGCGTTCAACCGCTACCCCGACATGGCGTGCACGAGCCTGATGAGCGAGATCGCCGAGCGCTTCGGGGTGCCGGTGTCCCACGTGGCGACGGGCACCGGTTCCGTCGGTGTCGCGCAGCAGCTGATCCAGGCCACGTCCGGCCCGGGGGACGAGGTCATCTACGCCTGGCGGTCCTTCGAGGCGTACCCGATCATCACGCAGGTGAGCGGGGCCACGTCGGTCAAGGTGCCGCTGACACCGGGGGACGTCCACGACCTGGACGCGATGGCCGAAGCCATTACCGACCGGACGCGGTTGATCTTCGTCTGCAACCCGAACAACCCGACCGGCACCGTGGTCCGCAGGGCCGAGCTGGAACGATTCCTCGACCGGGTGCCCAGCGATGTCCTTGTCGTCCTCGACGAGGCCTACCGCGAGTTCATCCGCGACCCCGAGGTGCCGGACGGCGTCGAGATCTACCGCGAGCGTCCGAACGTCGCCGTGCTGCGTACGTTCTCCAAGGCGTACGGACTCGCGGGGCTGCGCGTCGGCTTCGCGATCGCCCATGAGCCGGTGGCGGCCGCCCTGCGCAAGACGGCGGTGCCCTTCGGGGTGAGCCAGCTCGCGCAGGACGCGGCGGTGGCCTCGCTGCGGGCCGAGGACGAGCTGATGGGCCGCGTCGGCTCGCTGGTCGCCGAGCGCGCGCGGGTGGTGGAGACGCTGCGGGGGCAGGGCTGGACGGTGCCCGAGACGCAGGCGAACTTCGTGTGGCTGCGGCTCGGGGAGCGTACGACCGACTTCGCGGCGGCGTGCGAGAAGGCCGGCGTGGTGGTGCGGCCGTTCGCGGGCGAGGGGATGCGGGCCACGATCGGGGAGACCGAGGCCAACGACATCTTCCTGCAGGCGGCGGAGGCGTTCCGCAAGGAGCTGTAGCCGCCGGCGATGTTGCGGCGTAAGGGCCCCAGGGTGTTCACCCCGGGGCCCTTACGCATGTCCGCCCTGGCGATTCGCGTGTTCCCGCCCGGTAAAGGGACCCCCCTTCACGTGCCGACAGCCAGTACGACATAATGCTTGTGAATGTGAACGCGTTCACAAGCGTGTCCCGGTTCCTCCGAAGATCAGAGGGATTAAAGGGGCAAACCGTCGAGTGATCACGGACGTAAGGAGAAGTCGACGTGGACCTGGCTCTGGCGCCGGAGACCCTGGCGCGATGGCAGTTCGGCATCACCACCGTCTACCACTTCCTGTTCGTCCCGCTGACGATCTCTCTGGCCGCCCTCACGGCGATCCTGGAGACGGCCTGGGTGCGCACGGGCAAGGAGCACTACCTCAGGGCGACCAAGTTCTGGGGAAAGCTGTTCCTGATCAACATCGCGATGGGCGTCGTCACCGGCATCGTCCAGGAGTTCCAGTTCGGCATGAACTGGTCCGACTACTCGCGCTTCGTCGGTGACGTCTTCGGGGCGCCGCTCGCCTTCGAGGCCCTCATCGCGTTCTTCTTCGAGTCGACCTTCATCGGCCTGTGGATCTTCGGCTGGGACAAGCTGCCGAAGAAGCTGCACTGCGCCACGATCTGGATCGTCTCCGTCGGAACCATCCTGTCGGCGTACTTCATCATCGCGGCCAACGCCTTTATGCAGCACCCGGTCGGCTACAAGATCGTGGAGCGGGACGGCACCAAGCGTGCGGAGCTCACCGACTTCGCGAAGGTGCTCTTCCAGGAGACGACGCTGGTCAACTTCTTCCACGTCATATCGGCGGCCGTCCTGGTCGGCGGAGCCTTCATGACCGGCATCGCGATCTTCCACCTCCGTAAGAAGCAGCACATCCGCACGATGCGGATGTCGATGCGGCTCGGCCTGGTCACCGCGTTCGTCGGCACCCTGCTCACCGTGGTCAGCGCCGACACCCTCGGCAAGGTCATGTACGAGCAGCAGCCGATGAAGATGTCGGCGGCCGAGGCGCTGTGGGAGACGGAGAAGCCGGCGCCCTTCTCGCTCTTCGCGTACGGCGATGTCTCCGAGGGCCACAACAAGGTCGCCATCGAGGTCCCCGGGGTCCTGTCCTTCCTGGCCAAGAACAACTTCAGCGCCGAGATCCCCGGCATCAACGACCTCAACAAGGAGGCGCAGGAGAAGTACGGGCCCGGCGATTACCGGCCCAACATCCCCACCGCCTACTGGTCCTACCGCTGGATGATCGGCTTCGGCGGGGTCTCGATGGCCCTGTGCACCGCCGGCCTCTGGCTCACGCGGAAGAAGTTCTGGCTCGCTCCGGAGCACCGCACGGGCGCGGACGACGTGCCCAAGCTGATGCTCACCAAGAACAGGGAGCTGACGCCCAAGCTCGGCAACTGGTGGTGGCGGCTCTCGCAGTGGACGCTGATCTTCCCCCTCATCGGCACGGCCTGGGGCTGGATCTTCACCGAGACCGGGCGGCAGCCCTGGGTGGTCTACGGAGTCCTGAAGACCCAGGACGCGGTCTCGCCGGGGGTCTCGCAGGGTGAGGTGATTACCTCGCTGGTCGTGTTCACCGCGATCTACGCGATCCTCGCCGTGATCGAGGTGAAGCTGCTGCTCAAGTACATCAAGGCGGGTCCGCCCGAGCTCACCGAGGCCGACCTCAACCCGCCCACCAAGATCGGCGGCCCCGGCCCGGGATCGGGTTCCGATGACGACGCCGACGCCGACCGGCCCATGGCCTTCTCGTACTGAGGGAGTTGATCGACATGGAACTTCACGACGTCTGGTTCGTGCTGATCGCAGTCCTGTGGATCGGCTATTTCTTCCTGGAGGGCTTCGACTTCGGGATCGGCATCCTCACCAAGCTCCTCGCCCGTGACCGGACCGAGAAGCGGGTCCTCATCAACACCATCGGGCCCGTCTGGGACGGCAACGAGGTGTGGCTGCTCACGGCGGGCGGCGCGACCTTCGCCGCCTTCCCCGAGTGGTACGCGACGCTCTTCTCGGGCTTCTACCTGCCGCTCCTGATCATCCTGCTCTGCCTGATCGTGCGGGGTGTCGCCTTCGAGTACCGGGCCAAGCGGCCCGAGGAGAAGTGGCAGCGCAACTGGGAGCAGGCCATCTTCTGGACCTCGCTGATCCCGGCGGTGATGTGGGGCGTGGCCTTCGCCAACATCACGCGCGGCGTGAAGATCGACGCCCACAAGGAGTACGTGGGCAACTTCTGGGACCTGCTGAACCCGTACGGCATCCTGGGCGGCCTGGTCACCCTGACGCTGTTCACCTTCCACGGCGCGGTCTTCGCCTCGCTCAAGACGGTGGGGGACATCCGGATGCGGGCGCGGAAGCTGGCGCTCGGGCTCGGCCTGGTGACCGCTGTCCTGGCGCTCGGTTTCCTGCTCTGGACGCAGGCGGACAACGGCGACGGCAAGAGCCTGGTCGCGATGGTCGTGGCCGTGGTCGCGCTGGTCGGTGCCATCGGGGCGATCAAGATGGGGCGCGAGGGCTGGTCGTTCGCGCTGTCGGGCATCACGATCGCGGCCGCCGTCGCGATGCTCTTCCTGACGCTCTTCCCGAATGTCATGCCGTCGTCGCTGAACGAGGAGTGGAGCCTCACGGTCACCAACGCCTCGTCGAGCCCCTACACCCTGAAGATCATGACCTGGTGCGCGGGCATCGCGACGCCGATCGTGCTGCTCTACCAGTCGTGGACCTACTGGGTGTTCCGCAAGCGGATCGGTACGCAGCACATCGCGGATGCCGCCCACTGAGTGCTTGTTCCTTGATCCCTGAGTTCTTCGGCAGTCTTCTTCCGGTCCCTCGGAGGGTGTGTTTCACGTGAAACCAATCGACCCGCGTCTGCTCCGGTACGCCCGCGCCACTCGGTTCTTCCTGGCCGCGGTGGTGGCCCTCGGCGTTGCCGGGGCGGGCCTGGTCGTCGCCCAGGCGATGCTCATCGCCGAAATCGTGGTCGGAGCCTTCCAGAAGGGACTCGCCCTCGATGACCTGCGGACGCCGATCATTCTTCTCGTGGTCGTCGCGGCGGGGCGGGCGTTCGTCGCCTGGCTGACCGAGCTCGCCGCTCACCGGGCGAGCGCCGCGGTGAAGTCGGAGCTGCGGGGGCGGCTCCTCGACCGGGCGGGGCAGTTGGGTCCCGGCTGGCTGAGCGGGCAGCGGACGGGTTCGCTCGTGTCGCTGGCCACGCGAGGCGTGGACGCACTCGACGACTACTTCTCGCGCTATCTGCCGCAGCTGGGGCTCGCGGTGGTGGTGCCGGTGGCGGTGCTTGCCCGGATCGTCACCGAGGACTGGGTGTCGGCGGCGATCATCGTCGTGACGCTGCCGTTGATCCCGATCTTCATGATCCTGATCGGCATGGCGACCCAGAACCGGATGGACCGTCAGTGGCGGCTCCTCTCCCGCCTGTCGGGGCACTTCCTGGACGTGGTGGCGGGACTGCCGACTCTGAAGGTGTTCGGGCGCGCGAAGGCGCAGGCCGAGTCGATCCGGCAGATCACGGGTGAGTACCGGCAGGCGACGATGCGTACGTTGCGCATCGCCTTCCTGTCGTCGTTCGCGCTCGAACTCCTCGCGACCCTCTCGGTGGCGCTGGTCGCCGTGACCACCGGGATGCGGCTCGTCCACGGCGACATGGATCTGTACGTGGGTCTGGTGATCCTGATCCTCGCGCCCGAGGCCTATCTGCCGCTGCGCCAGGTCGGGGCGCAGTACCACGCGGCGGCGGAGGGGCTCTCCGCCGCCGAGGAGATCTTCGAGGTCCTCGAGGCTCCCGTACGGGTCGCGGGGAAAGCGGCCGCGCCTTCGGGGACGTTGAGCGTGGAGGGCGTGACGGTCCGGTATCCGGGGCGGTCCTCGGACGCGGTCTCCGGGGTGTCGTTCGCGGTGGAGCCCGGTGAGACCGTGGCTCTGGTCGGGCCCAGCGGGGTGGGCAAGTCGACGCTGCTCGACGTGGTCCTCGGCTTCGTCGAGCCGGCCGAGGGGCGGGTGCGCGTCGGGGGCGTCGACCTGGCCGAGGTCGCACCGGAGCTGTGGCGGGAGCGGATCGCCTGGGTCCCGCAGCGGCCGCACCTGTACGCCGGGTCCATCGCGGAGAACGTACGCCTTGCGCGGCCGGATGCGGATGACGCCTCCGTGCGGGACGCGTTGGAGTCGGCGGGGGCCTGGGAGTTCGTGTCGGCGCTGCCGGGTGGCATGGAGACGCCGCTCGGCGAGGACGGCGCGGGGCTGTCGGCCGGGCAGCGGCAGCGGCTCGCCCTGGCGCGGGCGTTCCTGGCCGACCGTCCCGTGGTCCTGCTGGATGAGCCGACGGCCGCCCTGGACGGGGAGACCGAGGCCGGGGTCGTCGAGGCGGTGCGGCGGCTGGCCGTGGGGCGGACCGTGCTGCTCGTCGTGCACCGGCCGGCGTTGCTGGCGGTGGCGGACCGGGTCGTACGGCTCGGCGCCCCCCGGCAGTGCGGGCCGGACGGGGCGGCGCTTCCGGGGGCTGCGGTGGACGCTGGGGTGGGTGACGGGTCCTCGGGGCAGTCGGATGCGTCTTTGAGGCACCCGGAGGTGCAAGAGGCGCCGGTGGACGTGCAGGGGAGCCCCCGGCCTAAGGGCGACGTTCTCGCCCGGGTGCGGGATGCCGCGCAGGCACGCAAGGGCAAGCTCGCGCTCGCCCTGCTTCTGGGCGCTCTGGCGATCGGCAGCTCCGTGGGGCTGATGGCCACCTCCGGGTACCTGATCAGCAGGGCGTCGGAGCAGCCGCCGGTGATGTACCTGATGATCGCCGTGACGGCGACCCGCGCCTTCGGCCTGGGCCGTGCCGTCTTCCGCTACGCGGAGCGCCTCGTCTCGCACGACGCGGTCCTGCGGATGCTGGCCGACACCCGCGTGGCCGTCTACCGCCGCCTTGAGCGCCTCGCCCCGGCCGGGCTCAGGAAGACCCGCCGCGGCGACCTGCTCTCCCGCCTGGTCGCCGACGTGGACGCCTTGCAGGACTACTGGCTGCGCTGGCTGCTGCCCGCGTCGGCCGCCGCGGTGGTGGGTGCCGGAGCGGTCGGCTTCACCGCCTGGCTGCTGCCCGAGGCCGGTGCCGTCCTCGCCGCCGGTCTGCTCCTCGCCGGGGTGGGCGTACCGCTGCTCTCCGGAGCCGTCGCCCGCCGGGCGGAGCGCAAGCTCGCCCCCGCGCGCGGGGCGCTGGCCACCCGCGTGGCCGATCTGCTCACCGGCACCGCCGAGTTGACGGTCGCGGGCGCGCTGACCCGGCGCACGGCCAAGGCGAAGGAGGCTGACGCCGAGCTGACCCGGATCGCGTCACGTACCGCCACGGCCACCGCGCTCGGCGACGGGCTCGGCGCGCTCGCCACCGGGCTCACCGTGACCGCCGCCGCTGTCGTCGGCGTACAGGCGCTGCACGACGGCCGGCTCAGTGGCGTCGCGCTCGCCGTGGTCATCCTGACCCCGCTCGCCGCCTTCGAGGCCGTGCTGGGGCTGCCGCTCGCCGTGCAGTACCGCCAGCGCGTCAGGAGGAGCGCCGAGCGGGTCTACGAGGTCCTCGACGCCCCCGAGCCCGTACCCGAGCCCGCCGAGCCCGCACAGCGCCCGCAGACGCCCTTCCCGCTCCGTGTCGAGGGGCTGCACGCCCGGTACGAGGGGCAGGACCGTGACGCGCTCGCGGGCGTCGGCCTGACCCTGGAACGCGGGCGGCGCATCGCGGTGGTCGGCCCCTCGGGTTCCGGCAAGACGACGCTCGCGCAGGTGCTGTTGCGCTTCCTCGGGGCGAGCGAGGGGACGTACAGCCTGGGCGGCACGGATGCGGCCACGCTGGACGGCGACACCGTGCGTGAACTCGTCGGGCTGTGCGCGCAGGACGCGCACATCTTCGACAGCTCCGTACGCGAGAACCTGCTCATCGCGCGGAAGGGTGCCACCGACGAGGAGCTGCGCGGCGCCCTCGAGCGGGCCCGGCTGCGGGAGTGGACCGACTCGCTCCCGGAGGGGCTCGACACCCTGGTCGGGGAGCACGGGGCCCGTCTCTCCGGGGGCCAGCGCCAGCGCATCGCCCTGGCCCGCGCGCTGCTCGCCGACTTCCCCGTCCTCGTCCTCGACGAGCCGGCCGAACATCTCGACCTGCCGACCGCCGACGCCCTCACCGACGATCTCCTCGCCGCCACCGAGGGCCGTACGACGCTGCTCATCACGCACCGGCTCGCCGGGCTCGACGCGGTGGACGAGGTGATCGTCCTGGACGCGGGGCAGGTGGTGCAGCGCGGTGCGTACGCGGACCTCGTCCTCGTGGACGGGCCGCTGCGGCGCATGCTGGAACGGGAGCGGGCAGCCGACCTGCTGATGACGGCCGCCGGATAGGGAGCCGGAAGCGCGGAGTCTGTTCCGAGCCCTGCGGCTGGCTCGGGACAGGCCCCGAGCCGGTGCGGGACAGGCCCCGAGCCGGCACCGGACAGGCCCCGACTTTCCTCGCCAAATAGGACTAACTACTCTCAAAGGCATGTCAGCCCCCTCGGCCTCCGCCGCCTCTCCGCAACCCGACGGCTCATCGGAAGCCATAGAGGCCGCGAAGCAGGCGACCCGCAGCCTGCAGGGGCTCTCCCCCGAGCTCACCGCGCGCGTGCCGCAGCTCCTGGAGGCGATGCGCTCCGTCGGCGCCGGGCTCGAACTGCACACCACGCTCGACCGCATCTGCGAGACGGCGGCCGAGCTCGCGGACGCCCACTACGCGGCGATCGGTGTGGTCTCCGAAGACGGCAAGGGGCTCTCCGACTTCGTCTACGTCGGCATCGGCGAGGAGACGGCCGAGCGGATCGGGCGGCTGCCCGACGGGCACAAGGGGCTGCTCGGCGCCCTCATCCACCAGCCGGAGACCCTGCGCCTCGCGGACCTCTCCGCCGACCCGCGCTCGTGCGGCTTCCCGGCCCACCATCCACCCATGCGGACCTTCCTCGGCGTTCCCATCCGCGTCCAGGGCGAGATCTTCGGCAACCTCTACCTGACCGAGAAGCGAGGCGGCGCCGACTTCAACGAGTACGACGTGCACATGGTCCGCGTCCTCGCGACGGAGGCGGGCATCGCCATCGGCAACGCCCGCCTCTACGAAGCCGCCATGCAGCGCGAGCGCTGGATCGACGGCTCCGTGGCGGTCACCACGGCGCTGCTCTCGGGCAGCGACGCGGAGGAGGCACTCGCCGTCGTGGCCGAACAGGCCCGCCACCTCGCCGACTCGGCCGCCGGGATCGTGCTCCTGCCCGACGAGGAGGGTGGCATGGAGATCGTCGCCGTCTCCTCCGACGAACCCTCCGGGGTGCTCGGCGTGGTCGTCCCTCCGGAGAGCCGCATCATCACCGATCTGCTCGCCGGGGACTCCGTGTTCCTCGACGACGCGGCCACCGACCCACGCGTCATGACCGACCTGGCCCGCGGCTACGGACCCGTCATGATGCTGCCGCTGCAGAGCGACGGCCGCGTCATGGGGACGCTCGTCACGCCACGCGCGCGTGGCGCCCGGCCGTTCAGCGAGACCGAGCGGACCCTCGCCACCCAGTTCGCCTCACAGGCCGCGCTCGCGCTGATGATGGCCGAAGCGCAGCGCGACCGTGAGCGGCTCGCGGTGTACGAGGACCGCGACCGGATCGCACGGGACCTGCACGACCTCGTGATCCAGCGCCTGTTCGCCACCGGGATGATGCTGGAGAGCGCCCAGCGCAGGTCTGTTGTACCCGAGGTGCAGACGGGCGTGGGCAAGGCCGTCGACGAGCTGGACGTGACGATCCAGGAGATCCGGACGGCGATCTTCGCCTTGCAGCAGGGGCCGGCCGAGGCGCCTTCGGGGCTGCGTACGCGGGTCCTCCGCGAGATCAACATGGCCGCGGTACCGCTGGGCTTCAAGCCCTCGCACCACTTCGTCGGCCCCGTCGACACCGTGGTCGGCGAGCTCACCGGGAAGAACCTCATCGCGGCCCTGCGCGAGACGCTGTCCAACGCGTTCCGGCACGCGGGGGCCGATCGCATCGACGTCGTCGTCGACGCGACGGTGATCCTGCCCGACGGTCAGCGGGGCGTACGCCTGACGGTCTCGGACGATGGGGTCGGTATCGCGGAGGGCGGCCGGCGCAGCGGCCTGAAGAACCTAAAGAGGCGCGCGGAGTCGCTCGGCGGGGACAGTTGGTACGGGCCCGGCATCGGCGAGGACGGCGGGGGCACGGCCGTGGTGTGGCAGGCGCCTTACTAGGGGGTGGGAGGGGTCAGGGGTCCCTGTTCCGATGGTCTGCCCCAGGGGCTGGTGGCCAGGGACCAGCCCAGGGACCAGCCCAGGGGCGGTGGCCAGGGACCGGCTCAGGGACCGGCCCAGGGGCCGGTCCGGTCGTGGGTCTCTCTACAGGTCCTGCTGCTCGCTCAGGATCCGTTCGATGACGATCGCGACGCCGTCCTCGTTGTTGGCGACCGTGTGGCCGGACGCGGCGGCGAGCACGTCCGGGTGCGCGTTGCCCATCGCGAACGACGTACCCGCCCAGGTGAGCATCTCGATGTCGTTCGGCATGTCCCCGAAGGCGACGACCTCCGCGGGCGTGATGCCGCGCTCGGCGCAGCACAGCTCCAGCGTGCTGGCCTTGGACACTCCCGGGCCACTGATCTCGAGCAGGGCGCTCGGGCTCGACCGGGTGATCTCGACCTGGCCGCGCACGGCCTCACGGGCCACGGCCAGGAAGTCGTCGGGCGCGATCTCGGGGTGGAAGGCGAGCACCTTCAGGATGGGCTGGGTCGCGTTCTCGGAGTCCTCGGCGAGCAGCTTCTCCGCGGGGGCGACGCTCTCGCCGGGCTCCAGGTGCAGGGGAGGGTACGTCGGCTCGTGGTGGAGTCCGCCGGTCCGCTCGACCGCGAAGGACGTGCCGGGGGCCGCCGCGCGCAGCAGCCGGACGACGTCGAGCGCGTCCTCGCGCCGCAGCTCCCGCACCTTCACGAAGCGATGGCCGCCCGAACCGTCGTGCAGGTCGACCACGGCCGCGCCGTTGCCGCAGATGGCGAGGCCGTGGCCGTGCACGTGAGCGCTGACGACGTCCATCCAGCGCGCCGGGCGGCCGGTCACGAAGAAGACCTCGATCCCGGCCCGCTCGGCGGCGGCGAGTGCGGCGACGGTGCGGTCGGACACGGACTTGTCGTCACGAAGGAGGGTGCCGTCCAGGTCCGTGGCGATCAGCCGGGCCTTGGGCCGGTGGGGGGCGGTGGCGGCCGGGGTCTTGGGCCGTGGGGTAGCTGAGGTCACGCCATCGATTGTCCCGCACCTGCGTGCACGGGCGTGCGCTGGGGCGCACATCTGAGTGCCTTTATGCCTCTGCTGTGCTGCCTCCCAGCTGCACGAGCGCCTCCGTGGCGATCCGCTCGAAGATCTTCTCGTCGGCCGCGAAATCCGTTCCCGGGAGCGGCCAGTGGAGCACGATCTCGTTGAATCCCAGCTCAGCGTGGTTGCCGGCGAAGTCAACGAAGGCGTCGAAGGAGTCGAGGGGGCGGTCCGGGGTGAACCCGGTGAGCAGGATCTTGTCGAGCTCGGCGACATCCCGGCCGATCGCGTCGCAGGCGGCGGCGAGCTTGTCGGCCTGTCCGCGGATGGCTTGAAGTGATTGCTCGGGGGTGCCGTTCTCGAAGAGCTTCGGGTCGCCCGTGGTCACCCACGCCTGCCCGTGGCGCGCGGCGAGCTTCAGGCCGCGCGGTCCGGTGGCGGCGACCGCGAAGGGCAGCCGGGGGCGCTGGACGCAGCCGGGGATGTTGCGCACCTCGGATGCGGAGTAGTACTCGCCCTCGTACGAGACGACGTCCTCGGTGAGAAGGCGGTCGAGCAGCGGCAGGAACTCGCCGAAGTGATCGGCCCGTTCACGCGGGGTCCAGGGCTCCTCGCCCGCCTTGAGCAGCGCGGTGGCGTCGAAGCCGTTGCCGCCCGCGCCGATGCCGAGGGTGATCCGTCCGTCGGAGACGTCGTCCAGCGTGATCAGGTCCTTGGCGAGGGTCACGGGGTGCCGGAAGTTCGGCGAGGTGACCAGGGTGCCGAGGCGCAGCCGGGCGGTGGCGGCCGCGGCCGCGGTCAGGGTCGGCACCGCGCCGAACCAGGGCCCGTCGCGGAAAGTCCGCCAGGAGAGGTGGTCGTAGGTGTACGCGGTGTGGAACCCCAGTTCCTCCGCCCGCTGCCAGCGCTCCTTGCCCCCCTCGTGCCAACGGCGGACGGGCAGGATCACGGTGCTCAGACGCAAACTCATGTATCAGAGCGTATGCCCCTGGAAACCGCGTCCTTGCAGCTCGCCCGGCTGGGACGCTATCCGGTGGGACGGCATCCGGTGGGGTGGTTGTCGGGTCGGGTCGGCGACTGGTGGGGTCGGCGTCCGGGCGGGTCGGTGTCCGGGCGGGTCAGTGCGCGGCAGGGAAGCGGAGATAGCCGGGGGGCACGGCGGCGGTGAGCCAGACGCCGTTGGCGCTGACCTGGAAGACGTGCCCGTCGCGGTGCATCGCACCCGTGTCGACGGAGAGAACGACGGGCCGTCCGCGACGGGCGCCGACGCGGGTGGCGGTCTCCCGGTCGGGCGACAGGTGCACGGCGTGGCGGTTCATGGGCCGCAGGCCCTCGGCGCGGATCGCGGCGATGTTGTGGACCACCGTGCCGTGGAAGAGATAAGCGGGCGGAGTCGCCGGAGGCAGGTTCAGGTCGACGTCGACGGAGTGACCCTGGCTGGCGCGGATCCGGTCGCCCTCCACGGCGAAGCGCTGTTTGTCGTTCACGGCCACCACGTGCTCGAGCTCGGCTCGGGTGAAGCGGAAACCGTGGGCCGCTGCTGCCGCGACAAGGTCGTCGATCTCCGCCCAGCCGTTCTCGTCGAGCGTGAGACCGATCCTCTCCGGCTGATGGCGCAGGTGCTTGGAAAGGTATTTCGACACCTTCACGGTGCGCCGCTCGTCCGCCGCGTCGGCGGAGGGGGCTTCTCTATTCATCCGTTCAGCCTCGCGATTCATCTGTTCAGCCTCGCGCCGTACCGTTCTCCTCGCACTTGTTTTTCGTCCACCGACTTTTCATCCGCCACTTTTCGTCCACAGGTTTGATCCACAGCCAAGTCCAGTTATCCACAGGGGAATTGGCGAATCTGTGGACAACGCGTGGGCGTTTTACGCCTTTTGATCAACGGGCATCTGCTTGGCCGGATTTGTCGCAAGTGCGTCCAATGTCCTGGCCTGGACCTCGCGTTCAGCGGCCGCAGCCACGAAGGCCGCGGCGTTCTCCCGGCCAACCAGCGCCTCCACGGCCTGCATTGTTGCCGCGGGCAGCGCTATCGGGAGCGGCTCATTCGTACGTTGGGCCGGTTGCCTCGAGGCGAGGTGGTGCTGGAGGTGACGCGTGGCGAACAGGCGCATGGCACGAGCCAGTTCGGCGTCGACCGATTGCTGGGCCAGCGGCCTCAGACGCCGGACGAGAGCGGCCGCCTCCGCGGCATCCGCCTCGCTCGGCGGGTGCTGCCCGAGATAGCGCGCGAATACATGCTCGGTGGTGAACTCCAGGAAACGGGCGGCTATGTGCTCGACCTGCCCCCTCAACTCCCGCAAATGTCCCGAGATCGCGGACAACGGTACGCCGGCTGCATGCAACTCCACGGCCACCGCCAGCTCTTGGGGGCTCGGCACCAGGAATTCGTCGTCCCGTCCGGGCATGGGCTCAAGCACGCCGAGGGCGATGGCATCGGCCACCGCGGCCTCGTCCGGCTCTCCGCCGAACGCCGCGTCCAGCTCCGCCCGGGTCATCCGGTCGGCCTTCTCGTCCGTCCACGGACCGCCGACCTCGGCGGCGAGGCCCAGGACACCGCCGAGCCCCCGGCCCGCGTCCCAGGCCTCGAGCAGCTCCTTGATGGAGGCCAGGGTGTACCCCCTGTCGAGCAGGTCGGCGATCTGCCTCAACCGGGCCAGGTGCGTGTCGCCGTACACATTGGCCCGGCCGCGACGCTCGGGCCGGGGGAGCAGGCCGCGGTCCTGATAGGCGCGGATCGTGCGAACCGTGGCGCCGCTGTGGTGCGCCAGGTCCTCGATGCGGTACTCCGCCGGCCTGTGCCCGCCGCCATGATCCACGAGTCCCTGCCCGCGGCCGTGATCCACGAGTCCTCGCCCGGCGCCCTGATCCACGAGTCCCTGCCCGGCGCCCTGATCCACGAGTCCCTGCCCGGCGCCCTGATCCACGTGTCCCCGCCCGGCGTCCGTCTGCTCGTCCACGCTCCCCGCCTCCGTAAACCCTCGTGCTAGGCGATGGCCGCTCGGCCGACCGCAGCGGCCGCTGCCCGTGCCGCGGGTGACTCCGTCAGATACTCGACGGCCTTGCGCAGCGAGCCTTCCTGCGAGGGATGGTACGACCGCCGCAGGTAGCGGGGTATGGCCGTGCCGATCTCCCGCCAGGTGGGCAGCAGCCCCTTCCTGACGGCCTTGTTGTGCCCGGCCAGGGAGTAGCGGATGCGCCCCGCGAGCTGGGGGTCCCGGCGCATCAGATAGGCGGTGCCCCAGATCCACAGGTACAGCATCACGGGCGCCGTGACCGTCATGCCCGCGATACGGCGGGCATAGCGGGCCAGACCTTCGCCGCCGCAGTGCTGATACATGTCGAAGGCGACCGAGCGGTGCTCCACCTCCTCCGCGCCGTGCCAGCGCAGCAGGTCGAGCATGACCTCGTCGGCGCCCGCGCGGTCCAGGCCCTCGGCGTGCAGCACCCAGTTCCCCAGGACCGCCGTGAACTGCTCGATCGCCGCGACGACCGCGAGGCGGAACCGCAGCCACTCCTGCGTCGGTATCGGAGCGCCCAACGGCGGTGCCTCGCCGAGGAGTTTCTCGAAGAGGAAGTCGACGTACTTGGTGAACGCGGCGGTGTCGAGCCGCTGCGCCGCCAGATGGTCGAGCACATGCGCGTGCTGCACGCTGTGCGTGGCTTCCTGGCCCATGAACCCCTTGACGTCCTTCAGCAGCACCGGATCGGTGACCAGGGGCAGGCCTTCCTTGAAGACCTTCACGAACCACCGCTCCCCCGCGGGGAGAAGCAGATGCAGCACGTTGATCACGTGGGTGGCGGTGGGCTCGTCCGGTATCCAGTGCAGCGGGGTCCGCTCCCAGTCGAACGAGACCCGGCGCGGAACGATCGTGTAGTGCTCCTCGGTGTTCGTGCCGGTGCTCTTCGCCGTGCTCACAGCGGCGGCTCCAATCGGGCTATCGCGCGCAGGGCCTTGGGCGTGAAGCGGGACATGAGGTGGGCGCCACGGGCCTCCGGGGTCACGGGGACCACGGCCTGGTTCTTGACGACGGCCCGCAGGATCGCGTCCGCGACCTTCTCCGGCGGGTAGTTCCGCAGGCCGTACAGGCGCGATGTCTTCTTCTGGCGGCGCTTCTCCTCCTCCGCGTCGACACCGGCGAAGTGCGTGGTCGCCGTGATGTTCGTGTTCACGAAGCCCGGGCATATCGCGGAGACCCCGATGCCCTGGCCCGCCAGCTCCGCGCGCAGGCACTCGCTGAGCATCAGGACCGCGGCCTTGGAGGTGCTGTAGGCGGGCAGGGCCTTGGACGGCTGATAGGCCGCGGCGGACGCGGTGTTGACGATGTGGCCGCCCTGGCCGCGCTCGGCCATCTGCTTGCCGAAGAGCCGGCAGCCGTGGATCACGCCCCACAGATTGACGTCGAGGACCTTCTTCCAGTCCTCGGCGCTCGTGTCGAGGAACGAGCCGGAGAGCCCGATCCCTGCGTTGTTCACCAGGACGTCGACGATGCCGTACTCCCTGGCGACCTTCTCGGCGAGCTTCTCCATGGCCTGCTCGTCGGCGACGTCGACGGTCTCGCCCCAGGCCTCGGGGGCGCCGATCAGACGCGACATCTCCGCCGTACGGGTCGCGCTCTCCGCGTCCCGGTCGACCGCCACGACGCGTGCGCCCGCCTCGGCGAACGCGAAGGCGGTGGCTCGCCCGATGCCGCTGCCCGCCCCTGTGACCAGGACCAGCTGGCCGCCGAAGCGGTCGGCGTGCTTGCCCGTGGCCACACTGTCCTTCGCGGGCACGCCGTCCTCGTTCGACGTCACGAAGTCGGTGATCCAGGCGGCCAGTTGGTCGGGGCGCGTGCGGGGCACCCAGTGTTTGGCCGGGATGCTGCGGCGCACCAGCTCCGGGGCCCACAGCTCCAGCTCGTCGTAGAGCCGCTCCGACAGGAAGATGTCACCGGACGGCGTGATGAGCTGGACGGGGGCGTGCGCGTACGCATCGGCGCGGGGCCTGCGCATCCGGGCGCGGACGTTGTCGCGGTAGAGCCATGCTCCGTGCGCGGCGTCCGACGGCAGCGACGACGTCGGGTAGTCGCCGGCAGGCACCTTCTCCATGCGCTGGAGGATCTTCGGCCACTGCTTGCCGAGCGGCCCGCGCCAGGCGAGCTCGGGGAGCACCGGAGTGTGCAGCATGTACACGTACCAGGACTTGGCGCCTTGGCCGAGGAGCTGGCCGACCTTGCGCGGTGTGGGCCGGGTCATCCGCTTCTTGATCCAGTGCCCGAAGTGGTCGAGCGAGGGCCCCGACATCGAGGTGAAGGACGCGATGCGCCCCTCGGTGCGCTTGACTGTGACGAACTCCCAGGCCTGTACCGAACCCCAGTCGTGGCCGACCAGATGGACCGGCTTGTCCGGGCTCACCGCGTCGGCGACGGCCACGAAGTCGTCGGTCAGCTTCTCCAGCGTGAATCCGCCGCGCAGCGGCTGCGGAGCCGTCGACCTGCCGTGGCCCCGCACGTCGTACAGCACGACGTGGAAGCGGTCGGCGAGGCGCTCGGCCACCTCCGACCACACCTCCTTGGAGTCCGGATAGCCGTGCACGAGCAGCACCGTGGGCTGCGTCGGATCCCCGAGCTCGGCGACGCACAGCTCCACCCCGCCCGTGCGCACCCAGCGCTCGCGGGCGCCCTTGATCCCCTTGGTGATTCCTCCCGTGGTCATGCGGCGGCCCTCTCCTCAGCCCAGCGCCGCACATGCGGCAGATCGTCGTCCAGCCAGAACGCGCTCTGCTCGGGGTCCTTGGAGTCGGTGACGACCAGGATCTCCTCGAACTTCGCGCCCGTACCCCTGAATCCGAGGTGCGGTTCGACCGCCCAGAGCCCCTGCTGGGGCGGGTGGTCGGAGAATTTGTACGGCGACCAGAGCGGCGACCAGCCGTCCCGGTGACCGTGGATCGCATCGCTCGCAAGGCCCTTCAGGGACTGGGTGCCGAAGCCGAAGACGGTCGGCGACAGCCGGCGCTCCTTGACCCGGTCGACCTTGTGCGCGATGACGCCGAAGGGATACGCGCGATGACGGTTGGCATAGCCCTGGCGCACCATGAGCCGGTCCACGTCCTCATAGATCTCGCGCAGCGGGCGGCGCTCGCGCACCTCGCGCAGGAGCAGCTCGCGGTGCGCTTCCAGGTCGGCGAGCAGCTTGTCGTGCACGGGATTGAGTCCGAGGCAGCCCGAGTAGCCGATGTCCGCCGTATATCCCTTGTAGACCGGGGCCATGTCGAGGATGAAGGGCATCCCCGGCTCGAGGCGGCGGTTGGTGGGGAAGAACTGCAGCGGTATCCGGAAGTTCACGAACGCCGTGCGGTCCCCGAACCAGGCGAAGGGCAGGTGGAACCAGTCCCGCACACCCCGCTCACGCAGCCAGTCACGCTGCATCCGAGCCGCCTCGCGCTCGGTCACCCCCGGTCTGAGCTGTGCCGCGACCGCCTCCGCGCATTCATACGCGAGGGTCTGCACTTCCCTGAACCCCCGCAGCTCCGCGGAGAGTTCACCTGCCACTGCTGAGGTCATGCCACCGTCCGTCCGTGTCCGGTCCATCGCAGTACGCGTCCGTAACTTGACACTGATGAATGTGACAATGCTCGGCGGCTACGTCAATAGCTGTGCACCAGCCGGGTCCGACTCCAGGGTCGGCTGCGGGATGTCCCCCAGGGGTCGACCGCAGGCGGACCCTTACGGGCCCGTAATACCCGAGAGTGAGGCGAGGACAAGACCCTGGTCTGACGCCTGATGTGGCCTGCGCCACTACCTTCGAATCGTGACTGTGATCGCGACCGAAAGCCTGAGCAAGCGGTTCCCGAGGGTGACCGCGCTTGACCGGCTCTCCATGGATATCGGGCCCGGTGTGACCGGACTCGTCGGAGCCAATGGAGCCGGCAAGTCCACACTGATCAAGATCCTGCTGGGTCTGTCCCCCGCCACGGAGGGCACCGCGGCCGTGCTCGGCCTCGACGTCGCCACCAGCGGCGGCCAGATCCGTGAACGCGTCGGCTATATGCCCGAGCACGACTGCCTGCCGCCGGACGTGTCGGCCACCGAGTTCGTCGTCCATATGGCGCGCATGTCGGGACTGCCTCCCACGGCGGCCCGCGAGCGCACCGCGGACACGCTGCGGCACGTCGGTCTGTACGAGGAGCGCTACCGCCCCATCGGTGGCTACTCGACGGGCATGAAACAGCGCGTGAAGCTCGCGCAGGCCCTCGTCCACGACCCCGACCTGGTCTTCCTGGACGAACCGACCAACGGCCTCGACCCTGTGGGCCGCGACGAGATGCTCGACCTCATCCGCCGCGTCCACACGGACTTCGGCATCTCCGTCCTGGTCACCTCGCACCTGCTCGGCGAGCTGGAGCGCACCTGCGACCACGTCGTCGTCATCGACGGCGGCAAGCTCCTGCGGTCCAGCTCCACCACCGACTTCACCCAGACCACCACGACGCTGGCCGTCGAGGTGACGGACACCGACGAACACCCCGACGGCACCAAGGTGTTCCGCGACGCACTGCAGGGCCGGGGCGTCGCCACTGACGAGGGAAGCGGCCTGCCCGGTGCCGGGCACACCGTGCTGCTCGAAGCGACCGGCGAGGAGACGTACGACCTGATCCGCGACCTCGTCGCGGACCTCGGCCTCGGCCTGGTCCGGATGGAACAGCGCAGGCACCACATCGCCGAGGTCTTCCAGTCCGAACAAACCGAGCAACCCGAGCAGACGGATGCGCGGAAGGAGGCGGTCCGCCATGGCGGTTGAGCAGCCCCCGGCACACGCCGGTGAACAGACCCAGATCCACAACATCGGCTATCGCAAGTACGACGGCCCGCGCCTGGGCCGCGCCTACGCCCGCCGCTCGCTCTTCTCACAGAGCCTGCGCGGGGCGTACGGACTCGGCCGCTCGGCCAAGTCCAAGGTGCTCCCCATGATCCTCTTCGCGGTGATGTGCGTCCCCGCCGCGATCATGGTGGCGGTCGCCGTCACCACCAAGGCGAACGAACTCCCCGTCGAATACACCCGGTACGCGATCCTGCTGCAAGCCGTCATCAGTCTCTACCTCGCGGCCCAGGCCCCCCAGACGGTCTCCCGTGACCTGCGCTTCAAGACCGTCCCCCTCTACTTCTCCCGCCCCATCGAGCACAGCGACTACGTACGCGCCAAGTTCGCGGCGATGGCATCGGCCCTCTTCATCCTCACGGCCGCACCGCTGCTCGTCCTCTACGTGGGGGCGCTGCTCGCCAAGCTCGACTTCGCCGACCAGACCAAGGGCTTCGGCCAGGGGCTCGTCTCCGTGGCACTCCTCTCGCTCCTCTTCTCCGGCATCGCCCTCGTCGTCTCGGCCGTCACACCCCGCCGTGGCTTCGGGATCGCCGCCGTCATCGCCGTACTGACCATCAGCTACGGAGCGGTGTCCACGGTCCAGGCCATCGCCCACGAACAGGGCAGCACCGATGCCCTGTCCTGGCTCGGCCTCTTCTCGCCGATCACGCTCATCGACGGCGTACAGTCCGCCTTCCTCGGCGCGACCTCCGCCTTCCCCGGAGGGGAAGGCCCGTCGTCCGGCACGGGAGCGGTCTACGTGATCGTCGTCCTCGCCCTCATCGCGGGCTGCTACGGCGCACTGCTGCGCCGCTACCGAAAGGTCGGGCTGTGAGCACGATCAACATCGACCACACCAGCCGCTGGTTCGGCAACGTGGTGGCGGTCAACGACATCACGATGAACGTCGGCCCGGGCGTCACCGGCCTCCTCGGTCCGAACGGCGCGGGAAAGTCCACCCTCATCAACATGATGGGCGGATTCCTCGCCCCCTCCACCGGCAGCGTCACCCTCGACGCCAAGCCGATCTGGCGCAACGAACAGATCTACAAGGACATCGGCATCGTCCCCGAGCGCGAAGGGATGTACGACTTCCTCACCGGACGCGAATTCGTCGTCGCCAACGCCGAGTTGCACGGCCTCGACAAGCGAGCCGCGCACAAGGCCCTCGCCACGGTCGAGATGGAGTACGCGCAGGACCGCAAGATCTCGACGTACAGCAAGGGCATGCGCCAGCGCGTGAAGATGGCGTCCGCCCTCGTCCACGAACCATCCGTGCTCCTGCTCGACGAGCCGTTCAACGGCATGGACCCCCGCCAGCGCATGCAGCTGATGGACCTCCTTCGGCGCATGGGGGACGAGGGCCGCACGGTCCTGTTCTCCTCGCACATCCTCGAAGAGGTCGAGCAACTGGCCTCGCACATCGAGGTGATCGTGGCCGGCCGCCACGCGGCGAGCGGTGACTTCCGCAAGATCCGGCGCCTGATGACCGACCGCCCCCACCGCTACCTCGTGCGTTCCAGCGACGACCGCGCCCTGGCCGCCGCCCTGATCGCGGACCCGTCGACGGCGGGAATCGAAGTCGACCTCAAGGAAGGCGCCCTGCGCATCCAAGCCATCGACTTCGGGCGCTTCACCGCCCTGTTGCCACGCATCGCCCGCGATCACGACATCCGGCTCCTCACGGTCTCGCCCTCGGACGAGTCCCTCGAGTCGGTCTTCTCCTACCTCGTCGCGGCCTGAAGGGAGCCATCGTGTACGACCCCACTGTCGCCCGGCTCACCTACCGGGCCCTGCTCGGCCGCCGCCGGGCACTGATCCTCCTGGCCCTGCCCGTCCTGCTGGTCGTCATCGCCGCCGCGGTCCGCGGATTCAACGGCGCCGACGACCAGGTCGCCTCCGACCTCCTCGGCGGCTTCGCGCTCGCCACGATGGTGCCGATCATCGGCGTCATCGCGGGCACCGGAGCCATCGGCCCGGAGATCGACGACGGCTCGGTCGTCTATCTCCTCTCCAAGCCGGTCAAGCGGCCCACGATCATCATCACCAAGCTCACCATCGCCATCGCCGTCACCATGGCCTTCTCCGCGGTCCCGACGTTCATCGCGGGCATGATCCTGAACGGCAACGGCCAGCAGATCGCCGTGGCGTACACGATCGCCGCCTTGGTCGCCTCCATCGCGTACGCGGCACTCTTCCTGCTCCTGGGCACCATCACCCGGCACGCGGTCGTCTTCGGGCTGGTCTACGCCCTCGTGTGGGAGACCCTCTTCGGGTCGCTGGTCCCCGGCGCGCGCACGCTCAGCGTCCAGCAGTGGTCGCTCGCCGTCGCCCAGAAGACGGCGGGCGGCGACCTGGTCACCTCGGACGTCGGACTGCCGGTCGCCACGGTGCTCCTTGTCGGCGTCGCGGTCCTCGCCACCTGGTACGCCGGACAGAAACTGCGGTCGCTGACGCTGGCCGGGGAGGAGTGATTTATTCGGTGGCGGGCGCATCGGGGCGCGGGCACAGTAGAGGTGTCACCGCGCCACGACCCTGGCGCCCGCAGACCGGGAGAGGAGCCGACGTGTCGCTCACGAGTCCGTCGAGTTCCCGGCAGGGCAGCCCGCGGCAGGCTTCGGAGTAGTCACTCACTCCGTTGAGCCCCGCCCACGGGGGAACTGCCCGGGGCGGCCGCTTCGAGCGCGCACTTCGCTGCGCGGGCCGCCCACCCGACCACGCAGTGAGCCGGGCACCGCATGCGGTGCCCGGCTCACTGCGTGGTGCTCGGAACTACTGGCCGAGAAGCCTCTCCAGCACCGCCGCGATGCCGTCGTCCTCGTTCGACGTCGTCACCTCGTCGGCAACCGTCTTGAGCTCCTCATGGGCGTTGGCCATGGCCACGCCATGGGCCGCCCAGCCGAACATCGGTATGTCGTTGGGCATGTCCCCGAAAGCGATCGTGTCCGCTGCCTTCGCGCCGAGGCGGCGTGCCGCGAGGGACAGGCCCGTCGCCTTGGAGAGGCCGAGGGGAAGGAGTTCGACGATGCCTTCGCCGGCCATCGTCACGCCGACCAGGCCACCCGCCACCTGACGCGCCACCGAGGCCAGCTCGTCGTCGCTCAGGCCCGGGTGCTGGACGTACACCTTGTTCAGCGGAGCAGCCCACAGCTCGGCGACGTCCGTGAACGGGACGGCGGGCAGGGGGCCGTCCTGCACCGCGTACCCAGGACCGACGATCACTTCGCCGTCGAGGCCGTCACGGCTCGCGGCCAGCGCCAGCGGACCGATCTCCGCCTCTATCTTGGCGAGGGCGATACCGGCGAGCTGGCGGTCGAGCGTGACCGACGTGAGTAGCCGGTGCTCGCCCGCGTGGTAGACCTGCGCGCCCTGCCCGCACACCGCCAGGCCGTCATAGCCCAGGTCGTCGAGGATGTGCCGGGTCCAGGGCACGGCACGGCCGGTGACGATGATGTGCGCGGCGCCCGCCGCGGTGGCCGCGATGAGCGCGTCGCGCGTACGCGCCGAGACCGTGTCGTCGGAGCGCAGGAGCGTTCCGTCGAGGTCGGTCGCGACGAGCTTGTACGGGAAGGACGGCGTGGCGGGAGCAGGATGGCTCACTTGTTGATGGGCTCCAGGATCTCTCGTCCCCCCAGGTACGGCCGCAGTACCTCGGGCACCCACACGGAGCCGTCGGCCTGCTGGTGGTTCTCCAGAAGGGCGACGATCGTGCGCGGGACGGCGCAGAGCGTGCCGTTCAGCGTCGCGAGCGGCTGCGTCACCTTCTTGCCGTCGCTCTCGTCGCGCATCCGGATCGACAGGCGGCGGGCCTGGAATCCGTCGCAGTTCGACGCGGAGGTCAGCTCGCGGTACTTGCCCTGCGTCGGGATCCACGCCTCGCAGTCGAACTTGCGCGAGGCCGAGGCGCCCAGGTCACCCGTGGCCACGTCGATGACCTGGAAAGGCAGGCCAAGACCCGTCAGCCACTGCTTCTCCCACTCCAGGAGCCGCTGGTGCTCGTTCTCCGCGTCCGCCGGGTCGACGTACGAGAACATCTCGACCTTGTCGAACTGGTGCACGCGGAAGATGCCGCGGGTGTCCTTGCCGTACGTGCCGGCCTCACGGCGGAAGCAGGGCGAGAAGCCCGCGTACCGCAGGGGCAGCTTGTCGGCGTCGATGATCTCGTCCATGTGGTAACCGGCGAGCGCGACCTCGGAGGTGCCGACCAGGTAGTAGTCGTCCTTCTCCAGGTGGTAGACGTTCTCGGCGGCCTGGCCGAGGAAGCCCGTGCCCTCCATGGCGCGCGGGCGGACCAGGGCGGGCGTCAGCATCGGGATGAACCCGGCTTCCGTCGCCTGCGCGATCGCCGCGTTCACCAGGGCCAGTTCGAGCAGGGCGCCGACACCGGTCAGGTAGTAGAAGCGCGAGCCGGAGACCTTCGCGCCACGTTCGACGTCGATGGCGCCGAGCGCCTCGCCGAGCTCCAGGTGGTCCTTGGGCGTGAAGCCCTCGGCCGCGAAGTCACGCGGGGTGCCGATCGTGTCGAGGACGACGAAGTCCTCCTCGCCGCCGACCGGGACGTCCGGGTGGACCAGGTTGCCCAGCTGGCCCAGCAGGCGCTTGGTCTCCTCGTCGGCCTCGTCCTGGGCGGCATTGGCAGCCTTGACGGCGGCGGAGAGCTCGCCGGCCTTCTTCAGGAGTTCGGCCTTCTCGTCACCCGAGGCCTTGGGGATGAGCTTGCCGAGCGCCTTCTGCTCGGAACGGAGCTCGTCGAAGCGGAGCCCGGACGACCTGCGCCGCTCGTCGGCGGAGAGCAGGGCGTCGACAAGCGCGACGTCCTCTCCACGGGCGCGCTGGGAGGCGCGAACACGGTCGGGGTCTTCACGGAGCAGGCGAAGGTCAATCACCCCACCAGGCTACCGTCGAGCGGTTCGGGCTCTCGACTCCATATTCCACCGCGTAGCGTTATGACCGATTTGCCGGAATGTGAATTCCTGTCGCACACCGTTCCGCGAACCGCCCCGCGGGCGCCGGGCCCAGGGTCAATGAAAAGGGTGCCATTCCCCGAAAAGGGGCAGAGGGGACTCGCCCCCTTGACTCGATCTCCTTGTGCGGGACGGGACTTGGGGCCTCGTTGTCCACAGGAATTCCTCCCACGGAAAAGTTATCCACAGGCTGTGCGAAAGATCTGTGGATGCCGGAAGAGATCGTTCCGAAAGCCGCATGCCCGACGAAGGATTCCCGTCCCAAACCACCCTCACACCCACTTTCGAGTGGAAATGGTTCGCTCCAAAGAGTTGATCAATGGAAAAGGGTGGACGAGGGGTGACGTGCGCGACTGTGGACGGACTTGTGGGTTGTAGGCCGATTTGTCGACCATGTCACGCTTCGTTGTCGACTTGTCCCCAGGTCGAGAACGGCCCCTGTGGATAACTTTGTGGACAACGTAAATCAGCAGGTAAGACCGCCCACCCGACCCGACGGTCGGCTCAGAAGCGGCCGTCCTGGCACTGGGTCAGCCAGTCCGACGCCGCGAGGAACTCGCCGTCGGTGGTCCCCGGTCGCAGCGGCCGCAGATCGGCGGGCGACACCCCCGCACGCGGGTACGACCCGAGGAAGCGCACCTGCGGGCAGATCCGCTTGAGGCCCATCAGGGCCTCGCCCACGCGGCGGTCCGTGATGTGACCCTCGGCGTCCACGGAGAAGCAGTAGTTGCCGATGCGCTGGCCGGTGGGCCGGGATTCGATCCGCATCAGGTTGACGCCGCGTACGGCGAACTCCTGGAGCAGTTCGAGCAGGGCGCCGGGGTGGTCGTCGCCGAGCCAGATGACCACCGAGGTCTTGTCCGCGCCGGTCGGCGCCGCGGGGCGCGCCGGGCGGCCCACGAGGACGAAGCGGGTCTCGGCGGTCGCCGCGTCGTGGATCTCGCTGACCAGCGGTTCCAGACCGTACGTCGCCGCCGCGAACTCGCCCGCGAAGGCGGCGTCGAAGCGGCCCTCCTGGACCAGGCGCGCGCCGTCGGCGTTCGAGGCCGCCGACTCCCACAAGGCGTCCGGGAGGTTCGCGGCGAGCCAGTTGCGGACCTGGGGCTGGGCCACCGGGTGCCCGGTCACCGTCTTGATGTCCTTGAGCTGCGTGCCCGGCCGCACGAGCAGAGCGAAGGCGATCGGCAGGACGACCTCGCGGTAGATCATCAGGGGCGCGCCCTTGGCGAGCTCGTCGACGGTGGTCGTGACACCGCCCTCGACGGAGTTCTCGATCGGCACCAGCGCGGCAGCCGCGTCACCGCTCCGGACCGCGTCGAGCGCGGCCGGCACGGACACCATCGGGACGAGCTCCCTGGTGGCCGCTTCCGGGAGCGTACGGAGGGCGGCCTCGGTGAAGGTGCCCTCGGGGCCGAGATAGGTGTAGCGCATCGCCGACATACCGTCACCCTAATGGCCCGCCCATGGCACGGCTCACGCGTCTCACGAAGCGGCGCCCGCCCCGCACGGCGCCCGCACCCGCGTATGACACGGGCGCCCGCCCGCGTACGAAAGGCGCCCGCCCGCGTACGAAAGGCGCCCGCCCGCGTACGAAAGGCGCGCAGTCCTACCCCTCCAGCAGCCGCTGCCCCACGTACTCGCCCTTCTCCGCCCCGCCCGGTACCGCGAACAGCCCGCTCGCCTCGTGCCGGATGAACTCCGACAGCGCGTCCCCGCGGTCGAGCTTGCGCTGCACCGGCACGAAGCCGCGGAGCGGGTCGGCCTGCCAGCACACGAAGAGCAGGCCCGCGTCCGGCTCCCCGCCCTTGTCGAAGCCGTCGTGGTACGAGAACGGGCGCCGCAGCATCGCCGAGCCGCCGTTCTGGTCGGGCCGGGTGATGCGGGCATGGGCGTTCAGGGCGATGACGTACTTGCCGTCCGCACCCGCCTTCTCCAGCTTCGGCTCGGTGGTCTCCGTGCCGCCGGTCAGAGGCGAGCCGTCCGCCTTGTGGCGCCCGATGACCGCCTCCTGGTCCTTGACGCCGAGCTTCTCCCAGTCGTCGAGGAGCATCCGGATGCGGCGTACGACGACGTACGAGCCGCCGGCCATCCAGGAAGGGTCCCCCGTGGCGGGCACGTAGATCCGCCGGTCGAAGTCGTCCTCCGACGGCTTCGGGTTGTTCGTGCCGTCGATCTGGCCCATCAGGTTGCGGGTGGTCATCGGCTGCGCGGTCGCGCCGGGCGAGCGGTTGAAGCCGTTCATCTGCCAGCGCACCCGCGCCGCGTCGCCCGCCTCCTTCTGGAGTGCGCGCAGGGCGTGGAAGGCGACGAGCGGGTCGTTCGCGCCGATCTGCACCCACAGGTCGCCGTCGCTGCGCGCCTTGTCGAGGTGGTCGGAGGAGAAATCAGGCAGCGGGTCGAGCGCCGACGGGCGCTGCTTCTCCAGGCCGGTGCGCCCGAAGAAGCTGTGCCCGAAGCCGAAGGTGACGGTCAGCGACGACGGACCGGCGTCCCGGGCGACATCCGTGTCCTCGCCCGAGGGCGCCTTGCCCGCCATCAACCTCTCGGCCGTCGCCGACCAGCGGCGCAGCAGAGCAGCCGCTTCCTTGCGGCCCGCCCCCGCGGTCAGGTCGAAGGCGACCAGGTGGCCACGGGACTGGACGGGCGTGGTGATGCCGGGCTGATGTTTCCCGTGAAACATGACCGTGTCCGCGCCAAGGGATGCCAGCGACGCCGTTTCGCCGGGGGTTTCCGAGGGCGCTGCGGCATACCCGGCCGCACCGCCCGCCGCGCCGAGCGCGAGACCGGTGGCGCCGGCGGTGCCGAGCAGCCGCCGTCTCGAGATCCCGTTGTCCGCCATGGTGGTTCCGTTCAGCCGATCTGCGCGTTCTTATTCACGGTCACTTGGTCGATGTCGGAGGTGCGCACCGTCACCGCGACCTTCCAGTTGCCCGCCATCGGGATCTGGACCCCGCTGGAACTCCAGTGTCCGGTGGCGATGTGGTCCGGGACGACGGGCAGCGGTCCGACATCCTTCGACTTGAGGGTGAACGACACCTTCACCTCGGGGATGTCGAAGGCGCTGCCGTTCGGCCGCTTCACGAAGATGTGCATGTCGTTGCTGCCGGTGCGGCCGGGGTCCAGGTCGAGCTGCAAGGTGCCCTTGCCGTCCTCGGAGCCCGTGTCGAAGGGGATCTTGAGGGTGAGCGGACCGGTCCGCTGGGCGGCCGCGGCCGTCTTCGAAGCCGCCGCTTCCTCCTCCGTGCGCCCCGGTTCGGTCGAGGTGAGGACCGTGGTGACGGCGAGCAGGACGACGGCGACGCCCGCCTCGGCGAGCACGGAGCGCCGCAGTCCCGACCGGTTCGGGTCGGCGTCGCGGATCCGCTTCTCGCGGGCGGTGGTCATGGCGGCCTGCTGGCGGGCGAGTTGAGCGGAACGCTTGGAGTCCTTGGGGTCTTTGGCGTCCTTGGAGGCCTTGGAGGCCTTGGCGGTCTTGGAGTCCTTGGGGTCCTCGCCGGAGCCCCCGGCGGGCACCGCCACCGGCTTCTTCTCCACACGCTTGGCCGCCGTGCGCTTCCCGGCATGCTTCTCGGCGTGCTTCTCGACGACGGCCGCCGCGGCGGCCTCCGGTGCCATGTCACCCGCCTGGCCCGCGATCCGCGCCGTCCAGCGCCGGGAGATCCAGGCGATGCCGACCAGGACGACCACCAGGCCGACCTTGATGAGGAGCAGCTGTCCGTACCACGTACCGGTGAGCGCCGACCATGAGCCGACCTGCCGCCAGGACTGGTAGAGCCCGGTCGCCGCCAGGGCGACGACGCTGCAGAACGCCACGCGAGAGAAGCGCCGCACCGCCCCGGCCTCGACCGACGGCGCGAAGTAGAGGGCGACGACGAGCGCCGCGAGCCCGCCGAGCCAGGCGGCGACGGCGAGCAGGTGTACGACGTCCACGGGCATCGCGACACCGGCCTGGATGCCGGTCGAGGCGTGCTCGGCCATGGCCCAGGTCGCGCCGAGCCCGACGGCGACGACACCTCCGCCGATCGCGAGCCCGAAGGTGAGGTCCTTGCGCTCCTTGGGGTCGGTCCGCTTCTCGTACGCGCCGAAGAGCACCGCGATGAAGAGTGCGGCGGCGGCGAGCAGCAGCAGCCGTGAGACCAGCGCGGCGCCCGTCTTCGTCTGGAGCACGTCGCCGAGCTTGGCCATGTCGAAGGCGTCGGCGATCTTCCCGGACCCGGTGTAGGGCGCGCGGAGCAGCAGCATCACGAGGGTGGACGCGGTGAGCGTGACCCAGCCGGACACCACTAGGCGCTGCACGGGGCGTACGCCGGCGCCGCGCGGCCAGCAGCCGAGCACGAAGGCGGCCCCGCCGACGACGAGGATGAACCCGGCGTACGAGAGGTAGCGCGTGAAGTCGTAGAGCCCACCCACGAACCCGCCGCCCGCCTCCTGGTCCGGCAGCGCGACCTTCGTGTCGGAGGGCGCGCCGACGGAGAAGGTGTAGGCCCCGGAGATGGGGTGGCTGTCGGCGGAGACGACCTGGTAGGCCACGGTGAAGGTGCCGTCGGGCAACCCCTTGTGCAGCTTCACGCCGTACGTGTTCGAGCCGAGGTCACTGGTCTTGCCGGTGTCGACGCGCTTGCCGGCCGGATCGAGCACCCGTACGGAGCCGTCGGACATGGCGACCTTCTCCGAGAAGGTCAGCGACACACTGGTGGGCGCCTGGTCGACCACCGCCCCCTGCTTGGGGTCGCTGCCCGTCAGCGCGGCGTGGGCGGAGACGGGTGCCGCCGTGGCCAGCAGGGCGCCGAGGAAGACGGCGACGACGAGCAGGAGCCGTCCGACGCCGGGGGTTATCCCGAGGCGGGGTGCGGCCCCGGAGCGAGCTCCACGACGGGGAGCGATGGTCTGCATCAGCGATCAGTCCCTCAGTGCGACGTGTGCTTGCCGGGCTTGGGGTTGTACGTGGCGGCCTTCACCGGAACCTCAACGTCGATGGGGTCCGACTTCTCGAAGTGCAGCGTCACGGCGACCTTGTCGCCCTGCTTCGGCTTCTGCTCGAGCTCCTCGAACATGAGGTGGTTGCCGCCCCGCGTGAAGTCGAGCTCGCCGTTCGCGGGTACGTCGAACGACTTCTGCTCCTTCATCGCGTTGTCCTTGGTGCTGTGCAGCGTGACCTTCTTCGCGATCCCGCTGGTGACCGAGGTGAGCTTGTCGGCGCCGCCCTTGTTCGTGACGGTGAAGAAGCCGGAGGCCATGGTCTCCATGGCGGGCTCGGGCATGAAGGCACCGGTGACCTTGAGCTCCGGTTCGTCCGAAGCCTTGTCGCCGGAGGAGTCCGAGCAACCCGCGAGGGCGAGCCCCGCCGTCAGTGCCACGGCCCCGCCGGCGAGAATGCGGCGGTTCACGGGGTCGCTCCCTTGACGATCTTGGGGAGGTCCTTCGTGTAGTCGTCCACGGTGGTGTCCTCGCCGTACAGCACGTACCCGGCGTCGGTCTTCGGCGAGAACGCGATGACCTGCGTGCCGTGCATCGAGACGACCTTGCCCTTCTCCTTCTTGGAGGGCTCGATGCTGATGCCGAGGGTGCGGGCGCTGCCCTGGATGGTGTCGAAGTCACCGGTCAGACCGATGAAGTCGGTGTCCTGGGCCTTGAGCCACTTGCCGAGGGCAGCGGGGGTGTCGCGCTCGGGGTCGGTGGTGACGAAGACGACCTGGAGCTTGTCCTGTTCGGCCTTGGGCAGCGCCTTCTTGGCGACGGCGATGTTGCTCATCGTCAGCGGGCAGACGTCCGGGCAGTTGGTGTAGCCGAAGTAGACGAGCGTCGGCTTGCCCTTGGTCTCGGCGCGCAGGTCGTACTTCTTGCCGTGCGTGTCCGTGAGGACGAGGTCCGGCTTCTCGAAGGGCTTGTCGAGGATGGTCGCGGCCTTGTCGCCGTTGGACTCGACGGAGACGTCCGCGACGGGCTTCTTGCCGTCGTCCCCGCCACCGCAGGCGGACAGGGTGAGGGTGGCCGCGGCCAGCATGGCGGCGGCGAGGAGCTTCTTCTTGCGCATACGAAAATGTCCCAGATGTGAGGGGGGCCCGGGCGCACCGGGGGCAGGCGAAACGCCCCCGGTGCGGCCCGAAGGGTGGCTCAGCTGTTGACGCGCCGACGCCCGGCGAGCACGCCGAACGCCACGCCGGCGGCGCCGACGACGATGCCGACGATGCCGAGGACGCGGGCGGTGGAGTCGCTGCTGTCGGCCGATGCGGTCTCGTTCTCGTCGCCGGACTTCGCGTCTTCCTTGGCGTCGTCGTCGTGCGAGGCGGCGGCGCCGTGGCCGTCCTCGGACGCGGCGGTCAGCGCGAGGGCGGGCGCCGGGTGCTCCGGCTCCTCCTGGCCCTTCTGCTGCGGCTCGATCCAGCGGACGACTTCCTTGTTGTCGTACGTCTGGACGGCCTTGAAGACGAGTTCGTCGGCGTCCTCGGGGAGCGCGCCGATGGACAGCGGGAACTTCTGGAAGGAGCCCGGCTTGACGCCCTTGCCGTCGGCGGTCCAGGTGACCTTGGAGACGGCCTCGTCGATCTTCTCGCCGTGCATCTCGAGGGGCTTGTCGAGCTTGGACTTGGTGACCTTCGCGGTCCAGCCGGGGACGTCCTGCGTCATGACCGAGGCGAGCGGGTGGTCCTCGGGGAAGGACACCTCGAGCTTGGCGGTCGAGGCGTCGTCCATCTCGTTCGGCACCTTGAAGTTGACCGTGGCGTAGCCGCCCTTGGCGGCCTCGCCCTCGGCCGAGACGCTGACGTGGGCGAAGGCGGGGACGGAGAGCAGCAGGACGGCGGAGGCGGCGACGCCACCGACGACGGAGACGCGGGAGGCCTTCACGGTGGACAGCGCAGACAGAACAGACATGGCAGAAACACTCCACTTTCAGCGGTGATGAACAGCACCGCCGATCAGGTCGGCAGCGGTGATCAGGGGAGAGTGCGCGCGGCGGCGAACCGAGCGGGCACGCGCGCGTGGACGCCGCCGGGCGTGAGGCACCTCTCCGTAGTGCTGCGGTAGGAGTGCGTCGCGTCAGGCAGCGAGTGCGAGTGCGGCGGTGGCCGGCGGCCCTCGCCTGATCACCGTGTGCTGGAGCGCGGTGGTGTGCGGCTTCGACGGACCCTGGAAAGCGGTGCGGGGCGCGCGGAGACCGGCGCCGGGAGCCCAGGGCAGCCCGGCGCGGAGGGCGCGTACAAGACCGAGCGCCGCGCGCAGGGAACGGACGAGCGCCCCCTCGGCGACTCCATACGCCCCGTGTGCCGAGAGCCGCACGAGGCGGAGCAGCGCGATGTCGCCGCGGCGCAGCAGCCATCCGGCGGCGACGGCGGCGAGTACGTGTCCCAGGAGCATCGGAAGCGACGGGAGCAGCGACATGGAGCCCATCGCGGTGTCCGCCGTGGTGGCCGGAGCGCTGTGGTGCGGGGGGTGGCCCGTCGCCCCGGCGCCCGGTTCCATGCCGGCCGTCGTCAGGATCCGGTGGGCCTGGGCGGGGCTGAGGGTGGCTGCTCCGGCCCCGCACACCAGACGCGCGGCCCGCTCCACCATGGAGGGCTCGGCGGACGCCACCACCGTGCCGCCGTGCTGGCCCACTCCGAAGAGCGCATGCAGGCCCACCTGCCCGGCAGCGAGTACGGCGGCGATGCCCGGCAGTGAGCGCTCACGCCCGGCCAGGGGTGCCGCCACGGCGAAAACGGCGACGAATCCGACGCCCAGCGTCCACAGCGGGACGGCGGCGCAGGAAGCGAGCACGTGGCCCCCGGCGGACAGCACGACGCAGAGCACGGCGAACACCGCGGCTCTCAGCAGCCGGAGGTCGACTCCGGCGCGCGCTTCGCGCTGGTGGGGGGCAGTCATGGCCGGAACATCATCGCACTGGGCCCAACCGCCGCATACGGCAGGTCCGCAAGCTCCCATGGATGCCGATGAGTGGCGATCGATGCCCGTCGGCACCGAATGGGTGCCTTTGGGGGGCTCGAAAGAGGCTCGTGAGAGGCGTGTCTACACCGTCCCCGGCCATCCGCGCGTCGGCCGTATGGGCGGCATCACGTCAAGTGCGCGCTTATACACGGGCGCTTGCGGCAATACGTATCGGTATGTCGAGCCGCGGCCAGGAGGCTGGAGCATGAGCATGTGGTGGTCTCTCCATTTGCGGCGCGAAGCTGCGAGCGTCCCGCTGGCCCGCCGGTTGCTGATGGGCACGATGGAGACCGCGGGGGTGGATCCTGACGTCTCGTACGACCTGTCGGTGGCTCTCAGCGAGGCCTGTGCCAACGCGGTGGAGCACGGCGGTGACGCGGTGCCCCCAGAGGGGGCGGCCGGTGCCTATCGGGTGACGGCGTACCTGGACGGCGAGAAGTGCCACATCGAAGTGGCCGACTCGGGACCGGGATTCGTCCCCGTCGCACAGCCCGCATCCGACACCGCCGAACACGGGCGCGGCCTGTACCTCATCCAGGAGCTCGCCGACCACGTGCACTTCGGCAACAAGCCGGGGGGCAGGGGCGGCACGGTGATCAGCTTCGACAAGATCCTCAAGTGGCGCGAGGACACGCCGCTCGTCACGGCCTGAGGAACGGCCCGGTGGCCCTGAGGGCCACCCGACGGCTCAGCCGGGCGGCAGCGCCCTGCACAGGGCCTCCAGGGCCGCTCCGTAAGCGTGTTCCGGCGGAGTGGAGTAGCCGACGACCAGGCCGTCGGGCGCGGGCATCGTGGCCTCCGGGTGACGGAACTCGGCGAGACCCTCCAGGGCGAGGCCCTGCCATGAGGCCGCCTTCGCCGTGGACTGTTCGGTGCCGGGCGGCAGCCGCAGGACGGCGTGCAGGCCCGCCGCGACCCCGGTCGGGCTGATGTGCGGGGCGTGCGTGGCCAGGGCGGCGACGAGTTGGTCGCGGCGCCGGCGGTAGCGCTGACGCATCCGGCGGATGTGCCGGTCGTAATGACCCGACTCGATCAGATCGGCCAGCGTGAGCTGGTCGATCACACTCGCCCACGCCTCCCGTTCGCCCTTCGCCGCGAGCACTCCGTCGATGAGGTGTTCGGGCAGAACAAGCCACCCGAGGCGCACCCCCGGAGAGAGGCTCTTGCTGACCGAGCCCATGTAGACGACGCGTTCGGGATCCAGGCCCTGTACGGCACCCACCGGCTCCCGGTCGTAGCGGAACTCGCCGTCGTAGTCGTCCTCCAGGACGAGGCCGTCGCGGGTACGCGCCCAGTCGATCACCGCCGCGCGGCGGGTCGGATGCAGGGGGCCGCCGGTCGGGAACTGGTGTGCGGGTGTGAGCAGGACGCCCCGGATCCCCCGGATTCGCTGACCCTCGGTCAACTCCGCGACCCGGGCGCCCTTTTCGTCCAGGCCCAGCGGGACCGTGCGTACGCCCGCGGTGGCCAGGATCGACCGATGGAAGCCGAGGCCGTACGACTCCACGGCCAGCGGCCCCCGCAGCATCCCGCCTCCCCCGGCGCCGAACAGCAGCCGCAGGGCGTGCGCGAACCCCGAGCACACCACGATCCGTTCAGGGTCGGTACGCACCCCGCGGGCGCGCCCCAGATAACCGGCGAGCGCCCGGCGCAGCTCGACGCGCCCCTGCGGATCACCCGGCCCGAAGGCCTCGTTCGGCGCGGAGTTGAGGGCACGCCGGGCCGCGGCCAGCCAGGCGGTGCGCGGGAAGGAGGCCGCGTCGGGCTGGCCCTGGCGCAGGTCGTACGCCGGTGGGGCGGGCGTCGCGGGGCGGGTGGGCGCCCGCTTGGGGACGCGGGTGCGGGTGGGCGGCGCCGCCCGCTCGGCCACCTGGGTGCCGGAGCCCTGCCGAGCGGTCAGCCAGCCTTCGGCGACCAGCTCGGCGTAGGCGTCGGCGACGGTGTTGCGGGCGATGCCCAGATCGGCGGCGAGGGAGCGGTAAGGCGGAAGCCTCGTCCCCGGAGCGAGTCGCCCCTCGCGCACGGCGTCCCGCAGTGCGCGGATGAGGACGGCCCGGCGGCCACCCGCCCCCGAGAGCTCCAGGTGCAGGTCACTCCCGATGCGCTCCGCAAGATTGACCCATGATTCCGCCATGGGAATGCACCCTATCCAAGGTCTATCCCACCCGTAGATTCATGGTCATGACGAACACGCAGAACGCCACGCAGACCGCCACGCAGTCCGCCGCCGGGACCACCGCGCAGACCTCCACCACCGCTCCCCGCCTCAACTTCGCCAAGGCCGCCCCCAAGGCATTCAAGGCCGTGATCGGACTCGACGCCGCCGCCCGCGAGGGCCTCGACCCGGCCCTGGTCGAGCTGATCCAGATCCGCGCCTCGCTGCTCAACGGCTGTGCGTACTGCCTGCACATGCACACCTCCGACGCGCGCAAGGCGGGCGAGGACGAGGCACGGCTGCACATGGTGGGCGTCTGGCGCGAGGCCAGGAACTTCTTCACGGAGAAGGAGCAGGCGGCCCTCGACCTGACCGAGGCCGTCACACTCGTCCACCAGGGCGGCATCCCGGACGACGTCTACGCCCGCGCGGCAGCGCACTTCGACGAGACGGAGCTCGGCCACGTACTGGCCCTGATCTTCACCATCAACACCTGGAACCGCATCGCCCTGAGCACCGCCAAGGTGGCGGGCGAGGATGAGCGCTGAACCCTGCCGCGGAACGCGAAACCGGGCCCCTTCTTAAAGAAGAGGCCCGGTCTCAAAGGAAAGGCCCGGTCCTAAAGAAGAGGCCCGGTTCCCGGGACGGAGAAGGCTCTCAGCCCTTGAGCTCGGCCATCCACGCCTCGACGTCGTCCGCCCGCCGCGGCAGCGCGGCCGACAGGTTCTTGTTGCCGTCGGCCGTCACGAGGATGTCGTCCTCGATGCGCACGCCGATGCCGCGGTACTCCTCGGGCACCGTCAGGTCGTCCGCCTGGAAGTACAGGCCGGGCTCGACGGTCAGGCACATGCCGGGCTCAAGGACACCGTCGGCGTACGTCTCACGGCGCGCGGCAGCGCAGTCGTGCACGTCCATGCCGAGCATGTGACCGGTGCCGTGCAGGGTCCAGCGGCGCTGGAGACCCAGCTCGAGGACGCGCTCGACCGGGCCCTCGACGAGGCCCCACTCGACGAGCTTCTCGGCGAGCACACGCTGTGCGGCGTCGTGGAAGTCACGGAACTTGCCGCCCGGCTGCACCGCCGCGATACCGGCCTCCTGGGCCTCGTACACGGCGTCGTAGATCTTCCGCTGCAGCTCGTCGAAGCGGCCGTTGATCGGCAGCGTCCGCGTCACGTCGGCGGTGTAGTACGTGTGCGTCTCCACACCGGCGTCGAGCAGCAGCAGCTCCCCGGAGCGCACGGCGCCGTCGTTGCGCACCCAGTGCAGCGTCGTGGCGTGCGGGCCCGCGGCGCAGATCGAGCCGTAGCCGATGTCGTTGCCGTCGACGCGGGCGCGCAGGAAGAACGTGCCCTCGATGTAGCGCTCGCTGGTCGCCTCGGCCTTGTCCAGGACGCGCACGACGTCCTCGAAGCCACGCGCCGTCGAATCGCACGCCTTCTGCAGCTCGCCGACTTCAAACTCGTCCTTGACCAGACGGGCCTCGGAGAGGAAGACGCGCAGCTCCTCGTCGCGCTCGGCGGTGACCTTGTCGGTCAGCGCGGCCTCGATGCCCGCGTCGTGCCCACGTACGACGCGAACGGAGCCGGTCGCCTCGCGCAGCTGCCCGGGGAGCTCGCGCACGTCGGACGCCGGGATGCCGTACAGCGTCTCGGCCTCGGTGAGGGAGTGCCTGCGGCCGACCCACAGCTCGCCCTGGCCGTCCAGCCAGAACTCGCCGTTCTCGCGGTTGGAGCGCGGCAGCAGGTAGATGGTGGCCTCGTGGCCGCTCGTGCCGTCCGCGAAGTCCGTCGGCTCCAGGACGAGGACGCCGTCCTCCGTCTGGTTGCCGGTCAGGTACGCGTACTCGACGGAGGCGCGGAAGGCGTACTCCGTGTCGTTCGAGCGGGTCTTGAGATTGCCCGCGGGAATCACGAGGCGCTCGCCCGGGAAGCGCGCGGAGAGCGCGGCACGGCGGGCGGCGGTGTGCTCGGCCTGGGCGATCGGCTGCAGGTCGTGCAGCTCCGTGTCGGCCCATCCGGACTTCATGTTCTCGGCGAGCTCGTCGGAGACGCCCGGGTACAGGCCGTTCTTGCGCTGCTTGATCGGCTCTTCCTCGGACTCGATCTCCAGGTCTTCCGGGGTCTCCGGGTTCTCCCGAATGAGCTCCTCCGACACGATCTGCCTCCTATGTACGACACTGGGCCCCCTCCATCGTACGGGCGTACGGAAGGGGGCCCAGAGCCGGAAGGCCCATTACATGCCGTATTGCGGGGGTCACTCGAAACGGGCCGCAAGGAGAACCACGTCCTCGTCGCTCTCGGCCCTGTCGAGCCCGTCGGGCAGCACCGTCCGCAGGATGTGGTCGACGAGCGCGTCCGGGTCGTCGCGCACCTGCTTGGGCACGCTCGCCGCCGCCGCGTGCAGCCGCGCGAAGGCCCGGTCCATCGGGTCGCCGGTGCGGTGCAGGAGGCCGTCCGTGTAGAGCAGCACCGTTTCTCCCGGTGTCGTCTGGAACTCCACGCTCGGCGCCTCCCAGCAGGCGAGCATCCCCAGGGGCGCCGAGAGCGAGGTCTCCACGAACTCCGTGCGCCGCTCGCCGATCACCAGGGGCGGGCTGTGGCCCGCTCCCGCCAGGACGATCTTGCGCAGCGCCGGTTCGCAGTAGGCGAAGAGGGCCGTCGCGGACCGCGCGGGCTCGGTGAGCCGAAGCAGCAGCTCCAGATCGGACAGTACGGCGACGGGGTCCTCGCCCTCCATCACGGCGTACGCCCGCAAGGAGGCCCGCAGGCGCCCCATCGCGGCGACGGCGCTCGGCCCGGACCCGGTGACGGACCCGACCGCGAGACCGAGCGCGGCGTCGGGCAGCGGAAGCGCGTCGAACCAGTCGCCGCCGCCGAGCGCGGAGGTGCGGTGCCGGGCGGCGAGCCGCACCCCGGCGACCCGCGGCAGGCGCGAGGGCAGCAGTTCCTCGCGCAAGGTGGCCTCCGTGGTGCGGGCGCGGTCCAGTTCGATCAGCCGCGCCAGGTGTTCGGCGGCCTGGCGTGCGTAGAGCCCGACGAGGTGGCGTTGGCGCTCGCCCGGCTCGGCGGGCTCGTCGTACAGCCAGACGGCGGCGCCGATCCGGCCCGCCGTCTCGGTGGACAGGGGCAGCGCGTAGCTCGCGGCGTAGCCGAGCCGGGCGGCCACCTCGCGGTGGCGGGGGTCGAGGCCGCTGTCGGCGAGCAGATCGGCGTCGACGATCTCGGCCTCGGCGCCCGGTGGCGTGGGCGGCGCGTCCAGGAGCCGGCCGAAGGCGGTGGCGGCGCGGGGGACCGTCTCGATGTGGCCGAGGTCGGCGCGGCTCAGGCCGAGGCCGACGGTGGTGTCGGGGCCGAGTCCGTCGGCCGGCTCGAGGACGAGCAGGCCGCGGCGCGCGCCGACGAGGGCGGCTCCGGCGCGCAGCAATTCGTGCAGGGCTCCGTCAAGGGTGGCCGTGCGGGCCAGGCGTTCGGTGAGCTCCTGCAGGGTGGTCAGATCGGAGATCCAGCCCGCGAGCCGGTCCTGGATCATGAGCGTCGGTGCGCCTTGGGCCTGTGGGGCGGGCGCGACAGTGTGGTCTTGTGGCGGAACAGTTGAATCGATTCCGGCCACTTTCGGGAGGTGCGGAGCGTTCATGGCTGACGGCTTTCCGGCCGGTGCGTATTGCTCAATAGCATCGCAAACCCCCATGTCATTCTGCGCCGCTAGCAATGTTCTCCACATCTACACGCACTGGTTAGGGGATGTCCAGCATTGTCCAGCTGGGATTCCTGGTGTCCGTGGGAATTCTGTGACGTTTCGCGATCTTGAGAACTTGGCTCAAAAGTGCCTGAGGCGACGGCCTATTGCGATCGACTGGGATTGTTCAACAAGGGGTACTCCCAAGCCCTCAGGTACGGGAGGCGCGTCACAGCGGCCGTGATGGGTACGTACTCGGTGATGACCAGGGGCAGTTGAGATCCGCCCGGAACCTGGCGACGGACCCGGGCGTCTTAACTCACGACGACCGTGCCCCATCCTCCCGTGGGGGAGGCGGCGAAGAAGTACGCGGGACAGCAAACGCCAGGCACCGCCACCCCACGCCACGCTAACGCTCGGCCCTAACGGGTTCCCCATGCCGCAGGCTGGGGTGTGATGCGCCAGTTCTACGCACAGCGAAGTGATCCACACATGGTGTGATGTGGCCCGCCGTGTTCCTCGGCGTGTAAACGGAAAGGAACGAGCGCTCATGCGCGAGATCCTCGGAAGGCGAAGCAGGCTCCTGGCCAGGCTCACCGGCAGGAAGTCTGACCAGAGTCCCGGTCTGATCGGTGCGGCCCTGACCTTTGCCGCGGCATGGAAGTGGCCCGTGGTCCCCGGCGTCGGACTCGACCGGCGAGACGGCACCCGCTGCGCCTGCCCCGACCCCGACTGCACGGTGCCAGGAGCCCACCCCCTCGACCCCGGCCTGCTGGCCGCGACGACCGACGAGCGCATGGTGGGCTGGTGGTGGACCAACCGCCCGGACGCGCCCATCGTGCTCGCCACCGGCGCGGGCGCCCCGTGCGCCGTCAGCCTGCCCGCCATCGCGGGAGCGCGGGCGCTGGCCGCGCTCGACGAGACGGGCATCAGGATCGGCCCGGTCGTCGCGACCCCGGCCCGCCTCTTCATCCTCGTCGCGCCGTACTCCATGGAGCAGTTGGGCGACCTGCTGTACGCGAAGGACTACGTACCGGGCTCACTGCGTTTCCACGGAGAAGGCGGGTATCTCGCGCTGCCGCCCTCCGAGACGGGCCAGGGGCCGGTGCACTGGGAGCGGGCTCCGCTGCCCGGCTCGGCGGCGCCCTGGGTGCCCGATGTCGAGGCCGTGGTGGACGCGGTGGTCGACGCGCTCACTCGTACGGGTGTGAGCGCGCCCGAGTTGTAGGGGAAACGGGCGCGCGGGGAGCCGGGCGCCCGTCAAACGTCGTTAGTGTCAGGCCTCATGAACCCCCGCCTGATCGCGCTCATGGGCGTCGTGGCCATTACGGCTCTCCTGCCGCTCGCCGGCGCGTCAGCGGGGCCCGTGGGCGACGGTGACGCCGAAGCCAGGCCGACGGAGCGGCCGGCGGACGCGGCACCGGGGGCGGCGCCGGATTCCGACGCGAAACAGCCCTCCACGGAGAAGCCGACTTCGCGACGCTCCACTACGGAGGGCGCTGTTTCGTCCGCGGACGACTCCTCGCTCCTCACCGGGCTCGGCCTCGACAGCGCCGCACAGTGCGGCCCCGAAGTCACCTCCCCCAAGGGCATCGAAGCCCAGACATGCGTCCTCACCCAGGGGCGCGACACATGGGGGCGCACGTACTACCGCAACACGACCGGCGATGAGCTGAGCGCCGTACTGAGCGTTATGGCGCCGGACGGGCGCACCGTGCAGATGCATTGCGCGGTCGGCGCGGCGGACGAGCCGGGGGCGTGCGAGACACCCCGGGAGCGTACGACGGGGAATTCAGCGGCGTATTCGGCGGTGGTGGAGTTCGCCGACGGGAGTGGCGGGCCGTTGCTCCTGCGCTCCGGAAGCAACTCCGCGCGGCCGAAGGCCAGTTGAGTCAGCAGGTCGGGCCGGGCAGTGGGCCGGACATGAAAGCGCCCGGTTGCTGGCGACGGGGGATGCACCAGCAACCGGGCTACCTGAACGGTAACAAGAGATCTGCTCTGGGCAAATTCGATCTCGGATATCCGGACAGGGATTTACCTGCGACGACAGGGAGTTGTGACAGGAGTCACCCCTCCCCTTCCGACTGACTGGTGGGTCAGCTCAACGTCACCTGGCGGTTGGTGAGACCGCCGCGCGCCCGGCGCTCCTCCGGCGTGAGCGGGGCCTCGCTGTCCAGCGCCGTCGCGAGCCGCTCGGCGAACTCCGCCGCGGGCTTCTCGATGTCGTCGGCGCCCATTCCGGTCGGCAGGTCCCACACGGGGACCGTCAGACCGTGCGCCCGGAAGGACCCGACCAGACGGGTGCCCTCGCCGAGGCTCGACGTGCCGGCCGCGTGCAGCCGGGCGAGCGCGTCGAGAAGCTTCTCCTCGGGGTGCGGCATGACCCAGCGCAGGTGGTTCTTCTCCGGGGTCTCGCACCAGTACGCGCAGTCCACGCCGGAGAGCCGCACGGTCGGGATGGCGGCGGCGTTCGCCCGCTCCAGGGACGCGGACACCTCCGTGGAGGCGTTCTCCGAGTCCGGGACCCAGAACTCGAAGCCCGTGTGCACGATCGGCTCGAATGTGCCGTCGGGGTCGAGGAGATCCTGCAGGCGCGGCCCGTCGGCAGGGGCGCGGCGGGCCTGGACCGGCGAGCCGGGCTCGGCGGTCAGGGCGCGCTGCAGGGTGTCGGCGAGGTCGCGGCTGATGTCGCCGGACGGGGTGTCGTTCTGCAGGCCGAGCAGGACCGAGCCGTCGTCGCGGCGCAGCGCGGGCCAGGCCATCGGCAGGACGGTCGCCAGGGAGACGGAGGGCACGCCGTCCGGCAGCCCGTCCTTGAGGGGCAGTTCGACGGTCGCCGCCGGGACGAGCTCGCGCAGAGCCACCCAGTCGCCCTCGCCGGGCAGGCCTTCGAAGGGGCGGTGCACCAGCTCGGTCACCGCGTGCGCGGCGGCCCGGCCGTGACAGGCCTTGTAACGGCGGCCCGAACCGCAGGGGCAGGGTTCGCGGGCACCGACGACAGGGACCTGCCCGTCCGTCAGCTGCGGCTGCTTGCCCTTGGTCTGAGGGCGCTTCTTGGCCATCTTGGGTGTCTCCCGGATGCGGCTTTCCAGCGTGGCTCTTCGTACGTCTTGGGCGTACGGGCGCGAGCCTAGCCGCTCACCGTCAAGGCATCGGGTTTCAGCCTCGGTCGCACGGAGCCGTCATCGGGAGCCTTCAGTTGAAGCCGGCGCCCGAAGTCACCGCTCGCGGTCGTCGAAGGGCTCCGCGAACGCGAGGTCGGGAACCGCCGAGCGCGCGGGGGCCGCGACGCGCGTAGCGAAGTCCTCGTGGCAGTGCCCGGCTTGTACGACGACCCACACCGTGACCTCGCCGTGGATGTCGTCGCGCACGCCCCATGTCTCGGCGAGGGCCGTGATGATGTTGAGCCCGCGCCCGCCATGTGCGGTGACCGAGGGTGTGGCCGGAACGGGGCGGGTAGGACCACCGCCGTCCGTCACCTCGACCGTCAGCCTGCCCGTCGTGTCCACGCGCCAGGCGGCCCGGACATCACCGTCGCCCACCATTCCCTCGCCCAGCGGCCTGCCGTGCCGACAGGCGTTGCTGAGCAATTCCGAAAGGATCAGTACGGCATCGTCGACGACCGTTTCCGGCACCCCGTTTCCGCGCAGTTGATCGCGCATCCGGTGCCTTGCTTCTCCCACGCCCGCCGGGCCATGGGGTACGGCCATGCTCGACGACGCGGGCACCTCCCGTGCCACCACCAACGCCACCCCCGAGACCTCCTTCGCCCCACGCCACGGTGTGAATGCCCCAATGGACTGGACCGGAAACCGGCCAATCCTTGTGCGGTGACGCACTCGTAACGATCGAATACGGACCGAACGCGCCGGTGCACACCCCGTAACCGACGGGATCGGGGTTAGCGGCGGCCCAACTGGGACAGCACCTGTTTGGGGCGATTGGTGATGATGGCGTCGACGCCGAGTTCGGCGCAGAGCTCCACGTCCTCGGGTTCGTTCACGGTCCATACGTGCACCTGGTGGCCCGCACGTTTGAGCTTGGCGACGTAGGCCGGGTGATTGCGGACGATCCGCATGCCGGGACCGGCGATCCGGACGCCTTCGGGAAGGCGGCCGTCGCGGTGGCGCGGTGAGACGAACTGCATCAGGTAGACCGTCGGCAGGGTGGGGGACGCGGCCCGCACGCGCTGCAGGGAGCGCGCGGAGAAGCTCATGACGCGTACGGGAGAGGGGCCGTCGGCGGGTGGGGAATCCAAACCGAAGCGCTTCAGTAGAAGAAGCAGCCTTTCCTCGACCTGACCGGCCCACCGGGTGGGGTGCTTGGTCTCGATGGCCAGCTGGACATCGCGCCCCGACGCGTTGCTTTCGGCCACGAGCTCAAGGAGGCGCTCCAGGGTGAGGACAGAGGTGTCCTCCCAGTCGGGGAGTTCGTCGGCCTCACTGTGGTTGTTCTTCCAGGAGCCGAAGTCGAGGGTGGCGAGATCGGCGAGCTCCAGGGCCGACACGGCTCCCCGGCCGTTCGACGTCCGGTTCACGCGGCGGTCGTGGACGCAGACGAGGTGCCCGTCCGCAGTGAGGCGTACGTCGCATTCGAGAGCGTCGGCCCCGTCGTCGACCGCCTTCTTGTAGGCGGCCAGCGTGTGCTCGGGGGCGTCTTCGGAGGCTCCGCGGTGGGCGACGACCTGGATCTGTTGCTGTCGTGCGAGGGTCACCGCGTCATGGTGCCATCACGGGGTACTCGAAGGCTTGCCCAAGGTGTCGCACACAGAGCCGGATCCACAGGATCGGCTTATGGTGCCCTGACAGCCCATGGGAAAAGCTGACTGCAGACAGATGCACAGTTGGGCACAGCCAGGCCGTGACCGAGAACGACAGCGTGGACCGAGGAGAAGAGCTGTGAGCACCGAGAACGAGGGCAACGAGGTACCCCCGGCCCCGTCAGCGCCCCCCGCGCCGGTGGAGTCTCCCGCTGCTTCCGCCGACCCCGTGACGCACGCTTCCGGAGCACCCGACCCCGTGGCGCCGCCCGCAGCCCCCGGCCAGGAACCGTCGGCGCACCACGCTTCCGCGCACGCCGGTACCACCGCGGGCGCGCCCTCGCACGCCTCCGGTGCCGGAGCGTGGCCGCCTCCGCCGCCGCCCGCCGTTCCCTCGTACGCCCAAGGCGGAGGTTCCGGCTCCGGATGGGGCGCGTCGTACGCGGCGCAGCACCCGGAGGGGCCCAAGCCCGCGAACCGACGCGGTGGCCTGATCGCCGCGGTGCTCGTGGCCGCCCTCGTCGCAGGCGGTGTCGGTGGCGGCATCGGCTTCTGGGCGGCCGACCGGAACGACAGCAGCACGGGCTCGACCACGGTGTCCGCGTCGAACACGCCGGCCGACCTCAAGCGGGACCCCGGCACGGTCGCCGACATCGCGGGCAAGGCGCTGCCCAGCGTCGTCACCATCGAGGCCCAGGGCGGCAACGGCGAGGGCGGCACGGGCACCGGCTTCGTCTACGACAAGCAGGGCCACATCCTGACGAACAACCACGTCGTGGCCTCCGCGGCCGACGGCGGAAAGCTCGCGGCCACTTTCTCGGACGGCAAGAAGTACGACGCCGAGGTGGTCGGCCGCGCCGAGGGCTATGACGTGGCGGTCCTCAAGCTCAAGAGCCCGCCGTCGAACCTGAAGCCGCTCCCCCTCGGAAACTCCGACAAGGTGGCGGTCGGCGACTCGACGATCGCCATTGGCGCCCCCTTCGGCCTTTCGAACACGGTGACGACCGGCATCGTCAGCGCCAAGGACCGTCCGGTGACCTCCAGCGACGGCGGGAGCAGCAAGAGCTCGTACATGAGCGCCCTGCAGACCGACGCCTCCATCAACCCCGGCAACTCCGGCGGTCCGCTGCTCGACGCGGGCGGCGCGGTCATCGGCATCAACTCCGCGATCAAGCCCGCGGAGAGCGGCGGCGGCCTCGGCGGAGGCGGCCAGTCCGGCTCCATCGGCCTGGGCTTCGCGATCCCGGTCAACCAGGCCAAGTACGTCGCCCAGCAGCTGATCAAGAACGGCCAGGCCGTGTACCCCGTGATCGGCGCCTCGGTCTCCCTGCAGGAGAACACGGGCGGCGCCACGATTTCCCGCGAGGGCGCGAGCGGTACGCAGGCGGTCACCCCGAACGGCCCCGCGGACAAGGCGGGCCTCAAGCCCGGTGACGTCATCACGAAGCTGGACGGCTCGGTGATCGACAGCGGCCCGACCCTGATCGGCCAGATCTGGACCCACAAGCCGGGCGACACCGTCGAGATCACGTACAAGCGCGACGGCAAGGAGCACAAGGTCGACGTGATCCTGGGTGAGCGCAAGGGCGAGAGCTGACCCGCTACTCTTGTCCCCGCACCGCCCTGAACCGCGGTGCGGGGTGGGTTGCCCGAGCGGCCTAAGGGAACGGTCTTGAAAACCGTCGTGGCGAGAGTCACCGTGGGTTCAAATCCCACACCCACCGCACTCCTTTGAGAGCCCCTGACCAGCACAATCGGTCGGGGGCTTTCGCTTTTCCAGGTCGTGTGCGGGTGCTTGTGGGCGCGTAGGTCACCTTGGATGAACCTGGTACTCCACGTGGCCGCTGCGCGGCGAGCCTGGGAGAAGGCGCGGTGCGATTGATGTGTCGTTTCGCTGCAGAGGATCACTGGATCACCCCAAAAGGAGATAACCGTGTTGCAGCGCATCGCATCCGCCCTCGCCGTGGCCACCGTCGCCGGGTTCCTGGCCGCCGGCACCGCCGTCGCCTCCGACGGTCCGACCGGCACCTTCGACGAGGGCCGCTACGCAGGGCAGTCGTTCACCAACATGGGCGGCCCCTACGGCATCACCACCGCCGGCCAGGTGGACGGCGGGCACCGCGACGGGACCGCCCTCAACGGCGTCTTCGACGGGTTCAACGACTGACGGCTTCTCCGTCTGGTCGGGGGGTGCCTCTCACTGAGAGGCACCCCCTTCTTGTGACCCGGACGCCGCGGCTCCGTCCGGGGGTGGTGCCAGCAACACCCCGGAGAGGCCGGGTCACCGTATGTTCCGGGCCGCTCGGATTCGCGAACGTGGAGGACGTCAGCACGGCACGTCCCCGGTACGTCCCCACCGCGAAGATTCGAGGCCCGTCATGAGCACCAGCGCCCTGCCGTACCCAGCCGCTCCCGCCGCTCCTGCTGCCCCGACCGCTCCTTCCGCTGAGCGCGCCCCGAGGGCGCCGGGCTTCTGGCGGGCGCCGTTCGCCGCCTCGACGTACCGGGAGATCGGCTACACGGTGGCGTCGCTGCCCATCGCCATCGTGGGCTTCACCTTCGCCGTGACGATGTTCTCGCTCGGCGTGGGCCTGTTCGTCACCGTGCTCGGACTCCCGGTCCTCGCGGCCGCGCTGGCCGGGGCGCGTGGGCTCGGGGCGGCCGAACGGGGGCGGGCCCGGGGCCTGCTGGGACTCGATGTCACCGCGCCGGCTGCCGTGGAGACGCCGCGGGGCGCGGGTGCGTGGGCCGGGATGCGGGCGCGGCTCGCGGACGGTGCGGGCTGGCGGGCCCTGCTCTTCCAGGTCGTGATGTTCCCCTCGCGGGTGGTGTCCTTCGTCCTCAGCGTGACGTTCCTGGTCACCGGCTGGGTGGTCGCACTCCTTCCGGCGTACTCCTGGGTGTTCCCGCGGTACGTCGACTGGCCCGGCTACCGGGTGTTCGACTACACCTCCGGCGGTGAGCGTCACGCGTTCTACCTGGAGTCGCCGGTGCAGATCGCCGGGGCGTCCCTGGTCGGCCTTGTCATCGTCTTCCTCACCCCGAAGCTGGTCCGCGCCCTGACGAACATCGACCGTGCCGCGGTGCGTTCGATGCTCGGGCAGCCTCAGCGGTAGGTGTGCCGGGGACGCGGTAAGGGACGCCCGCCATTGCGGGCGTCCCTTACCGCGTCCCCTTTCCCGTCGTGCTCGGGCCGCTGTCACGCGTGACCCGTCAGCCGTTCGGCCGACGCGATCGTCGAGCGGGCCTCGCGCTCCGTGAGCCCCACCTGGAGCGCTGCGGCGATGAGCTCGTCGGCAAGGGATTCGCCGATGCCGTTCTCGTAGGCGCGGCAGGCGGCCCAGAACAGGCGGGTGTTGCGCTGGCCCTCGTGTGCGGCGAGGACGAACTGGACCAGGCCCTGCCCCCGTTGGGTCGGGGCAGGCATCTGCGGGAGTGTGGGGTGGTAGGCGCGGGTCGGGGGCGTGAGCAGGCGCAGCAGGGCGGGAGGGCAGGCCGCCGGGGGGAGATGGGCGGTGCCGGCCACGGTGCTGTAGACGCCGTGTTCGGTGCGCGAGCCGGGGCCGACGAGATATCCCCCGGCGCCCCTGATGTCGATGCCGGGAGCAAGGCGCCCCGCGGAGTTGGGGACGACGGCCTCGGGTGGGCCCGCGAGCCAGATGTGACGGCCGCCGCTGGGGGTCGCCACGACAACCGTGGCCGGGATCGTGAAGAGGTGGTGCAGCGCCAGTTCCCGCAGGGCCGCCGGAGCGTCCGTACCGGACTTGGTGTCCAGGTCGATGCCGATCAGATGGTGCGGGGGCAGTCCGCACGCGATGCCGTAGCCGGTGGCCCAAGGGGCGGCGGCGAAGAGTTCGCGGATGCGTGAGGGGTCGGTCGACGCGTCGTACACGCCGTGTCCGGGGCGGCCGCATTCGCCGTGACAGGGGGGCGTTTCGGGTTGCTCGTGGTGGGGGGAGCGGAGCGCCGGCAGCTTGGTGCGGGAGAGCGGGATGACGGCGAGGCCGCGCTCGGCGGCGGACAGCGCGTGGGCGAGTACGAGTGCTGTGGCATGGCGGTCGATGGTGGCCATGACCTCATTTTCGTACAAGCGTTCGAGGAAAGGAAGGGGGGCGGGCGCGGCGCGCGGACGAAACGCGGACGCGCCTGCCGATCTTCCGGCTGTGCCGGAACGCTTCAGCCCGTGCGGTGACTGGGTTTGAGGCGGCTTTTGGAGGCTGAACAGGGGCTTTGGCGGAGCGAAGCATGTTTATCGACTTGTACTCACGCTTGCGGGGGAATTGAGGCTTCCGGGGTGGTTCGCCGGGGATTCGGTGGGCAACTCTGGAGTCGCGACGTCGTGCAGAACCCCCAAGGCGGTCGGCCAACTGCCCTGGAACAAGACGCACTTCAGGTACCCCCCGGCGCATCGCCGGTGCGTACCCCCGTAACGGAGGAAACAGACATGGCAAGCATCCGTACCGCCCGCGTCATCGCTGCAGCCGCGGCCCTGCCCCTGGCTGCCGCACTCTTCACGGGTGTCGCGACGGCCGACAACGGCTCCTTCGCGAACGACGGATCGAATGCGGGCGTGGCGACTGTCAACGGCAGCGGCGTCGGCGGCAACAACAGCGGCAACTCGTCCACGTCGCAGCAGCAGGCCGTCGGCTCAGGCGCCTCGAACCAGAACAACACCGCCCAGGTGAACGGCTCGGCGTTCACGGCGATCGACCAGTCGAACGAGAACATCGCGGTCAACTTCACCCACCTCTGGTGAGGTGACGGCGCCCCGGGGTAGCTCCCCGGGGTCTGCTGGATGGGGTGTGTGGCGTTCTGCGCGGCGGTGCATCTGCATCGCCGCGCAGTCGTGTCCGGGGCCCGCGCCCCGCGCCTCCCGCGCGCCGAGGGTTCCGCGCCCCGAGCCTCCCGCGCACCGAGCTCCCGTGTCCCGAGCCTTCCGCGGCCCGAGGCCCCGTGCCCCGGGCCTCCCGTTTCCCGGGCCTCCGCGCACGGGGCCTCCCGTATCCGGGGTGATCTCTTGACACCGAGGCAGTTTCTGACGGACAGTCAGAAACCAATGTCGGTGCGACGCCCGTACGCGAAGGAGAGGCCGCCGCCGTGCACCTCGCCCCCACCGAACGCCAGCAGCGGTTGCGCGCCGAACTGCGCTCCTACTTCCGCGAACTGATGCCGGCAGGCCCCCCTGAAGGGGGCGACCTGGAGGGGCAGCGCCGGCTGCTGCGGCGCATCGGGGCTGACGGCATGCTCGGCCTCGGCTGGCCGGTCGAGTACGGCGGGCAGGGGCGCGGGCCCGACGAGCAGTTCGTCTTCTTCGACGAGGCCTACCGCGCGGGCGCGCCCGTCTCGATGGTCACCCTGAACACCGTCGGGCCGACCCTCATGAAATACGGCACCGAGGAGCAGAAGGCCGCCTTCCTGCCGCGCATCCTCAGCGGTGACCTCGTCTTCGCGATCGGGTACAGCGAGCCTTCGGCGGGCACGGACCTGGCCTCGCTGCGGACCCGGGCGGTGCGCGAGGCAGGGGGGCCCACCGCTACGCCTGGAGGGGCCGGGGGCCCCAGTGGGCCCCGGGGCACGTGGGTCATCGACGGGCAGAAGATCTTCACGTCGAACGCCCAGAACGCCGACTGGATCTGGCTGGCCTGCCGCACCGACCCCGAAGCCCCCAAGCACCAGGGCATCTCGATCATCCTGGTCCCGACCGACGCGCCCGGCTTCTCGTGGACGCCGATCGAGACGGTGGGCGGGCTGACGACGACGGCGACGTACTACGACGGAATCCGCGTGCCTGCCACGAATCTCGTCGGCGAGGAGAACGGCGGCTGGGGGCTCATCACCAACCAGCTCAACCACGAGCGGGTGGCGCTCGCGGCGATCGGCATGCAGGCCGAGGATTTCTACGCCGCGGCTCTCGACTTCGCCCGCACACCCGATCCGGTGACGGGTGAGCGTCGGATTGACGCTCCGTGGGTCCGATCCAGGCTGGCCGAGGCGCAGGCCCGATTGGCGGCAACGCGCCTGCTCAACTGGCGTTTGGTGGGGGATGTCGGGGCGGGTGCGCTGACGCCGGGAGACGCGAGCGGCGTGAAATTCGTGGGAACCGAATCGGCGGTGGAGGTGTACCGAATATGTCAGGAAGTCACGGGCGAGACGGGTCTGGTCCGGTCCGGTTCACCCGGCTCCCTGACGCTCGGGACGGCGGCTGAGGGGGAGTTGGAGCGGATGAACAGGGCGGCACAGATCAATACGTTCGGGGGCGGGGTGAGCGAGGTGCAGCGGGAGATCGTGGCGACGATGCGCCTCGGGATGCGGAGGGGGCGGCGATGACCGATCTTTCGTACGAGACGCTGAAGGTCTTCGAGGGGCGAGCGGCCGCCACGTCGGGCGAGGGCAAGGACCCGGTCAACGAACCGATGATCCGGCACTGGTGCGAGGCCATGGGCGACGCACACCCGGCCTACGCGGGGGCGGATCCGATCGCGCCGCCGACGATGCTCCAGGCCTGGACGATGGGTGGGCTCTCCGGGCACCAAGGGCGTTCGGCGGCGTACGACGAGTTGTTCGCCCTCCTGGACGGCGCGGGGTACACCTCGGTCGTCGCGACGGACTGTGAGCAGGAGTATCTGCGGCCGCTGCGGCCGGGGGACGAGATCACCTTTGACGCGGTCATCGAGTCGGTGTCGGAGCGCAAGACGACCAAGCTCGGCACGGGCCATTTCGTCACGACCCGGATGGACGTCCGAGCGGGCGGCGAACCGGCGGGAACACACCGCTTCCGCATTCTCAAGTACGCGCCCGCGAGGCAGAAACCTCCGGGCAAGCGACCCCGTCCGGTGATCAACCGGGACAACGCGGGGTTCTGGGAAGGCGTGGCCCGGCATCAGCTCCTGATCCAGCGCTGCGGCGGCTGCCGGGCGCTGCGCTTCCCCTGGCTGCCGGGCTGCAATGCCTGTGGGTCGCTCGTATGGGACACAGTCGAGGCGAGCGGCGAGGGCACGGTCTATTCGTACGTCGTGATGCACCACCCGCCCTTCCCCGCCTTCGATCCCCCGTACGCCGTCGGGCTCATCGACCTGGCGGAGGGCGTGCGCATGGTCAGCAATGTGGTGGGGGTGCCCAGCGACAAGGTGCGGATCGGGCAGCCGGTCCGGCTCGAATTCCAGCAGGTGGACGCGGAATTGGAGCTCCCGGTGTTCCGGGCCGTCGAGAGCATGGCGGGGGGTGGGGTCTGACATGGACTTCACGCCCACGGAGGACCAGGCCGCGGCACGGGATCTCGCCGCAGAGATCTTCGGCGACCTGGCCACGCACGAGCGGCTCACGGCGGCGGGGCCGGGGTCGGACGCCGAGCTGTGGAAGGCGTTGTGCGCGGCGGGGCTGCCGGGTGCGGTGGAGGATGTCGGGCTGCTCGGACTCGTGCTGCTGCTGGAGGAGCAAGGGAGGACGACGGCCCAGGTTCCCTTCGCGGCGAGCTGTGTCTATGGGCTGCTCGCGGTGGCCGCGCACGGCACGGAGGAACAGCGGGGGCGTCTGCTGCCGGGGCTTCGGGACGGCACGGCGATGGCGACGGGGGCATTCCCGGCGCGGGGTGGCGTGGTGGCCGTCGCGGAGGAGGCGCAGGCCGGCGGGGCGTCGGGGGCGACCGATGGACTGACCGAGGGGCTGACCGGAACGCTGGCCGGCGCGCCGGCCGGAACGCTCACCGGGGTGGTGCCGTGGGTGCCGTGGCTGCGGGATGCCACGGAGGTCCTGGTCGCGGTGCGTGAGCCGGAGGCACGGGGTGGCCACAGCCTGTGGAGGGTGCGGGTGGCCGACGCGGAGACCGAGCCCGTGGAACTGACCGCGCCGTGGGCCGCGGGGCGGCTGGTCCTGGACGGGACGCCCGGGGAGCGGATCGGAGGGAGCGGGGCGTACGAGGACGTTCTGGCGAGCGCCCGTACCGCCTTCGCGGGACTGCAGGCGGGGGTGTGCGCGGGGTCGCTGGCTCGCGCGGTCGCCCACACGAACGAGCGGGAGCAGTTCGGGCGACCACTCGCGGCCAAGCAGGGAGTCCAACTCCGGGCGGCGGACGCTCACATGGACACCGAGGCGATACGGCTCACGGCGTACGAGGCGGCGTGGCGGCGCGACGCGGGCCTGGCGTACGGCACCCATGCGCTGACCGCCGCGTGGTGGGCGTCGGAGGGCGGAAAGCGTGTCGTGCACGCGGGCCAGCATCTGCACGGCGGCATGGGGGCCGACATCGACCATCCCGTACACCGGCACTTCCTGTGGGGGCGGCAACTGGACGCGTACTTGGGGTGCGGCAGCGAAGTGCTGGCAGAGATGGGCGATCTGATCGCGCAGGAAGGCCAGGACGGGCAGGGCCCTCAGAGCACGAGCCCTAAGGGGGCGAGCTCTCAGAGCACGGGCCCTCAGGAAACGCAGGCCACACAGGCCACGAGGGCCACGCAGGCCACGCGCGAGGGAGCGGCGTGACGGGGGGCGGTGTGTCGGGGGACGGCAGGCAGGTGGAGAGGCGGCGACATGACGGGGGTCGGGGCGACGTGATGGAGAGACAGCAAGCCAAAGCAAGTGGAGGAGACGTCATGCGGGTCGGGGACGAGCTGCCGGAGCTGACCATCCCGGTCACCCGGACGCTGATCGTCTCCGGTGCGATCGCGTCGCGGGACTACCAGGACGTTCACCACGACGCCGTGGCGGCGCAGGAGAAGGGATCCCCCGACATCTTCATGAACATCCTGACCACGAACGGCCTGGTGGGTCGGTACATCACCGACCACTTCGGTTCGGGGGCGATCCTCCGCAAGATGGCGATCCGGCTCGGAGCGCCCAACTACCCCGGGGACACGATGGTGCTGAGCGGGTCCGTGGAGCAGGTCGACGGCGACACGGCCACGGTGAGGGTGGTCGGTGCCAACGGCATGGGCAAGCACGTCACCGGCACGGTCACCGTCACCGTGCCGGGCGGGGTACGAGGCGGGGCGCCGGGCGGGCCCTCGGCAGGGGGCGCGGCATGAGCGTACGTACGCGCGACCTCCTCGGCGGGCAGGCCGCAGTGGTCGGGATAGGGGCCACCGAGTTCTCCAAGGATTCGGGGCGCAGTGAGCTCAGGCTCGCCGTGGAGGCGGTGGGCCTCGCGCTCGACGACGCCGGGCTGAGACCCGCCGACGTCGACGGCATGGTCACGTTCACCATGGACACGAACCCGGAGATCACCGTCGCGCAGGCGGCCGGTATCGGGGAGCTGTCGTTCTTCTCGCGCGTCCACTACGGCGGTGGTGCCGCCTGTGCGACCGTGCAGCAGGCGGCGCTGGCGGTGGCGACCGGGGTGGCCGAAGTCGTCGTCTGTTACCGCGCGTTCAACGAGCGCTCGGGCCGTCGCTTCGGTTCGGGCGTGCAGCACCGGGAGCCGTCGGCGGAGGGGGCGGCGCTCGGCTGGTCCCTGCCGTTCGGGTTGCTGACCCCGGCCTCCTGGGTGGCGATGGCGGCCCAGCGCTATCTGCACGCCTACGGCCTCACCCCCGATGCCTTCGGCCATGTGGCGGTCACCGACCGGAAGTACGCGGCGACCAACCCGGCGGCGTATTTCCACGGGAAGCCGATCACGCTCGCCGAGCACGCCGCGTCGCGCTGGATCGTCGAGCCGCTCAGGCTCCTGGACTGCTGCCAGGAGACCGACGGCGGGCAGGCGATCGTCGTGACGAGCGTGGAGCGGGCCCGCGATCTGCCGAAGCCACCGGCGGTGATCACGGCGGCGGCCCAGGGGGCGGGCCGGGCGCAGGAGCAGATGACCAGTTTCTACCGCGACGACCTGAGCGGGCTGCCGGAAATGAGCGTGGTGGCACGGCAGTTGTGGCGCAGCTCCGGGCTCGCGCCCGGCGACATCGACGTGGGCATTCTCTACGACCACTTCACCCCGTTCGTGCTGATGCAGCTGGAGGAGTTCGGTTTCTGCGGGCCGGGCGAGGCGGCGGACTTCGTGGCCGGGGAGACGCTGCCGATCAATACGCACGGAGGGCAGCTGGGGGAGGCGTATCTACACGGTATGAACGGCATAGCGGAGGCGGTCCGGCAGGTGCGCGGCACGTCCGTGAACCAGATACCGGGCGCGGCGCGCACGCTGGTCACCGCGGGCACCGGCGTCCCTACATCAGGGTTGATTCTGGCGGCGGACGGCTGAACGCGGCGCGTGTCCCGGGCACGGCGGAGGCTCTGGGCCCTTCACTCGGCGTATGAGCTGCCGAAAGCTGATGATGGGACTTGTCCTCTCCGTAACCCTCTCCACGACCCTCGCCGCCGCCCTCCCCGCACCGGCCGCCCCGGCTGCCTCAGGCACCCCAGCTGCCTCAGGCGCCCCGGCTGCCCCGGCCGCCCAGGCTGGCCCGGCTGCCTCGGCAGGGTGGCCGGCCGCGGTGTCGACCTTCCGTGGCCGGGCCTTCGACACCTGCCTCGCTCCGTCCGCCGACACGATGCGCCGCTGGAAGGCCTCCAACTACGGGGCGGTCGGCATCTACTACGCGGGCCGAGGCCGGGCCTGCAAGCGCCAGCCGAACCTCACCCGCAACTGGATGCGCACGGTGCGGGGGCAGGGGTGGAAGGTGCTGCCGGTGTACGTCGGTTCGCAGTCGCCCTGCGTCACGGCGAAGCACAAGAAGAACGTACGAATGGGGAGGTACCCCGTGCGGCAGGGGACACAGGAAGGGCGTGACGCGGTACGAAAGGCGAGGACACTCGGGATGCGGCGGCTGAGCCCGCTCTACCTGGACATGGAGTCGTACACCTACCGGCAGAAGGCGTGCGCGCACGGCACCCTGGCGTTCGTGCGGGCCTGGAACCGCGAGGTGCGCAGGTTCGGGTACGTTCCCGGCTTCTACAGCAGTGCGGGTTCCGGCGTACGGCACATGGAGATGGCGCGGCGGGCTGGGGTGCGGGATCTGCCGTCGGTGATGTGGTTCGCACGCTGGCACAAGCGGCCGCACCTGTACCGCGAGCCGGTGCTGCGGCGTACCGCGTGGCACCCTGAGCGGCGCATTCACCAGTACGCGGGCAACGTGAAGGAGCGGCACGGCGGGCGCACGCTCAAGATCGACCGGAATCTCGTGCACGCGCCGGTGGCCCGCGTCGGCTAGTCCCCGGGCGGGCCGTGAGCGCGGCCCTCTCAGGGGTGAACCCTCAGGGGTGTGCTCCGCCTCCTCCACCTTCAGGAGGTGGGGCTACCACCCCGCGTACAACCTGAGGCGGACACTGCTTAGGGACCTGCGGCCGATCCGCAGAAGTAGGGGGCGCTTCTAGCGTGGAGCCATGACCGTATCCATGGTGCCCGTGTGCACCAGCGCATCGAAGGCCGCGACGCGGACGGCGAGTCCTTCGGCGTATCCGTCGTTCGCGTCGTACGTCCGGGCACGTCAGCCCGTGTTGCTGCGCACCGCGCGCTCGCTGACCGCGAATCCCTGCGATGCCGAGGATCTGCTGCAGACCGCCCTCACCAAGACCTATGTCGCGTGGGACCGGATCGAGGACCACCGGGCGCTCGACGGCTATGTGCGCCGGGCCCTCCTGAACACCCGGACCTCGCAGTGGCGCAAGCGCAAGGTCGACGAGTTCGCGTGTGAGGAGCTGCCCGAGCCCGAGGTGGCGCCCGTCGCGGACCCGGCAGAGCAGCAGGTGCTCAGGGACGCGATGTGGCGCGCGATCATGAAGCTGCCCGCGCGGCAGCGGGCGATGGTCGTCCTGCGGTACTACGAGGATCTGAGCGAAGCCCAGACCGCCGAGGTGCTCGGGGTGTCCATCGGCACCGTCAAGAGCGCGGTTTCGCGTGCGCTCGGCAAGTTGCGCGAGGACCCGGAGCTCACGCCGGTCCGATGACCGCCGCAGCTCCGCCGGCCTGCTGCTGCCCTACCGCCGGCCTGCTGCTGCCCTGCTGGCGGACGCGGCTCGCTCCCGCCCACCGCCGACCCGCTCCCGCCCCGCTGCCCTGCTGGCGGCCGCGGCTCGCTCCCGCCCACCGCCGACCCGCTCCCGCCCCGCTGCCCTGCTGGCGGCCGCGGCTCGCTCCCGCCCTATGGCCGGCCTGCTGCTCACCTGCTTCTGCCCCGCTGCCGGTCCACTCCCGCCCCACCGCCGACCCGCTCCCGCCCCGCTGCTGCCCTGCTGGCGGCCGCGGCTCGCTCCCGCCCTATCGTCGGCCTGCTGCTCACCTGCTTCTGCCCCGCTGCCGGCCTACTCCCGCCCCACCGCCGGCCTACTTCCACCCCGCTCCCGCTCCGCTCCCACCCCGCTCCCGTCCCGCTGGCGGACCTTTCTTCTTCCGACCTAGTGACATACCGTGCGGTATGCGGCAAGAATCTGGCGAGCCCTACTGCCAGGTAGGTCATCCGGGAGTCGCCCCGGATGAATGCCGCGCGCCCATCGGGAGGACGCCGTGCTGAGCACGATGCAGGACGTACCACTGACCGTCACCCGCATCCTCCGGCACGGGACGACCGTGCACGGGTCGTCGCAGGTCACCACGTGGACCGGTGAGTCCACCCCGCAGCGTCGCAGCTTCCGCGAGATCGGTGAACGGTCGGCCCAGCTGGCGCACGCGCTGCGCGAGGACCTCGGGGTCGACGGCGACGAACGTGTCGCCACCTTCATGTGGAACAACGCGGAACACGTCGAGGCCTACTTCGCGGTCCCCTGTATGGGCGCCGTGCTGCACACCCTCAATCTCCGGCTGCCCGCCGACCAGTTGACCTGGATCGTGAACCACGCGGCCGACCGCGTCATCATCGTCAACGGCTCCCTCATCCCGCTGCTCGCGCCCCTCCTCCCGCAGCTGCCGACCGTCGAGCACCTGGTGGTCTCTGGCCCCGGCGACCGTTCGCCGCTGGCGGGAATCCAGGCGCAGGTGCACGAGTACGAGGACCTGATCGCCGCCAAGCCCACGACGTACGACTGGCCCGAGCTTGACGAACGTACGGCCGCCGCCATGTGCTACACCTCCGGTACCACCGGCGACCCCAAGGGCGTCGTCTACTCGCACCGTTCCATCTACCTGCACTCCATGCAGGTCAACATGAGCGAGTCCATGGGCCTGACGGACGCGGACACGAGCCTCGTCGTCGTCCCGCAGTTCCACGTCAACGCCTGGGGCCTGCCGCACGCGACGCTGATGACCGGCGTGAACATGCTGATGCCGGACCGCTTCCTGCAGCCCGCCCCGCTCGCCGAGATGATCGAGACCGAGCGGCCCACGCACGCGGCCGCCGTCCCCACCATCTGGCAGGGCCTGCTCGCCGAACTCTCCGCGAAGCCGCGTGACGTCAGCTCCCTCGGCCAGGTCACCATCGGCGGTTCGGCCTGCCCGCCCTCGCTGATGGAGGCCTTCGACAAGCTGGGCATGCGCGTCTGCCACGCCTGGGGCATGACGGAGACCTCCCCGCTGGGCACGGTCGCCCGTCCGCCGGCCAAGGCCCTCGGCACCGACGACGAGTTCGCCTACCGCCTCACCCAGGGCCGCTTCCCCACCGGCGTCGAGGCGCGCCTGGTCGGCCCCGGCGGCGAGTACCTGCCGTGGGACGGCGAGTCCGCGGGCGAGCTCGAGGTGCGCGGGCCGTGGATCGCGGGCGCGTACTACGGCGGCGCGGGCGGCGAGGAGCTCAAGCCCGAGGACAAGTTCAGCGCGGACGGCTGGCTCAAGACCGGCGACGTAGGCGTGATCAGCTCCGACGGCTTCCTGACGCTCACCGACCGCGCGAAGGACGTCATCAAGTCGGGCGGCGAATGGATCTCCAGCGTCGAACTGGAGAACGCGATCATGGCCCACCCGGACGTCGCGGAGGCGGCCGTCGTCGCCGTCCCCGACGACAAGTGGGGCGAACGCCCGCTCGCCACGGTCGTGTTGAAGGAAGGCGCGAGCCTCGAATACGCCGCCCTGCGCGACTTCCTCGCGGGCACCATCGCCAAGTGGCAGCTGCCCGAGCGCTGGGCGATCGTGCCGGCCGTGCCCAAGACGAGCGTCGGCAAGTTCGACAAGAAGGTGCTGCGCAGGCAGTACGCGGCCGGGGAACTGGACGTCACCAAGCTCTGACGGCAGACGCGTTGCGCCGCTCCCCCGCGGGGGAGCGGCGCAACGCGCATGTCCGGAGGGCTAGTTCGTGCCGATCTTCGCGAGCAGGTCCACGATGCGGCCCTGCACCTCGGTGCTCGTCGACCGCTCCGCGAGGAACAGCACCGTCTCCCCCGCCGCGAGCCGCGGCAGTTCCGTCTCGTCGACCGCGGCGGTGTAGACGACGAGGGGGGTGCGGTTCAACTGGCCGTTCGCGCGCAGCCAGTCGATGATCCCGGCCCTGCGGCGACGCACCTGCATCAGGTCCATCACCACCAGGTTCGGCCGCATCTGCGCCGCGAGCGTCACCGCGTCCGCGTCGCTCTCGGCCCGCGCGACCTGCATGCCACGCCGTTCCAGCGTCGCGGTCAGGGCGAGCGCGATCTCCTCGTGCTCCTCGATGAGCAGGACGCGCGGCGGGTGCTGCTCGCTGTCGCGGGGCGCGAGGGCCTTCAGGAGTACGGCGGGGTCGGCGCCGTACGCCGCCTCGCGTGTCGCCTGGCCGAGTCCCGCCGTGACGAGTACGGGGACCTCGGCGGCCACGGCGGCGGTGCGCAGCGACTGCAGGGCCGTACGCGTGATCGGGCCGGTCAGCGGGTCCACGAACAGGGCCGCGGGGAACGCCGCGATCTGGGCGTCGACCTCCTCGCGGGAGTTCACGATGACGGGACGGTAGCCGCGGTCGCTCAGCGCCTGCTGGGTGGTGACGTCGGGCGCGGGCCAGACGAGCAGGCGGCGCGGGTTGTCCAGCGGCTCGGGCGGCAGTTCGTCGTCCATGGGCTGCGGCTGGGGCCGGTTGGCGACCTCGACCGCGCCGCCGGGGCCGTCCAGCGGCTCCGGGCCCTCGTCGGCGTCCTCGTCCGGTGCGCCGATCGCGTACGCCCGTCCTGTGCCCTCGCTGGAGGACGCGATACGGGACTGCGGGTGGGCCTGCGCCTGGGGGTGCGGGCGAGCCGCGGCCTCGGGGCGGTCATCGGCCGCGGGGGCGGGGGGAGTGGACAGCCTGCGCCGGCGCCCGGAACCTCCCACGGAGCCGCCGAGCGAGCCGCCCTGCGAGCCGCCGAGGGACCCGCCCTGGGTTCCGGTTCCGCCGAGGGTGTGGGACTGCGTCTGCCCCGGAGCCGCGGGCTGCGCGGGCGCCTGCTCCGGGAGCGGCCCGGCGGTGGGGGGCTGCGGGGCCTGTGGTGCCTGCGTCTGCTGGGCGTGTGGTGCCTGCGGTGCCTGTGGGGGCTGCTGGGCCGGGGGAGCCTGCGGGGGCTGCGGTGCTGTCGCCGGAGTTCCCGGAGTTCCCGGAGTTCCCGGAGTACCCGGAGTACCCGGAGTTCCCGGAGTACCCGGAGTTCCCGGAGTTCCCGGAGTTCCCGGAGTACCCGGAGCTGCCGGAGCCCCCGGAGTATTGGGAGCACCCGCGGCACCCGCGGCACCCGAAGCTGCTGGAGCCTGCCCCCGCCCGCCCTGCAGCCCGAGACGGCGCTGCTGCTGTTCCGCGATCTGCTGGCCGAAGGGCACGCCCTGCCCGAGCGTGCGCACGCTGATCGCGCGCCCCTGCGTCGAGTTGGGGTCGCCGGGCGCGGCTTCGGCAGGCAGCGGCTGCGCGGCCCTGCCGCCCTGGGTCCCGCGCTCGGGCGGGAGTGCGACACCCCTGCCGGGCGTGTGGACGCCCCGCGCCGGAGTGCCTTCGGCGTACGTCGTGGGCTGCGAGGGAACACCGGCGGGCGGCGTACCCTGCGCGCTTCCGGCAGGACCGGCGGCCGTGGACGCGGCGGGAGCAACAGGCGCCCCGGGTGCCCCGGGTGCCCCAGGCGCCCCGGGTGCCCCAGGCGCGGCGGAAGCGGCACCAGCGGCCGGCGCCGACCCCTGCTCCAGCCCCTGACCCCGGCTTTGCCCCTGGTCCAGCCCCTGCCCAAACCCTTGCCCCTGCCCCTGCCCCTGCCCCTGCGCCGGACGTGACCGGCGGCGGCCCGTCGGGGCGTCCGCGGGGTGCGGTTGCGGCGGGGTGTGGTCGTCGGCCGGGTGGTGCAGGGCCGCTTCGTGCTGCCCCGTGTCGTCCTGGTCCGCGGAGGCCGGCGGCAACGCGAAGACGCGCCCGCTGGGTGCCTCCTCGGCAGCGGCCCGCTCCTTGGCGGCGGCCAGCGCACGGCGACGCCGTCCCGTCGGACGGGGCGAGCCCTCGCCCGAGTCACCGGCGACCGCCACAGCCGTCCCAGGCCCGGAAACACCGCTCCCGGAAACACCGCTCCCGGAAGCCCCGCCCGAAGGCGGAGCCGGCGGCAACGCAAACTGGTCGTCGTTCCGTCGAGCCCGCTGCCCGGAAGCGGCGGGAGCCACCCCGCCCGCGGGAACCGGCACGCCCTGCGGAGGCACCGTCTCCCCCAGAGCCGCGGACCCGGCAGCATGCTCGGCCGCCGTCACGACGGAGCCCACGGAGTGCACGGAACCCGCAGACCCCGCTGACCCCACGGGGCCCACGGAAGTCACCGAACTCCCAAGGCCTTCCGCGGCGCTGGGCCGACCACGCCGCCGCCCCGTACCGCCGGCAGCCTGCGTACCCCCGCCCGGCGCCGACGCCTCCGAAGCGACCGGCACCTCAGCCGAGGCCGCGCCTTCCGCAGTGCCCTGCCCCTTGGCGGCCTCCGCCGCCCGCCGTCCCCGACGCCGCCCGGTCCCGCTGGGAGAGGCCGAGCCCTCGGGGACGGCACCCCCCGAAGTCCCACCGCTGGAAACTCCGTCGGACATTCCGTCGGACATTCCGTCGGAAACTGAACTCTCCAGGAACGAGTCGACCGAGGGACCGGCAGCCCGCCGGGCCCGTCGCCGCCCGCCGCCCGTGGCGGGCGAAGCCTGCGCGGGCACCACGACCGAAGAGCCGACGGACCCGATAGAGCTGTCAGAGCCGACAGAGCCGACAGAGCCGCCCGGCGCTTCGGGGGCCGCGGAAACAGCCCCGCCCCCCGCACCGATCGGTACCTCGAGGACGTACGCGTTGCCGCTCATCCCCGGCACCTCGTGCGTCTGCAGCACGCCGCCGTGCGCCCGCACGATGCCCCGGACGATCGGTTCGTGCACCGGGTCTCCCCCGGCGTACGGACCCCGTACCTCGATGCGGACGACCTCGCCGCGCTGGGCCGCGGCCACGACGACCGTCGAGTCCACGTACCCGCCGGGAGCCACGGCCGAAGGGGCCGCGCCGGCACGTGCGTTGCCCGTGGCGTCGATGCCCGCCACGTCGGCGACCAGGTGGGCGAGCGCCGTGGCGAGCCGCCCCGGGTCCACCTCGACCTCGATCGGCGGCGCGTGCACCGCGAACTGCGCGCGTCCGGGCCCGATCAGCTCGACCGCGCCCTCCACGCCGCTCGCCACGACGGCGTCGAGCATGACCTTCACGCACGACAGCTGATCCGCACCCGAGTCGAGCAGTTGGAAACCCAGCACATTGTCGACAAGCGTGGTGATGCGCGCGTACCCGGCCGAAAGGTGATGAAGAACCTGATTCGCCTCGGGCCACAACTGCCCGGCGTCGTCCGCCGCGAGAGCCGAAAGCTCGCGCCGCAGCTCGTCGAGCGGACCCCGCAACGACGAACCGAGCACGGCGAGCAACTGCTCGTGGCGCGCGGCCAGCGCGTCGTACCGCGCCTTCTCGCGCTCGGCGAGCTCCTCGAACCGGTCCTTCTCGCGCTCGGCCAGCGCCGCGTACCGCTCCTGCTCGGCGGCGATCTCCTCCGCGCGCTGCTCGGCGGCGGCCGCAAGCTCCGCGGCATGCCGCTCGGTGGCGGCCCGCAGTTCCTCCGTGCGCCGCTCGGTCGCGGCCTGCATCTCCTCCGCGTGCGCGGCGAGCGCGGCCTCGTGCTCCTCGGCCAACGCGTCGTAGGGCCGCCGGTCGGTGAAGGTCATGACCGCGCCGACGAGCTGATCGCCGTCCCGCACGGGGGCCGTCGTCAGGTCGACGGCGACGCGGTCGCCGCTCTTGGACCACAACACCTGCCCGCGCACCCGGTGCTTGCGCCCGGAGCGGAGTGTGTCGGCGAGGGGGGACTCCTCGTACGGGAAGGGCTCGCCGTCGGCGCGCGAGTGGAGCACCAGATGGTGCAGTTCCTGCCCGCCGAGGTCGCTGGCCCGGAAGCCCAGTATCTGCGCGGCGGCCGGGTTGACGAGGACGACCCGTCCGTCGGTGTCCGTGCCGACGACGCCTTCGGCCGCGGCGCGCAGGATCATCTCGGTCTGCCGCTGGGAGCGCGCGAGTTCGGCCTCGGTGTCCACGGCGCCCGAAAGGTCGCGTACGACGAGCATGAGCAACTCGTCGCCGGTGTAACCGTAATTGTCGTAGGCGTCCCGAATGTCTTCCAGGTTCGAGCTGGTGACCTCGACGGGGAACTCGCTGCCGTCCGTGCGGCGCGCGACCATCCGCGTGGGTTTGGTGCGCCCGCGCTCGTCGATGGATTCGGGCCTGCGCATCGATCCGGGAATGAGCCGGGAGTCGAACTCCGGCAACAGATCGAGGAGCCCGCGCCCCACGAGGGCGGTGCCCGGCGTTTCGAACGCCTCGAGCGCGATCGCGTTCGCGTTCACGACGGTCCCGTTCGCGTTCACGAGGACCAGCGCGTCCGGGAGCGCGTCGAGTATGGCTGCGAGGCGAGCAGCGCCTCGGGATGGCCTGCTGCTCACGACGACGCTTCCTCCCTGGTTACTGCTGCTTGCCGACTCGCCCAGGCCATCTTGCCCCGTGGCCCGTGGCGTGTCACGGGAGGGAGTCTACGGGGAGTGGTTGTGCGCGCGACGCCGGATGAGAGGGAGGTCGCACGCAGAAGATGTGTGGCTTCCGTACCGCCTGGTCACGAGGAGGTCCCGGCCGGGCGGATTCCGCGGTGGCCGGGAACCGATGAGGAAGTGGCCGGAACGGACCGTCCGGTGTCAGGCGCCGGTCTCGGGCAGCACCGGGACGAGCCGGTTCCAGCGGGCGATCTCGCATCCGTTGCTGCGGTTGTACGTCGCGTCGACGGGCCGCCCGTTCCACGTGCCGGTGATGTGCGCGGTGGCGGGGCCGCCGTACTGCATGGTGCAGTTCGAGTCGGCCGGCGTGGGCGCGAACGTGTCGGTGCCCCAGGTGCCCTGGTCGAGCTTCGCGCACGCGTCCTCGGCCTGCGGGTGCGTGCCGCCCGCCGGGTGGCATTCCAGCTCGAACTTCCCGTCCCGGCCGTTCCCGGTGTCGGTGACCTCCACCGTGAGCCGGTTGGGGGTCGACTCCGTCACCGGCGTCGGCAGGGGCAGGGGCCCCATGTCGGCGTGGGCGACGACGGGCGCGACGGACAGCGCGGCGACGGAAGCGGCGGCGGTGAGGACGAGACGGCGCAGCATGACGGGGCTCCACTGGGTGCGGGGTGCCGGGTACGCGAACACGTACGGGCTCTACCGCGTCTAACGCCGTTGACGCCGTGACGTTGCGGGCGCCGCTCACGGGAACGGAGTTGCGGCACGAAAAGACGCTTTGCCCTGCGGGCCGCCCGACTAGTACCTTGGAAGCCGCGATTGGTGACACGCCGCCCGGCTGTGTCATCATCTGCAACGCACCCCGCGCGCTTGCGCCGGAGTGCAAGCTGGAGGCGTCGCCTAGTCCGGTCTATGGCGCCGCACTGCTAATGCGGTTTGGGACTTAAATCCCATCGAGGGTTCAAATCCCTCCGCCTCCGCTGCAAGATCCGAAGCCCCGGTCCGCATGGACCGGGGCTTCGGCGCTTCCTCCCCCATGAGGAACGTTTCCGCAGGTCGCAAGGGGTGCGGCTAACGGATTTCACATGGCGGCGGCGGTCATGTAATGTTCTTCCTGTCGCCGCGAACGGGCCGAAAGGCCGGGGAGCGAAGGCAGAAAAAAGAAAAAACACGCACTCGTAGCTTAACGGATAGAGCATCTGACTACGGATCAGAAGGTTGCAGGTTCGAATCCTGCCGAGTGCACACAGGTCAAAGGCCCCCGGTTCAGCCGGGGGCCTTTCGCGTTGTCCGGGGGTGGCCCCCGCCGGGTGCGGGGGCCTTGCCCGGTCAGGCCGCCGTGGCTTCGGCGGGGGTGGTCGGGTGCGGGTGGGGCTGGGTCACGGGGCGGCGGCGGGCCGGCATGCCGAGCAGGGGGTTGGCGACGCCCCAGGCCGCGCCCTTGCAGATCAGTTCCTTGTAGAGGGCGGCGAGGCGTCCCGTCAGGGCCGCGTTGACCGAGCGGTCGTCGGCGGTGACGTACTGGATCAGGCCCTCCTTGCGGCCCAGCGAGATGCACTGGTTGAAGTAGCGCATCGGCGTCTTCGGGACCTTCTGGCCGGTCAGGCGGGCCGCGATGGCGTCGGCGGCCTGCCAGGCCATGGGGGTGCCGGTGGCGCACGACATCCGCAGCGGCTTGTCGCCGGGGCCCATCGCCTCGGCCGCGTCACCGATCGCGTACACGTCAGGGTGCGAGACCGAGCGCATGCTCCGGTCCACCACGATCTGGCCGGTGTCGTTGACCTCCAGGGCCGTGGCCTCCGCGATCGGGTGCACCGCGAAGCCGGTGGTCCACACGGTGACCGCCGCCGGGATGACCTCTCCGTCGGCCGTGGTGACCTGGTCGGCCTCGACGCCGGTGACGGCGGCCTGCTCGTACGCGGTGATGCCGAGCCCGGCGAAGACCTTGCGCACGTGTTCGCGGCCCTTGGGCGAGAGCCAGTCGCCGAGCCCGCCGCGGGCGGCGAGGGCGACGTCGAGGTCCGGGCGCGCCTCGGCGATCTCGGTCGCCGCCTCCAGACCGGTGAGGCCGCCGCCCACGACGACCACGCTCTGGCCGGCGTCGAGACCGGCCAGGCGCTCGCGCAGCCTGAGTGCTCCGGGGCGGCTCGCGATCTCGTGGGCGTGCTCGGCGGTACCGGGGACGCCCTGGGCGTTCCAGCCGCTGCCGACGGCGTACACGAGGGTGTCGTACTCGAGTTCGGCGGCGCCCTGTGCGTCGCTGACGGAGACGGTCTTGCGGTCGACATCCACGGCGGTGACCTTCGCGAGCCTCAGTTCGACGCCGGTGTCCGCGAACATCTCGCTGAAGGGCCGGGGCCGGAGGTCCTGGCCGACCGTCAGCTGGTGCATCCGGACGCGCTCGACGAAGTCGGGCTCCGGGTTCACGAGGGTGATGGCGACGTCCTCACGGCGCAACCGCCTGGCGAGGCGGCCGGCGGCGGTGGCTCCGGTGTATCCGGCTCCGATGACGACGATGCGGTGCTGCTGCATTTTCCTGCTCCTGTCATCAGCTCTTCAGCGGGTTCGCCACTTGAACCGGGCAGCCCCGCGTTTCCTGACAGGTGTTCGGTGTGAAGCAGGTCACATAAGCGTCAGTGCGTGTCAGCAGGTGTCAGGACGGGGTCAGAACGCCTTGAGCAGGGGTTCCCCGTGGTCCGTCGCCGCCCACTGCTGGGTCGCGCGTTCGAGCTTGTCGGGGTTGACCTGGTTGCGGAACGCGACGATGCCGTCCGCGGTGATCTCCAGGCACATGACGCCGACGACCCGGCCCTCGACGGCCACCACCAGGGCGGGGCCGCCGTTCGCCGTAGTGGCCCAGACGTCGGGCGAGCCGCCGACGATGGCGCGCTTGGCCTCGCTGGGCTTGCTGAACAGGCCCCGCATGAACCGCGCGACCGCGACGGCGCCCTCGAACGCCTTGGCGCGCGCGGGGACCTTGCCGCCGCCGTCGCCGATGGAGATGGCGTCCTGCGTGAGCAGCCGCACGAGCGGCTCGGTCTGCCCGCTGGTGGCCGCCGCGAGGAACTCCTCGACGATGCGCTGGGCGGTGGCCTCGTCGATCTCGGTGCGGGCCTTGCCCGCAGCGACGTGCTTCTTGGCGCGGTGGAAGATCTGCTGGCCCGCGGACTCGGTGATGTCGAGGATCTCCGCGATCTCCCGGTGCGAGTAGCCGAAGGCCTCACGCAGCACGTACACCACGCGCTCGTTGGGCGAGAGGCGCTCCATCAGGGCGAGGACCGCGTACGAGACGGACTCGCGCTGCTCGGCGGTGTCGGCGGGGCCGAGCATCGGGTCACCGGCGAGCAGGGGCTCGGGCAGCCACTGGCCCACGTAGGTCTCCCGGCGGGCGCGGGCCGAGGTGAGCTGGTTGAGGCACAGGTTGGTGAGGACCTTCGTCAGCCAGGCCTCGGGGACCTCGACGTGGTCGACGTCCGCGGCCTGCCAGCGCAGGAAGGTGTCCTGCACGGCGTCCTCGGCGTCGCTCGCCGAACCGAGGAGGCGGTAGGCGATGGCTTCGAGCCGGGGCCTCGCGGCCTCGAACCGGTCCACGTCGTTCACGGTCAGAGCCATGCTGCGGATCCTAGCCCGCGTCCCATGACGGCCCCATGACGAGCACCGATGTGATCACCGGCACAACCGTGCCGAACTTCGCCGGAGTCACGGATTCCGCACATAGCGTGATCAACGACCAAGTAAGTCCTGCTTTATTGGAGGATCTTGATGCGCAAGTTGTACACGGGGAAGCGCAAGCTCGCGGTGGTCGGGACGCTGACGGCGATCGCCATCGGCGTGCCGGCCGTGGGTGCGGTGGCGGCGGAGATCAGCGGGAGCAGGCTGCCCTTCTCCATAGCCACCGCGGGGAACAAGGAGGACGGTGACCGCTGGAAGGGCAAGAGCAGCGGTCACGCCAAGGCCTGTGGCGATGTGCCGGTGAACGACACCAGGACGTTCAGCGCGTACATCTACCAGGACAAGAGCTTCCGCCCCGACCCGAAGATCGCCGGCACCTCCCGCAGCTACAAGCAGGCGTACGGCTGCAGTGGCTACAAGGGCACCAGCACCAGCGGCAAGTACTACACCAAGGCCACCTGGGCCGGTATCCCCGGCAGCCGGGCCTACGGTTACGTGAACGCCCAGAACTGATTCGTGAACGCCCAGAACTGATCAGGAATCACGTGACCATCAGCAAGAGCGCCGCCGCGACCGGCTCCCAGCCGGTCGCGGCGGTCGCGGCGGTGACCGTCCAGTACGGCTCCACGGTCGCCCTCGACGACGTGTCCCTCGAATTTCCCTCCGGCGTCACCGGACTGCTCGGCCCCAACGGGGCGGGGAAGAGCACTCTGTTGTCGCTGCTCAGCACGGCTCGCAGACCCAAGTCCGGTTCGGTCACCCTCCTCGGTGACGAGGCGCCGGGGCGGGCGCGGGTGCAGCGCATCCGGCAGCGGATCGGCGTGCTCCCGCAGTCCTTCGGGTTCTATCCCCGTTTCACCGTCCAGGAGTTCACCGAGTACGCGGCCTGGCTGCGCAAGGTGCCCGCGGGCGAGCGGCGCGAGCGGGCCCGCGCCGCGTTGCGCCTCGTCCAGATGGAGAAGCACGCGGACCGGAAGATGGGCGCCCTGTCCGGCGGCATGCTGCGCCGCGTCGGCATCGCCCAGGCCATGGTCAACGAACCGGCCCTGGTGCTCCTCGACGAACCGACCGTGGGCCTCGACCCGGCCCAGCGCGTCGGATTCCGTGCGCTGATCCAGGAGTTGGGCGAGCGTTCGGCCGTGGTGATGAGCACGCACCTCGCCGAGGACGTCGCCCACGTGTGCGACCGGGTGGCGGTCCTCCTCGAAGGGTCGGTCCGCTTCACGGGGACGGTCGCGGAGTTGTGCGCGCTGCCGGACGGGGGTCCATCCGGGGCGGACGGCAAGGACGTCGACGGGGGAGCCGTGGAAGCCGGTTATCTGCATCTCGCCGGTACGGAAGCGGTGGCGACCTGATGCGTGTGCTGCTGACCGAGATGCGGCGCGGCGAGGCCAAGTGGGCCGCCGCGCTCATGGGCGCGATCGGCGTCTACTACTTCACCGCCGACAGCCCCGACGAGAGCGACTGGATCGGCTGGTGGACCCAGACCAGCCTCCAGGTCCAGCTCTACTCGGTGATCGTGATGGGCTCGGTGATGAGCGCGGCCGCCGCCTGGGGAGCGGGCCGCGCCTTCCGGCACCGGACCAGGGTCTGGGCGGACACCGCGGCGCGCGGCGGCTGGGCGCAGGCGCTGCTGCTGTGGCTCGCGGTGTGGCTGTGGGCGTTGATCGCGTACGCCGTGCTCGTGGCCGTCGCGTTCTCGCGGACCGCGGGGGTCAGTGACGTCAGCGAGCCCGCATGGACGCCGTTGCTGCTCGGGGCCGGGATGATGGGCCTGGAGATCGCCGTGGGGGTCGCGATCGGTTCGGCGCTGCCGTCCCGCGTGGTCGCGCCCTTCGCGGGAATCTTCTGGTACGGACTCTTCGTCTTCGTCGCGTTCGTCCCCGACACCCCGCTGGACAAACTGTTTCCGGCGATAGACGAGTTCTGGAGCTCGGAGTTCGAGCCCAACACCACGCGCATGCTGATCGCCTTCGCCTGGTGCCTGGCCCTCGGCCTGCTCCTGACCGCACTTCCCGCGCTGCGACGCCGCGCGTCGCTCACCCCGCGGCCCCTCGCCCTCGGGGCGCTCGTCGTGGCGGCCGTCGTCGCGGGCGGTGCGCTCGTCGCCTTCCGTACGCCGACGCCCGACTCGTACTGGGCGGTGCGCAAGGCCCAGCCCGCGCAGCCGCTCTGCGCCACGAGTGGCGGCACGAAGGTGTGCCTCTGGCCGGAGGACCGCCATCTGCTGCCCAAGGCCCGCGCCGCGGTGAAGACCGTCGACGCACGGCTCGGCGGCCTGAAGGGGCTCAACCGGGCCTTCTACGCGAGCGGCCTGAAGCGGCCGCCGGGCGCCGCCGAACTGTCCCTCATGACACCGGCGGAGACCGAGGCCGACCTGACCGACGCGCTCTTCGCGGCGGCGCTTCCCCAGCCCAAGTCCTCCTCCTGCGAGCCTCACTTGCTGAAGGAGACCGGCGGCTACCCCGACACGTTCCTCTTCGAGGCCGTCATCCGCGGCCGGGCCGGGGCACCCGGCGAGTACTACGGCGAGAAGTTCGGCCGCGTCCTCGCCCGCATCACCGAAGCACCAGCGGCGAAGCAGGACGCGTGGATCGAGGAGGCGGCCGGGGACATCCGCGCCTGCCGTGCCGTCCCGGAGCCGCCGCGGTGAACGCGGCAGCCGCCTTCGTACGGTGTCGTGGCCTGCCCCGGGCCGCCGGTGTCGCGCTGCTGATCGCCCTCGCGGCGACCGCGTTCGCGGGGCAGCGCGTCGCGGTGCCGGAGTTCCGCTATCTGGTCGACTTCAGCGTGCCGGTGGCGGAGATCGTGCCGCTCGCCCACGCGGTGGTCCTCGCCACCACGCTGTTCTCGCCGATGGCGGACCTGGAGCAGACCGCGGCCCAGCCGATGAGCCGCCTGCGGGGCGGGTATCTGGTGCTGCTGCTCGTGCTCGCCCTCGGCCTGACCGCGCTGCCGCTGCTCACCGGCGCGACCGCGGAGGTGTTCGGCTCGGCGGCCCGCAACGTCGTCGGCTACCTCGGCCTCGGCATGATCAGCGCCCGCCTCTTCGGCAGCGGGCTCGCCTGGCTGCTGCCGCTGGGCATGTTCGGCCCGACGCTGCTGCTCGGCGTGGACAGCGACAACACCCCGGAGCCGTGGGCCTGGTCGCTGCACGCCTCGTCCAGTACGTCGGCTGCTGCGGTGGCGGTGCTGCTGTGGCTGACGGGGGTGGTGGCGGCGGCGACGGGCCGGCCACGACAGACGGAGCGGGCGGAGCAGTAGGGAGCAGCAGGGGCTCCGCGCTGCGCGAGACTGGCGGTATGGAGTGGCGCAGTGCGGGGTTGAGCTGGGCGGACGGTGCGGATGGTGCGGATGGTGCGGATGGTGCACGGCCCGTGCTCGTGTGGGAGCGGGGGGACGTCGTGAGTCCGCTGGTCGTGGGGAGGCGCGTGGGCTTCCGTGCGCTCGGCCACCGGGGGTGCGTGGGGGCACGGGGGAACTCCTGCCCGGTGGCCGCCGCGGTCCCGGCGCGCGGGACGCAGGCCCGGTGCGCGGAGTGCGCGCGCCTCGACCGTGCGCATTCGGTGGCCGCCGACACGATCGCCGACGATCCGCGTACGTACCGCGTGTACTTGGCATGGTTCGGTGCTGAGCTACTGAAGGTGGGAATCACCCGAGAGGAACGAGGGCCGGCCCGGCTCCTCGAACAGGGAGCGGTGGCCTTCGCCTGGCTGGGCCGTGGGCCTCTGATGGCGGCGCGCCGGGCCGAGGAGTTGCTGCGGGTGGCGCTCGGGGTGCCGGACCGGATCTCGTACGCCAGGAAACGTGCCGTGAGGGCGAGCCTGCCGGGCGGGGAGGAGCGCCGGCGTGAACTGGAGGAACTGCACGGCTTCGCCCTCGCGCTCGAAGGCTGGCCGGAGTCGCTGGAGCGGCTTCGAGCGCCTGTCGTGGACCACGGCGAGACGTTCGGGGTGGACCGCCTCGCGGGGGACGCGGGTTACGCGGTGACGGAACTCGTCGACGGCGGCGTGGTCCTTGGCGACCTCGTCGCGGTGGCCGGCCCCGACATCTATCTCACCGACGGCGGCCGCCTGCTCGTCCTGGACAGCCGACTGCTGCGGGGGTGGCGACTGGAGGGGGCGGGCGGCGCGGCGCGTACGAGTGTGCCGGTACGGGAGGTCCCTGCGGTCCAGGACGGCCTTTTCTGACCTGACCTCCGGGGGGTGCCCCTATCTGTTTGGTCAAGGTCGTGGGTCAGGTCTGTTTGGTCAAGGTCGTGGGTCAGGACGGCGGCATGACGGATCGGGATCTGCTGGGGCGGACGGCGGTGCACTATGCGGCGGCTGATGGAGACGCGCAAGGCATGAAGGTGCTGTTGGCCGGGGGTGCCGACCCCGAGGCAGCCGATGCCGCGGGCTGGACGCCGCTGCATTTCGCGGCTCAGGCCCAGGCGTCGTCGGCCATCGAGGTCCTCGTGGCGGCGGGTGCGGCGGTCGATCCCGCGGATAGTCACGGGAACACGCCGTTGTGGAGGGCGGTGTTCTGTTCGCAGGGCGAAGGGGCCGTGATCCGGCTGCTGCTGGAGGCCGGCGCCGACCCCGACCGTGTCAACGCTCATGGTGTGAGCCCGCGGGCCTTGGCCGGACGGATCGTCAACCATGACGTTGCGCCCCTCGGATCATGAACAAGAACGAGGGGGCGCCATGGCGGACCGGGGTCGTGTCCCAGGAAGTGGCGTAGTAATCCGGAGTTCACGACTCCGCAGGTCATCGTGACAGTGAGGCTGCCGCCCCACCCGAACATCGTCGGCGTCGCCACGAACAGCGCCGCTGCCGCTCGTAAACGCCCGGCGGCGCCGGCAGACGAGTAGGCGAGTGACGGAGGGGGGCTGGGCTGGGCTGCCGGGTGCTGTCACGCTGCGGCGCCGACCGCGTGCCGCGGCACCCGGGCCTTTCGAGTGCGGCCGCATGCCGCATGCTTCGCGTTCGCCGTGCCAGCCGCACTTGCTGTGCCGGCCGGGTGCTGTCGCGTCTCCCGCACCCATCGCACCCATCGCACCCGTCGCGCCTGCCGCGAAGCCGGCGCGCTTCCGCGCCCCCAGCTGACCGAATGGTCAAGTCTCTCTGCCCGTACGGCAATGAAGGGCTGGCGAGGGTGGACAGGCAGGTGGGGGCCGTTGAGGCTGTGGTCATGAGCGATCGAGCCGTCAGACCTGTCCTGCCTTTCCAACCCCCCTACTACGCCGTCGTGTTCAGCTCTCTGAGGACCGACTCCGACGACGGTTACGACGAGACCGGCGACCGCATGGACGAGCTCGTCGCCTCCGTGCCCGGCTTCCTGGGGATGGACTCCGCGCGGACTCCCGGCGGCCTCGGTATCACCGTCGGGTACTTCCGCGACGTAGACGCGATCGCGCAATGGCGCAGCGACGCCGAGCACCGTACGGCCCAGAAGCGGGGGCGCGCCGAGTGGTACGAGCGGTACGTCGTGCATGTAGCCAAGGTGGAGCGCAGCTACGGCTTCGAGCGGGGGTAGGGGCGGCCCTGTGGCAAGAAAATCCCGGCGGTGCGGTCCACCGCCGGGATTTTCTTGCCACGCAGACGTCTCAGCGCAGCCTGTGACCCCGGCTCTCCGCGACGCGCAGAGCGTCCTGGAGCGCCTCCGTCAAGCGCTCGGCCAGGTAACGGATCTCGCCCTCGGTGGCGTCGCCGAGCATGCCGCGCGCGTACGTGAGCAGCTCGCCGCCCATGCCTAGCTGTACGGACTCCATGGCGTCGGCGACCCGGGACACGGGGCCCGTGGCGTCGCCGATCAGGTAGCAGGGCTTGCCCTCCGGGCCGGACCAGGGCAGCAGGCGGGCGGGGGTGATGAGGTCGTCATCGTCCGTCATCGGGCCACCTCCACGCCGTGGATCCAGTACGGGCCAGGCATGTCCAACCCGAGTGTCGCCAGTGCCAGTTCACGGCGGCGGGTGTGTTGTTCGTGCGCGGTGAGGTACGGGCGTACGAGGCGGCTTGCCTCTCCGGTCAGGGGAAGCAGGGCGTCCAGACCGTAGCGGCTGCGGGGGGTGGAGAGGTCCGGGCCCGCTGATCTGGGGGGCGTGGAGGCGGTCGTCGTGGGCGTGGGGTGGGGGATCAGGAGGAGTCTCACCCAGGCGGTGAGGTGGCGGATAAGGTCGGGCATGTCGTCAGCTCCTTGCTTTGGTTGGCTGATGGCCACGCCCCCGGACGGTTGCCTCCGTCGCGGGGGTCTCGGCCTCCGTCACGATAGCAAGGCTAACCGAGCATGCTAGGGCTAACTGAACAATTCCCTGAATCGCACTGGAGTGCATGGCATGCCCATCATGGTCTGGTGATGGAATTCGCCCCAGACAAGCCTCGCTGGCGCCAAGTGGCCGAGGTGATTCAAAACCGGATTGAGGACGGCACGTATCCCTCGCGCAGCCGTGTGCCGTCCGTCGTCCAACTGACCGCAGAGTTCGGCATCGCCAACGCGACCGCGCACAAGGTGCTTACGGGGCTACGCGCGAAGGGTCTGACCTACACCGAGCCGGGTCTCGGCTCTTTCGTCTCCCCTGCTTCCCGGTCAAAGGGACCCGCTGAGAGCCACGACACCCAGCCTGCCTGGCGCCAGGTCGCCTCAGTCATCACCGCGCGCATCAGCGACGGCAGCTATCCCGTTGGGGCGCGAGTACCGTCCACGTTGGAACTGTCCGCCGAGTTCGAGATCGCGACATCCACGGCTCAGAAGGTGCTTGCCCACCTCAAGGAGGAGGGGCTCGTCCGAGCCGAGGTCGGTCTCGGCTCGTTCGTAGCTGAGCCTCGGCGGTAGGCCCCCGTTTCTCAGGAAATTCACAGGTTCCGGCAAGGGCCCTCTCAGGCCCCCCGCCCAAGCTGTACGCCATGACTACGACCTCGCCCCAGGGGCGTACCGAACTGCTCAGGGCGGACGGGAGCCCCGTCCGCGTGCTCGTCGTCGATGACGAGGTTTCGTTGACCGAGCTGCTCTCCATGGCCCTGCGCTACGAAGGCTGGCAGATCCGCAGCGCGGGGGACGGCGCCGGTGCGGTACGCGCCGCCCGTTCCTTCCGGCCCGATGCCGTCGTGCTCGACATGATGCTGCCGGACATGGACGGCCTGGCCGTGCTCGGACGGCTGCGGCGTGAACTGCCCGACGTGCCCGTGCTGTTCCTCACCGCCAAGGACGCCGTCGAGGACCGCATCGCCGGGCTCACCGCCGGGGGCGACGACTACGTCACCAAGCCCTTCAGTCTGGAGGAGGTCGTCGCCCGGCTGCGTGGGCTCATCCGTCGGGCGGGGGCCGCCGACCGGCGCAGCGAGTCCGTCCTCGCCGTCGGAGATCTGACCCTCGACGAGGACAGTCACGAGGTCACGCGGGGCGGGGACTCCATCCATCTCACCGCCACCGAGTTCGAGCTGCTCCGCTTCCTGATGCGCAACCCGCGCCGCGTGCTCAGCAAGGCGCAGATCCTGGACCGTGTGTGGAACTACGACTTCGGGGGCCAGGCCAACGTCGTCGAGCTCTACATCTCGTATCTCAGGAGGAAGATCGACGCCGGCCGTGAGCCGATGATCCACACGCGGCGCGGTGCCGGGTACCTGATCAAGGCCGCGTCCGCGACCGAGGCGGCCGCCGCCTCATGACCCGGCGGCGGCAGCCGCGGTCGCTGCGGACGCGGCTCGTCGTCTCGGCGGTGGCGTTGATCGCCGTCGTCTGCGCGGTGATCGGCACGGTGACCACCATCGCGCTGCGCTCGCACCTGTACGACCAGTTGGACAAGTCGCTCGACGCCGTGGCGATGCGGGCGGCGGGGCCGTTGCCCGATCCGGGGGCCGATGTTCCCGGCGGCCGGGCGGGGGACTCGGAGGACGATCCACTGCGGTTCGTCTCCAAGGGGCCTCAGGAGATCGGCACCATCGGCGCCGTGGTCGAGAGCGACGGCTCGGTCGGCGAGGCCCTGGTCAGCAACGAGTCGGACAGCGGCAGCATCGAGCCGCAGACCGAGCACCTCGACGGGGCGCAGTCGGAAGCGCTCGCTTCCGTGCCGCGCGACAGGGCCTCGCACAACGTCGACATCCCCGCCCTCGGCGAGTACCGCGTCCAGTACTCGACGGGACCCAACGGCGACTTCCTCGTCGGCGTCCCCACCACCAAGGTGCAGAACACCCTCAATACGTTGATCATCGTCGAGGTCAGCGTCACCGCCGCGGGCCTGGTCGCCGCCTCGCTGGCCGGCGCCGCCATGGTCGGCGTCGCGCTCCGCCCGCTGCGCCGGGTCGCGGCGACCGCGACCCGGGTCTCCGAACTCCCGCTGCACAGCGGCGAGGTGACGTTGTACGAGCGCGTCCCCGACACCGAGCCGAACACCGAGGTCGGACAGGTCGGTGCCGCGCTCAACCGCATGCTCGACCACGTGCACTCCGCGCTGCACGCACGCCAGGAGAGCGAGACGCGCGTACGCCAGTTCGTCGCGGACGCCAGCCATGAACTGCGTACGCCGCTGGCCTCGATCCGTGGCTATGCCGAACTGACGCGCAGGGGGCGGGAGTCGACCGGGCCCGACACCCGGCACGCGCTCGGGCGGATCGAGTCCGAGGCGCAGCGGATGACGGGGTTGGTGGAGGATCTGCTGTTGCTCGCCCGCCTCGACGAAGGGTGTGACGGCGGGCGATCCGGGGCTTCCGGGCGCCCCGGTGCCAGACTGCCGCTCTCGTACGAGAGCACTGATCTCTCGCCGCTGGTCGTGGACACCGTCAGCGACGCACGCGCCGCGGGACCCGAGCACTGCTGGGCCCTTGAGCTGCCGGACGAGCCCGCGCTCGTCCTCGCCGACGCGGCGCGCCTCCAGCAGGTCGTGGTCAATCTGCTGGCCAACGCGCGTACGCACACGCCACCGGGCACGAAGGTCACCGCCCGCGTGCGGTGGGCCGGGCCGGGCGTCTGCCTGGAGGTCGAGGACAACGGTCCCGGCATCTCCCCCGCCCTGCTCCCCCACGTCTTCGAGCGGTTCGCCCGAGGCGACGCCTCGCGCTCCCGGAACGCGGGTTCCACCGGGCTCGGCCTCGCCCTCGTGCAGGCGATAGCGGCGGCTCACGGCGGCACCGTGACGGTGGACAGCGTGCCGGGCCGCACGGTGTTCACCGTGTCCCTCCCTGCCGCATCGCCGCAGGTCAGCGGCGCGCCATGGGGCTCACAGGCGGGTCACAGGCTCACCACACAGCCCTGACAGACCAGTTGGCGAATGTCGGTCCCATGCAAACCGACTCTTCCCGGGGCGCTTCCCCGGACGCTTTCCAGGGCGGCGCTTGCTCGGTTCCTCTGCCGGCACGGGCCCACCTCCCCGCCGGATGGCGCGATGTGCCCGTCCTGGACATCGTGATCCCCGTCTACAACGAGGAGAAGGATCTGGGGCGGTGTGTGCGGCGCCTGCACGACCATCTCGTACGGACCTTCCCTTACCCCTTCCGCATCACCATCGCGGACAACGCGTCCACGGACCGCACCCCCGAGGTGGCGGCGCGGCTCGCCGCGTCGAGCGAAGAAGTCCGCTACACGCGACTCGAGCAGAAGGGGCGCGGGCGGGCGCTGCGCGCCGTGTGGTCCGCCTCGGACGCCCCCGTCCTCGCCTACATGGACGTGGACCTCTCCACCGACCTGAACGCGCTGCTCCCGCTGGTGGCGCCGCTGATCTCCGGGCACTCCGACCTGGCGATCGGCTCCCGGCTCGCGCGCAGTTCGCGTGTGGTGCGCGGCCCCAAGCGGGAGTTCATCTCGCGCGGCTACAACCTCATCCTGCGCGGCTCCTTGCAGGCCCGCTTCTCCGACGCCCAGTGCGGGTTCAAGGCGATCAGGGGGGACGTGGCGGGGGTGCTGCTTCCGCTGGTCGAGGACACCGGGTGGTTCTTCGACACGGAGATGCTGGTGCTCGCCGAGCGCGCGGGCCTGCGCATCCACGAGGTGCCGGTCGACTGGGTCGACGACCCGAACTCCACGGTCCACCTGGTCAGGACGGCCACGGACGACCTCAAGGGGGTGTGGCGGGTCGGGCGTGCCCTCGCGGTCGGCGCGCTCCCGCTCGACCGCCTCGCGCGCCCCTTCGGGGACGACCCGCGCGACCGGCAACTGGCCGGTGTGCCCGGCGGCCTGGCCCGCCAACTGGTCGGCTTCTGCGTGGTCGGCGCGCTCTCCACGCTCTTCTACCTGCTCCTGTACTCCGGCTTCCGTACGTTCTCGGGCTCGCAGGTGGCCAACGCGCTCGCCCTGCTCGTCTCGGCCGTCGCCAACACGGCCGCCAATCGGCGCCTCACCTTCGGGGTGCGCGGCCGTGACCGGGCGATGCGCCATCAGGCGCAGGGCCTGGTGGTGTTCGCGATCGGCCTCGCCCTGACCAGTGGCTCGCTGGCCGCCCTTGGCGCGGCTTCCGGCGACCCGTCCCACTCCACGGAACTCGCCGTGCTGATAGCCGCCAACCTCGCGGCGACCGTGCTGCGGTTCCTGCTCCTTCGGGCCTGGGTCTTCCCGGAGCGCCGCTCGGATCCGCCACTGCCCTCGCCCGACGCCTCGTCCTCGTACGAGCTCACCTCCGCACATGACTACGCACACGACCCGAGGAACGCCCGATGACGACGACTTCCCACGCGACCGCGTCCGCGCCGCCGCTCGTGGCGCCGGGTGAGCGAGCCCACCGGGCCACGCGCAGCCTGCCCGTGCGGCTCTGGCGCGGGCGCCCCGACGACCCGCGCTGGGCACGCCCCGCCTTCCTCGGCCTGTTGCTCGCGACCGCGGTCCTGTACTTCTTCAACCTGAGCGCGTCCGGTTACGCCAACTCCTTCTACTCCGCCGCCGTCCAGGCAGGCAGCCAGAGCTGGAAGGCGATGTTCTTCGGCTCGCTGGACGCGGGCAACGCGATCACCGTCGACAAGCCCCCGGCCGCGCTCTGGCCGATGGCCCTGTCCGTACGCCTCTTCGGGCTCAACTCCTGGGCGGTCCTTGCCCCGCAGGTGTTGATGGGCGTCGCGACGGTCGGTGTCCTGTACGCCGCCGTGCGCCGCCGGTTCAGCCCGGCGGCCGGGCTGATCGCGGGTGCGGTGCTCGCGTTCACACCCGTGGCCGCGCTGATGTTCCGGTTCAACAACCCGGACGCGCTGCTCGCGCTCCTGATGACGGTCACCGTGTACTGCGTCCTGCGTGCCCTTGAGCACGGCCGGACCAAGTGGCTGGTGTGGGCGGGCGTCGCGGTCGGCCTTGCCTTCCTCGCCAAGACGCTTCAGGCGTTCCTGATCCTGCCGCCGCTCGCCGTCCTCTATGCGGTGTGCGCACCCGTGCGGCTGCGCAAGCGCTTCGGCCAGCTGGCCCTCTCCGGGCTCGCGATGATCGTCGCGGGCGGCTGGTGGGTCGCGATCGTGGAGCTGTGGCCCGCGTCTTCGCGCCCGTACATCGGCGGCTCGCAGAACAACTCCTTCCTCGAGCTGACCTTCGGCTACAACGGCCTCGGCCGCATCAACGGCGAGGAGACCGGCAGCGTCGGCGGCGGGGGCGGCCCCGGCGGAGGCGGCGGCCAGTGGGGCGAGACCGGGCTCGGGCGGATGTTCAACTCCGAGGTCGGCGCCCAGATCTCCTGGCTGCTTCCCGCCGCGCTGATCCTGCTCGTCGGCGGCATCGTCCTGACCTGGAAGGCCCGCAGGACCGACACCACGCGCTCGGCGTTCGTGGCGTGGGGCAGCGCGCTGCTGATGACGGCGGCCGTCTTCAGCTTCATGGCGGGGATCTTCCACCAGTACTACACGGTCGCCCTCGCCCCCTACGTCGCCGCCCTGATCGGCATGGGCGCCACGGTCCTGTGGGAGGAGCGGGCCAAGTGGTGGGCGGGCGCGCTGCTCGGCGTGAGCGTCGCGGGCACGGCGTGGTGGGGGTACGTACTCCTCGGCCGGACCCCGGATTACCTGCCGTGGCTGCGCTGGGCGGTGCTGATCGGCGGCCTCGTGGGCGCGGCGGGCCTGCTGCTCGGCGCCCGGCTCGGGCGGCGACTCGCGCTGGTGGCGGTGGGGCTGAGCCTCGCCGCTTCGGTGGCGGGTCCGGCCGCGTACACCCTCTCCACGGTGAACAGCGCGCACACCGGGTCGATCGTGACGGCGGGTCCGGCTTCTGCGGGTGGGATGGGCGGCGGTCCCGGTGGCGGTGGCGGTCGGCCTGGCGGCGGTGGCGGCGGCGGTGGCGGTGGCGGTGGCGGTGGCGGCGGAATGCAGCCGCCCGGCCAGCAGAACGGTCAGGCTCCCGGGGGACAGAAGGGGCAGGCGCCTGGCGGCCAGAACGGCGGCGGCATGGGGCAGCCGCCGGGCCAGGGAGGGCAGACCGGCCAGCAGGGGAAGCAGCAGCGCGCCATGCCCGGCGGTGGCACGGGCGAGCGCGGAGGCGGCGGCATGGGCGGCCTCCTCGACGGCGCCCAGGTCAGCGCGAAGGCGAAGAAGCTCCTGGAGGCGGACTCCGGCGACTTCACCTGGGCGGCGGCGGCCATCGGCTCGCAGAACGCCGCGAGCTACCAACTCGCCACCGGGGACCCGGTGATGGCCATCGGCGGCTTCAACGGCAGCGACCCGTCCCCGACCCTCGCCCAGTTCAAGCAGTACGTCGAGGACGGGAAGATCCACTACTTCATCTCGGGCGGCGGCATGGGAGGTGGAGGCGGCATGGGCGGCGACAGCGGCACCTCCTCCAAGATCACCTCCTGGGTGGAGGACACCTTCAAGAAGGTCACGGTCGGCAGCGCGACGTTCTATGACCTGACCCAGCCCAAGAGCTGACCCGGCCCCGGTCCGGGAGACGACCGGAGGGGCCGACCGCAACCAGCGGCCGGCCCCTCGCGCATACCCGTCGGCAACCCTCTTGTACGCCGTACGGGAGATGCCTTACGGTGTACATCGCACTCCGCACTTACACCGTATAAGCAGAAGGAGAGGGCATGACGGCAACGACGACCGCCGAGACCCCCACCGCCTCTCAAGGGCACCCGCAGCGCTGGCTGATCCTCGGTGTCATCTGCCTCGCTCAGCTCACCGTCCTCCTGGACAACACCGTCCTGAACGTCGCCATCCCCTCCCTCACCGAGGAACTGGACGCGTCCACGGCCGACATCCAGTGGATGATCAACGCCTACTCGCTCGTCCAGTCGGGCCTGCTGCTCACCGCGGGCAGCGCGGCCGACCGCTACGGCCGCAAGAAGATGCTCATCGCGGGCCTGGCCCTCTTCGGGATCGGCTCGCTGGTCGCGGGCCTCGCCCAGTCCTCGTCGCAGCTCATCGCCGCACGGGCCGGGATGGGCGTCGGCGGTGCGCTCCTGATGACCACCACCCTCGCGGTGGTCGTGCAGATCTTCGACGACACCGAGCGGATGAAGGCCATCGGCCTCTGGTCGACCGTCAACTCCCTCGGTTTCGCGCTCGGTCCGCTGATGGGCGGGGTCATGCTCAACCACTTCTGGTGGGGCGCGATCTTCCTGATCAACATCCCGGTCGCGCTCATCGGGCTCGCCGCCACGGTCAAACTGGTCCCCGAGTCCAAGAACCCCCTGGGTGACCGGCCCGACCTGCTCGGCGCGCTGCTCTCCACCATCGGCATGGCCTCGGTCGTGTACGCGATCATCTCCGGCCCCGAGCACGGCTGGGCGTCGACGCAGGTCCTGGTGGCGGCCGCGGTGGGCGTCGTGGTCCTCGGCGGCTTCGTCGTCTGGGAGCTGCGCATCCCGTACCCGATGCTGGACATGCACTTCTTCCGCAACCAGCGCTTCATCGGGGCCGTCGCGGGCGCCATCCTGGTCGCCTTCGGCATGGGCGGCTCGCTGTTCCTGCTCACCCAGCACCTGCAGTTCGTGCTCGGGTACGAGCCGTTGGAGGCGGGCCTGCGCACGGCGCCGCTCGCGGTGACCGTCGTGGCGCTCAACCTCACCGGCCTCGGCGCGCGGCTCCTGAAGAGGACGAGCACCCCCGCGACGATCGCCATCGGCATGAGCCTGCTCGCCGCGGGTCTCGCGGCCATCGCCGTGCTCGGCGGCGACAACTACGGCGGGATGCTGGCCGGCCTCATCGTGATGGGCGCGGGCATCGCGCTCGCCATGCCCGCCATGGCCAACGCGATCATGAGCGCCATCCCGCCGGCGAAGGCGGGCGTGGGGGCCGGCGTCAACGGCACGCTCGCGGAGTTCGGCAACGGTCTCGGCGTGGCCGTGCTCGGCGCTGTCCTGAACTCTCGGTTCGCCTCGCTCGTCACCGTCTCCGCCGTCTCGCTGCCCGCCGCGCTTGCCGCAGCGGGGTCGGACGCCGAACGCACCAGGATCGCCGACGCGTTCTCCTCGGGTCTTCAGACCAGTCAGCTGGTGGGCGCGGTGGCCGTGTTCCTCGGGGGCATGCTGGCAGCCGCGTTGCTGAAGCGTGCGGAGAGGGCAGACTCTGCGAAGACGGACCCGGCCGCGGCGTCCGCATAGCATCGACGGACGGGCGACGGACTGGCTGATTCCGGTCTGTCGCCCGCTTCGGACCACCGGTACCAGTACAAGAGCTCAGGACCAGGAAGGTGCGCCATGGCGAAGGCAGCCGACCGCGCGAAGCGCCCCGCGCGGACCAGCGTCTGGCTGGAGGGCAAGGCCCCCCGGAACGGCGCGGGCCGCAGGAGTGATCAGCCGTCGGGCCTGGACCGGGAGCGCATCACCGAGGCCACGGTCCGCCTCCTGGACGAGGAGGGCCTCGCCAAGTTCTCGATGCGCCGCCTGGCGGCGGACCTGAACGTCACGGCGATGTCCGTGTACTGGTACGTGGACACCAAGGACGACCTCCTCGAACTGGCCCTGGACGCGGCCGCCGGGGAGATGGCCTTGCCGGACCCGGAGTCGGCCACACCCGAGCGGTGGCGCGAGGCGCTGCGCGAACTGGCCGAGGAGTACCGGCGGTTGCTGGTCAGGCACGCCTGGGTGTCACCGCTCGTCGGCAACTTCCTGAACATCGGGCCGAACTGGATCAAGTTCGCCCTCGCCGTGCAGGAAGTGGTCCGCGGCACCGGCCTGCCCACGGAGAAGCAGGCGGGCGCGATCGCCGCGGTCTTCCAGTTCGTGTACGGATTCGGCACCGTGCAGGGCCACTACATCGCGCGGTGCGCGGCTGCCGGGCTCACGCCGGAGGAGTACTTCAGGGAGGCCATGGGCGCGGTCAGCGACCATCCGAGCCTGGAGAAGACCCTGGACGGCTCCACCGACATCATGGAGGCGCGGGGCGGGGCCACGGTCGAGGAGATGTGGGAGCTCGACTTCAAGGTCGCGCTCGACCTGCTGGTCGCGGGCATCGAGGCGACCCTGTAGCCCTGTGGCTGAACATTGACCCGCTAGTCCTTGGGTGCCGGGAACCCCCCGGTGGCCACCGGCCCCCACCGCTCCGGGGTGATCCGGATGATGGACTTGCCCTGCTTGACCATGGCCTCGCGGTACTCGTCCCAGTCCGGGTGCTCGCCGGAGATGTTCCGGAAGTACTCGACGAGGGGCTCGACGGACTCCGGGGAGTCGATGACCTCGGCCGGGCCGTCGATCTGCACCCACGGCCCGTTCCAGTCGTCGCTCAGCACGATGATGCTGACCCGCGGATTCCGCTTGGCGTTCCGCGTCTTGGCCCGCTCCGGGTAGGTGGACACCACGATCCTGCCGGAGTCGTCGACCCCGCAGGTCAGGGGGGATCCCTGCGGGGTGCCGTCGGCGCGGGAGGTGAGCAGGACCGCCCGGTGCCTGGGCCGGACGAAGTCCAGCAACTCATCGATGGAGACCGTGGTGTTGGTAGCGATGTTCGGTGCCATGACCGCACCCTAGTGGCCGCGGACCGCTAGACCTGGGGGAGTGCGTCCCCTTGGACCGCCTGGATGTCCAGCTCCACCCGCAGGGTGGTGCCGATCGCCGAGATGCCCGCCTGGACCACCTGGTTGTAGTTCATGGCGAAGTCCTCGCGGCGCAGCTCGGCCGTGGCACGGAAGGCCGCGCGGGTCCCGCCCCAGGGGTCGGCCCCCGTACCGAGGTAGCTGAGGTCCAGGTCCACCGGACGTACGACACCGTGCATCTGGAGCTCGCCGTGTACCGTCCAGCGGTCCGGACCGGCGGGCGTGAGGCCCGTCGACCGGTAGACGAGCTCCGGGTACTGCTCGACGTCCAGGAAGTCCGGCGACTTCAGGTGGCCGTCCCGCATGCCGTTGCCGGTGTCGATGGACGCCGACCTGATGACCGCCTCGACGCGCGACTTCTCCACGTCCTCGGCGATCTCCACCAGCCCGCCGAACTCGGTGAACCGGCCGTGCACGCTGGTGATCCCCAGGTGCTGGGCGGTCGCGCCCACCGTCGAGTGCGCCGGGTCGATGGTCCAAGGGCCGGGCGGCGGCAGCTCCGTGCCGCCCTGCCTGGCCAGGACGATGTTGCCGACCTCGGCACGGCCGCTCGCCGTGACGAGCGCGGTCGAGGCCACGGGTGCGTAGCCGACCGCGGTGACGATGACGGTGTACGGGCCCGGCGGCAGGTCGGTCGCGTCGCGTACGGCACCTTCCTGGTCCGCGGCGGCGCGCAGCACCTGCGTGCCGGTCATGTCCGTCAGGGTGACGACGGCGTGCGACACCGCCCACCCGTCACGCGTCCGGATCCGAGCGCTGAGTCCCATCCCGTTTTCTCCTTGCCAAAGCTGAAAAGCCAGAAGCTCAAAAAGTGTGCGGCCCCCGGCGGTGGTGACACGGCCGTCCCCTGCCGTGTACGTCACCACCAACCCGGGGGCCCTTTCCACAACCGGCCCGTGCGCGCGCATCCGCTCGAAGCGCGCGCACGGGCCGGGGTCAACTACTCGCCCGGGTGGGCGAGTTCGATGTCGTGGTCGCTGACACCTTCACCGGCGACGGTGAGGCCGGTCGCCACCGGCGGGTAACCGGTCGCGATGACCGTGTACTCGCCGCTGTCCAGGTCGGTGAAGGCGTACGCGCCGTCCGACCCGGTGGTCGCGGAGGCGACGACGTTGCCCGCCGCGTCCACCAGGGTGACCCGTGCGTCGTTCAGCGGCCCGCCCGCGGCACGCACGGTGCCGAGCACCTGCGAACCGGAGTTGAGCTCGACCTCGACCCGGGTGACACCGACCGCGCCGACCTCGACGGGCAGCGCCATCGGGCGGTGGCCCGCGGCGTTCACCGCGATGGTGACCTGTCCGGGAACCAGCTCGGCGAAGGTGAACTCGCCCTGCTCACCGGTGAGCCCGGTGGCCAGGACGTCGCCGCGCACGTCGGTCACGATGACCATCGCGCCCGCGACCGGCAGCTTGCCGTCGGAGGCCCGCACCACACCGCTGAGGCCGCTCGTGCCGCTCAGCAGGATGTCGTACGTCAGGGCTTCGTCGGAGACGACGATCGTGGAGGCCTGCGGCTGGAAGCCGTCGGCCGACGCGATCAGCACGTACGAGCCCGCGCCGGGGGCGTCGACCGCGTAGGACCCGTCGCCCTGCGCGACCGAACGGCCCAGCTGCCGTCCCCCGAGGGAGATCAGCGTGACCGCGGCCCGCGGGACCGGGGTGCTCTCCGCGCCACGGACGAAGCCGCGGACGGGAGTGCCGCCGGTGGTCTGCAGGGGGGCGTCACCGGTGGCCGACGAGGCCAGGGCGGCGAGCTTCTGCGTGCCGTCGGGGCCCGTCTCGGTGTGTGCCCCCACGGAGGCGAGTACCGGTTGCTCGGCGGCCGCGGCGCCCGACGCGGTGGCGGCCGGGGCGTCGGCGTCCGAGGACTCGCTGGCCTGGGCCAGCGCACCCGACGTACGCAACGGAACCTCCTTGATGAAGATCGTGATCAGGAAGGCGAGGAACGCCAGCGGGGCGGCGATCAGGAAGACGTCGGCGATGCCGTGCCCGTAGGCGCTCTCCATGACCGTGCGGAACGGGGCCGGGAGCTTGTCCAGGTCCGGGATGGCGCCGCCACCCGTGCCGCCGTGACCCGCCTGCGCTGCCTTGGGGCCGAGGTCGGCCAGGCCGTCCTTCACGTAGTCGGTGATGCGGGTCGCCATCACGGCGCCGAGCGCCGAGACGCCGATGGCGCCACCGAGGGAACGGAAGAAGGTGACGACGGAGCTCGCGGAGCCGAGGTCCTCGGGAGCGACCTGGTTCTGCGTGGCGAGCACGAGGTTCTGCATCATCATGCCGATGCCGAGACCCATCAGGGCCATGAAGATCGCGATGTGCCAGTACTCGGTGTCGTACCGCATGGTGCCGAGCAGGCCGAGACCCGCGGTCAGGAGCGCACCGCCGGCGACCAGCCAGACCTTCCACTTGCCGGTCTTGGTGATGATCTGGCCCGAGACCGTCGAGGAGATGAACAGGCCACCGATCATCGGGATCGTCATGACACCGGACATCGTCGGCGACTTGTCGCGCGCCAGCTGGAAGTACTGGCTGAAGAACACCGTGCCCGCGAACATGCCGACACCCACGAAGAGCGAGGCCAGCGAGGCGAGGGTGATGGTGCGGTTGCGGAAGAGGCGCAGCGGGATGATCGGCTCGCTCGCCTTGGACTCGACGAGCAGGAAGAGCAGGCCGAGGACGATCGAACCGCCGACCATGGCGCCGGTCTGCCAGGACATCCAGTCGTACTTGTCACCCGCGAAGGTCACCCAGACCAGGAGCAGGCAGACGGCCGCCGTGATGAAGAAGGCGCCGCCCCAGTCGACCTTGACGTCCCGCTTCACGACGGGGAGCTTCAGGGTCTTCTGCAGGACGATCAGGGCGATGATCGCGAAGGGCACGCCGACGTAGAAGCACCAGCGCCAGCCGAGCCACGAGGTGTCGGTGATGACACCGCCGAGCAGCGGGCCGCCGACGGTGGCGACGGCGAAGGTCGCGCCGAGGTAGCCGGAGTAGCGGCCGCGCTCGCGCGGGGAGATCATCGCGGCCATCACGATCTGCGCGAGAGCGGAGAGACCACCCACGCCGATGCCCTGCACGACACGGCAGGCGATCAGCATCTCGGGGCTCTGCGAGAGACCCGCGACGATCGAACCGCCGACGTAGATGATCAGGGCTATCTGGACCAGGGCCTTCTTGCTGAAGAGGTCCGACAGCTTGCCCCACAGGGGCGTGGTCGCCGTCATCGCCAGGAGCGAGGCGGTGACGACCCAGGTGTAGGCGGACTGGCCGCCACCCAGGTCGCCGATGATTTCAGGCAGGGCGTTGGAGACGATCGTCGACGACAGGATCGCGACGAACATGCCGAGCAGCAGGCCGGAAAGGGCCTCCATGATCTGGCGGTGCGTCATCGGAGCGCCGGCGTCGTGGGACGCCGCTCCGTGCTTGGCGTGGCTGCCCCGCACACCGGATGGTGTGGTTGTTGCCATGGGCTTCCTCTTCGTTACGCGGGTGTACGGGTGGTCTCTTCCAGGGGGAGCCGGGCCGAAGCCGCGCGGCAGTCCCCGAAGCTGTCGCGCAGTCGCGCGAGCAGCGTGCTGAGCTGGACGACTTCGTCGTCTGACCAGTCATGCAAGTAGTGGGTGAGTGTCCTGACGGACAGCTCGGACAGCTCATTGACCTTGGCCTTGCCCGTGGGCGTGAGGCGCAGGATCCGGGAGCGCTTGTCGGCGGGGTCGGGGTCCCGGAGGATCCACTCCTTCTCGGCCACATGGGCCACATGGCGAGAGGTCACCGACATGTCCACGGCCAGCAGCTCGGCGAGCCTGCTCATCCGCATCTCTCCATGCCGGTCGAGCAGGATCAGTACGGCGGCGGACCCGCCAGGGCAGTCGTGCGGCAGGCCTCTGCCGAGGCCGCGCTTCACGGCACCGATGGCGCTGAGCTGTCGGGCCAGGTCCTCGTAATGACGCTGCGCGGCCACGACACCTCCTATGTTGTTGCTTAGGGCAACGATAGAGACAGTTGGTTGCCGCAGGCAAACTAAAACTGGACCAACCGCCTAAAGAGTCGGCAAAGCTCTGGGACCACGCTCGTAAAGTCCGTGGTCAGCGGGGGTTGGGCGGACCCCCGCTGATTCGCTAGGGTCCTGCGCTATGGCACACAACCCCCAGGGCCCCCAGAACACCCCCGACCCCGCCGGCAGCACGCAGATGTTCCGCGCCTTCGTCGACGAGTCCCCGCAGGGCCGCGCCCAGCAGCCCGCGGCCGCGTCCGCCGGCCCGCGCGTCGGCCTGATCATCGGCGTCGTACTCGCGATCGTGGTGATCGCGGGAGTGGCGTGGCTGGCGCTGAAGTAGAAGACGCCCTGGAGCGCCCCGCAGGGGCGCTGTAGGGGCGCGGGGAACTGCGCGCCCAGCCGCATGCGGCCCGCAGGCAGAGAAGAAACCCCTACTTCCACTTCACGGAGACGTCCTGCGTCTCCACATGCATGCCCAGCGGCACCCGCCAGGCCTCGACACACACGGGCCAGGTCTTCTTCACGGTCTCCCCCGCGCCGATGGGCGCGGGCAGCTCCCGCGTGGAGTCGATCGTGGCCCAGTCCACGCCGAGGGCGCCGATGATGTGCGTACCGAAGGTGACCGTGCCCGACCGCACCGGCGATCCGCCGGTGTTCTTGAAGGCGACGGTCACTTTCTCGCACCAGCGGTCGTCCGCGGGCTTCCGCTGCGGATCGCCCACGCTGAGCTTCGCGGGTCCGCTGGGAGGGGCGCTGGAGCTGCCGCCGGGGCTGGAGGGGCTGTCGCTCGCCCCGCCCTCGGGGCGGTCCGCCGATCCACCTCCGGAACTTCCGGAACCTCCGGAACTGCTATCCGTACGACCGGGCTTGGCGCCGCCGGTCGAGGTCTCGCCACCGGTCGGGGTGTCCGGAGAGTCGGAACTGCCCACTTGGTCGGGGGACTTGCCGGTGGAGTCGCCCGAACCGGATTTCGGGGACTCGGATTCACCACCCTTGCCGCCGGGCGAGGCGTCCTCGGCGGCGCTCTCGTCGAGCGGTACCAACTCCACGTCCCCGGTGGGGGCAACGCCCTTGCCCGGAGCCCGATCAGGCCCCGCGGCAGCCGGACCCGTGGCCACATAGCCGTCGCCGTCCCCGCCGCCGCAGGCCGCAAGCAGCCCGCCCAGGCACAGGGCGGCCGTAGACGCACCCAGTACGTTCCGCATGCCACGTCGCATCGCGACAGTGTGGCTGACGGGTCGTCAATTAGGAACCCCGTCAGCAACTCCAGGCCGTTTACGGCAACTCCTGTCCCCCTGCGGCGCCTTGAGCCACAGGGGGCGTGACCTCAGTCCGCGATGAGACCTTCCCGCAGCTGCGAGAGCGTGCGCGTCAGCAGGCGCGAGACGTGCATCTGGGAGATGCCGACCTCCTCGCCGATCTGCGACTGCGTCATGTTCGCGAAGAAGCGCAGCATGATGATGCGGCGCTCGCGCGGCGGGAGCTTGGCGAGCAGCGGCTTGAGCGACTCGCGGTACTCGACGCCTTCCAGCGCGCTGTCCTCGTACCCCAGGCGGTCCGCGAGGGAGCCCTCGCCGCCGTCGTCCTCGGGGGCCGGGGAGTCGAGCGAGGAGGCGGTGTACGCGTTCCCGACGGCCAGGCCGTCGACCACGTCCTCCTCGGACACCCCGAGCGCCTTGGCGAGTTCGGGCACGGTCGGCGAGCGGTCCAGCTTCTGCGCCAGCTCGTCGCTCGTCTTCGTCAGCGCGAGCCGCAGCTCCTGGAGGCGGCGCGGGACGCGCACCGACCAACTGGTGTCACGGAAGAAGCGCTTGATCTCACCGACGACCGTCGGCATCGCGAACGTCGGGAATTCCACGCCCCGTTCGCAGTCGAAGCGGTCGATCGCCTTGATCAGGCCGATCGTGCCGACCTGGACGATGTCCTCCATCGGTTCGTTCCGGCTGCGGAATCGCGCGGCCGCGTAACGGACGAGGGGGAGGTTGAGCTCGATCAGCGTGTCTCTCACATAGACACGCTCCGGGCTGTCCTGGTCGAGCGCGGCGAGCCGCAGGAACAGGGAGCGGGACAGGGTGCGGGTGTCGATGGCTCCGGGGGTCCCGGAAACTACTGAACTCACCAGCGCGTCAGGCGCTGATTCGCTCGGCGCTGATTCGCTCTTCGTGAGCGTGAGCACCTTCGAGCTGCCCTGGTCTGCGGACATGCCACCCCCTTGAGGTCGCGGACGGTCGCGGCGGACGTTCCCGTCGGAGGAACGCAGCCTCCACCTGAATACCGGACGTGGGGCTCCGGCAAACGCGGTTCCAGCAGAATGTCACATGTCGGCAACACGCTGTAGTTACATGTCGACAAAGAAGGGTGACATCGATGCAGGAAAGAGGGGGTCTGGGGCTTTTCTGCGCACGAGGCAGTCGGGAACCGCCGTGAGAGCAGTCCACTCGATACGGTTACGCCTCGATACGGTTTGCGGATCGAAGTCGCGCGAAGCTTCTGGCCAGCAGTCTTGACACATGCATCTGAGAAACGCCCAATTCGGCGCTGATCTGTGATTGCGTCAGATTGCTGTAGTAGCGAAGCAGCAGGATGCGCTGTTCGCGCTCGGGCAGTTGGACGAGAAGATGGCGGACGAGGTCGCGGTGCTCGACGCCGTCGAGTGCCGGGTCCTCATAGCCGAGCCGGTCGAGCAGGCCGGGCAGCCCGTCGCCCTCCTGAGCCGCCTCCAACGACGTCGCGTGGTAGGAACGTCCGGCCTCGATGCAGGCCAGGACCTCCTCCTCGGTGATCCGCAGCCGCTCGGCGATCTCCGCGGTCGTGGGCGAGCGCCCATGGGTCGTGGTGAGGTCCTCGGTCGCCCCGGTCACCTGCACCCACAGCTCGTGAAGACGGCGCGGCACATGGACCGTTCGTACGTTGTCGCGGAAGTACCGCTTGATCTCGCCGACCACGGTGGGCATCGCGAAGGTCGGGAACTGCACGCCGCGCTCGGGGTCGAAGCGGTCGATGGCGTTGATCAGACCGATCGTGCCGACCTGGACGACGTCCTCCATCGGCTCGTTGCGGCTGCGGAAGCGGGCGGCGGCGTACCGCACCAGCGGCAGGTTGGCCTCGATGAGCGCACCGCGGACGCGGCCGTGCTCGGGGCTGCCCGGCTCCAGGCCCTTCAGCTGGCCGAAGAGCACCTGGGTCAGGGCCCGGGTGTCGGCGCCCCTGCTGCTGGGGGTGCTCGGGGTGGTCGTGGCCGGCTGGGTGTCCTGGAGGGGCGGCGCGCTCTGTGTGCTCTGGGGGGCTTGTGGGCTCTGTGGGCTCTGTGGGCTCTGTGGGCTCTGTGGGCTCTGTGGGCCGGGTGGGCCGGGGCTGCTCGCCTGCGGGGTCACGGGTGGCGCTTCGGGCGCAGTACTGGCCGGCACGGTCAACGCCACCCCTTCTCGGTCAAGCCAAGTCAAGTCCTGTCGAGCTCAGTCAAGATCAGTCGACCTTCGTCAACTCATCCGTCAAAAGCGGTCATAGCATCACAAGACATGTGCACTGTGTGCAAGCACCCGATAACTACGTGTTGTGGGCCAAGTTGGGCCATAAGACGCAGAAAAGCCCCTCACCGTTCCGGTGAGGGGCCGCTTCGGGCGGGGCCGCTGAGCCGGGTGGCTCAGTACTCGTAGTCGGCGATCACCCACGTGGCGAACTCCCGCCACAGCGCGACGCCCGCCTGATGGGCCGGGTGCTCGATGTACCGCTTCAGCGCATCGGTGTCCTCGACCGCCGAGTTGATGGCGAAGTCGTACGCGATGGGCCGGTCGGTGATGTTCCACGCGCACTCCCAGAACGCCAGCTCCGGGATCTGCCCGCCGAGCGCGCGGAAGGCCTTGACGCCCTCGACGACGCGCGGCTCGTCGCGCTCCACACCGTCGTTGAGCTTGAAGAGGACCAGATGGCGGATCATGCGCACTCCTGGGAAGCGGGGAGAGGAGGGAGAGGACGGCGGGCCGAGCCGCTCAGTCCTTGCCTCCGTTGGCGACCCACGTCATGAAGTCACCGATGCTCTGAGCGGCGTCCGAGACCGCCTCGAAGCCTATCTGGACGTAGTCCGCGGCCTTGGCGGGATCGGTGATGATCACGTAGAGCATGAAGACGACGAGCGCGAAGAGCCCGATCTTTTTCCACTGCACCGCCATGCTCTCGGCCTCCCCTTACCTGCTGCGCTCTGTGGCCCCTGTGACGGCGGTGAGTCTAACCCGGCCAGTGCTCACAAGGTCTTTAAGGACCAACGGCCCGGCAGCGGAGGCCCTTTGCCGTGCCGTCCCCGGTGGCGCCGGGCGCAGGATTGGTGATGTGCCCCAGCGGATCTGGCAGGAATCCGCGGGCAAGGGACTGGCCCCACTGCGGGGACACGCGCCGTCGGCTTCCCCCCGAAAGGCGGCGCTGGCTCAGGGGTTCCAGTCCTCATCGGGGGGAGCGGCTTGTCCCCCCGATGCCGTTCCCCCCGTCCAGACAGTCCTGGCACCGTCCTGACCACTTCACCTACTGAACGACGAAGGCCCCGTCCTCGCGGACGGGGCCTTCGTATCAAGAGCGGTAGCGGTGGGATTTGAACCCACGGTGAGTTTCCCCACACTCGCTTTCGAGGCGAGCTCCTTCGGCCGCTCGGACACGCTACCGAGAGGAACTCTAGCCCAAAGAGGGCCGTGGTCAGAAATCCGTTGTCCGGGAGGCTTCTCAGCGTCCCCGGAAGAAGCGGGTGAGCACCCCCGCGGTCTCCTCCGCGAGCACGCCCTCGATCACCTCGGGCCGGTGATTGAGCCTTCGGTCGCGTACGACGTCCCACACGGAGCCCGCCGCGCCCGCCTTCTCGTCACGCGCCCCGTAGACGACCCGGTCGACCCGGGACTGGACGAGCGCGCCCGCGCACATCGTGCAGGGCTCCAGGGTCACCACCAGCGTGCAGCCGGTGAGCCGCCACTCCCCGAGCGCGGCCGCGGCCCGGCGGACGGCGAGCACCTCCGCGTGCGCCGTCGGGTCGCCGGTCGCCTCGCGTTCGTTGTGACCCGACGCGAGCACCGTCGTGCCGTCCGGGGACAGCACGACGGCGCCGACGGGCACGTCGCCGCCCCGCGCGGCCAGTTCGGCCTCGGCCAGGGCGAGCCGCATGGCGGCCCGCCAGTGGTCGCGCACGGGATCGGCTTCTCGCCCGGTTTCGGTCACACCTGAACCTAACGGACGGTCTCGAGCACCTCCGCCGCCCCGAGGATCTCGGCGATGTCGCTGAGCGCGTCACCGGGCTCCAGGCCGAGCAGGTCCTTCTCGGGCACGCCGAGGTCGGTCAGGAGCTCGGAGTCGCCGAGGGGCCCCGCGGGCACCGCGTCACCCGACGCGTCCCCCGGGTCGTCGTCAGCGGCGGGATCGGGGGCGGCATCGGAGCCGGCGGGTTCGCCGTCCTCCGTGCCGTCCAGGTCGAGGGCGTCCAGATCGACGCCCGGATCGTCGTTGCCCGGCTCGCGGCCGAGCATCTCGTCGGTGAGCAGGATCTCGCCGTACGAACTCCGGGCGGCCGCGGCCGCGTCCGAGACGTAGATACGAGGGTCCTCCTCACCGTCCACGCGGACGACGCCGAACCAGGCGCCCTCCTGTTCGATGAAGACGAGGACGGTGTCGTCCTCAGCGCTGCCGGCCGTGGCCTCGCGGGCCAGGTCGGTCAGATCCGACAGGGTCTCCACATCGTCGAGCTCCGTGTCGCTCGCTTCCCACCCGTCTTCGGTGCGCGCGAGCAGTGCGGCGAAGTACACCGTGACTCTCCCACTGGTCATAGACAGTGCCGGTTGACGGTTTGGGTGTCCCCCCGGCGAGTTCGGGGAGCGGGGGAGTTGCTGTTCCAAGCCCCGCCCACTCGGAATCGTGGCAGAAACCACGGCCTGAGGAGAGGTCTTCCGCCCGCTGTGTCCGCGTCGCGTTTCCCGGACAGCTCCCCGATGCCTGCGTGAGAGGTGGCCGCTACCAGCGGAACGTGCGCATACGCATCTGCTGACGCATCCGTGCCGCCCGGGCGCGGCGCGGCTTCACACGGTCGCGGAGCTCAAGGGCCTCGGCCCTTTCGTGCAGGAACTGGGCACGGCGGCGCCGGCGCTCGGCTTCGGTCTCGCGGTCCGGCTCTCGGCCGCCGGGCTCTCTGTCCGGCATGGGCAACACCACCCCAGGTCGTACGTCCACTTTCCCCCGTACGGCGGGTTTGATGCCAGCGCTGGTTGTTCCGGGGGTGACGGGAGGTGCCCCTGACGAGGGGAGAGCAGGTGCCCCGGGCGCGGTTACCGTTGAAGGCATGCGTATCCACGTCGTCGACCACCCGCTGGTGGCGCACAAACTCACCACGCTGCGCGACAAGCGCACCGACTCACCTACCTTCCGGCGTCTCGCCGACGAGCTGGTCACCCTGCTCGCGTACGAGGCCACCCGGGACGTGCGCACCGAGCAGGTCGACATCGAGACCCCGGTCACCCCGACGACCGGCGTCAAGCTGTCGCACCCGCGCCCCCTGGTCGTGCCGATCCTGCGCGCCGGGCTCGGCATGCTGGACGGCATGGTGCGGCTCCTGCCGACCGCCGAGGTGGGCTTCCTCGGGATGATCCGCGACGAGGAGACCCTGCAGGCGTCGACGTACGCGACGCGCATGCCGGAGGACCTCTCCGGGCGTCAGGTGTACGTCCTGGACCCGATGCTGGCCACCGGCGGCACGCTCGTCGCGGCCATCCAGGAACTGATCAAGCGCGGCGCCGACGACGTCACCGCCGTGGTGCTCCTCGCCGCGCCCGAGGGCGTCGAGATCATGGAGCGTGAGCTCGCGGGCACGCCGGTGACGGTCGTGACGGCGTCGGTGGACGAGCGGCTCAACGAGAACGGCTACATCGTCCCGGGCCTCGGCGACGCCGGGGACCGGATGTACGGGACCGCGGAGTAGCGCTCAGCAGTTCTTCCTGCCGTCGGACGTCGAGGGCGCCGGCTTGGGTTCGGCGAGTACCGCCAGAGCCTTGTCGGCGTCCTCTTTCTTTGCCAGATCCTTGAACTTCGTGCCCAGGATGAGGTCCACCTCGCCGCCCTTGCGGGCGTCGGCCTTGCTCTCGGCGCCCGCGAGCTGCGTGCCCAGTACCGGCAGCGCGGTGTCCGTGGCGGTCCTGGCACCGAGCAGCATCCCGGTGCCCTTGACCTTCTTGTCGTACTCCTTCGGCGCGTTGTCCACCTTGCCGATGGCGAAGCCGCGCTTCTTGAGCTCGGCCGCGACGTCCTTGGCGAGGCCGGATCGGGGCGTGGCGTTGTAGACGTTGACCTTGACCTGGCCCGGCTTGGGCAGCGCCTTGGGGGCGGGCTTGGCCGAGGGGGCGGGCTTGGCCGCGCAGCCGTTGCGCGAGCTCGCCGCGGTGGCCTTGTCGCCGCCCGTGAAGACATCGATGAGCTGCAGTGTTCCCCAGCCGATCAGGCCGACCGCCACGACGGACGCGACCACCGCGAGCACGAGCCTGCGGCGGCCACGGGGTCGGCGCATTCGCGGGTACTTGGCCCCCGTGATGCGGTACTTGCCGCCCATGCCGGGGGGAGTGAGCATGCTCATGGGCGCAGCGTAGTGCGACGACGCCGTGATGCCTACTAAATGATCATTGGCTTGGGCGCAGTCCAACCCGAAAGGGCCAATGCGGGTGTGGGCGCGGGCACGGATGTGGACGTGAGGTGGGCACGCGTGAGACACGCGTGCCCGATGTCATGGCCGTGTGCCGCCGTCAGCCCAGTTCGAGTACGCGGGCGTGCAGCACCTGGCGCTGCTGGAGCGCCGCACGGACCGCGCGGTGCAGTCCGTCTTCCAGGTACAGGTCGCCCTGCCACTTCACCACGTGCGCGAACAGGTCGCCGTAGAACGTCGAGTCCTCCGCGAGGAGTGTCTCCAGGTCCAGCTGGCCCTTGGTCGTCACGAGCTGATCGAGGCGGACCGGGCGCGGCGCGACGTCCGCCCACTGCCGGGTGCTTTCCCGGCCGTGGTCGGGGTACGGCCGGCCGTTTCCGATGCGCTTGAAGATCACACGGAAAGCCTACCGGGCAAGGCTCTCCGGGCGCAGCCATGGAGACGCAGTGCGACTCTGGGAAATGACGCCGGATATCGGGGCAAACCGGTAACACTCAAGCCGGGAACAGGGGCAGAAGTGAGCGACAGCCAGCCGATCCCGTCCATGTCGGGGCCCGCAAACCCCTCTAACGTGTCTTCGCCGGTCACAGAGGTGACGACCGGAGGGGAAGGTTCCGGCGGGGGTGTCGGTCCAGGGAATGCCGCGCTGCCCCAGGAAGCGATGGAGATCGTCTCCGGCTATGCCTTCGCCGGGCCCGCGCTGGACCTCGGCGCGCTCCTGTGGGACGGGAGCTGTCTGCCCGACGCCCAGATCCGTGTCCCGCTGGCCATGCTCAACCGGCACGGGCTCGTCGCGGGCGCGACCGGCACCGGGAAGACGAAGACCCTCCAGCTCATCGCCGAGCAGTTGGCCGCGCAGGGTGTGCCGGTGTTCCTCGCCGACATCAAGGGGGACGTGTCCGGGATCTCGGTGCCGGGGGCGTACGGCGAGAAGGTCGTCGGGCGGGCGCGGGAGGTCGGACAGACGTGGGAGGCGACGGGCTTCCCGAGCGAGTTCTACGCCCTTGGTGGGATCGGCACCGGGATTCCGGTGCGGGCCACGATCACGAGCTTCGGCCCCGTGCTGCTGTCGAAGGTGCTGCAACTGAACCGGACCCAGGAGCAGTCGCTGGCGTTGATCTTCCATTACGCCGACCAGAAAGGGCTCGAACTGGTCGACCTGAAGGACCTGCGGGCCGTGGTGACGTTCCTGACGTCGGACGAGGGCAAATCCGAGCTCAAGGGGATCGGCGGGCTCTCCACGGTCACCGCGGGCGTCATCCTGCGGGCGCTGACCGCCTTCGAGGCGCAGGGCATGGGGGAGTTCTTCGGGGAGCCGGAGTTCGACACGAGCGAGTTCCTGCGGGTGGCGCCGGACGGCCGTGGTCTGGTGTCGGTGCTCGAACTGCCCGCCGTGCAGGACAAGCCGCAACTCTTCTCGACGTTCCTGATGTGGCTCCTCGCGGACCTCTACAACGACCTGCCCGAGGTGGGGGATGTCGATCAGCCGAAGCTCGTCTTCTTCCTCGACGAGGCGCACCTGCTCTTCAACGGGGCGTCGAAGGCGTTCCTGGAGGCGATCACGCAGACCGTGCGGCTGATCCGCTCGAAGGGGGTCGGCGTCTTCTTCGTGACGCAGACGCCGAAGGACGTGCCCGCCGACGTCCTCGCCCAGCTGGGCAACCGCGTCCAGCACGCGCTGCGGGCCTTCACCCCGGACGACCAGAAGGCGCTGAAGGCGACGGTCCGTACGTTCCCGAACTCGGCGTACGACCTGGAGGAGACGCTGACCGCGATCGGCACGGGCGAGGCGGTGATCACCGTACTGAGCGAGAAGGGCGCGCCCACGCCGGTGGCCGTGACACGGCTGCGGGCCCCGGAGTCGCTGATGGGCCCGGTGGAGGCCGGCGCACTCGACGCGGCGGTAAAGGGGTCACCGCTGTACGGGCGGTACGCGGAGGCGGTCGACCGTGAGTCGGCCTACGAGAAGCTGACCGCACGTCAGGCAGAGGCGGAGGAGGCAGCCGCGGAGGTCGCGGCTGCCGCGGAGGCGGCGAAGGCAGGGGGCAAGCCGGGGGCCAAGGACAGGGACCACAAGGCCGAGGCTCCCGAATCCGTGGTGGACCAGGTGGTGGGGAGCGGCATCTTCAAGTCGCTGGCGCGGTCGCTGGGGACGCAGATCGGGCGAGAGATCTCCAGGTCGGTGTTCGGGACGGCGCGGCGTAGACGGTGATTTGGGGGGGGCGGCCGGAGGGGGAGGGGGCGGCCGTCAGGGTGGTGAAGGTGGGTGGTGAAGGTGGGGGTGTGGGGGTGCTGGTCGGGCGAGGGGTCTTGCGGGTGGTGTTTGGGGTGGTTCGGCGCTGACGCTGAAATCTGGGCGGGGCGCCCGCGTCGGAGCGGGTGGCCGTGGGGGTGGTGAAGGTGGGGGTGTGGGGGACGTAGGTCGGGTGGGAGGTCTCCAGGTCGGTGTTCGGGACGGCGCGGCGTAGACGGTGATTTGGGGGGGGCGGCCGGAGGGGGAGTGGGTGGCCGTGGGGGTGGTGAAGGTGGGGGTGTGGGGGACGTAGGTCGGGTGGGGGGGTCTCGTGGGTGACGTCAGGGGTGGTGCGGCGCAGACGCTGTGCCTGGCGTCGGCGTCTGCGCCGGTGGGGTGGGTCAGCGGTCGTGGTTCTGCTCGGGGCGCTCGCGCTCCTTCCGCTGGTGCTGTTCGGCCTCTTCCGTCTGTGTCGGGGCCGTGGCGGGGCCGGGCGCGTTGCGTACGGCTTCGGCGCGGAGGAGGGCGTGCAGGGCCGCGTACGGGTCGATGGGCATGGGTGTCTGTCCTGTCGTTCGCTGCTGGTGGGGTGGGCTGAGGCGGGCCTGTCAGCAGCGGAGGACGACGGAGCGTGGTGCGGGTACGTGTTCACGACACCGGGCGGGCAAGGGGAGGCTCCGGCGCGGGGCGCGCGGGCGGGCGGCCGGAACGGTGACGGTGACGGGACGTCTGCCGGACACCCTGGCGGAACTGTCGGAGGTGTCCTGGTGGGCCTCCCCTGCGGGCTCTGTGGAGACGGCAGCGGGTGGGGCGGGGGCGGCCTCGCAGGGGGAGGCGGGAGCGAGGACGGTGCCAAGGAGGGCCAGCAGAATGAGGACGGCGCGCAGCCACACGGGGCGGCGGGACGCGACGCGGCTCATGAGGGTCATGTCCCACGGCTGACCCCGCTTGCTGTGGCCCGACGCTCAGATCCGCCCTCTTGGGCTACGGGGGCGAGTCCCCGGCCCGCCCCCACGAGAAGGCGGCCGAACCCCGACGCCCCACCGCGCCCCCTCTCACCCCACGCCCGGCACCCGCCCGCCCTTCGAGAGCCGCGGGCTCATTCGGTACGGGGCGTACGCGGGGTAATCGGGCGAGTGGGAGAGGCCCCCGGTCAGGGAGAGGCCCCCAGGCCCAGCTTCACGTGCCGGAAGCCTTCGCCTTGAGCTCCTGCTTATGGGCGCGGACCCGCCGCAAACTCTCGGGCCCGGTGATGTCCGCGACAGAGCGATACGCGTCCGGCTCCCCATAGGCCCCCGCCGCCTCCCGCCAGCCGTCAGGACGTACGCCCAGCTGCTTGCCGAGCAGAGCCAGGAAGATCTGGGACTTCTGCTTGCCGAAGCCGGGGAGGTCGTTCAGGCGCTTCAGGAGATCCTTGCCGGACGCGGCGCCCTCCCACAGGGCGGCGGGGTCACCCCCGTAATGCTCCACGAGGTAAGCGCACAGCTGCTGGATCCGCTTCGCCATCGACCCCGGATACCGATGCACCGCGGGCTTCGCGGAGAGCAGGGCGGCGAACCCCTCGGGGTCGTACGCCGCGATCTCGTGCGCGTCGAGATCGTCCGCGTCCAACCGCCGAGCGATCGTGAGCGGGCCCGCGAAGGCCCACTCCATCGGGACCTGCTGGTCCAGCAGCATCCCGACGAGCGCGGCCAGCGGACTGCGGCCGAGGAGCTCATCGGCTTCCGGCTCCTGGGCCAGGTGCAGGGTGACGTCCATGGGGTCGATCATCCCGCGCGGAGCGGAGCCCCGCACGGTGGTGCGAGCCCGGCCCGTGACGTCCGTGGCGGGGAAATCCCCGTGCGGTCCCCGATCCCCGCCCGCTACCCTCGCCGTATGTCTACGCCCCGCATCTCCTAGCCAGGACACCGGTCTCCACGTCACCCGTGTGTCCATTCGCTACTGCGGAGCGTTACCCCATGATCACCGCCCGACGCATCGACGTCCGCGGCGGCGCCCGGCTACTGCTGGCCGGCGCCTCCTTCCACATCGCCCCCGGCGACCGCATCGGCCTCGTCGGCCGTAACGGCGCCGGCAAGACCACCCTGCTCAAGGCCCTCGCGGGGCAGCTCGCCCCGGCCGCGGGCACCCTCACCCGCACCGGCTCCCTCGGCTACCTCGCCCAGGACCCCGCCGCCGCCGACCCGAACGGCACCGTCACGGCCCGCATCCTCTCCGCCCGCGGTCTCGACCGGGCGGCGCAGGCCCTGCGTACCGCCGAGAGCGCCATGGCCTCGGCGGCGAGCGCCGCCGAGCAGCGGCGGGCCATGGACGCCTACGCCCGCGCGGACGACGCGTTCCAGGCCCGGGGCGGGTACGCCGCCGAGGCGGAGGCCGCCCGCGTGGCCGCCGGTCTCGGGCTCCCCGAGCGCACGATGGACACGCCGGTCGGCCACCTCTCCGGCGGCCAGCGGCGCCGCGTCGAGCTGGCCCGCATCCTCTTCTCGCGCCACGACACCCTGCTCCTCGACGAGCCGACCAACCATCTGGACGCCGATTCGGTGGGCTGGCTGCGGGGCTATCTGGGGTCCTATCCCGGCGGGCTCGTGCTGATCAGCCATGACACCGGGCTGCTCGCGGACACCGTCAACCGCGTCTTCGCGCTCGACCCGGGCCGCGCCGCCCTCGACGTGCACAACACCGGCTGGCGCACCTATCTCGACCAGCGCGCGGCCGACGAGCGGCGGCGCGGCCGCGAGCGGGCCAACGCCGAGCGGAAGGCCGCGTCGCTGCGCAGCCAGGCGGAGAAGATGCGCTCGCACGTCGCCACCGCCACCGCGGCGAAGAACATGGCCCGCCGCGCCGACCGGATGCTCGCCGCCACCGAGCCGGTGCGGCGGAGCGAGCGGGTCGCGCGGATCCGGCTGCCCGAGCCCGCGCCGTGCGGACGTACGCCGCTCGGCGCGGTCAGCCTGGTGAAGGCGTACGGAGGCCGTCGCGTGCTCGGCGGCGTCGACCTGGCCGTCGACCGCGGCAGCCGGCTCGTCGTCCTGGGGTTCAACGGCGCGGGGAAGACCACCCTCCTGCGTCTCCTCGCCGGGGCCGAACTCCCGGACAGCGGGCGTGTGGTGCACGGTCACGGTGCCCGGCTCGGCTACTTCGCGCAGGAGCACGACACCCTCGACCCGGGGATGACCGTGCGGGAGAACCTCGCCGCCGCCGCTCCCGGCCTGACGGACGGTGAAGTGCGGGGCGTCCTGGGGTCCTTCCTGTTCCGCGGGGACGACGCCGACAAGCCCGCAGCGGTGCTCTCCGGTGGCGAGAAGACCCGGCTCGCGCTCGCGGGGCTCGTGCACTCGGGGGCGAACGTGCTGCTCCTCGACGAGCCGACCAACAACCTCGACCCGGCCTCGCGCGACGAGGTGCTCGGCGCCGTGGGCACGTATCCGGGCGCGATCGTGATGGTCACGCACGACGAGGGGGCGGTCGACGCGCTGCGGCCCGACCGCGTGCTGCTCCTGCCGGACGGGACCGAGGATCTCTGGGGCCCTGACCACCGCGAGCTCGTCGCGCTCGCCTAGATCCCGTCGGACGTGCCCTGACCGGTGCCGGGGGCGCTGAGGCCGCGTGGCGAACGTGCCCGCAGCCTCAGTGCCGCCAGCGGGAAGACGAGCACCGACACCATCGCGGCCCCGACCAGCGCCGCGGCCTCACCCGCCGTCAGGGCCTTGTCGTCGAGGCCGATCGTGGTGATCGCGACGACGAGCGGCAGGGCCGTCGACGAGTAGAGCGTGAGCGCGCGCCGGTCGTGCGCGGCCAGGTCACGCGGGGCGAGGAAGTACACCGGCAGGCCGCGTACGACGAGGAAGAGGAGGAGGAAGGCGGGCAGCAGGACGAGTGCTCGGCCGCCGTGCAGCAGGGCGTCCAGGTCGAACTCGATGCCGGCGACGACGAAGAAGACCGGCACCAGGAAGCCGAAGCCCATCGCCTCGATCTTCCCGAGGACCACCTCGCTGCTCCCGGGCGCCGCGCCCTGCAGCACGAGCCGGGTGAGCAGGCCCGCCGCGAACGCGCCCAGGAGCGTGTCGAGGCCGAAGGCGTACGAGAGGCCGAGCATCGCGGCGAGCAGCAGCATCACGAAGCGCACCGCGAACTGGCCGCTGCTGTGCAGGGTCTTGTCGATGACCTGGGAGAACCAGGGCGGCCTCGGCCGCATCGCCCAGAAGACCGCGAGGGCCGTGACGGCGGCGAAAGCGACGAGCACCACGGTCGAGACGCCGGGGGAGCGTCCGCTCAGGAGCAGCGACATCGCGATGATCGGGCCGAACTCGCCGACCGCGCCGAAGGCCATCATCACCGTCCCGAAGCGGCCGCGCAGGTCCCCGGAGTCGCGCAGGATCGGGAGCACGGTGCCGAGCGCGGTGCTGGTCAGTGCCGTGCCGATGACGAAGCTCTTGGTGACGGCGCCCGCGGTCAGCGCGAACGCGACGCCGAGTCCGAGCGCCAGCGAGATCACCCACGCCCACACCGAACGGCGCAGGGTGTCGCCGCGGACGGCGCCGAACTGGATCTCGTACCCCGCGAGAAAGATCAGCATCGTGAGGCCGAGGTCCGAGAGGACGTCGATGACCGCTTCCTGGTGGGCCCATCCCAGCACGTCGGGGCCGATGAGGATGCCGAGCAGGATCTCGAAGATGACCAGGGGGACGGGGAGCCAGCGGCTGAAGCCGTGGGTGAGGAGGGGGGCGAGCACGGCGACGGCCATGATCAGGATGAGGGTCCCCGGCTGCGACATGGTTTGTATTTAACCTAAAGCAGGGCAAAACCTCTCGCTCCTCGGCCGCCGCGCCCTACGAACGTCCGGGCAGGCGATTCTCGGCGGAGGGCAGTTGGGCCGCCGTGGCCCGCAGTGCGTCCAGGAGGCCCCCGACCGCCGGGCGGTCCGGCGCCGGTCCCCGCACCGCCGCGTGGATCGACCGGAGCGGCACCGGGTTCCGGACCTCGCGGACGACGACCCCGGAGTGGGGCGTGTCCAGGCCCAGTTCCGGTACGAGGCTGACGCCGAGCCCCGCGGCGACGAAGCCCTGCGCCGTGGCGTAGTCACCGCTCTCCACCACGAAGTCCGGGCTGAAGCCGGCCGACCCGCACGCTTCGAGGATGGGGTCGAGGCAGGGCCCCGGCGACTCGCTCGCCACCCACGGTTCGTCGGCCAGGTCCGTCATCTCCAGGAGCCGCTTCGCGGCCAGGGGATGCCCCACGGGCAGCACCGCCTTGTACCGGTCGTCCAGGAGATGCTCGAACCGGACGCCCTCCACGCCCAGTTGGCCCCGCGGCCTGACCACGAGGGCGAGATCGGCCTGCCGGTCCCGGACCGCGGGCATCGGATCGTCGGGATCCGACAGCTTCAACTCGACCCGCACCTCCGGCTGCGCGCGCCGGAGCGCGGCCAGGGCCGGGGCGACCAGCCTGGCGCCCGCGGTCGTGAAGTACCGCATCGCGACCCGGCCCGTCCGCCCGGACCGCAGCCCGGCGAGCGCCGTCTCCGCCTCGGCGAGCTGTCGGCCGATCGCCACCGCGTACTCGGTGAGCAGCCGCCCGGCGTCCGTCGCCCGCACCCCGCGGCCGGTGCGCTCCAGGAGGGCGATGCCCGCCTCCTTCTCCAGGGCCGCCATCTGCTGGCTCACCGCGGAGGGCGTGTACCCGAGGTTGCGTGCCGCCGCGGTCACGGAGCCGCTGGTGACCACTGCACGGAGGACCTGCATGCGGCGCGTATCAAGCATGCAGGCCAGCTTAATCCTGCCCGGCAACCCTTACGCAGAACTAACAGGGCGAGTGGGTATCCGCTGGATAGGGTCAGCAGCCAGTGAGCGACAACTGACCGTGTCACGACGCAAGGAGCGGAACATGTCCTATCCGGAGCCCCGCTATCTCGGCGAAGAGGGCGAGATCAACGCCGTGTTCAGGCCGGCCGACCAGGAGCCCGACCTGGTGCGCCCCGGCGGCAACCGCACGCACTACCTCGCGACACACGCCGCCACCGGCGGCGAATTCGGCCTCTACAAGGTGGACTTGGGGCCGAAGTCCCCCGGGCCGAGCACCCACTTCCACAAGTCGATCTCGGAGTCCTTCTTCGTCCTGTCCGGCCAGGTCCAGCTCTACAACGGCGAGCGCTGGATCACCGGCGGCCCGGGCGACTTCCTGTACGTCCCGGTCGGCGGCCTGCACGCCTTCAAGAACGACGGCGACGACCCCGCCTCCATGCTCCTGCTGTTCTCGCCGGGCGCCCCGCGCGAGGAGTACTTCGAGCAGGTGGCGGAGATGGCCCAGAAGGGCGGCAAGGAGTTCGGCGAGTTCCTCGTCAAGCACGACAGCTTCTTCGTCGAGCGCTGAGGACCCCGGTGAAGATCTGCCTGCTCGGTGCGCTCGAAGTCACCGCCGGCGGCGCGGCACCCCTCGCCTTGGGCGGCGTACGGCTGCGGATGCTGCTCGCCAGGCTCGCCCTGGAAGGCGGGCGCCCGGTGTCCGTCGACGCTCTGGTCGACGGTCTGTGGGGCGAGCAGCCGCCCGCGGACGCGGGCAACGCCCTGCAGGCGCTGGTGTCCCGGTTGCGCAAGGCCCTGCGCGGCGCCGGGACGGTGGACTCGGTCGCGGGCGGCTACCGCGTCACGGTGGACGCCGACGACGTGGACGCCCACTGTTTCGAGACGCTGGCCGCGCAGGGCAGGCGTGAACTGGCCGCGGGCCGCCCGGCGGAGGCCGCCTCGACGCTCGCCGACGCCCTCGCCCTGTGGCGGGGGCCCGCCCTCACGGACGTCCTGGAGGCCCCCTTCGCCCGCCCCGCGGCCGCCCGTCTCGACGACCTGCGGACCGCCGCCGCCGAGGACCGCTTCGACGCGGAGCTGCGCCTGGGCCGGCACGCCGACATCCTCGCCGACCTCGAATCGGCGGGTGCGCACAGCCCGTTGAGCGAGCGCACGGCCGCCCTGCGGATGCGCGCGCTGTCCGCCGCGGGCCGCAACGCCGACGCGCTCGGCGTGTACGAGGAGATACGAGGCAGGCTCGGCGACGAACTCGGCGTGGACCCGTCGGCCGAGCTGCGGGACGTTCATCTCGCGCTGCTGCGAGGCGAGTTGGCGCAGCCGGTCGCGCGCCCCGAGGCCACCCCCGCGCCGAACCGTCTCCCCGCCCGGCTCACCAGCTTCGTCGGCCGTGACGCCGAACTCGACGAGGTCGCCGCGCTCCTCACCGCCTCCCGTCTCGTCACGCTCGTCGGACCCGGCGGCGCGGGCAAGACCAGGCTGGCGCTCGAAGCCGTCAGCCGGCACCGGGCCCACCGGCTCGGCCGGGTGTGGTTCGTGCCGCTGGCCGGTGTCGGCACCCCGGACCAGCTTGCGGATGCCGTGCACGCCGCGCTGAGCACGGGGTCGGTGGCCTCCGGCGACGGACTCACCGGCGCCGGCGCGGGGGTCGACCGCGTGACCGAGGTGCTCGACGTCGGCGAGACCGTCCTGGTGCTGGACAACTGCGAACACCTGGTGGAGGCGGCGGCGGACCTCGCGCACGAACTCCTCGACCGCCTCCCGCACCTGAGGATCCTCGCCACCAGCAGGGAACCCCTCGCCATCACCGGCGAGGCGCTGTGCCACCTCGGCCCGCTCGGGGTGCCCGCGGGGACCCCGGAGCTCGCGGAGGCGGCCGGCTCGGCGGCGGTACGCCTTTTCACCGACCGGGCGACCGGAGTACGGCCCGGCTTCGCGCTCGACGCGTCCACCGTGGACCCGGTGGTGGAGATCTGCCGGCGTCTCGACGGCCTCCCGCTCGCCCTCGAACTGGCCGCGGCCAAGCTGCGTTCGATGAGCGTCGGCCAGATCGCGCGCCGCCTCGACGACCGGTTCCGCTTGCTCACCTCGGGCAGCAGGACCGCGCTGCCGCGCCAGCGCACGCTGCTGGCGCTGGTCGAGTGGAGCTGGGACCTGCTCGACGAGCCCGAGCGGATCCTCACCCGCAGACTGTCGGTGTTCCCCGGCGGGGCGACCGTCGCGGCCCTGGAGGCGGTCTGTTCGGACGAGACGCTGCCCGCCGACGACGTGCTGTACGTCCTCGGGTCCCTCGTGGAGAAGTCCCTCCTGGAGACCTCCGACGACGCCGACGGCGAGCAGCGCTACCGCATGTCGGAGACGGTGCGCGCCTTCGCGGCGGGCCGCCTGGCCGAGGCGGAAGCGGAGGCCGCACCCGCGCCCGAGGGCGGCGCCCGGACCGCGGACCGCTTCGCCGCCTACTTCCTCGCACTCGCGGAGCACCACGAACCCGCCCTGCGCACCGGCGACCAGCTCCGCTCGCTCGCGCTGTTCGACGCCGAGCACGACAACCTGGTCTCCGCCCTGCGCGGCGCCTTCGAGGCCAGGGACGCGGACCTGGCGTCCCGGTTCGTGCGCGCCCTGTTCTGGTACTGGGGGATCAGGGGGATGAGCACCCAGTTCGAGACGTTCCTCGCCGAGGTGCTCACCTTCGACGAGGCCCTGCCCGGCCGGGCGCGGGCCGCCTTCCGCGTGGTGCGCCTGATGGCGGGCACGCCCGGGGCCGCGGGCGGCGACGACATTCCCGTACGGACCCTGATCGAGGACTGCGAGCGGGCCGACGCCGGGGAGTTCCACCCGGCGCTGCTGCTGTGGATACCGATGCTCGCGTTCCTCACCGGCAACGCCGACCTGGGGGAGAGCGGCCTGCGGCGCGCCGCGGAGCGGCCGGAGCCCTGGGTGCGGGCGACGGCACACTGGGCGCGGGACTTCGTGCTCACCGGGCGGGGCGAGCAGCCCGCGGGAGCCGAACCGCGCCGCGCGGCCCTGCGGGGCTTCGAGGCAGTGGGCGACCGGTGGGGCCTCGGCCTGGCGCTGCTCGCCGTCGGCGGTGACCACTCCCTGCGCGGGGAGCACGCCGAGGCGATCGCCGCGTACGCGAGAGCGGTGGCCCTCAGCGGCGAACTGGGCGCCGAGGACGACCTGTTCAACAGCCTGGCCCGGCTCGCGGCGGAACGGCTGCGCGGCGGCGACCGGGAGGGCGCCCTGCGGGACATCCACGCGGCACAGCGGCAGGCCAAGGAGCGGGGCTACCGGCGGATGGAGGCCGAGATGCTGTTCAGCCTGGCCGAACTGCACCGCAGGTCGGGCGAGTTGGAGCAGGCCGACCTGGTCCTCGACCGCCTGGACACCGTCGCCGACCGGCTCACGCTCCCCGACGACATGGCCCGCGACCTGATCGCGGGCGCCCGCATGGCGAACCGGCTCGCACAGGGCGACGCCGTGCGGGCGCGCGAGCTCCTGCCGAGGGCGGTGAGCGGCGCCTTCGCCCGGGGCGAGGTCGCGGACATCGCGCGGGCCGCCGAACTCCTGGCCCGGCTCCTCCTGTTGGAGGGCGACGCGGCGGGGGCGGCCACCGCGCTCGGCATGAGCCAGGTCGTCCGGGGCGTGTTCGACGAGGGGGATCCGCAGCTGCGGGAGCTGGTGGGCGAGGTGGCCGAGCGGCTCGGCGCCGCCGGGTACGAGGAGGCGTACGGCCGGGGCGCGGGCCTGGCGAGGGCGGACGCACTGAACCGGCTGACCGGGGAGGCCGGTCAGCCGGTGACGTCGTACTGGTGATGGGTACTGGTGAGGCGTACCGGTGATGCGTACGGGGCTCGCGGGTCGGGAAGGGGGCGGCGGCTCAGGCGGCGCGCTTGCGGTAGGCCCGCATCGCGAGGGGGGCGAAGACCGCGATCACGCCGATCATCCAGGCCAGGCTGCCGAGCAGCGGTCCCGCGACCTCGCCGCCGTTGAGCAGGCCGCGCATGGTGTCGGACATCAGGCTGACGGGGTTGACGTCCGACCAGACCTGCAGCCAGCCCGGCATGGTGGTGTCCGGCACGAAGACGTTGCTGGCGAAGGTGAGCGGCAGGACCAGGACGGTCATCAGACCCTGCACGGAGCCGGGGGTCCTGACCAGCATGCCGACGTACACCGACATCCAGGAGAAGCTGACGGCGAAGCCGATGAGCACCGCGAGCGCGGCCAGTGCCGCCAGGGGGTCGGTGTCGGGCCGGTAGCCCATGACCAGGGCGAGGGCGATCAGCGTGACGAGGCAGACCACGTACCGGACGACGTCCGCGAGGACCGCGCCGATCAGGGGCGCCGAGCGGGCGATCGGCATGCTGCGGAAGCGGTCGAAGATGCCGGTGCTCGCATCGGCGTTGAGGGAGACGCCGATGCCGATGCTGGCCTGGAAGACGGTCATCACCATGATGCCGGGCGTGATCATCTGCAGGTAGGCGTCGGTGTCGCCGCCCGCGATGGCGCCACCGAAGAGGTAGACGAACATCAGCAGGAAGACGATCGGCGTGAGGACGACGTCGACGAGCCGTGCGGGCGACTTGACGAACTTGGTGATGCCGCGCCCGGCGAGCGCGAGGCTGTGGCGGGTGGCCTTGGCCGGGGTGACGCGGAGCGCGGGGCGGGCCGACCGCGGGGCGTGCGGGAGGGTGACGGTGCTCATGACGGGTTCCTTTTCGGCGTGAGGGCTTGGGGGAGTTGGGCCGCGGCGTGCGGTGACGGGTCACCCGGCGGCGGTCACCGGGCGGCGGTCACCGGTCGGCGGTCACCGGGCGGCGGCCTTCCTCGCCGCCCCGCCGGTGAGCGCCAGGAACACCTCGTCCAGGCTGGGCAGGCGCAGCCCCAGCTCGTCGGCGCTGATGCCGGCCCCGTCGAGGCGCCGTACGAGGGCGGAGATCAGCATCGGGTCGTCGACCGGCACGGTCAGCGATCCGTTGCCGGCGTCGCGCTGGGGCGCGGTGCCGGTCAGCTCGGCGAGGATGCCCGCCACGATGTCCAGGTCACCGGCGACGGTCGGCCGCACCTGCAGCGTCTGACCGCCGACCCGCCGCTTGAGCTCGTCGGGGCGTCCCTCCGCGACGACCCGGCCACGGTCGAACACGGTGATGGAGTCGGCGAGTTGATCGGCCTCCTCCAGGTACTGCGTGGTGAGCAGCACGGTGGCCCCGTCGGCGACCAGGCGCCGCACGACCGACCAGACCTCGGTGCGGGCATGCGGGTCCAGACCGGTGGTCGGCTCGTCCAGGTACAGCACCTCCGGCCGTCCCACCAGGCTCGCCGCGAGGTCGAGGCGGCGGCGCATCCCGCCGGAGAAGGTGCTGATGGGCCGCTGGGCGGCCTCCGTCAGCTCGAACTGCTCGAGGAGTTCGACGGCCCGCGCCCTGGCATCGCGCCGCGACAGGTCGAGCAGCCGTCCGAGGAGCACGAGGTTCTCGGCGCCGGACAGCTCCTCGTCCACGGAGGCGTACTGCCCGGTGAGCCCGATCAGGCCCCGGACCCGCACCTGGTCCCTGACCACGTCGTGGCCCCCGACGGTGGCGTGCCCCGCGTCGGGCCGCAGCAGCGTCGACAGGATGCGCACGGTGGTGGTCTTCCCGGCACCGTTCGGTCCGAGCACCCCGATCACCTTCCCGGCCGGGACCTCCAGGTCGACGCCGTCCAGCGCGACGAAGTCCCCGTACCTCTTGACCAGACCCTCGGCCTTGATGGCGTACGACATCGTGGTTCTCCTCCGCGGCCCTGTCCGGGCCTCTCGTCTCCGTGTTTCTCGACAAGGAGGACGATGCCGGGGGTGGCTGACAGCGGGCGGCCAGGGCGCTGACAGGAGCTGACAGGACGCGACCTGTTGCTGTCAGGTCCCGTCAGATCCCGTCAGGTCTCGTCGGACGCGGTCGCGCGCCGCCGGTGAATTGCGGGCCCGGCCGAACGGCGGGACGCTGGAGAAGTCAGCTCCGGGACGCCGGAGAGGACGGCTTCGCGGCTGACGGGGGGCGCCAGGACGCCGGCGCACGAACCGCTCACCGACGGCCCGACATGGGGGAGGCCGGTTGCGAGAAGCGGTCCGCGCCTCGGCAAGGAGCCCGTCATGGACGGCAGCACCCTCGAAGACATGAGAGCCGCACTGCGCGGCCCGGTCATCGGCCCGACGGACCCCGAGTACGACCGGGCCCGCACCATCTACAACGCGATGATCGACCGGCGCCCGGCCGCGCTCGTGCGGTGCGCGGACGCTGCGGACGTCATGGCAGCCGTCGACTTCGTCCGCGACCGGGGCCTGGAAGTCGCCGTCCGGGGCGGAGGCCACAGCGGCGCCGGACTCTGCGAGGTCGACGACGCCGTCACCATCGACCTCTCCCCCATGCGCTGGGCGCGCGTCGACCCCGTGGCGAGGACGGCCCGGGTCGGCGGCGGCAGTCAGCTCGGCGACCTGGACCACGCCGCCCACGCCTTCGGCCTCGCCACTCCCGCCGGCATCATGTCGACGACGGGCGTCGGCGGCCTCACCCTCGGCGGCGGCCACGGCCACCTCACCCGCAAGTACGGCCTGACGATCGACAACCTCGTCGCCGCGGACGTCGTGCTCGCCGACGGCAGTTTCGTCACCGCGAGCGAGTCCCAGCACCCGGACCTGTTCTGGGCCCTGCGCGGCGGAGGAGGCAACTTCGGCGTCGTCACCTCGTTCCGCTTCCGGCTGCACCCGGTGGGTGACGTGGTCGTGGCGGTCACCGTGTGGCCGGTCGACCTGACCGGTGACGTACTGCGCTGGTACCGCGACTTCCTGCCGCAGGCACCCGACGACCTGAACGGCTTCTTCGCCGCGCTCACCATCCCGCCGGGCCCGCCGTTCCCGGAGGAGATCCACGGCCGGAAGATGTGCGGCGTCGTGTGGTGCTGGACCGGCGACCCGGACGACGCCGAGCACGTGCTTGCCGCCGTGCGCGAACCGGGTTCGCCCGCCTTCCACTTCACCGCGCCGATGCCTTACCCGGCGCTGCAGACCATGTTCGACGAGCTGATCCCCACCGGCCTCCAGTGGTACTGGCGCGGCGACTTCTTCGACCGGATCACCGACGACGCGATCGACGTGCACAGGAAGTACGCCGAGAACCTCCCCACCGACCTGTCGACGATGCACCTCTACCCCGTCGACGGGGCCGCCGCCCGGGTCGACCAGGAGGAGACCGCGTGGGGTTACCGCGACGCGGTCTGGTCAGGGGTCATCGGCGGCATCGACCCGGACCCGGCCAACGCCGGGGCGATCAGGCAGTGGTGCGTCGACTACTGGGAGGAGCTGCACCCGCACTCCATGGGCGGCGCCTACGTGAACTTCATCGGCGAGGACGAGAGCCGGAGCCGCGTGACGGCCACCTACCGGGACCACTACGCCCGTCTCTCCCGCATCAAGAACGCCTACGACCCGGCCAACCTCTTCCACGCGAACCAGAACATCGCCCCGTCGCCATGACGGCGCGCCCACCCACCCAGGCACCTTCATCCATTTCCAGAGGAGCAGCCACGATGACGATCTTCATGCACGCTGCCGTACCGGGCATCACCACGGACCAGTACGACACCCTCAACGCCAAACTCCAGGAGACACCCGAGATCTTCGACGGCTGTATCGCGCACGTCTGCGTGCCGAGCGAGGACGGCCTGGACATCTACGACGTGTGGGAGTCCGAAGGCCACATGAACGCGTTCGCCGAGAAGATGATGCCGGTGGCGGCAGATCTCGGCTGGCCGGTCAGCGGAGGAAAGTCCGAGGTGTCCACCATCTACAACCACTGGATCCCCGGAACCTGAGAGCCGGGCGAGGCCAAGTCCCGTGCGGGCCCGGCCCGCATGGGCAACCATGGGGCCATGGAGCGGACATCGCTGGGCGCTGTCAGCACACCGGGACGCGTCGCCGCCACCGGTGAGGGCATCAGCGAGGAAGAACTGGCCCTCGCGGCACGCAACCACGGCCTGCCGCTCGAAGCCCTGCGCCACGACGTCACCCCCGCGGGCCTGCACTACGTGCTCGTCCACTACGACATCCCGTACATCCCCGAGGCGGACGCGAACGGATGGCGGCTTTCCGTGGGCGGGCGGGTCGGCAAGCCCCTGGACCTCGGCCTCGCGGAACTGCGGCGCCTGCCGTCCGTCACGCACCGGGTCACGATGGAGTGCGCGGGCAACGGCCGCGCCAGGCTGTCCCCGCGGCCGGTCAGCCAGCCCTGGCTGGTGGAGGCGGTGGGAACGGCCGACTGGACGGGCGTACCGCTGCGGACCGTGCTCGCCGAGGCGGACGTCGACGACGGCGCGGTCGAGGCGGTGTTCACGGGCGCGGACCACGGCATCGAGCGCGGCGTGGAGCAGGACTACCGGCGCAGCCTGCCGCTCCCCGTGGACGCGGACGTGCTGCTCGCGTACGAGATGAACGGTGCCCCGATCCCGCCCCAGCACGGCCACCCGCTGCGTCTCGTGGTCCCCGGCTGGTACGGCATGGGCAACGTCAAATGGCTCCGCTCCATCGAACTGGTCGACACCCCCTTCACCGGATTCCAGCAGGCGGTGGCGTACCGGTACCGCCAGTTCGCCGACGACCCCGGCGAGCCCGTCACGCGCATCGCCCCGCGCGCCCTGCTGATCCCGCCGGGCTTCCCGGACTTCATGTCACGGGTACGCGTGGTGCGCAGCGGTCCGGTGGAACTGCGGGGACGCGCGTGGTCCGGCCACGGCCCCGTCACGCGGGTCGAGCTGAGCACCGACGACGGCCACACCTGGACGGACGCCGAGGTCACCCCGCCGGGCCCGCACCGCTGGGCCTGGCAGCCCTGGCACACCACCTGGACCGCGACCCCCGGCCACCACACCCTGACGGCCCGCGCCACGGACGCCACCGGCCACACCCAGCCCCTCGAACCACCCTGGAACCGAGGCGGCTTCGCCAACAACGCGGTGCAACGCGTCCCGCTCCTGTGCCACTGAGCCCCCCGGAAACGGAGAAGGGCCCCGCTGCAAGCAGCGGGGCCCTTCAACATCGTGCCCGGTGAGGCACTGGCGGAGGATACGAGATTCGAACTCGTGAGGGGTTGCCCCCAACACGCTTTCCAAGCGTGCGCCCTAGGCCACTAGGCGAATCCTCCGCCGCAAACAATACAAGACGTTGGGGAGTGCTCGCGAACACGATCCACTCGGCGGCTTCCCGAGGTCGGAACGGTGTCCTCCCGGCGTCGCTTCCGGCCCCGGGCATCCGCTAAGGTGGGGCTCAGCCCCTCACGTGGCGCTATCTGACTGAACTCCCCCAGGGCCGGAAGGCAGCAAGGGTAGGTTGGCTCTGGCGGGTGCGTGGGGGGCGCTTTGCGTTGGGGCGGTCCTGGTTGTCAGTGGTCGCCATTAACCTCGTATGTGTGTCGTCTCTCGCGTTGTACCGCCGTTATCGCCCGGAGTCGTTCGCCGAGGTCATCGGGCAGGAGCATGTAACCGACCCGCTGCAGCAGGCGCTGCGCAACAACCGGGTCAATCATGCCTACCTGTTCAGTGGCCCGCGCGGCTGCGGCAAGACGACGAGCGCGCGCATCCTGGCCCGCTGTCTCAACTGTGAGCAAGGTCCCACCCCGACGCCCTGCGGCGAGTGCCAGTCCTGCCGTGACCTGGCGAGGAACGGCCCGGGATCGATCGACGTCATCGAGATCGACGCCGCCTCGCACGGAGGCGTGGACGACGCGCGTGATCTGCGGGAGAAGGCCTTCTTCGGGCCGGCGAGCAGCCGGTACAAGATCTACATCATCGACGAGGCGCACATGGTCACCTCGGCGGGCTTCAACGCCCTGCTGAAGGTGGTCGAGGAGCCGCCGGAGCACCTCAAGTTCATCTTCGCGACGACGGAGCCCGAGAAGGTCATCGGGACGATCCGGTCGCGCACGCACCACTATCCGTTCCGGCTCGTGCCGCCCGGGACCCTCCGCGAGTACTTGGCCGAGGTGTGCGGCCGGGAGCAGATGGCCGTCGAGGAGGGCGTGTTCCCGCTGGTCGTGCGGGCCGGTGCCGGGTCCGTGCGTGACTCGATGTCCGTCATGGACCAACTGCTGGCCTCCGCGGCGAACGACGGTGTGACGTATGCCATGGCGACGTCCCTGCTCGGCTACACGGACGGGTCGTTGCTCGACTCCGTGGTGGAGGCCTTCGCGTCGGGGGACGGCGCCGCCGCCTTCGAGATCGTCGACCGCGTCATCGAGGGCGGCAACGACCCGCGGCGCTTCGTCGCCGACCTGCTGGAGCGGCTGCGGGACCTGGTTATCCTCGCCGCGGTTCCGGACGCGGCGGAGAAGGGGCTCATCGACGCCCCCTCGGACGTCGTGGAGCGGATGCAGGCGCAGGCGAGCGTCTTCGGCGGCGCGGAGCTCAGCCGCGCAGCCGACCTGGTGAACGAAGGTCTCACGGAGATGCGGGGGGCGACCTCGCCCCGGCTGCAGCTCGAGCTGATCTGCGCCCGCGTGCTTCTCCCGGCCGCGTACGACGACGAGCGTTCGCTCATGGCCCGCCTCGACCGGCTGGAGCGTGGCGGCAACTTCATGGCGGCGGCGCAGGGCGGGGGAGCCGGACCGGCCATGGGGTACGCGCCGGGACCCGAGGCCCATGCGGGTGTGCAGCAGGGGGCGCCCATGCAGCCGGGGCCTGCCGCGCCGCAGGTTCCGCCGGGGGGCGGGGTCGCGGCGGCGCGGGCTGCGGTGCGGGGCGGGGGCCAGGCGGCTCCTGCTCCTACGTCTGCTCCCGCCGCTCCCACGCCTGCCACTACGCCTGCCCCTACGCCTGCCCCTACGTCTGCTCCCACTGCTCCTCCCGCCTCCGAGCCGGCGGCTCCGGTTCAGGAGAGCCCTCCGGTGACTTCTCCGGAGCCGGTTGCCGCCCCGCCGTCCGGTGAGCGGCGTCCCGGTGGGTGGCCCACGGCTTCGGCGCCCGGCAGTGGCCCGGCGAGGTCCGCTCCCGCGGCTTCCGCTCCGTCTGCTGCTGCTCCCGTGCCTGCTCCGGAGGCGGCTCCTCGGCCTGGCGGCTGGCCCACGGCCGCGGCGGCGGGGGGCGGCGCCCCGGCTCCGCAGCAGCCCGCGCCCGCGCAGGCGACGCCCGCTCCGGCGGCCTCCCAGGCTCCGGCGCAGGCCCCGGCCCAGGCGGCTCCGGTGGGCGGACCCGACCCGCGGACCCTGTGGCCGAACATCCTTGAGGCGGTGAAGGGCCGCCGCCGCTTCACCTGGATCCTGCTGAGCCAGAACGCCCAGGTGGCGGGCTTCGACGGGACGACCCTGCAGATCGGCTTCGTGAACGCGGGGGCGCGGGACAACTTCGCCAGCAGCGGCAGTGAGGACGTACTGCGGCAGGCGCTGTCCGAGCAGTTCGGGGTGCAGTGGAAGGTCGAGGCGATCGTCGACCCCTCGGGGGGCTCGGCGCCGCCCCCCGCCGCGGGCAACTTCGGGGGAAGCTCGCCGTCCGCGGGTGGATACGGGGGTGGTGTGCCGTCGGCTCCTCCGCAGCAGCAGCGGCAGTCGCCGCCGCCCGCGCAGCCCGCCGCCGGCCCGGCACCGGCCGCTCCCTCGCCTGCCCCGGCTCCCGCTCCGGCCCCGGAGCGGCGCGTCGTGGACCACGTCTCGCCGGAGGACGACACATGGGCGGACGACGACCCCGACCTGGTCGAGTCGGCCCTGTCCGGCCATGACCTGATCGTCCGCGAGCTGGGCGCGACGATCGTCGAGGAATACAACAACGAACCCTGACCCACCCCCCCGGAGGTGCCGGGGGAGGGCCTCAAGGGAGGGCCTCACACCGCCCCGCCCCTGGAGGAACGTACAAGCGAGGTGGCCCCCAGGACTGGGGCGGCCGTACGAAGGCACGGGCCACGCCAAGCTAGGCTGGCGCCCGTGAAGGTCCTCGTCATCGGCAGTGGTGCCCGCGAACACGCCCTGTGCCGCTCTCTGTCCCTCGACCCCGACGTCTCCGCCCTGTACTGCGCTCCCGGCAACGCCGGCATCGCGGACGTGGCCGAGCTGCACCCGGTCGACGCCCTCGACGGCAGCGCGGTGGCCGCCCTCGCCACCCGGCTCGGCGCCGACCTGGTGATCGTGGGCCCGGAGGCGCCCCTGGTCGCCGGAGTCGCCGATGCCGTGCGCGACGCCAAGATTCCCTGCTTCGGGCCCTCCGAGGAGGCCGCCCAGCTGGAGGGCTCCAAGGCCTTCGCCAAGGATGTGATGGCGGGCGCCAACGTGCCCACCGCCCGGTCCTACGTCTGCACGACCCCCGACGAGATCGACGAGGCGCTCGACGCCTTCGGGGCGCCGTACGTCGTCAAGGACGACGGCCTCGCCGCCGGCAAGGGCGTCGTCGTCACCGACGACATCGAGGCGGCCCGCGCCCACGCCCTGGCCTGCGACCGCGTCGTCATCGAGGAGTTCCTCGACGGCCCCGAGGTCTCGCTCTTCGCCGTCACGGACGGCGTCACCGTCGTCCCGCTGCAGCCCGCGCAGGACTTCAAGCGCGCGCTCGACGGGGACGAGGGGCCGAACACCGGCGGCATGGGCGCGTACTCGCCCCTCCCGTGGGCCGATCCGAAGCTGGTCGACGAGGTCATGGAGAGCGTGCTCCAGCCGACCGTCGACGAGCTGCGCCGCCGCGGCACCCCGTTCGCGGGGCTGCTCTACGCGGGGCTGGCGATCACCGGCCGCGGCGTACGCGTCATCGAGTTCAACGCCCGCTTCGGCGACCCCGAGACGCAGGTCGTCCTCGCCCGCCTGAAGACGCCGCTCGCCGGGGTCCTGCTGGCCGCCGCGAACGGCACCCTCGTGGACCTGCCCCCGCTGCGCTGGAGCGAGGACGCCGCGGTGACCGTGGTCATCGCCTCGCACAACTACCCGGAGACCCCGCGCACCGGCGACCCCATCGAGGGCCTCGGCGATGTCGCGGCACAGGATGCCCCGGACGCGTACGTCCTGCACGCGGGGACGAGGCGCGAAGGCGACGCCGTGGTCAGCGCGGGCGGCCGTGTGCTCTCTGTGACGGCCACCGGCACGGACCTGACCGAGGCCCGCGAGCGCGCGTACAAGGCGCTGGGCCGCGTCCGCCTCGACGGCTCCCAGCACCGTACGGACATCGCGGCGAAGGCCGCGTCGGAGGCCTAGCCCAGAGCGGCGAAACGGCTCACAGGCCCCGGATCTGACACTGGATCCGGGGCCTGACCGTCATCCACCTTTACCCAAAGCCATTCCATCGAGTGACCGCTGGCCCATCCGGCTGACGATGCCCGGCACCCCAACTAGGGTGCGGCGCAAGCGGTTCAGGTGCCCAGAGCCAAACAGACCACCGGCATTGCGATGTCAGTGGCGGGTGCCACAGTGGGGGAGTGAGCAAATCCATCGGCGGCTGCCGTCCGCCCGTCGTCCCGGCCCCCGGCCGGGAGGCAGGCGGCGCAGGCAGCAGGGGGTGACATCGGTCGTGTCAGGTACGGGTGTGGAGGTGGGCGTGCAGTCCGCGCGTTCCCAGGCGCTCGCCGTGCTGCGCATCCGCAGCAGGGCGCTCGCCGTCGCGCTGCTGCCCGCCGCCGTCGCCGTCGTGCTCATCGCGGGCGGCGTCACGGGCCAGATGACCGGCGGGAGTTGGGACGTCGCGCGCGGTGTCGTGACGGCCTTCGCCCTGGTCGTCCTGCTCGCCGCCGCGGGCATCGCGCTGGTGGTCGCGCGGTCCAGGCCCGCCGTCAGCCCGACCGTCCCGGTCACCGAGAGCTCGGCCCCCGATCTGTACCGCCTGGTGCGGGACCTCGCCGACCGCCTCGACGTGCCGGCCCCCTCGGCGATAGCGCTCACCCCGGACTGCGACAGCTGGCTGGAGGACCGCACGCATCCCGCGCACGGCCCGCCCGCGGAAGGCTCCGTCCCGCCGCCCACGAAGGACGAGGGCAATGGCGTACGGGACGGCCGCCCCGCCCCGCGCCGCCCGGCACCCGTCGCTCCGGTGCTCGTCATCGGCTCCCCGTTCCTGTGGTGGATGCGGGTCGGCGAGCTGCGCGCGGTGCTCGCCCCGGTCGTGGCCGGCACGGGACCCTCGGCGCACCCCGACATAGCCGCGGCCCGGCGCTTCATCCGCGGGCTCGACGCCGCGGTCGCGGTCACTTCCGCGCCGGGACGCGGTCCCCTCGTGCGTACGGTCCTCGGTGGTGCCGGCTGGGTGACGCGGCTGCTCCTGCGCAGTGTCCGCGGGCATGCGGGCGAGATGGAGCGCGGGGTCGCTGCGGCCGCCGCCGAGCGCGCCCAGGCCGTGGACTACGGAGTGCGGATCGTCGCCCAGGAGCAGGTGGGCCTGGCGTACGCCGGGTGGGACCGGCTCCTGACCAAGGTCGCGCTGCCCGCCTGGCGGATGGGCCGCTGGCCCTCCCGCCTCGACGCGGGTGTCGTGTCCGCCCTCACCGAGCTCTCCCGCAGGGACCGTCTGGCGGAGGGCTTCACGTCCCGCCTGGGCGAGCGCCCCGCCTGTGACCTTCTGGAGGAGCCGGGTTCGGTGGACGAGGCGGCTTCGCTGCTCGCCGCCCGCCTCTTCCACGGCGGCCCCGCAGAGCAGGGCCCGGACTGGGCGCCGGTGGCGTGGCAGGAGTATCCGGACGAGGTCGTCGACCGCAAGTGGCGCATGGACGCCGCGCGCCTGCACCGCGTACTGGACTCGCTGGGCATCAGCCACTGCGCCGACCCGACGACAGCCGGCTCCAAGGGCCCGACGCTGGGCCGCGTACTGGACCACCTGACGGCGGAGGCCACGGACACCACCGACGTGGCGGAAGCCACGAAGGCCACCGAGACCACGAAGGCCACGGAAAAGGCAACCGCGGTCGGTGAAGAGGTCATGTTCGGCCAGGAGCCCGAGGACGGCGAGGAGTCCACCGACGGCCCCGGCGGTCTCCTGGCCGCGGGCCTCACCGCGGAGATCGCCCGCGAGGAAGCCGCCGCCCCGCCCCGCCCCGCGCCCACGGGACAGGGCCCGGACGACGCGCTCTGGGACGACGGAATGCTGCCGCTGTTCCCGCTCCAGCCGCCGCGTACGGGACGGGAGTTGCTGGCCGATCACGTCACGGCACTGGTCTGCTGCGCGGCCGTGGACACGGCGGGAGCCGCCCCCGGTCTCGACTGGCTCGACGGCCCCTCCCTCCTGGTCGACGGGGAGCGCGCGGCGGATCTCACGCCGCATGTCCTGAGCCTCGTGGAGGACGGCGACCCCATCCCCCTGCGCGGCTGGCTGGCCCGCCTGGGCGTCCGCCCGGAGAAGCCGGTGCGCCTGGTCTGAGGCGGGCCCCACACCACCCCGCACCCACCACCCCGCACCCACCACCCCGCGCCCGCCCCCGCCCCCACTCCCCGGAACGCTCCCTTCCGTTCTCGTCGATTCGCGACGAACGGTGACGGAGTGCGTGCGTAATGTGATGTGCTGGGATCGGCCGTTGGTCCGGCATGCGATCCGACAGGTCACGCGACATGTGATCCGACATGTGATCCGGCAGGCAGGCGGCGGCACCGCACACGGGAAGCGCACCGCGGTACAGAGCAATTTCGGGGGAGCAGCGAGGGAGGGGCACACACATGGGGTCGGAGCAGATCCGCAGGTGGGAATCGGGCGCCCTGGCGCACGCCGTGACCGACCCCTTCGGCCAAGGGCCCCTGCCCTGGCTCCGAGGCGCCGAGCACTACTTCGACGACACGGGCCAGGTCGTCCCCTGGTACATCGACCACGCCCCGGCCCCCGGCGCCCGGAACATCCCCGCACCCCGCACCCGTACGAACGGCCCCCGCACCGCCGACGACGTGCACGGCCAGATCAAGGGCTTCGCCTCCACCGGCGCCGCCGCCCCCGGCGAGGCGATCGACTTCCACGTCACGGTGGACCCGCCCCAGCAGTTCAGCGTCGACATCTACCGCATCGGGCACTACGGCGGCGACGGCGCCAGCAAGATCACCACGAGCCCGCGCCTGTCCGGCATCGTCCAGCCGCCCCCGCTCGCCGCCGACCGCACGGTCTCCTGCCACCACTGGTGGCTCTCCTGGCGTCTGCAGATCCCGAGTTACTGGAGCGTCGGGGCGTACGTGGCGGTCCTCACCACGGTCGGCGGCTACCGCTCGCACGTCCCGTTCACGGTCCGCGACGACCACCGCGCCGATCTGCTGCTGCTCCTGCCGGACATCACCTGGCAGGCCTACAACCTCTATCCCGAGGACGGCCGCACGGGCGCGAGCCTCTACCACGCGTGGGACGAGAAGGGCCGTCTCCTGGGCGAGAGCGAGGCCGCGCACACGGTCTCCTTCGACCGTCCGTACGCGGGCGCGGGCCTGCCCCTGCACGTCGGCCACGCCTACGACTTCATCCGCTGGGCCGAGCGGTACGGCTACGACCTCGCGTACGCCGACACCCGCGACCTGCACGCGGGCCGCATCGATCCGACCCGCTACCGCGGCCTGGTCTTCCCGGGCCACGACGAGTACTGGTCGGCGAACATGCGCCGCTCCACGGAGCAGGCCCGCGAGCACGGCACGTCCCTCGTCTTCCTCTCCGCCAACACCATGTACTGGCAGGTGGAGTTGGGCCCTTCCCCGTCCGGCGTGGCAGACCGCCTGCTGACCTGCCGCAAGCGCCACGGACCCGGCAGACCGGCCCTCTGGCGGGAGCAGGACAAGGCCGAACAGCAACTCCTGGGCATCCAGTACGCGGGCCGGGTCCCCGAACCCGCCCCCCTCGTCGTGCGCAACGCCGACCACTGGCTGTGGGAGGCGACGGGCGCGCACGAAGGGGACGAGATCGAGGGCCTGGTCGCGGGCGAGGCCGACCGCTATTTCCCGCGCACCGCGCTGCCGGAGCACCAGGGCCGCATCCTCCTCGCCCACTCTCCGTACGAGGACTCCGACGGCGCCGTGCGCCACCAGGAGTCGTCCCTCTACCGCGCCCCCTCCGGCGCCCTGGTCTTCGCCTCGGGCACCTTCGCCTGGTCCCCGTCGCTCGACCGCCCCGGTCATGTGGACACGCGTGTCCAGCGCGCCACCGCCAACCTCCTGGACCGCATCTGCAAACGGGACTGACGCTCGTCGGCATCCCCCTGGCCGCGAGCCCTCTCCCCATGCGGGAGAATCAGCAGCATTCAGCCAGAACCACGGGGAGGAACCGTGTCCGGATTCGTAGAAAAGCCCGAGCCGCTTCAGGTGCCGGGCCTGGTGCATGTGCACACCGGCAAGGTGCGCGACCTGTACCGGAACGAGGCGGGCGACCTCGTGATGGTCGCGAGCGACCGCATGTCCGCCTACGACTGGGTGCTGCCCACGGAGATCCCTGACAAGGGCAGGGTCCTCACGCAGCTCTCCCTGTGGTGGTTCGACCAGCTCGCCGACCTCGTGCCGAACCACGTCATCTCCACCGACGTGCCGCCCGGCGCCCCCGCCGACTGGGAGGGCCGGACCACGGTCTGCAAGTCCCTGGCGATGGTCCCGGTCGAGTGCGTCGCCCGCGGCTACCTCACGGGCTCGGGCCTGGTCGAGTACAACGACTCGCGCACCGTCTGCGGCCTCGCGCTGCCCGACGGCCTGAGCGACGGTTCGGAGCTGCCCGCACCCATCTTCACGCCCGCCACGAAGGCGGCGGTCGGTGAGCACGACGAGAACGTGAGTTACGAGGAAGTGGCCCGCCAGGTGGGCGCCGAGACGGCGGCCCAGCTCCGCCAGGCGACCCTCGCGGTCTACGGCCGGGCCCGTGACATCGCCCGCGACCGCGGCGTGATCCTCGCCGACACGAAGTTCGAGTTCGGCTTCGACGGCGAGACGCTGGTCATCGCGGACGAGGTCCTCACCCCGGACTCGTCCCGCTTCTGGCCGGCGGACAGCTGGCAGCCGGGCCGCGCCCAGCCGTCGTTCGACAAGCAGTTCGTCCGCGACTGGCTCACCTCGCCGGCCTCCGGCTGGGACCGCAAGAGCGAGCAGCCGCCGCCCGCGCTCCCGCAGGACGTGGTGGACGCCACGCGCGCCAAGTACATCGAGGCGTACGAGCGTCTTACGGGCATGGCCTGGTAGCCGTACGCGGCGAAGGCAGCCGCACATAGCGGAGCACGAAGAAACCCCCGGCGCCGAGAGGCACCGGGGGTTTCTTCTCCGTGGAGCGGACGACCAGGTTCGAACTGGCGACCTCAACCTTGGCAAGGTTGCGCTCTACCAACTGAGCTACGTCCGCGCTGCGCCGAAGCGCGATGCCAACTATACCCAACCTCGCTCGCGTGCGAGACGCACCGCGGCATGACGATTCTCGGCCCCGATCTTGGTGGCGGCGGAGGAGAGGTAGTTGCGGACCGTCCCCTGCGACAGCGCGGCCCGCTCGGCGATCTCCGCGACGGGCGCCCCGTCGGCGGCGAGTTCGAGCACCTCGGCCTCGCGGACGGTCAGCGGCGAGTCCCCGGCGGAGATCGCGTCGGCGGCCAACTCCGGGTCCACATAGCGATTACCGGCATGAACGGTGCGGATGATCTCCGCGAGGCGCTGCGCGCTCACCGTCTTCGGCACGAAGCCCCGTACGCCCACCGCGAGCGCACGCTTGAGATGCCCCGGTCTGCCATGGCTCGTCACGATCATGGTGCGGCAGTGCGGCAGTTCGTCCCGCAGCGATGTGGCCACACTCACACCGTCGGCGCCCGGCATCTCCAGGTCGAGCACGGCCACGTCCGGCCGGTGGGCGAGGGCCATGGCGAGCGCCTCGGGCCCCGACGCGGCCTCGGCGACCACGACGAGATCGTCCTCGAGGGCGAGGAGCGCGGCGAGGGCGCCGCGGATGAGGTGCTCGTCGTCGGCGAGCAGCACACGCAGGCTCATGGCGCGACCCTTTCGATTTCCTGTCGGCTGACCTGCCGGGAACCGTCCTGCCGGGGGCGGGCCGTCGGCACCTCCGCGGCGAGGCGGAACCGCCCTTCGCCGGAGGCGGACTCCAGCGTCCCGTCCACCGCGGCGAGCCGCTCCCTGAGTCCGGCGAGGCCGGAGCCCTTCCTGCCCTCGGGCACGGCATCGGGCGCCCCGTCGTTCTCGACGACCAGCGACGTACGTTCGTCGGTGATCGTCAGGGTGATGTCGCACCGCTGCGCGTCCCCGTGCCGCAGCACATTGGTGGTCGCCTCGCGCACGACCCATCCCAGCGCCGACTGCACCGAGACCGGAAGGCCGGCCGACGACCCGCTCACCCGGCAGTCGATCCCCGCCGCCTCCAGCACGCCCTGCGCACCGGCGAGTTCGACCGCGAGGTCGGCCTCCCGGTACCCCCTCACCACTTCCCGTACCTCCCGCTGCGACTCCTGCGCGATCCGCTGCACCTCGACCATCTGGTCGACCGCCTCGGGCCGCCCGCGCTTGGCCAGCTGCACGGCCAGCTCGCTCTTCAGCGCGATGACGGCGAGGTTGCGCCCCATCACGTCGTGCAGGTCACGGCCGAAGCGCAGCCGCTCCTCGGCGACCGCGAGCCGTGCCTCGACCTCGCGGGCCCGGTCGCCCTCCCACATCACGGCGAGGGTCCAGGCGCCGCAGCGCGAGGAGACCAGCGAGAGCAGACCGGCGAGGACGATCACCAGGGCCAGGCCGAGGAGCCGCCCGTCGTGGATGCCTGCCGCCGCCGACGCGGCCACCGCCGCGACGGTGATCATGGCGATCCGGATGAGGAAGGAGCGGACGGGCACGGCGAAGGCGACGGACATCGCGTAGGGGACCACGCCGAAGAGGGACGCGAGGACGAGGGTCTCCGGCTCGGCGCCGTCCACGCTCTGCAGGGCGATCACCAGGCCCAGGACGAGGACCATGAGCGTCGCCGACACCGTGAGATCGCGGCGCGGCATTCCCGCGCGCTTCAGGTAGTGGTCGAGGGAGGCTCGGATGGTGCGGTTGACGTGCACGCACTGCGCGGCGGCGAGTGCGATCAGGGTCCAGCCGAGGACGAGCGGAACCGTCTGGTGCCGCAGGCTCAGGCCGAGGGGCAGGGAGGCCCAGCTGAGGAAGAACAGCCAGGGCATGGAGTGCCACATGGCCATGCTCTGGAGCTCCACCTTCTGGATCTTGCTGGAGCTGTGCCAGTCCCGCTGCACCCTTCGCATCCGCCCGACGACCACCGCCGACCCCTTCCTCAACGCCGCGGCTCCCAGCGGAACCACCGCCGTACAGCAAACACCGAGACCACGGTCCAGGCCACCGCGGTGGCGGTGGCGCCGAGAGCGTCCGACGCCGCGAGATTGCCCGTCCAGCCGCCCCGCACCAGCTCGATCACCGGCGAGAGCGGAAGCAGTTCGCAGACCGCGGCCAGCTTGTCGGGCATGACCTCGAAGGGGATGAAGAGGCCGGACCCGAACATCGAGCCGAACGCCAGCGGCATGGCCATGACCTGCGCGGACTCCACGGACCTGCTGAAGCTCGCGGTCACCGCGCCGAGTGCGGCGAACATCACCAGGCCGAGCAGTACTCCGATGACGGCGAGATGCGGCGCGCTCGGCGCCCCCGCGTCGAGCAGGGCGACGCAGGCGACCGCGAGGACGACGATCTGGATCACGCCGATGGCGACCGAGGGCAGCGCGGCCCCGGCAAGGATCTCCGGGTCCCGCAGCTCACCGGTGCGCAGCCGCTTGAGCACCAGTTCCTCGCGGCGCGCGGCGTAGACAGCGGTCAGCGCGGAGTAGACGGCGAAGAGCAGGGAGAAACCGATGGCGCCGGGCACCACCACGGAAGCGACCGAGAGCCCGGTGCCCTTGAGGTTCATGCCGTCCGCGGCCTGGTGCAGGCTGAACGGCATCACGAGCGGCACGAACAGCGCCGCGAACAATGTCCCCTTGCTGCGCCCGAGCAGCGTGAGTTCCGCCCGGGCGAGCGCGGCCATCCGCTTGGCGGGAGTCGTCACCGCTTGCGGGGCAACCGTCAGCGCACTCATGCCACCTTCTCCTTCTCCGCGACACCGGCCGCGCTCTCGGCGTCCCGCGCGATGCGCAGGAACGCCTCCTCCAGCGACGCGGCCCGTACGTCGAGCCTGCCGAGCTCGACGTTCGCGTCCCGCGCCCACAGCAGCAGCCCCGTGGCCGCCCGCTGCAACTCGTGTGTCCGCAGCCTGACCCGGCCGCCGATGATCTCGTGCTCGCTCACCCCGAGCTCACCGAGCGGCGGCAGATCGCCGATGAAGTACCCGGCGGGCAGTTCGAAGGAGACGTGGGAGGGCTGCTCGGCCACCACGTCGGCGACCCGGCCCGCGGCGGCGATCCGGCCCTCGTGCAGGATCGCGAGCCGTTCGGCGAGGTTCTCGGCCTCTTCGAGGTAGTGCGTGGTGAGCAGCACGGTCGTGCCGCCGTCGCGCAGGGCGCGCACCAACTCCCAGGTCTCGCGGCGGCCTTCGGCGTCGAGCCCGGTGGTGGGTTCGTCGAGGAAGAGCACCTCGGGCCGCCCGATGAGAGCCGTCGCCAGGTCGAGCCGCCGCTTCTCGCCGCCGGAGAGCATCTTCACGCGTACGCCGGCCCGCTTGCCGAGGCCCACCATGTCGAGGGCTTCCGCTGCGGGGCGCGCGCCGCTGGTGCACGCCGCCCACATCCGCACGGTCTCCGCGACCGTCAGCTCGGAGGGGAAACCGCCTTCCTGGAGCATCACACCGATCCGGTGGCGCACGGCGCCCCGCTCGGCGTACGGGTCGTGCCCGAGCACCCGCACCCGCCCCCCGGCGGGCGGGGCGAGCCCTTCGAGGAGTTCCACGGTGGAGGTCTTTCCGGCGCCGTTGGTCCCGAGCAGCGCGAAGAGCTCGCCGCGTCCGACGGAGAACGAGACTCCCCGGACCGCCTCGAAACCGCCCCCGTACACGCGCCGCAGATCGGTCACGTCGATCACTTGGTCAGTCATGACTGAAGCGTCCCCCGGCCCCGGGCGCCGGAGCAGTGCGCGCTGTCACCGGCTCGAATGACAAATGTCAGAAGCGGGCTCGGCCGCGGGGGCGCACACGAAGAAGGCCCCGGTCGCGATGACCGGGGCCTTCTTCTCTGGAGCGAACGACGAGGTTCGAACTCGCGACCTCAACCTTGGCAAGGTTGCGCTCTACCAACTGAGCTACGTTCGCATTGCCTCCGACCAGCTCTCACTGATCGGCGCGAGCACCAGCCTACCGCACTCGAAAGAGTGCTCGGTGAGCGATGCAGAGCGGGTGACAGGAATTGCACACTGCGCCTTCCCCCTGGAAGGGGGATGTTCTACTACTGAACTACACCCGCAAGACTCCGTGAGGTTCGGGCCTTTCGGCCTTGCCCCTCGGCGTGCTCCAGACTTTAGCCGAACGTCGGGGGTGCAGGTCAAGTCGGTTGCCGAGGGGCCCTCCTGGCAGGCCATCGGCCGAGGTCGGCCGGGGTGGGCCGGAGCGTCAGTTGGCCGCCTCGAAGGCCTCGTAGACCTTCTTGGGGATGCGGCCGCGCGGCGGGACGTCCATCTGGTGCGAGCGGGCCCAGGCGCGGACGGCCGCGGGGTTCGCCGCCACTGTCGTGTGCCGGAAGGCCTTGCCGGACTTCGACTGCTTGCGGGCCGCGTCCAGGTACGGGGCAAGTACCTTGCGCAGTTTCTTGGCATTGGTTTGATTGAGGTCGATCTCGTACGACTTGCCGTCAAGACCGAAGGCGATCGTCTCCGCCGCTTCCCCGCCGTCGATGTCGTCAAAGAGAGTGACTACGACACGCTGCGCCACGAATATCGGTCCCTTCGTGCGGCTCCACCGACGTTGACGTGCGGTGATGCCGACTGTCCGGCTGTTATGGGCACTGTTATGTGCAAAGGATCGGCCAATGCCTTTTCCTTTGTACAGTGCCCGGCATTGCATTGTGAAGCCCGACTAAATCCGCCCGCGTGTCCGGGTGCAATGGCGATGCGTGATCTTTTCCAGGATTTTTCGCGAAGGTGCCCCGTTCGATACGTGAGTATGAGCAGGAACGTGACCGTCCTCACGTAGGTTTCTACGAATCTACGCGAGTAGAATTTTTGTGCGGGTAGTCTGAAGGGACCGCTCAGCCAGCACCACACACCGGGAGTGCCAGTGGCACGCGTCGTAGTCGACGTCATGCTCAAGCCGGAGATCCTCGACCCCCAGGGCCAGGCGGTGCAGCGTGCACTGCCGCGCCTCGGATTCAAGGGGATCGCCGACGTACGTCAGGGAAAGCGCTTCGAACTCGAGGTGGACGGGCCCGTCGATGACGCAGCCCTCGCCCGTATCCACGAGATGGCGGAAACCTTCCTCGCCAACACCGTGATCGAAGACTTCTTCGTAAAGGTGGAGGAAGAGAAGTGACTGCTCGAATCGGAGTCGTCACTTTCCCCGGAACGCTCGACGACCGCGACACCCAGCGCGCCGTCCGCGTCGCCGGCGCCGAAGCAGTGCCGCTCTGGCACCGGGACAAGGACCTGAAGCAGGTCGACGCCGTGGTGCTTCCCGGCGGATTCTCGTACGGCGACTATCTCCGGGCCGGGGCCATTTCACGGTTTTCGCCCGTCATGGAGTCGGTCATCGAGCAGGCGAAGGCGGGGATGCCGGTTCTCGGTATCTGCAACGGCTTCCAGGTGCTCACCGAGTCGCACCTGCTGCCCGGCGCGATGCTGAGGAACAACCACCTGCACTTCATCTGCCGCGAGCAGAAGCTGCGCGTGGAGACGGACCGGACCGCATGGACCGCCGACTACACGGCCGGCCAGGAGATCCAGATTCCGCTCAAGAACATCGACGGCCAGTACACGGCCGACGAGCGGACCCTGGACATGCTGGAGGCCGAGGGCCGCGTCGCCTTCCGCTATCTGGACGGTAACCCCAACGGCTCGCTCCGTGACATCGCCGGCATCACGAACGAGGCGGGCAATGTCGTCGGCCTCATGCCGCACCCCGAGCACGCCGTGGAGCCGCTGGTCGGGACCGGCCGCACCGACGGCCTCGGATTCTTCACCTCGATCCTGAAGAAGCTGGTCAACGCATGACTCTGGACACCGTCAAGCACGCAGCCGAGACTCCCGACGTCAAGCTGCCCTGGGCCGAACTGGGCCTGAAGGAAGACGAGTACGCGCGCGTACGCGAGATCCTGGGCCGCCGTCCCACCGGCGCCGAGCTCGCCATGTACTCCGTCATGTGGTCCGAGCACTGCTCGTACAAGAGCAGCAAGGTCCACCTGCGCCAGTTCGGCGAGAAGGCCCCCGACAACGACGCGATGCTCGTCGGCATCGGCGAGAACGCCGGTGTCGTCGACGTCGGCAACGGCTACGCGGTCACCTTCAAGGTCGAGTCGCACAACCACCCCTCGTACGTCGAGCCCTACCAGGGCGCGGCCACCGGTGTCGGCGGCATCGTCCGCGACATCATCGCGATGGGCGCCCGCCCGGTCGCGGTCGTGGACCCGCTGCGGATGGGCGCCGCCGACCACCCCGACACGAAGCGTGTCCTGCCGGGAGTCGTCGCGGGCATCGGCGGCTACGGCAACTGCCTGGGCCTGCCGAACATCGGCGGCGAGCTCGTCTTCGACGCCTGCTACCAGGGCAACCCCCTCGTGAACGCCGGTGCCATCGGCGTCATGCGGCACGAGGACATCCACCTCGCGAAGGCCAGCGGCCCCGGCAACAAGGTCATCCTCTACGGGGCCCGGACCGGCGGCGACGGCATCGGCGGCGCGTCGATCCTGGCCTCCGAGACCTTCGACGACACGAAGCCTTCGAAGCGTCCCGCCGTGCAGGTCGGTGACCCCTTCCAGGAGAAGCTCCTCATCGAGTGCACCCTGGAGGCCTTCGCCGAGAAGCTCGTCGTCGGCATCCAGGACCTCGGCGCGGCCGGACTCTCCTGCGCCACCTCGGAGTTGGCGTCCAACGGCTCGGGCGGCATGCGCGTCGAGCTCGACGACGTACCCCTTCGCGACTCCACGCTCACTCCCGAGGAAATCCTCATGAGTGAGTCGCAGGAACGCATGTGCGCGGTCGTCGAGCCGGAGAAGGTCGAGCGCTTCCTCGCGATCTGCGAGAAGTGGGACGTCATCGCCACCGTCGTCGGTGAGGTGACCGACGGCGACCGCCTGGAGATCTTCTGGCACGGCGAGAAGATCGTCGACCTCGACCCGCGCACGGTCGCCCACGACGGCCCGGTCTACGAGCGCCCTTACGCGCGCCCGAAGTGGCAGGACGCCCTCCAGGCGGACGACGCCAACAAGCTGGCACGACCGGCGGATTCGAAGGAGCTGCGCGAGCAGGTCCTCGCGGTCGTCGCGTCCCCGAACCAGGCCTCCAAGGCGTGGGTGACGGATCAGTACGACCGTTTCGTGCAGGGCAACACGGTGCTCGCGCAGCCCGAGGACTCCGGCATGGTCCGCATCGACGAGGAGACCGGCCTCGGTGTCGCCCTCGCCAATGACGGCAACGGCCGCTACTCGAAGCTCGACCCGTACGCGGGCGCGCAGCTGGCCCTGTCGGAGGCGTACCGCAACGTCGCCGCGACCGGTGCCAAGCCGCTCGCCGTCTCGGACTGCCTGAACTTCGGTTCGCCCGAGGACCCGGACGTCATGTGGCAGTTCGCCGAGACCACCCGTGGCCTCGCCGACGCCTGCCAGATCCTGGGCACCCCGGTGACCGGCGGCAACGTCTCCCTGTACAACCAGACGGGCGAGGCGGCGATCCACCCGACCCCGGTCGTCTCGGTGCTCGGCGTGATCGACGACGTGGCGCGCCGCACGCCGATCGGGTTCGCCGAAGAGGGCCAGCTGCTCTACCTGCTCGGTGACACCACCGAGGAGTTCGGCGGCTCGGCCTGGTCGCAGGTCGTCCACGACCACCTCGGCGGGCTTCCCCCGAAGGTCGACCTGGAGCGCGAGCGGCTGCTCGCCGAGATCCTGATCTCGGGCTCGCGCGACGGCATGATCGACGCCGCGCACGACCTCTCCGACGGTGGCCTCGCGCAGGCCGTCGCCGAGTCCTGCCTCCGCGGCGGGAAGGGCGCACGCCTGGTCGTCCCGGACGGCCTGGACGCGTTCACCCTCCTGTTCAGCGAGTCGGCGGGCCGTGCGGTCGTGTCCGTCCCCCGCTCCGAGGAGCTGCGCTTCACCGACATGTGCGGGGCGCGGGGCCTGCCCGCGACGCGCATCGGTGTGGTCGACGGTGACGCGGTGGAACTGCAGGGCGAGTTCACGCTCCCGCTGGCCGAGATCCGCGAGGCGCACGAGGGGACCCTGCCGGGGCTCTTCGCCTGACCGGTTCGGCTCGCGCACGACCGAAGGCCCCACCCGATCTGCCTCGGGTGGGGCCTTCGGTCATGTCGGTCCGGGATGAGGCCGCCCCGGTACCGTGACCTGCATGACTGAGGAGCTGGGGCTGCGCGCGCGCAAGAAGAAGCAGACCGCGTCGCGGATCTGGCGGGTCGCCGTGGACCTCTGCTCCGAGCGGGGCTTCGACCACGTCTCCGTGGCGGAGATCGCCGAGGCCGCCGACGTGTCGAAGATGACCGTCTTCAACTACTTCGGCACCAAGGAAGGCGCGATCGTCAGCCCCATGGAGGAGCACGTCGGCGACCCGGCCCGAGCGGTGCGCGAGCGGCAGCCCGGGGAGTCCGCGGTCGCCGCGATGCGCGGCCAGTTCCTGGGGCAGATCGCCGGACGCGACCCGTCGATCGGACTCAGCGGCGACCCGCGCGCCCTCAAGGTGCGCCAGCTCATCAGCGAGACACCGACCCTCGCGCACCGCATGGTGATCTTCCACATGCGCAGCGTCCAGCTCCTCTCCGACGCCCTCGCCGAGGAGACGGACGACCTGCTCCTCGCGCGCGTGGCCGCCGCCCAGCTGATCGGCGCCCGGAACGCGCTCATCGTCGAGAACCACGAGCGCACCCTCGCCGGTGACCCCCTCGACGAGATCGCGAAGGACTGCGCCGAGTCGGCCGAGCGTGTCTTCGGCCAGGTGGAGAAGGGCCTTGGGGGCTACCCCGGGAAGAATTAGGCTCGGCCTATGCCACCGGCCAAGAAGCGCACGCGTATCTACGACTCCGCCAAGATCCGCACCGCCGTCCTCGCCCAGTTCGGGAACGTACGGGACGCGGTCGGCACCCTGGAGCCCGAGCAGCTCGCCCTGCCGACCCGGCTCGGCGGCTGGACCGTCCGCGAGCTTGCCGCCCACCTCACGATGGCACTCGGCGGCGCCACCCGCTTCCTCGCCATGCCGGAGCCCCCGGCGCGCGAAGTGGCCCTGCTCGACTGGCCGTTCGCGACCGCGTCGGCCGCCGCGCAGGTCGACGAGGCCTCGCGGGCCTTCGCCGCCCAGGAGGATCTGACCGGGCTGTACGCGCGCACCCTCGCCGGCTTCGAGGACGCGCTGCCCGAGGTCACGGCGGGCCGGCTCATGCCGACGCGGTTCGGCGCGATGACCCTCGACGACTTCCTGGTCACCCGTACCGTCGAACTCGTCGTGCACACCGACGACCTGAACGACGCGGTGCCCGGCCTTGACGTCCCGTACGACCGTCAGGCCCTGGCAGCCTGCACCCGGCTGCTCGCCGACGCCCTCGCGGTGAAGGCCCCCGGCGGTGCCGTCGAGGTCAGGATCCCGCCGTTCGCCGTGGTCCAGTGCGTCGAAGGGCCCCGGCACACTCGCGGAACCCCGCCGAACGTCGTGGAGACCGATCCGCTCACCTGGATCCGCCTCGCGACCGGGCGCACGGACTGGAAGACCGCCCTCGACGCGGCGAAGGTCGGGGCGAGCGGGGAGCGGGCGGACCTGGCGGGGCTGCTGCCGGTCATGAGCTAGCCGGGCGAACCGGATGGCGAGAAGGGAACCAGATCACCCACTTGTCCCGTCACAGCGGCATGCAGAAGCAACGACTGACTCCGACCGTCATGGCCCTGGCCGCCGCGGGCATGCTCACCGCGTGCGGCACCGAGACCGGCTCAGGCAGCGGGTCCGTCGGGTCTCAGCCGAGGCTCTCCGGCGTGCACTGGAGCGTCGAGAGCGTCACGGTGGACGGCAAGAAACAGCAGGCCCCCGGCGATGCCTACGTCAAGATCGGCGACAAGGGCAAGGCCGAGGGCAACTACGGCTGCAACGGCTTCACCGCGGACGTGAGGACGGACGGCGACACCGTCGGCTTCGCCAACGCCCTCTCCACCAAACGGGGCTGCGAGAAGCAGGACTTCGAGAACGCCTTCAAGGCCGCCCTCGCCAAGGGAGAGCTGAAGGCCGCCGTCGACGGCGACAAGCTGACGCTCACCACCGACAAGGGAGACCGCGTGGCCCTCACCTCTGAACCGGACGCGGACGCCGCCCCCCTCACGGGCACCAAGTGGAGCGTGAACGCCATCGGTGACGGCAAGGTCGCGGCGTCCCTGCCGAAGGAAGTGGCCGGCAAGGCCCATCTGACCTTCGGCAAGGACGGCACCGTCCGCGGAAAGCTCGGCTGCAACAGCGTCTCCGCCAAGGCAGACGTACGGGACGGGGAGATCATTCTGGGCGCCCCCCGGACCACCCGCATGCTGTGCGAGGGAGCCGCGGGGGAGACCGAGAAGAAGCTCCTCAAGCTCTTCGACGGCAAGGTGAGCTACCAGCTGACCCACGCAGGGCTCTCCCTCACCGCCGCCGACGGCACGGTCGTCAGCGCGAACGCCGCCGACCCGAAGGAGAAGTGACGGCGACGCGGCGGGCGCGGGACTTCAGCAGGAACGCGCCGCCGAGGGCGAGCATGAGGCCACCGCCGAGGGAGTAGGCGAGCGTGGTGTCCGAATCGCCGCCGGTCTCGGCGAGCTCGGTGGAATCACCGGCGGGGCGGGCCGCGTTGGGGGTTTCCGCGGGGGCCTCAGCAGGAGCCTCAGCGGGGGTTTCCGCGGGCCCGTCCTCCTCGGTCGGGGCGGCGGCGGCCTCCTTCGGCGCCGCGACGCCGTCCAGGCTGACCTGCACCGTCGCCGTCCCGGCCGCCGCCTTCACGACCTTGACCTCGACCTTCCGTGCCGTGTCCGTCAGGGTCGCGCCCGCCTTGAGGGCGTCCGCGTCGGCCGGGGCGTCACTGTCGGAGCCGTCGGTGTCCGGCGTCGGGTCGATGAGCGCCGACTTCGCGTAGTCCGTGGCCGGCACCCGGTAGGCGTGCACGCCCTGGATGCCGCCGTCGACGGTGCCGGACTCGTGCCGCAGCTCCACGACGAGACGGTCGTCGCCCAGCGGAATGTCGAGCGCACGGACCCCGCCCCCGCTCCCGTACAGCGGACGCAGGTCGTACGTGCCGGACTTGGCGACCTTCGCGACCTCGCCGCCCGTCAGCCACTTGTTGTGCAGCAGCTCGGGAGAGGTGAGCCCGGCCTCCCAACCCCCGCCGCCCATCGGGGTCTTGTGGCTGGTGCCGTCCTCCTTGCAGCCCGCGCCGAGGTCGCCGTCGGGGCAGCGAAGGCGCATGTGGTGGCTGTAGCCGAAGTTGTGGCCGAACTCGTGGACCAGGGCCGTCATCGACATCTTGCCGTCGGCGCCGATCGGCATCCAGGTGGTGCCGCCGCCGACGGTCCCCAGGGCGAGCCAGTCGCAGCCGGCCTTCTCCGAGGGGAAGACGAGCGACAGGTGGTCGTAGCTCTCCTCGGGGACGCCCTTCGCGGCCAGGGCCTTGCGCGTCAGGCCGTTGATCTTGCCGGTGTCGCAGCCGGTGGCCGCGAGGTCGATGTCGACGGGTCCGGTGACGCCGTCGCCCTCGGCGGCCCTGAAGGTGGTCGCGCCGCCGGTGACCTCGTTGTAGTACGAGGTCAGGGAGCCGTCGGCGCCAAAATAGTTGTCCTTCAGGGCGGTCTCCAGCTTGCCCGCGTCCGGGATCCGGCTGTCGGTGAAGTTCACCATGGCGACCTGGACGCGCCGCTCCCGTTCGTCGGCGGCGGGCGCGGGCGCCGCCGCGGCGGCGGTCAGGGCGGCGGCCACGGCGGCCGGTATGAGGCAGAGGCGCGGGGACGGTTTCATGGGGACCTTCCGAGTGGGGGTTCGCGCGGGCCGAAGATCAACTCGGGTGCGTGCCAGGCACGCTAGCGATCACTCGGGCCCCCGCGAACCCCCGGGAAGGCTTCTTAGGCCGCGCTTAAGGCTCAGTTCAGGCAGCGGCTCGCCCCGGCACGGTCTCAGGCGGCCGGATACGGCAGCAGCCCCTTGTCCGTCTTCTCCCAGGCCGCCTTCAGCTCGGCCAGCAGCCGAGGCTCGCGCGCCGCCAGGTCGGCCTGCTCGCGCTGGTCCGCCGAGAGGTCGAAGAGCTGGTCCTCGCCGCCCTTGCCCCGGTAGTACTTCCAGTCACCGCGCCGCAGGGCCCGCTCCCCGCGCACGCGCCAGAACAGCTCCCGCTCCGCGAGCTCCTCGCCCTTCAGGAGGTAGGGCGCGAGGCTGGTCCCGTCCAGCGGGTACGCGGGGCTCGGCCTGGCCCCGCCGATCTCCAGGAGCGTGGCCGTCCAGTCCGGGGTGAACACGGGCTCGTGGCTGACCTGCCCGCCGTCGAGCCGCGCGGGCCAGCGCACGATGGTCGGCACCCGGATGCCGCCCTCCTGGAGCGAGGCCTTGTTGCCCGACAGGGGCCAGTTGTACGAGAAGCGCTCGCCGCCGTTGTCGGAGGCGAAGAAGACCAGGGTGTCCCGCTCCTGACCGGACCGCTTCAGGGCCTTGAGCACCTCACCGACCGACCGGTCCAGGTCCTGCACCATCTCGGTGTACTTCTCGACGGACCCGCCGTCCTGATGCCAGAGCGCGCCCTTCTCGCCCGCCTTGATCCTCCGTACGATCTCGGCGCTCTTCTCGGTGTCGCCGTCGGCTATCCAAGGCCAGTGCGGGGTGGTGAAGTTCAGATTGAGCAGCCAGGGCTTGTCGCCGTGGTCCCGCCGCACGTACTCGCTCGCCCGCTCGGTCAGGATGCGCGTGTAATAGCGCAGGTCCTTGTACTCGGCGTCGCCCTCGTAGAGGTCGTACTCACCGCCGAGCCCCAGCTTCGAGTAGTACTCAAGGGCCCCGCCGAAGTTTCCGAAGAACTCGTCCCAGCCCGACCTGGTCGGCGAGTAGTCCGGCAGATAACCCGCGTGCCACTTGCCGATGAGCGCGGTCGCGTACCCGGCGCCCCGCAGCAGCGACGCCAGCGTGGGATGCGTCGGCTCCAGGCCCACGGACTTGTCCGCGATCGGCTCCGCGAGCCCGCCCTCCGTACGGCCGGGGTAGCGCCCGGTGTACAGGCTGAACCGGGTCGGTGAGCAGGTCGCGGACCCGGCGTAGGCGTCGGTGAACCGCACGCCCTGGCGTGCGAGGCGGTCCAGGTTCGGGGTCTTGATGTGCGGCGACCCGTAGGAGGAGAGGTCGGCCCAGCCCAGGTCGTCGCCGAGGATGAACAGGATGTTCGGCCGCTTGGAGCCGGGCCGCGAGGCGGCGCGGAAGGGCCGCTCACGCGCCTCGGCGGCGGCGGGCACCCCCACCGCGGCGGCGGCACCGGCGCCCACGGCGCCTCCGAAGGAGCGACGGGACAAGGCGAACCGGTCGTACGAAGACATGGCTGCGCTCCTGAACGGGGCACGGCGCGGCAGGGGGCACGTACCCGGAGTAGAGAAATAGAGGGACGGAGAGTGAGTTCAGGCAGCGCTGTGACAGATGGCGCTCGCGACACGGACCAGGTCGACGTGGCGGCGCTCCACAAGGGTGACCGAGGGGTCACCAGGGGGCTGCAGGTGCATGGACCAGGAGCTTCACGGGGCCCGGTGACCCCTGTCAACGCTTCGGTCCACCTGTTCACACGGGCTTCGTACTCCCCGTGCGCGCCAGGGCCACGATTACGCTCCGTGCGGGGGCCGTATCCCCAATTCGGACCAGTGGTCGATCTCGCCTACACTCGATGTCGTGCCACGTGGTGACGGTCGACTCAATCATGATCTGCTCCCCGGCGAGAAAGGCCCCCAGGACGCTTGCGGCGTCTTCGGTGTCTGGGCTCCGGGTGAAGAGGTCGCCAAGCTCACTTACTTCGGGCTGTACGCCCTCCAGCATCGAGGCCAGGAATCCGCGGGAATCGCGGTCAGCAACGGCTCCCAGATCCTTGTCTTCAAGGACATGGGCCTTGTCTCCCAGGTCTTCGACGAAACGTCTCTCAGTTCGCTCCAGGGTCATATCGCGGTCGGTCACGCCCGCTACTCGACCACTGGTGCCTCCGTATGGGAGAACGCCCAGCCGACGTTCCGTGCCACCGCGCACGGCTCCATCGCGCTCGGGCACAACGGCAACCTCGTCAACACGGCCCAGCTCGCCGAGCTCGTGGCCGCCCTGCCCAAGGAGAACGGCCGCGCGACCCAGGTCGCGGCGACCAACGACACCGACCTGGTGACGGCTCTCCTCGCGGGCCAGGTGGACGACGACGGCAAGCCGCTGACCATCGAGGAAGCCGCCACCAAGGTCCTCCCGGACGTGCAGGGCGCCTTCTCCCTCGTCTTCATGAACGAGCACACGCTGTACGCGGCCCGTGACCCGCAGGGCATCCGCCCGCTGGTCCTCGGCCGCCTGGAGCGCGGCTGGGTCGTGGCCTCGGAGTCCGCGGCGCTCGACATCTGCGGCGCCAGCTTCGTCCGCGAGGTCGAGCCCGGCGAGTTCATCGCGATCGACGAGAACGGCCTGCGAACGTCCCGATTCGCGGAAGCGAAGCCCAAGGGCTGTGTCTTCGAGTACGTCTACCTGGCGCGCCCCGACACCGACATCGCCGGCCGGAACGTCTACCTCTCGCGTGTCGAGATGGGCCGGAAACTCGCCAAGGAAGCTCCGGTCGACGCCGACCTCGTCATAGCGACCCCGGAGTCCGGAACGCCCGCCGCGATCGGTTACGCGGAAGCCTCCGGCATCCCCTTCGGCGCCGGACTGGTCAAGAACGCCTATGTCGGCCGGACCTTCATCCAGCCCTCGCAGACGATCCGCCAGCTCGGCATCCGTCTCAAGCTGAACCCCCTCAAGGAAGTCATCAAGGGCAAGCGTCTGGTCGTCGTCGACGACTCGATCGTGCGCGGCAACACCCAGCGCGCCCTGGTCAAGATGCTCCGCGAGGCCGGCGCCGCCGAGATCCACATCCGGATCTCCTCGCCGCCCGTGAAGTGGCCCTGCTTCTTCGGCATCGACTTCGCGACCCGCGCCGAGCTCATCGCCAACGGCATGACGATCGACGAGATCGCCACGTCCATGGGCGCCGACTCGCTCTCGTACATCTCCATCGACGGCATGATCGAGGCAACGACCATCGACAAGCCGAACCTGTGCCGCGCCTGCTTCGACGGCGTGTACCCGATGGACCTCCCCGACCCCGAGCTGCTCGGCAAGCAGCTCCTGGAGACGGAGCTGGCCGCCGGTCCGGCGTCCACGGCAGCGGCCGACGCGATCCGTCGCCCGTAAGCCACCCGTAGTAACGACACGAAAGCTCTCAAAATCACCATGTCTGAGACCACCGGTGCCAGCTACGCAGCCGCAGGCGTAGACATCGAAGCGGGCGACCGCGCCGTCGAGCTGATGAAGGAGTGGGTGAAGAAGACGAAGCGCCCCGAGGTACTCGGCGGCATCGGCGGCTTCGCCGGACTCTTCGACGCCTCCGCCCTCAAGCGCTTCGAGCGCCCCCTGCTCGCCTCCGCCACCGACGGCGTCGGCACGAAGGTCGACCTGGCCCGCCAGCTCGGCGTGTACGACACCATCGGGCACGACCTGGTCGCCATGGTCATGGACGACATCGTGGTGTGCGGCGCCGAGCCGCTCTTCATGACCGACTACATCTGCGTCGGCAAGGTCCACCCCGAGCGTGTCGCGGCCATCGTGAAGGGCATCGCCGAGGGCTGTGTGCTCGCGGGCTGCGCCCTCATCGGCGGCGAGACCGCCGAGCACCCGGGCCTGCTCGGCCCCGACGACTTCGATGTCGCGGGCGCCGGCACGGGCGCGGTCGAGGCGGACCGCGTGCTCGGCCCCGACCGCATCCGTAAGGGTGACGCCGTCATCGCCATGGCGTCCTCCGGCCTTCACTCGAACGGGTACTCGCTCGTCCGGCATGTGGTCTTCGACCGCGCGGGCTGGTCCCTGGACCGCCAGGTCGAGGAGTTCGGCCGCACGCTCGGCGAGGAGCTCCTGGAGCCCACCAAGATCTACTCCCTGGACTGCCTGGCGCTCACCCGCACCACGGACGTCCACGCCTTCAGCCACATCACGGGCGGCGGCCTCGCGGCGAACCTGGGCCGGGTCATCCCGGACGGCCTGCACGCGATCGTCGACCGCGAGACCTGGACCCCCGGCGCGGTCTTCGATGTCGTCGGCAAGGCCGGTCAGGTCGAGCGCCTGGAGCTGGAGAAGACGCTGAACATGGGCGTCGGCATGATGGCGATCGTCCCCGAGGAGTCCGCGGACGCGGCCCTCACGACCCTCGCGGACCGCGGCGTGGACGCCTGGATCGCCGGTGAGATCACCGAGCGCGGCGCGCACACCACGGGCGCCGAGCTCATCGGTGACTACGCGAAGTAGAAGTCCGAAAGGGCAGCACAAAACCCGGTCCGTTGTGGTGACCACCCCGGACCGGGTGAGGTGCAGTTGCTACGAGAACTGCGAATACTTCAGGTGCTGCGAATGCAACGAGGTCAAGCGCCGCGGCGCTGCGACGAAGAACCGGACTCGTCGGAAGAGTCCTCGTCCTCGTCGTCGTTATACAGATCCGCGTACTGGGCGTACGGGTCGTCTTCCTCGTCGTCGTCCTCGAACGGCTCGCCATTCGGCGGCTGTTGCGAAGTCGAAGCGCCCAGCTCATTGGCCAGACGCGAGAGGTCAGTCCCGCCGCTGCTGTACTTCAGCTGGCGGGCGACCTTCGTCTGCTTGGCCTTTGCCCGGCCGCGCCCCATGGCTCGACCCCCTCGGATATGGGGCTTGGTGACCCCAGAGTCTTGACACGCGTTCATGATCAGGAACGGGCTCTCCGTGGAGAGGCCGGTCCGTAGGGCTTCCACGGTACCTGCTCCTGCGGCCATACGGTACGTCGCCCGCAGGACGCGCCTCGGCGCACAACCCGCGAGGAGCCCTGTCCTCGCTGGTCAACTGCGATTTTAACCTCTTCTTGCCGGGCGACCCGCCGACGGGGGTGAGTCTTGTCTCTCGCGCACGTCGGCGGGGCCCTTTCACGGCGTCCCCAAGGTCAGCGGGAGCGGGCCTCCGCCATCCGCTGCTCGGCGATCCTGTCGGCCGCCGCGGCCGGCGGAATGCCGTCTTCCTTCGCACGAGCGAATATGGCAAGAGTGGTGTCGAAGATCTTCGACGCCTTCGCCTTGCACCGGTCGAAGTCGAAGCCGTGCAGCTCGTCGGCGACCTGGATCACGCCGCCCGCGTTCACCACGTAGTCCGGCGCGTAGAGGATGCCGCGGTCGGCGAGGTCCTTCTCCACGCCGGGGTGCTCCAGCTGGTTGTTGGCCGCGCCGCAGACCACCTTCGCGGTGAGCACCGGCACGGACTCGTCGTTCAGGGCGCCGCCCAGCGCGCAGGGGGCGTACACGTCGAGGCCCTCGTACCGGATCAGCGCGTCGGTGTCGGCGACGGCGGTCACGGACGGGTGCTTGTGGATGATCCGGTTCACGGACTCCTCGCGCACATCGGTGATCACGACCTCGGCGCCGTCCTGGAGGAGGTGCTCCACGAGGTGGTGGCCGACCTTGCCCACGCCCGCGACACCGACCGTGCGGCCGCGCAGCGTCGAGACGTCCCACAGGTGCATGGCGGAGGCGCGCATGCCCTGGAAGACACCGAAGGCGGTGAGCACGGAGGAGTCGCCCGCGCCGCCGTTCTCGGGGGAGCGGCCGGTCGTCCAGCGGCACTCACGTGCGACGACGTCCATGTCCTTGACGTACGTGCCGACGTCGCAGGCCGTGACGTAGCGGCCACCCAGGGAGGCCACGAAGCGGCCGTAGGCGAGGAGGAGCTCCTCGCTCTTGATCTGCTCCGGGTCACCGATGATCACGGCCTTGCCGCCGCCGTGGTCGAGACCGGCCATGGCGTTCTTGTACGACATCCCGCGCGCGAGGTTCAGCGCGTCGGCGACGGCCGCTTCCTCGCTCGCGTACGGATAGAAGCGGGTGCCGCCGAGGGCCGGGCCCAGGGCGGTGGAGTGGATGGCGATGACGGCCTTGAGGCCGCTGGCACGGTCCTGGCAGAGCACTACTTGCTCATGGCCCCCCTGGTCCGAGTGGAACAGGGTGTGCAGGACGCCGTTGTCTGCTTCGGTCACTGTGGTGACTCCCGGTCAAGTGGCGGCGGTTGGGCGGGCGCCCGTGCGGGTGGCGGGGCCCGATGGGCATGAGACTAAAGCCTGGAAGAACCCGGTGGCCGCGCAGTGCCGAGGATCACCCTCTCCCGGCGCAGCGACCGGTACGGCGGAGTTCGGCCATGGCACGATTTGCAGTGTTTTCCAGCCGGTACGCAGGGGAGGGAGCAGCCGTGCCCAAGGTGTCTTCGTTGGTCGTCCCGTACGCGTCCTACTTGCGCGTCTATGAGCCCCTCGCCGCTTTCCCGGAGCCCGAGCGCGGCCACTGGTCCCGCTACGCGCGACGCACCGACCGCCCCTCGTACCAGGACGAACTGAGGCGCTCCCTGGCGGACTTGGTGCCCACACCGCCGGTGCCCGTCCCGGTGCACGAGAGCAGCGACGCGTTCGTGGTCGAGGCCGACGGAGTGGTGTGCGTCTGCCCCTGGCGCACCCGCCTTCGCGGCTGGCAGGCCCTGGGGGAGCTGCCGGGGCAGCTGCCGCCCTCGGTGCTCGACGCGGTCCTGCCGCCGGTGGTGCGCCGCCAGACGGCCGCGGACTACGAGCAGTGGCTCGCCCGGAACCCCGACGCGCGCCCCTGGATCCGTACGTCGACGTGGCAGGTGCCGCTGAACTGGTTCGTGCTCGTCGCGGACGAGGAGCGTCAGTTCGAGAAGGGGTACGAGAAGAGGGGCGGAGAGGGCGCGGACGCCGAGGGCGCCGAGGCTGCCTGTGCGCCCGTCCTGCGCTACCGCACGCCGATGGTCCAGGCGCGGCGTCGGGTGGCCCGCGGGCTCAGGACGCTGCGGGACACGCTCGACGACGGACCGCTCGTCGACGGGCTCACGGACGTGGGCCGGTGGCTCGAGGAGTTTCATCCGCGCTCCCTGGTCGAGCTCGACTACGGCGGGCTCGTGCACGCGCTGACCGAGGAGCAGCTCGACGGGGACCACTCGGCGGCGGACATGGCGGAGGGAATCGAGGCGCTGCGCAACGGCGACGGCGAGGGTGCCGGCGCGGCGTATGCGAGGCTCATGGAGCGATGGAGGGCGGTCAGGGACCGCCAGTTCTCGAACTGAGCGCCGGTCGGATCTCGAACTGCGCGTCAGCCGGGCGTCCGTGGGTGATCCCTACGTGGCGCCTACACGGGACGTAGGTCCCGATCCGGGCTTTTGTGTCAAGCGTGACGGACCGCACTTACGGGGCCCTTGCGCCCATCGCCCCCCCTCGTGCCAAAATAGGACAAGGAGTCCGGGGAGGGCTCCTTCCGTCCATGTGTGGGCGGAATGCTCAGCATTGCACGCTATGGGGGGTCTGTTGACTCCTGATCGCTCTGTGACTGATCGTCACTGTGGCGTGACTGTCCGCTATGGCATGGTCCATCGGCTTCCGTCGCTGATAGACACCTGGGAGGGCAATTCCATCGGTTTGGCCGACGTGGCTGGACGGATGGTGTAGTTGTAGTGCCGAGGACAAGCCGTTCGTCCTATAACCGACTCGACTCGCGTCCGCCATTTCGGGCAACGCGGGTCAAGGTGCAGAATTTAGAGGAATGAACCGAGAAGGTTCGGTTCTCCGAGGAGGCCGCTCATGACCGCTCGCACCCCTGATGCCGAGCCGCTGCTGACCCCGGCTGAGGTTGCCACGATGTTCCGCGTCGACCCGAAGACGGTGACGCGCTGGGCCAAGGCTGGCAAGCTCACGTCGATTCGCACGCTCGGCGGGCATCGCCGATACCGCGAGGCCGAGGTCCGCGCACTGCTCGCGGGTATCCCGCAGCAGCGCAGCGAGGCCTGATTTACCGCATAACCGCAGTACCAGGACGAAAAGTACGCCCGCTGCCGGGTCCCCCAACTCGGCCGCACCGTCCGACCCCTAGCTACACACGACGCGGGTCCCGCCCCAACGGGTCCCACGCCTGAGCCTCATGGGTGAGTCGTTTCGATCGCGCTGGACTCCGCCGGGTCCAGCGCGATCTTTTTTGTGCGCCCGGGAGGTGCTGGTGAGCGCCGCAGTGAGCGGGCTTGTTGGTCTCTGAGGGGTGCTGGGGCCGCGCTGTGGGAGGCGCTCGGCGGACGCTGTGCGGGTGGTGCAATTGCACATATTAAATTGACTGGTTGTAGGAGGGGTGTAAGTTCGGGGGTTTCAAAAACGACTTCGGTGACACCCGTCACACGCCGGGAACCTTGTTGCCCACGACACCATTGGGCTAGAGGAGATCCCGGATGGCGCAGGGGAGTTGGCGGGTGCCGGTTCAACGCACCCGAGGGCCCTACCCCTCACCCTCCCACCACCGGGGTGGGTCGCGGGTCGGCTTTGGTCACGCGTTCGGGGGACTTTCGTCCTCGCCCGGCTCGCAGCCGCCCTCACAGCCGCTCTGGGCGGCGGAGGAGGCCTCCAGGGCCAGCCGTTCGAGCCGATGGCAGATCGGGCAGTGCCGGGTCAGGTGGCGATAGCTCGTCGCCGCGGAGAGATGGGCCCGCAGGAGAGCGCGAGTCTCGTGCCGTGCGGATGCCGCTGAAGCCGTCATGCGCCACCTCCAGATGAGGAACCGGTCCCGCCCCGTTCCCTGATGTCTGGGTACCGGCGGAATGTGACGCAGTCAAGATGCCCGAACGGTAATGGGCCGCGTGGTGGGGCATGCAAGAAGGGCCGCACCCGGCTGGCGGGTGCGGCCCTTCTTCTACTGCGGTCCTGACGGGATTTGAACCCGCGGCCTCCACCTTGACAGGGTGGCGAGCACTCCAAACTGCTCCACAGGACCTTGCTTTGCGGCGCTTGTTGGTGCGTTGCGCTGCGAGACAGGACTCTACAGCAGCGCAGGCCCGGCGGTCGAACTCACCCAGGGTGCGCGGCTGGTCACGGTGCGGCCGCGTCGATCGCCTTCACGATCCGCTTGTCCGAGACGGGGTACGCCGTGCCGAGCGCGTGCGCGAAATAGCTGACCCGGAGCTCCTCCAGCATCCAGCGGATGTCCAGGACCTCCCGCGGTACGGGGCGGCCCTGCGGAAGTTGTTCCAGGAGCCAGGCGTACTCGTCCTGCATCTCGTGGACCTTCTCCATGCGCGAGGTGTCCCGCTGCACGTTCGTCGGCATCTGCTGGAGCCGGCGGTCGGCGGCCACCATGTAGCGCATCAGGTCCGCCAGGCGGCGGATTCCCGTGGCCGTGACGAAGCCGGGGCCGACCAGGGCGTCCAACTGGGCCCGTACGTCCGTGAGGTTGGCCAGGAGCGTCGGGCTCTGCGTCGACTTCAGGCGGCGCTCGCAGGCCTGCCAGGCGGCGAGGACCTGCTGGACCTGGGAGACCGTACGGACCGTCGTGTCGACGATCTCGGCGCGCACCTTCTCGTACAGCTTGCGGTACGACTCCTCGTCCCAGGCGGGACCGCCGAAGTCGCCGATCAGCTTGTCCGCCGCCGCCATCGCGCAGTCCGCGAAGAGTGCCTGGATGGAGCCGTGCGGGTTCGCGGACAGGGCGATCTTCTGGGCGTTCGTCAGCTTGTCCGAGGCGAACTTGGCCGGATTCACCGGGATGTTGCGCAGGATGAGCCGGCGCGTGCCCTTCCACATGGCCTGCTGCTGCTCGGCCTCGGTGTCGAAGAGGCGTACGGAGACGGTGTCGCCGTCATCCACGAGCGCGGGGTACGCCTTCACCGGCTGGCCCGCGCGACGCGTCTCGAAGACGCGGCTGAGCGGGCCGAAGGACCAGTCGGTGAGGCCGGACCGCTCGACGGCCGCGCCGCCGCTGCGCTCCGCGGTCGCCGCGGCGGCCTGGGAGAGCGCCTTGCGGGCCTTCGGGCGGAGCTGGAGTTTCAGCGCCTCCAGGTCCTTGTCCTCGGCGAGCTTCCTGCGCCGCTCATCGGTGATCCGGAAGGTGATCTTCAGGTGGTCCGGTACGCGCGTGAGGTCGAAGTCGTCCGGTGAGACGGGGACGCCGACCATCCGCTGGAGCTCGCGGGCAAGGGTCACGTGCAGCGGCTCCTGGAGGGGGACCGCCCGCTCCAGGAACGCCTTCGCGTAGTTGGGCGCGGGGACGTAATGCCGGCGGATCGGTTTCGGCAGGGAGCGGATCAGCTCGATCACGACCTCTTCGCGCAGGCCCGGGATCTGCCAGTCGAAGCCGTCCGCCGTGACTTGGTTCAGGACCTGGAGCGGCACGTGGACGGTGACGCCGTCCGCGTCCGCGCCCGGCTCGAACTGGTACGTCACCTTGAACTTGAGCGGCCCCTGGCGCCACGTGTCGGGGTAATCGTCCTTCGAGACGTCGCCCGCGCGCTCGTTGATCAGCATCGACCGTTCGAAGTCGAGCAGTTCGGGCTCTTCGCGCTGCTTCTTCTTCCACCAGGAGTCGAAGTGCGCGCCGGACACGACGTCCGCGGGCACCCGCTGGTCGTAGAAGTCGAAGAGCGTCTCGTCGTCCACGAGGATGTCGCGGCGTCTCGCGCGGTGCTCCAGCTCCTCCACCTCGGTCAGGAGGCGGCGGTTGGCGGCGAAGAACTTGTGGTGCGTGCGCCAGTCGCCCTCGACGAGCGCGTTGCGGATGAACAGGTCGCGGGAGACCTCGGGGTCGATGCGGCCGTAGTTCACCTTGCGGTCGGTGACGAGCGGGACGCCGTACAGCGTCACCTTCTCGATCGCCATCACCGCGGCCTGGTCCTTCTCCCAGTGCGGCTCGCTGTACGTGCGCTTCAGGAGGTGCTGGGCGAGCGGCTCGACCCACTCGGGCTCGATCCGCGCGTTGACGCGGGCCCAGAGGCGGGAGGTCTCCACCAGCTCCGCGGACATGATGAACCGCGGGGGCTTCTTGAAGAGCGCGGAGCCGGGGAAGACCGCGAACTTGGCGCCACGGGCACCCAGATACTCGCCTCGGCCGCCGCGCTGCTTGGGGTCCTTCTCCTTGCTCTCCTTGGACTCCTTTACGTCCTTCATCCCGATGTGGGAGAGCAGGCCGGCCAGGAGCGAGATGTGGACGTGCTGCTCGGGGGCGTCGTCCTCGTTCAGATGGATGCCCATCTGCTTGGCGACCGTACGCAGCTGCGTGTAGATGTCCTGCCACTCGCGGATCCGCAGGAAGTTGAGGTACTCCGTCTTGCACATCCGGCGGAAGGAGGACGAACCGCGCTCCTTCTGCTGCTCGCGGACGTAGCGCCACAGGTTGAGGAAGGCGAGGAAGTCGGACGTCTCGTCCTTGAAGCGCGCGTGCTGCTGGTCGGCCTGCGTCTGCTTCTCGGCGGGGCGCTCGCGCGGGTCCTGGATGGAGAGCGCGGCGGCGATCACCATGACCTCGCGTACGCAGCCGTTCTTGTCGGCTTCCAGGACCATGCGGGCCAGGCGCGGGTCGACGGGGAGCTGGCTGAGTTTGCGGCCCTGCTCGGTGAGGCGCTTCTTCGGGTCCTTCTGCGTGGGGTCCAGGGCGCCCAGTTCCTGGAGGAGTTGGACGCCGTCGCGGATGTTGCGGTGGTCCGGCGGGTCGATGAAGGGGAACTTCTCGATGTCGCCGAGACCGGCCGCCGTCATCTGCAGGATGACCGAGGCGAGGTTGGTGCGCAGGATCTCCGCGTCGGTGAACTCGGGGCGGGCGACGAAGTCGTCCTCCGAGTAGAGGCGGATGCAGATGCCGTCCGACGTACGCCCGCAGCGGCCCTTGCGCTGGTTGGCGCTGGCCTGGCTGATCGCCTCGATGGGCAGGCGCTGCACCTTCGTGCGGTGGCTGTAGCGGGAGATGCGGGCCGTGCCGGGGTCGATGACGTACTTGATGCCCGGGACGGTCAGCGAGGTCTCGGCGACGTTCGTCGCGAGGACGATGCGTCTTCCCGTGTGCTGCTGGAAGACGCGGTGCTGCTCGGCGTGCGAGAGCCGGGCGTAGAGGGGAAGGACCTCGGTGAACTTGTAGGCCTTCTTGTTCAGCGCGTCCGCCGTGTCCCGGATCTCGCGCTCTCCGGAGAGGAAGACGAGGATGTCGCCCTTGCCCTCGGCCTGGAGCTCCTCGACGGCGTCCGTGATCGCGGTGATCTGGTCGCGGTCGGAGTCGTCCGAGTCCTCTTCGAGGAGGGGGCGATAGCGCACCTCGACGGGATACGTCCGGCCGCTGACCTCGACGATCGGGGCGTCCCCGAAGTGCCGGGAGAACCGCTCGGGGTCGATGGTCGCCGAGGTGATGACGACCTTCAGGTCCGGGCGCTTGGGCAGCAGCTGGGCGAGATAACCCAGCAGGAAGTCGATGTTCAGGGACCGCTCGTGGGCCTCGTCGATGATGATCGTGTCGTACGCGCGCAGCTCGCGGTCCGTCTGGATCTCGGCCAGCAGGATGCCGTCCGTCATCAGCTTCACGAACGTGCCGTCCGGGTTGACCTGGTCCGTGAAGCGGACCTTCCAGCCGACGGCCTCGCCGAGCGGGGTGTTCAGCTCGTCGGCCACGCGCTCGGCCACCGTGCGGGCGGCGATACGGCGCGGCTGCGTATGGCCGATCATGCCGCGGACGCCGCGCCCGAGCTCCATGCAGATCTTGGGGATCTGCGTGGTCTTGCCGGAGCCGGTCTCGCCCGCCACGATCACGACCTGGTGGTCGCGGATCGCCTCGGCGATGTCGTCCTTCTTCTGGCTGACCGGCAGCTCTTGCGGATACGTGATCTTGGGCAGACGGCTGCCCCGCTCGGCCATCCGGGCCGCGGCCTTGTCGACGTCCGCCGCGATCTCGGCGAGAACGGCGGCGCGGGCATCGGGCTTGCGGATCCGGCGCGCACCCTCGAGCCGGCGGCCGATCCGGTGCTCGTCGCGCAGCGACAGCTCGGACAGGCGCGGGGCGAGGGCATCGAGGGTGAGGGCAGGCTGCGTAGACATAACGGCGTCCAGGATCTCACCCGCCGCTCGGAGGTGGCGAACCGATTTATCTGGCGGGGCGCCCGGGCACGTACGATTCCGGGCATGTCGTCCCGTACGCGTCTGTCGTGGTGCCCCCTGTTCGGGGTGCTGCTCGTCGTGCTCGGGGTGTTCTGCGGGCCCGCCGTGGCCGCGGAGCCGGCGGCCGCGAGGCCCGAGGTGTCGGTGCAGGCCGAGGTGTCCGCCGGGGTGCCCGGCTGCGGCAAGGGCGGTCAGCGCGATGCCGGTCAGGCGCCCGCGGCGCCCCCGCGCTCCAGTTCCGCGTACGAGCTGCTGCCTGCCCTGCAGCAGGCCCATGCCGCGTCCGGCGCGTGCGGCGTCGGGCAGAGCGTGCCGCTGCTGACGCCGGAGCGCGGGCCGCCGCCGCTCACGCCGCCCTCTCCGGTCGATCTCTCGGTCCTGCGCGTGTAGAGGCCCCCGTTCCGGGGCCCCTTCAACGACGTACAGGAACAGAGAGAACTCCCTGATGCCCAAGAGCGGCAACAACAAGAAGAAGAACATCGCCATCGGGACCGGCGTAGCCCTCGCCGCCCTGCTGCTCGGTGCCGCCTCCTACAGCGCCACCAAGCCCGACGAGCCCTCCTCCGTCACCGCGAAGGAGGAATCCCCCGCGGACGTCTCCGCCGACCCGCAGGCCGGGGTCTACCCGGAGCTGGCCAAGCTCGCCCGGCGCGACGGCAAGGACGCCCTCGCCCAGGGCCGCAAGGGCGCGCCGGTCGTGCTCATCGAGTACGCCGACTTCAAGTGCGGCTACTGCGGCAAGTTCGCCCGCGACACCGAGCCGGGCCTCGTGGAGAAGTACGTCGAGGACGGCACCCTGCGCATCGAGTGGCGCAACTTCCCCATCTTCGGCGCGGACTCCGAGTCGGCGGCGCGGGGGGCGTGGGCCGCCGGGCAGCAGGGCAGGTTCTGGCAGTTCCACGCGGCTGCCTACGCCGAGGGTGCCAAGGAGAAGGGCTTCGGGGGCGAGCGCCTGAAGGAGCTCGCGAAGGAGGCCGGCGTCAAGGACATCGGCCGCTTCACCGACGACGCGGGCAGCGCCGCGGCCAAGGCCGCGGTGAAGAAGGACCAGGAGGAGGCGTACGGCCTGGGGGCCACGTCGACCCCGTCCTTCCTGGTCAACGGGCGGCCCATCTCCGGGGCGCAGCCGGACGAGGTCTTCGACCAGGCGATCGAGCAGGCGGCGAAGAGCGCGGGTGCCGGCTCCGGTCCGGCGGACAAATGACCGCCGACGTCGGGTACTTCGCGGCGTTCCTGGGAGGTCTCCTCGCCCTGATCAGCCCTTGCAGCGCGCTGCTGCTTCCCGCCTTCTTCGCGTACTCGATCGACTCGACCTCGCGGCTGCTCGCGCGCACCGGCATCTTCTACGCCGGTCTCGCCACGACCCTCGTGCCGCTGGGCGCGGCGGGCTCGGTGGCCGGGCGGTTCTTCTTCGGTCACCGGGACCAGCTGGTGCTCGTCGCCGGATGGCTGATCATCGCGCTCGGCGTGCTCCAGGTCGTGGGCATGGGGTTCGCCTCGCGGAAGATGTCCGAGCTGTCGGGTCGCATCCGGCCGACGACGGCCGTCTCCGTGTACGCGCTGGGTGCGGTGTACGGGCTCGCGGGGTTCTGCGCGGGCCCGATCCTCGGCAGCGTCCTCACCGTGGCCGCGGTGAGCGGCAGCCCTGTCTACGGGGGGCTGCTGCTCGCCGTCTACGCCCTGGGGATGGCGGTGCCGCTGTTCGTGCTCGCCCTGCTCTGGGAGCGGTTCGACCTCGGGCGGCGGCGGTGGCTGCGGGGCCGGGCCTTCCGGCTCGGCCGCTTCGAACTGCACACGACCTCGCTCCTCTCGGGCCTCTTCTTCGTGGCTCTCGGCGCGCTCTTCCTGGCGTACGACGGGACCACGGCGCTGCCGGGTCTCCTCGACGTGGACGACTCGTTCGCCGTGGAGCGGTGGGCCGGGGACGTGGGCCGGGCCGTGCCGGACTCGGTGCTGCTGGTGGGTGTGGTGGCGCTGGTGGGTGCGGGGTTCGCGGTGCGGGCGTGGCGGAAGCGGACGCGGGCGCGGACGAGTGGGCCGGTTGAGGCCGAGCAGGGGTGAGTCCGTTTCAGGTGTTTTAGCCTGATTCGTATGGCCGAACAGCTTGATCACGAAGAACACCGGCATGGAGCCCATGGCGCTCACGGCGCCCACGGAAGGGCTCCCACCGGGCGTGAGCGCTGGTCGGCGTTCAAGGACTCGCCCTTCCTGCCCGCGGTCGTGCTGGTGTTCATCCTGGCGGCGGCCGCGGGGCTCTTCGCGGGCTCCTACACGTACTCCATGGCGAAGCCGACCCCGCACCACATCCCCACCGCGGTGGTCGGCGCCCAGGAGGCCACGCGGGGCAAGGCGTTCCTCGACGGCATGGAGAAGGCGCTGAACGCGTCCCTGGAGGTGCACGAGTACGGCAGTGTCGCCGCGGCGCGCGACGCGGTGGCGGAGCAGAAGGTCTTCGCGATCCTCGCGGTGGCTCCGGGGGGCGGGGACAAGGTGACGTTCGACGTCTCCGGCGCCTCGGGGGCGTCGGTCGCCCAGCTGCTCGCCGAGGCGGCGCCGAAGGTGGGCAAGGAGGTGGGGGTGCCGGTCACGGTGAAGGACATCAAGCCCCTCCAGGAGGGCGACCCGCGAGGACTCGCGATCTTCTACATCTCGCTGGCCGCGGTGATCATCGGCTTCGTCGGGGCGATCCAGCTGAGCGTGCACGCCCGGGGGCTGAATCCGGCCGAGCGGATCGCCTTCACCATCCTCTACGCGCTGCTCGGCGGGTTCGTGATCGCGGCGGTGGTGGACTGGTGGCTGGGGGCGGTGGACCTGCCGTTCGTCGAGTCGTGGCTGATCCTGGCGCTGACGATGTTCGCGTCGGGGATGGTCTTCACGATGTTCAACACGATGTTCGGGCGCTGGGCGATGATCCCGACGTGGGGCCTGATGGTGCTCCTGGGCAACCCGTCGTCGGGCGGCGCGGTGTCCTGGCCGCTGCTTCCCTCGGTGCTCGGCCACATCGGGCGGTGGCTGCCGCCGGGCGCGTCGGTGAACGCGCAGCACACGGCGGTGTATTTCGGCTCCCACCAGCACGCGTTCCCGTTCCTGGTCCTCGCGGGCTGGGCGGTCCTCGCGTCCGCGGTGTTCTGGGTCTGGCGGCACCGGCATCCAGGCGGACGGGAGAAGCCCGCGGCCCATGCGGCTGCTCCGGCGGGGTGAATCAGGGGCATGCGAGGGGGGCGAGCGAGGGGGCATGCGAAAGGCCCCGTCCATCGGACGGGGCCTTCGAAGAGGTGGCTGGGGCCGGGATCGAACCGGCGACCTATCGCTTTTCAGGCGATCGCTCGTACCAACTGAGCTACCCAGCCACGCGATCCGCGTGGAATCGCAAGCGGTCCTGACGGGATTTGAACCCGCGGCCTCCACCTTGACAGGGTGGCGAGCACTCCAAACTGCTCCACAGGACCAAGCGTTGTGCGAGCACTAGTCTCGCACAAGGTGTTGCGTGCCCCCAACGGGATTCGAACCCGTGCTACCGCCTTGAAAGGGCGGCGTCCTGGGCCACTAGACGATGAGGGCTAAGGGCCCACCTGGGCGCTTTGCAGCGCGTCGGGGACGTGAGAAGCATATGGGATGCGGGGAGCTATCGCCAAAACGGTTATCGGGGGGCCGGGGAACCGCTGCCCGGGGAGCGCCCGGGAGGGGCCGGCGACGGGGTCGCCCCGGGCTGGTTCTCCTTCGGCAGATGGCGGCTGACCTCCGCCTTCGTCAGCCCGAGGCCGCCCAGTTTGATCTCGTCCCAGGCCTGGAGCCGCCGGGTCTCCCGGTCCAGGTAGAGGACCGACGCCTCGACCGGGTCGGGGTACTTGCCCTCCACGGCCCGAAGCCCGCTGCCACCCGTGGAGCCCTCGATGCGCAGCCGGGTCCCGCGGTCCATGACCTCCATCTCCTGGTGGTGCACATGGCCCGCGAGGACGAGCGGCACCTCCCCGTCCGTCTCGCGCGCGGCGTCGGGGTTGTGGGCGACGGCGATGTCCACGGGAGTGCCGGCCGCCTGCTGGTCGCGCAGGGCGGAGGCGAGGCGGATGCCCGCCATCTCCTCGACGGGCTTGCCCTCCGCCGCCACCGAGCGGTCCGGGGTGTACTGCGGATCGCCCGTCCCGGCGAACCGCAGGCCCGCGACCGACACCGCCCTGCCCTCGTCCAGTACGTGGACGTTCTTCATGCGCTGGAGGTAGCGCTGGGTGGTGGCCGAATCGTGGTTGCCGCGGACCCAGACGTATGGGGCGCCCAGATCCTCGATCGGGTCCAGGAAGGCGTTCTCGGCGGCACTTCCGTGGTCCATCGTGTCGCCGGAGTCGACGATGACGTTGATGTCGTACTGCTCCACCAGGGAGGAGATGATCTTCCAGCTCGCCGGGTTCAGGTGGATGTCCGAGACGTGCAGGACGCGGATCGTGGACGGGTCCGGCGAGTACACGGGGAGCGTCGACGTCACGTCGTACAGCTTGGTCACGTTGGTGACCAGGCGTGCCAACTCCTGCTGGTAGACGTCGAATTCGCTCACGATGCTGCGGGCGTTGCCGACCACGGAGGGCGCGCTGCTGAGGAGGCCGGAGAACTTCGGCTCCAGGACGGACTTCGGGTTCCACGTCGCGTACGCCGCCGCGCCCGACGCCGCGAGGAGGGCGAGGGCAAGGCCGCCTGCCGCCAGAGCCCTGCGCGGGCGCCGGTAGACCGCGAGGCCCAGTGCCGTGGCGCCCGCGACGACGGCGGCACAGGAGCGTGCGGCCAGGTCGAGGGTGCCGTGCCCGACGTCCTTGACCACCTCGTCCTGGAGTCCGGCGATCCGTTCGGGGTGGTCGACCAGCGCCTGGGAGCGGACCGGGTCAAGGCGGTCCACGTCCACGTCCAGGCGGATGGGCGCGATGTGCGAGCGCAGCTCCAGGGCGCCGAGCGGGGAGACGTCGATCTTCGTGCCGCCGGTGAGCGAGGGGCGCAGCGTCATCCGTGTGTCCATGGGCCCCACGGGCGCGTGCACGCTGCCGACGATCAGCAGGCCCAGCCAGGCGCCGAACAGGACGACCGCGACCAGACCCAGGGCGCGGCCGTAGGGATGCGGAGGGTGGATGAGCTCGCCCACCGGACGAGGGTGGCGGGATCGGTAGTGGCGTACGAGGGCGGCGGGCGCACGGAAGTCGCGAAGCCGGACCATTGGGGCCGTATGCCCAAGGGGAGGGGCGGCCATGCGGAGCGGTGGCCGACAATGGGGGTGTGCTGGAGATGACGCGGGAAGAGTTCGAGGAACTGGTCGCCGAGGCGCTTGACCGGATTCCTCCCGAGTTGACGCGGTTGATGGACAACGTGGCGGTGTTCGTGGAGGACGAACCACCGGCCGAGGACCCCGAGCTGCTCGGGCTCTACGAGGGAACGCCGCTGACGGACCGGGGCGAGTGGTACGCGGGAGTGCTGCCGGACCGGATCACCATCTACCGGGGGCCGACGCTGCGTATGTGCGAGTCGCGCGAGGACGTGGTCGCGGAGACCGAGATCACCGTGGTGCACGAAGTCGCACATCACTTCGGGATCGACGACGAGCGCCTGCACGCCCTGGGATACGGCTGACGGAAGGCGGCAGGTCCGTCCGCCGGTCCGTGTCCTCTTGCGGGGCAAGGGAGTTGGGTAGGGCGTCCCCGCTTCTCAGCGCCTCGGAGGTGCTAGGCCGTGCGCCAGTTGTACGTTCCTGTCCGGTTGGCCGCGGCGGCGGTGGCCGTCATGGCGACCGCGGGCTGTATGAGCATCGGCGACGACGACGGCGGTGAGCCGGGGCCCGCGCGGTCCGTCGGCGAGCGCAGCGCGGCGGCCGCCCCTGACGGCGGAGGTGGCACACCGGGCGCCGGTTCGGCCGGTGGCGGCAGCGGAGGCCGCGACGACGCCAAGGGCGGCAAACGCGCCAAGGGCGGCAAGGGCGGCAAGGGGAAGAGCAAGGGCAAGGGGGGTTCGGACGCGCGCGGCGGGTCCGGTTCCGGCGCCGCCCAGGCCTCGGCGTCCGCGTCCGGCGGCGGCGACCCCGCCCCGCCGACGAGCGACGGGCGCCCCTCGCCCACCAGGACCAGGCCCGACCCGCCGCGCCCCACGCCGACGCCCGATCCCCCGAAGCCGACCCCGACGCCGACGCCCGAGCCCACCCCGGAGCCCTCGTCGTCGGCGCACGAGGGGCCGAAGCAGGGCGCGCAGCTGGGGGAGCGGTCGGAAGGGCTCAGGTCACGTGAACCGTCACCGGAGGCCGGACCCGCCTAGGTCGGCTCGGATCGCTCGGATGGCTCGGATCGCTAGGATGGCCTGAGCCTGTTCGCCCCTGTCCGAAACCCGCTTCGTCGCAGGTGAGGCGGGCTGTGGGGAGTGGAATCCAAGGTGCCCCGGAGGGTGCGGTTTGCCTTCTGGGGGGGTGGGTGCGTATGGTGGTAGATCGTTTGATCCCATTTGCCCGGCGCCGAAAAAGAAGAGCGCCGCGTGGCGCGTACTCTCCCTTGCCGTGGCTGACCGCATCGAGGCGGTCCATTGCGAAATCACGGAGTTGACGGGCGCGTGCCGAGACTCCGGAAGGTTTCGCATTTCGCATGTCCATTTCTCACTCTGACCACGCCGTCCTGCCCGAGAACGAGACGACCGACGAGCTGACGGTCGAGGCCGTCGTCGAGGCCGTCGAGACGGTCAAGGCCACCGACGTCGCCGACGTCGTGGAGGCCGCCGAGCAGGTCGTCGTTCAGACCGAGGCGGCCGCCGAGGCCGTCGCCGAGGTCGAAGAAGCCGCCGAAGAGGCCGAGACCGGCCCCACCTTCGGTGACCTCGGACTGCCCGAGGGCATCGTCCGCAAGCTCGCCCAGAACGGCGTGACCTCCCCCTTCCCGATCCAGGCCGCGACCATCCCGGACGCCCTGGCCGGCAAGGACATCCTCGGCCGTGGCCGCACCGGCTCCGGCAAGACCCTCTCCTTCGGCCTGCCGATGCTGGCGACGCTGGCCTCCGAGGGCCGCACCGAGAAGAAGAAGCCCCGCGGCGTCATCCTCACGCCGACGCGTGAGCTCGCGATGCAGGTCGCGGACGCCCTCCAGCCGTACGGCGACGTGCTCGGCCTGAAGATGAAGGTCGTCTGCGGCGGTACGTCGATGGGCAACCAGATCTACGCCCTCGAGCGCGGCGTCGACATCCTCGTCGCCACGCCGGGCCGTCTGCGCGACATCATCAGCCGTGGCGCCTGCTCCCTCGAGAACACCCAGATCGCGGTGCTCGACGAGGCCGACCAGATGTCCGACCTGGGCTTCCTGCCCGAGGTCACCGAGCTGCTCGACCAGGTTCCGTCCGGCGGCCAGCGCATGCTGTTCTCGGCCACGATGGAGAACGAGATCTCCACGCTGGTCAAGCGCTACCTGAACAGCCCGGTCACGCACGAGGTCGACAGCGCCCAGGGCAACGTCACGACCATGACCCACCACATCCTGATCGTGAAGCCCCGCGACAAGGCGCCCGTCACGGCCGCCATCGCCTCGCGCAAGGGCCGCACGATCATCTTCGTCCGCACCCAGCTGGGCGCGGACCGCATCGCCGAGCAGCTCTGCGAGTCCGGCGTGAAGGCCGACGCGCTGCACGGCGGCATGACGCAGGGCGCCCGTACGCGCGTTCTCGAGGACTTCAAGAAGGGCTACGTCAACGCGCTCGTCGCCACCGACGTCGCCGCGCGCGGCATCCACGTCGACGGCATCGACCTGGTCCTGAACGTGGACCCGGCCGGCGACCACAAGGACTACCTGCACCGTTCCGGTCGTACCGCTCGCGCGGGCCGCTCCGGCACGGTCGTGTCCCTGTCCCTGCCGCACCAGCGCCGCCAGATCTTCCGCCTGATGGAGGACGCGGGCGTCGACGCCACGCGTCACATCATCAACGGCGGCGGCACCTTCGACCCGGAGGTCGCCGAGATCACCGGCGCCCGTTCGATGACCGAGGTGCAGGCCGACTCCGCGGGCAACGCGGCGACCCAGGCCGAGCGTGAGGTCAAGGACCTCACCAAGGAGCTGGAGCGCGCGACCCGTCGCGCGACGGAGCTGCGCGAGGAGGCCTCGCGCCTCACCGCGCGTGCCGCCCGCGAGCGTGGCGACGACCCGGAGACCGCGGTCGCCGAGGCCACCGCCGCCGCCGAGGCCGAGGTCGAGGCCGCTGTCTCCGTCCCGGAGCAGCCCGCGGCCGCGCCTCGCGAGGAGCGCCGTCCGCAGCGTGACGAGCGCGGCAACTACGAGCGTGAGCGCCGCGACGACCGCGGTGGCCGTTCCTTCGAGCGCCGTGACGACCGTTCCTCGGGTGGCTTCCGTGGCGGCGACCGCCGCGAGGGTGGTTTCCGTGGCGGCGACCGTCGCGAGGGCGGCGGCGGCTTCAACCGTGACCGCAACGACCGTCCCTCGGGCGGTTTCCGTGGCGGTGACCGTCGTGAGGGTGGCGGCGGCTTTAACCGTGACCGCAACGACCGCGGTGGCTCCGGCTTCCGCCGTGACGACCGTCCGTCGGGCGGCTTCCGTGGCGGCGACCGTCGTGAGGGTGGCGACCGTGGCGGCTTCCGCCGTGACGACCGCCCGTCCGGCGGCGACCGTCGCGAGGGTGGCGGCGGCTTCAACCGTGACCGCAACGACCGTGGTGGCTCCGGCTTCCGCCGCGACGACCGCCCCTCCGGCGGCCACCGCGGCAGCGACCGTCCGTTCAACCGTGACCGCCGTGACGACCGCCCCTCCGGCGGCGCCCGCTCCGGTGGCCACGACCGCCCGTCGTTCAACCGTGACCGCTCCGGCACCGGCACCGGCTCCTTCGGCCGCCGTGACGACAAGCCGCGCTGGAAGCGCAACGGCTGACGCCTGCTGAGCAGTTGAACCGAAGGGCCCACCCCATCCGGGGTGGGCCCTTCGGCGTACGTACGTCTTTTGGTCACGTCTTTTGGTCAAACGTGACGCATGTCATGTCCCTGTCGTGGGCAACGCTCGTGCATGAAACCACCACCAGGCTCCGACGAGGAGCGCCTCGCCCAGCTCGGCTACACCCAGGTTCTGGCCCGCCGCATGTCCGCGTTCTCCAACTACGCGGTCTCGTTCACGATCATCTCGGTGCTGTCCGGCTGTCTCACCATGTACCTGTTCGGCATGAACACCGGCGGTCCCGCCCTGATCACCTGGGGGTGGGTCGGGGTCGGTCTGATGACGCTGTTCGTCGGGCTCGCCATGGCGGAGATCTGTTCCGCCTATCCGACCTCCGCCGGGCTCTACTTCTGGGCGCACCGGCTCGCGCCGCCGCGGACCGCGGCCGCGTGGGCGTGGTTCACGGGGTGGTTCAACGTGCTCGGGCAGGTCGCCGTGACCGCCGGGATCGACTTCGGGGCGGCCTCGTTCCTCGGCGCCTATCTGAATCTGCAGTTCGGGTTCGAGGTGAGCGAGGGGCGGACGATCATGCTGTTCGCCGCGATCCTCGTCCTGCACGGGCTGCTCAACACCTTCGGCGTGCGCATCGTCGGGCTGCTGAACAGCGTCAGCGTGTGGTGGCACGTCTTCGGGGTTGCCGTGATCGTCGGCGCGCTCGCCTTCTCGCCGGACTCACACCAGTCGGCGTCCTTCGTCTTCACCGAGTTCGTCAACAACACGGGGTGGGGCAGCGGGCTGTACGTGGCTCTCATCGGGCTGCTGATGGCTCAGTACACCTTCACCGGGTACGACGCCTCCGCGCACATGACCGAGGAGACGCACGACGCGTCCACCGCCGGGCCCAAGGGCATCGTCCGCTCCATCTGGACGTCGTGGATCGCGGGCTTCGTGCTGCTCCTCGGCTTCACGTTCGCCATCCAGTCGTACGACGGGGCCCGTGAGTCGGCGACGGGGGCTCCGCCCGCCCAGATCCTCCTCGACGCGCTCGGAGCGACCACGGGCAAGCTGCTCCTGCTCGTCGTCATCGGCGCGCAGCTCTTCTGCGGCATGGCGTCGGTGACCGCCAACTCCCGCATGATCTACGCCTTCTCGCGGGACGGAGCGCTGCCGTTCTCGCACATCTGGCACTCGGTCAACTCGCGTACGCGCACGCCTGTCGCGGCCGTCTGGCTCGCGGCCCTCGGCGCGCTCGTCCTCGGTCTTCCCTACCTGATCAACGTCACGGCGTACGCGGCGGTGACGTCCATCGCCGTCATCGGGCTCTACATCGCCTACGTCATCCCGACCCTCCTGAGGCTGCGCAAGGGCGAGGAATTCGAGCGCGGGCCCTGGCACTTGGGGCGCTTCTCCCGCCCGATCGGCATCGTCGCGGTGGCCTGGGTCGGCGTGATCACCGTGCTCTTCATGCTGCCGCAGGTCTCGCCCGTCACCTGGGAGACCTTCAACTACGCCCCGATCGCGGTCCTGGTGGTCCTCGGGTTCGCCGCCACCTGGTGGTTCGCTTCGGCCAGGCACTGGTTCCTGAACCCGGACCACGAGCGCACGGCGGCCCGCGAGGCGGCTAGGCGCGGGGCGCCGAAACCGGCCGACCCCTGAGCGCGCGGCGGCCGTTCCGGGCCCGTCGCGGAGCGCGCGACGGGCCCGGGAGGCGATACCCGATCGGACGGCCGGGCCTCTGCGGCTATGCTCGTGGGGTGCATCCGCACGGACCGTTAGCTCAATTGGCAGAGCAGTGGACTTTTAATCCATTGGTTGTGGGTTCGAGTCCCACACGGTCTACCGAGAAGGCCCAGGCCGGGGAGTTCCCCGACCTGGGCCTTCGGTGCGTTCGGCGGATGGCCTTCCCGCGGCCTGCCGGCAGGGCCCTCCGCAACCGGTTCGCTTTCACTCCCCCTGATGGCGTAGAGTTGCATTCAACGGCGCGGGGTGGAGCAGCTCGGTAGCTCGCTGGGCTCATAACCCAGAGGTCGCAGGTTCAAATCCTGTCCCCGCTACTAAAGACCGAAGGCCCGGATCCAGAAATGGATCCGGGCCTTCGGTGTTTTCCGCCGCGGTGAAGGCGCTGCCAGAGGACAGTCCGGCCGATAGCCCGGTCGGCCCACACCGGTCGCCCCACGCCGCCCCTCCGGGAACCCTGAGTGAGTGGGGCAGCGAGGAGGAATCGGCGGGGGCGGCGGCAGGCGTCCCGATGTCCGGCACGAGCGTGCGCTCGTGCGGGCTCTCCCCCTGCTGCTCATCGTCCTCGGGATCGTGTACGACGTCTCTACCCCGCCCAGGTTCACCGCCGTACCCCTGTTCACCGCGGCCCCGCTCATCGCAGCGCCCTTCTACTCGCTGCTCAGCACCGTCCTCATCGGCGCCGCCTCCTGCACCGCCGTGCTCGCCCTGCACTTCAAGACGAGCACCACCACCGACGTCGAGGCCGTCACCGAACTGATCACGGTGGCGACCGTCGCCGTTCTCGCCGTCGTCATCAACCGCGTCGTACGCCGCAGCGACAGACAGCTCGCGTCCGCCCGCTCCATCTCCGAGGCCGCCCAGCGCGCGGTGCTGCCGCAGCCGGACCCCCACATCGGCGGTCTCGACGTCGCGGCGCGGTACGAGGCCGCGGAGGCCGACGCGTTCATCGGCGGCGATCTGTACGCGGTGCAGGACACCCCGCACGGTGTCCGCGTCATCGTCGGCGACGTACGGGGCAAGGGCATGGGCGCGGTGGCGGCCGTCGCCGTGGTGATCGGGGCGTTCCGGGAGGCCGCCGAGCAGGAGACCACGCTGGAGGCCGTGGCGCAGCGCCTGGAGCGTGCCCTCGCGCGTGAGGGCACACGGCGCGACGGGCTCGACGCCTTCGAGGGATTCACCACGGCCGTCCTCGCGGAGATCCCGCACGGCGACGGTCTGGTGCGTCTCATCAACCGCGGGCACCCGGGCCCGCTGCTCCTGCGCGGCGACGGACGGCTGTGCGTCATGTCCGCCACCGAGCCCGCGCTGCCGCTCGGGATGGGCGACCTGGGCGCCTGGCCGGACCGCGCGGACGAGACGGAGTTCCCGCCGGGGGCGATGCTGCTGCTCTACACCGACGGGCTCTCCGAGGCGCGTGACGTCCGGGGCGAGTTCTACGACCCGGCGGCGCGGCTCGGCGGCCGGATCTTCCCGGGGCCGGGCGGCCCCGACGCGCTCCTGACGACGCTCGTCGAGGAAGTGCGGCGGCACACCGGGGGCGGGGGGACCGACGACATGGCGTTGCTCGCGGTGCGGCGGCCCCTGTCACCGGCCGTGACGGAAGGACACCACTCCGCATAACAACTGACGTACTGTCAAGGAGATGTGAAGCTCCGGTGTGTGAAGAAGTGGGGTCAACTCGCCCCGTTCCGGCCCCCGGTGTCCCGATAAGTACGTGCCATGTGCGTTAACGATCAGTCGGAACAGCTTGGAATACCGGCCCGCTGTCTATTAACGTTCGATAACGCAGCGCGGTCGTCCCAGCCGTCACTCGAGTCGGCTCCGCGCGCACGCGCCTAATCCCGAAAGGGAGCCGGGGAACCACTAATTGGGGTGAATCGGGCATCTGTGCCTCCGTGCCAGATGCTCGTAGGAGACCTTCCTGCTCCGAACCCGTCAGCTAACCCGGTAGGCGAGAAGGAAGGAAAGGAGTGCGCCCCAGTGGCGTCCAACCGCCCTGCCCCCCAAGGCGTTTACGTACCGAATGACGACGATTTCGGTGGGTACGACGACAATTCCTGGGAGGAATGGAACCCCACCGAGGAGTCCATCCGTCCCGTCCGCGGCAGGCACCGCGTCCACAAGCGGGGTGGTGGCGGGCTCGCCCGCAGCTCCACGGTTCTCGGCGTAGGCGTCATCGCCGCCGTCGGCGCGGGCGGCATCGCCACCGCGCAGGACGGCAAGCCCCCGGTCTCCATCGCGATGCCGGACCTCTCGGCCGTCACGGACTCGCTGCCGGAGGCCAAGTCGCTTCCGGGCGTGGGGTCCTTGATATCCGACGACTCGGCCGACTCGGGTTCCGCGGACAACGGCGTGGTGACCGCTGCAGCGCCGCTCAGTGCCGCCGGCCTCAGCGCCGCCGACACCGAGCAGGGCACCACGGACGCGGGCGAGGCACTGCGGGCCCGCATCATGGAGCAGGCGGAGAACCAGCAGGACCAGGCGGACGACGCGGTCCAGAAGGCCGCCGAGGAAGCCGCCGTCAAGCAGGCCGCCGCCCAGGCCGCCGCCAAGCAGACCGCGGCCGAGAAGAAGATCGCCGCCGAGAAGGCCGCCGCGAAGAAGAAGGCCGAGGCCGCCGCCAAGAAGAAGGCCGAGGCGGAGCGCCTGGCCAAGCTCGCGAAGAGCTACACGCTCCCCGTCGCCTCGTACACGCTCACCGGCACCTTCGGTCAGCCCGGCTCCATGTGGTCCTCCGGCTACCACACCGGCCTGGACTTCGCGGCTCCGACGGGCACGCCCATCAAGGCCGTCCACTCCGGCACCATCAAGGAAGCCGGCTGGGCTGGGGCGTACGGCTACCGCACGATCCTCGAACTCGACGACGGCACCGAGATCTGGCTCTGCCACCAGTCCTCGATGAGCGTCAGCGCCGGCCAGAAGGTCACCACCGGCGAGACCATCGGCCGCGTCGGCGCGACCGGCAACGTCACCGGCGCCCACCTCCACATGGAGGTCCACCCGGGCGGCGACTCCACCGGGGTCGACCCGGCGGCGTGGCTGCGCGGCAAGGGTCAGTCGATCTGAGGTAACCCCAGTACCCCGGCGGTCCTGGCGACAACCCCCCGACGTCAGGGCTGCCGGTCCGGCATGCCCGCTCCTCCCCGAAAGCGGGGGTCGTACGGAATTCCATGCTCCGTACAGGTGTTGATCCCCTCATGACTTCTCTCCGCAAGCTTGGCTCGTCCGACCTCGAGGTCTTCCCGCTCGCCCTGGGCGGCAACGTCTTCGGCTGGACGGCCGACGAGGCGCAGTCCTTCGACGTGCTCGACGCCTACACCGCCGCGGGCGGCAACTTCATCGACACCGCCGACGTCTACTCGGCCTGGGTGCCCGGCAACAAGGGCGGCGAGTCCGAGACCGTGATCGGCAACTGGTTCGCCGCGCGCGGCAACCGTTCCGACGTCGTGCTCGCCACCAAGGTCGGTGCCCACCCCGACTTCAAGGGCCTGTCCGCGAACACCATCAAGGCCGGTGCCGAGGAGTCGCTGCGCCGTCTGCGCACCGATTACATCGACCTCTACTACACGCACTACGACGACCCGGCCGTCCCGGTCGAGGAGGTCATCGGCGCGCTCGACGACCTGGTGACGTCCGGCAAGGTGCGCGCCATCGCCGCGTCCAACGTGACCCCCGAGCGGCTCCAGGAGTTCCTGGACTTCTCCGACCGCGAGGGCCTCGCGCGCTACTCGGTCCTTCAGCCGCACTACAACCTCGTCTCGCGCGACACGTACGAGGGCCCGCTGGAGCAGGTCGCCTCCCGCTCGGGCCTCGCCGCCGTCCCGTACTACGCGCTCGCCTCGGGCTTCCTGACCGGCAAGTACCGCCCGGGTGCGAAGGTCGACAGCGCGCGGGCCGAGGGCGCCGGCAAGCACCTGGAGACCGAGCGCGGCCGGCGTGTGCTCGCCGCGCTCGACGAGGTCGCCGAGGCCCGTGGCGCCGAGCTCGCGACGGTCGCCCTCGCGTGGCTCGCGGCCCAGCCGACGGTGGCGGCGCCGATCGCGTCGGCCCGTACGGTCGAGCAGCTGCCCGCGCTGCTCGCGGTGGGCGAGCTCGAACTGACGGACGCCGAGCTGTCGACGCTGACGGCGGCCTCGGCCTAGCCCCGGTAGGGGTTGTACGCGGGGTAGGGCATCGCCGGCTGGGCGTGCGGATATCCGTAGGGGTGCGGCTGCGCGTAGGGCTGCTGTGGCGCGTAAGGCTGCGCGTAGGGCTGTGGGTACGGCTGCCGGTATCCGTACGGCGGCGGCATCGGTACGAGTACGGGTGCCGTCGCGCGTGCCGCGTAGGCCAGGGCGGGGCGCGCGGCCTCGCGGCGCTCCCACAGCGCGTGCAGCAACTCCCGCTCCCGTACGACGAAGTCGGCGCCCGCCTTGCCCCGGCGTCCCCGGTGGCGCAGGAGCGCGAGAGACGTCGCGTACGCCTCGTACTGGGCGACCGCGCGGGCCGCGGCCTTGCCCTGGGTGTACGAGGCGTAGTCGCGGGCGAGGGTGCGGGCGCGCATCGTGCCGAGCGCGTACGGCTCGGGAGCGGTGAGCCAGCCCGCGATCGCGTAGGCGGGCAGTTCCGCGCGCACGACGCGCAGGGCGCGCTGCCTGGTCCAGATCGCCAGCCAGGTGAGCAGACCGAACGCGGGCAGCATGAACGTCGCGTACACCGCGAAGAAGCCGTACTCCCCGAAGCTGGCCGAGCCGTTCCACAGGGCGTGCAGGCCCATGGCGAGGAGCAGTCCGGCGAGCGGGAGCAGGACGCGCCGCCAGTTCTGCCGGCCGGTGCCGAGCGCGGCGATGCCGAAGCCGATGCCGGTGAGCACGGTGAACAGCGGGTGCGCGAAGGGCGACATCACGACGCGCACGAAGAAGGTCGCCGCCGTCACGGACGTGAGCCCGGTCTCGCCGTTGAGCTGGTCGGTGCCGAAGGCGCTGCCCAGGTAGAGGATGTTCTCGGTGAACGCGAAGCCGGTGGCGGTCACCCCGGCGATCACGACGCCGTCGACGATGCCGGTGAACTCGCGTCTGCGGAAGAGGAAGACGAGCAGTACGGCCGCGGCTTTCGCGCTCTCCTCGACGATCGGGGCTATGACCGTCGCGCCGAGGGTGTCCGCGCTGGTGGGGTCGGCCGTGGCGGTGGCTATCCAGCGGGTCGCGAAGCTGTTCGCGACGATGGCTATGAGGGCGGCGGCGCAGGCGCCCCAGGCGAAGGCGAAGATCAGATTCCGCCAGGGGCCCGGCTGGACGCGCTGCAGCCAGCGGAAGGCGGCCACCAGGAGCGGCACGGGCAGCGTCGCGAGACCGAGCCCGACCAGGAAGCCCTGCGTGCCGGTCTGCTCCCTGACCAGGGCCAGGATCACCAGGCCCGACAGGGCGAGCAGCGTGACCAGGGCGGCCGCGCGTATCGCGCGCCGCTGCCACCAGCGCGCGTGCCGCAGCCCGGCGGGCCCTGCGGGGGGCATCGGGGGGTGAGGGTGCGCTGAACGGGTGGCCACCCGTTGACCCTAACGAGGGACGGGGCCCGCCCGCGACGGTGTCTCAGCCCTCGTGGCCGGAGGTACGGCGGAACAGCAGGTCGTGGACGACATGCCCCTTGTCCAGACCCTGGCCCTCGAAACGGGTGAGGGGACGGAAGGCGGGGCGGGGCGCGTACCCGCCGTCGGCCTCGGTGTTCTCGAAGGCGGGGTGCGCGGTGAGGACTTCCAGCATCTGCTCGGCGTACGGCTCCCAGTCGGTCGCGCAGTGCAGCACCGCGCCGGGCTTGAGGCGGGGTGCGGCGAGGTCGAGGAAATCGGGCTGGATGATGCGGCGCTTGTGGTGGCGGGCCTTGGGCCAGGGGTCGGGGAAGTAGACGCGCAGGCCGTCGAGGGAGGCGGGCGGGAGCATCTCGCGGAGCAGGATGACGGCGTCGCCGTTCGCGACGCGGACGTTGTCCAGGCCGTTCCGCTCGGCGAGGCCGAGGAGGTTTCCCTGGCCCGGGGTGTGTACGTCGACGGCGAGGATGCCGGTGTCCGGGTCGTCGGCGGCCATCTGGGCGGTTGCCTCGCCCATGCCGAAGCCGATCTCCAGTACGACGGGACGTCCGGCGCCGAACAGCTCGGCGAGGTCGAGGACCCGCTGCCCGTCGATGTCCAGGCCCCACTTGGGCCACAGCCGCTGGAGCGCGTCCGCCTGGCCGGTGGTGACACGGCTCCTGCGGGGCTGGAAGCTGCGGATACGGCGCTCGAAGTGCGACCCCGCGGGGTCGGGCGACGGCCCGTCGGGGAAGCGGGGCTCGCCCTTCGGGCGGGGGGCGTGGGGACGCTCGGGGGCGGGGTTCGACTCAGGCACAGTGGGGCGATTTTATCTGGCCCGGGGCCTTGGGTGCCGTCATCACCGGCTCCGCCGAGTTCGTCCTCAAACGCCGGACGGGCTATTTCAGTGGAAGGGGGCGGGCGGGATCGGGGAAGGCCCCGCAGGGACCGCCCCTACAGAGCCGCAAGCACTCGCCGCGCCACAGCCCGCCCGATCGGGAGCGAAGCCGTCGCCGCAGGCGAAGGCGCGTTCAGTACGTGGACCGTCCGCACCCCCTCCCGGATGAGGAAGTCGTCCACCAGCGTCCCGTCACGCAGGACGGCCTGCGCCCGCACCCCCGCCGCCACCGGCACAAGATCATCTGAGGTCACCGCGGGCAGCAGCCTCCGCACGGCCGTGGTGAACGCCTCCTTGGAGAGGGAGCGCCGAAGCTCCCCGGCCCCATACCGCCAGTGCCGCCCGGCGAGGCGCCAGGACCCCGGCCAGCTCAGCGTCCCCGCCAGCTCCCGTGGCCGCACCACACCCCATCCGTACCCCTCGCGGGCCAGCGCCGGCACCGCGTTCGGCCCCACGTGGACCCCGCCGCCGATGCCCCGCGTCAGATGCACCCCCAGGAAGGGGAAGGCCGGGTCCGGCACGGGATACACCAGGCCCCGCACCAGCTCGGGCCGCGCCAGGTCGAAGTACTCCCCACGGAAGGGCACGATCCGCATCCCGGGGTCGTCACCGGCCAGCATCGCCACCTGGTCGCACTGCAGTCCCGCGCAGTTGACCAGGACCTTTCCCCGCACCACCGAGCCGTCGGCCGTGCGGACGGCCACCCCGAGCCCCGCGCGCCGGTCGATGCGGACGACCTCCGCGCCGTACCGCACATCGGCCCCGGAGGCGTCCGCGAGGTGCTCCGCCACCGAGCCGTAGTCACAGATCCCCGTGGTGCCGACCTGGATCGCGGCGAGGCCCCGCACCTCCGGTTCGTACTCCGAGATCTGGGCGGGGCCGAGCTCCCGCACCGGAATGCCGTTCTCCCGGCCGCGCTGGACGAGGGCGTGCAGGCGGGGCAGCTCGGAGCGCTCCGTGGCGACGATGAGCTTGCCGGTGACCTCGTGCGCGATGCCGTACTCCGCGCAGAACTTGACCATCTCGGCGGCGCCCCGCACCGCGTACCGCGCCTTCAGCGAGCCGGGGCGGTAGTAGATCCCGCTGTGGATGACCCCGCTGTTGCGTCCCGTCTGGTGCCTGGCGGGGCCGCGTTCCTTCTCCAGGACGGTGACCCGCGTCCCCGGCGCGGCACGCGTGATGGCATACGCCGTCGACAGACCGACGATCCCGCCGCCGATCACCAGCACATCGCAGTCGTACGCCACGGCCCGGACCATCCCGCATCACCTCCCACCCCGATAGTGCACTGCGCCACTGACAACGCCCTCAAACCCGGCGAGGACCGCAGGGTTACAGGGCGCGTAAATGCTGTTGCCGCTACGGCGGCGCGCGGAATCCGATGGTGCACGGGAACGCGGACTACGCGGGGGCCACGAGCAGCGGCCTGGCACGCTCCCGCAGCTCCACCACCCGCGGCTCGTCCCCGTACGGCTCCAGGCGGTGCAGCAGGTCCTTGACGTACTCCGTGGTCCGCGCGGACGAGATGCGTCCGGCGACCTCCAGGGCGCGTGTGCCCTGTTCGCAGGCCGCGTCGAGGTTCCCCGACTCCAGCTCGGCGACCGCCGACACCACGAGCCGCAGGCCGTGCGAGCGCACGAACTCCTCCGTGGGACGTGACAGGGCCTGCTCCGTGAAGCGGCGTACCTGGCGGGGTGCCTTCAGGTCGCGGTAGCACTCGGCGGCGTCCGCCGCGAAGCGGTCGTATCCGTAGAAACCGAGCCATGACGGGTCGTTGTCGCCGTCCCTGGCCCGCTCCAGCCATCCCTCGGCCGCCCGGAGGGCGGCTCCCGCCGCCTGCGCGTCGTTGGCGCGCGCGTGCGCGCGTGCCTCGACGAGGCGGAAGAAGCTCATCGTGCGGGCGGTGGCCAGACCGCGGTTGCGCTCCAGGGCCGCCTGCGCGAGGTCGACGCCCTCGTCACCGAAGCCGCGGTAGGTCGCCTGGAGGGACATGGAGGCCAGGACGTACCCCCCTAAGGGCACGTCGGCCGCCGCGCGGGCCAGGCGCAGGGCCTGGATGTAGTAGCGCTGGGCGGCCTCCTGCTGGCCGGTGTCGAAGGCCATCCACCCGGCGAGGCGGGTCAGCTCGGCCGACGCCCCGAAGAGCGAGCGGCCCACCTCGTCCGAGTACGAGCCGAGCAGCAGGGGTGCCGCCTCGACCCGCAGGCACTCCGGGACCATCGACGAACGCCAGTCCCCGCCGCCGTACTTGGAGTCCCAGCGCCGGGCGTCCTCGGCGGCCTCGCGCAGCTTCACCACGTCGCTGTGCCCGACCTTCATCGGATGCCCGCTGTTCGCGCCGCCGGCGCCGTCGTCGGTGAGGCCCATCTCGCGGGGCTCGTCCAGGACGACGTCGCGGGCGACCGAGCTGTCGGCCGGGGTTATCAGCCAGCGCGAGGCCGGCGTGGCGTACGCGCTCACCGCGAAGGAGCCGGCGAGCGACTGCCAGATGCCGCCGCTGCCCGCGCGCCTGCCCGCCAGATCGAGGCGGTAGAGCTCGGTCGCCGACTTCACGGCGGCGCCCACGTCGCGCGGGAAGGCCAGGCCCACCTCCGGCGCGGGATCGGCGTCCGCGAGGCCGATCTCGTGCAGCGGGACGGGGCGGCCGAGTTTCTGCCCGATGGCCGCGGCGATGAGGTGCGGCGCGGCGCCTTGCGGCACCATGCCCTTGGACACCCACCGGGCCACCGACGTCTTGTCGTATCGAAGCGTCAACCCGCGTTGAGCGCCGAGGTCGTTGACCCTGCGCGCGAGTCCCGCATTGCTGATTCCCGCGAGGGCGAGAACGGTGCCGAGTTTTTCGTTCGGCCCGCGTTGCTCCCTGGACATGCGCCACCCCTCGACACAGACGGCTGCCGCGATGGCTTGACCGCGCGGCATGCGTGCTGCGTTCCCCCAGGGGCAGCGGCGTCCGCGACTACGACCGCCGTGGCCCGGAACCTCGGCCGCAAGAGCATTTGGCCGAGCCCCCAGGTATATGCCTCCGCGAAAACATCAGCACACACAGCGTAGTTCGCCGAATCCCAAGCGTTAAGAGGCGCAGTTCCGTATGGCGAGATTGTTGCCGGTAGGGAAGCGGGGGAGTGCCGGGGTGTGCTCCGGGTGTGTGGCCGTGCGCCTGCGTGTGCGCTCTTCACCGGCCATAAGGGGAGCGATTCCATTGACGGTGCGTGGGTCGGCCCGCTGCGCTGGAGTCAGTGGGCTGGGGGACACCGCCGCCTCCATCCCCGCGGGCGGCGGACCGGTCCGGGGGGCGAACACCGCCTCCCGGACTGTGTGTTGCCGATTACGGTTCCGCCGCGCCCGTGGCAACCCCCGATTTGGCCGAAAATCGCCTCTTCGGACGCCGGGGTCGTGCGCCCCAGCGCAAAGAATGCGCCGTGGTCGCGCCTTTCAAGTACCGCTCCCTCGCGGCAGATTAACGGGAGCGTGAGCACCCCCGTAGCCACTCCCGCGCGCCTCCTTCGTGGCAGCATGGGACCCCAGTTCTTCGATGCACTGGTTGTCCACAGCCTGTGGAGGCAACGATGCGGTGGTTGGTGGGGTGGAGCAGCACTGCCGTGCAGCCTGCGGTGGTGGGCTCGGCCGGGGCCACCGGTGAGAACGGCGAGACCGTTCATCCCGTGGGCTCCCAACTCCTTTGGGGTGACCCGGATCCGCTGTGGGCGGTGGGTGACTGGCGCGCCGACGAGGTGCGCACGGTGCAGGCGGACGAACAGACGCGGATCGCGGTCCTCGGCACCTGCGGGGCGAGCGACGAGGAACTGCGGGTCGGCCTCTTCGCCGCCCGGGGCGGCGCCCTGCGGCACCTGACCGCGTGGTCGGGGAGCTACACCGCGGTCGTCCAGGTCGGGCGGCGCGTCATGGTCGCCGGTGACCTCGCGGGCGCGCGTCCCGTCTTCTACACCCCCTGGGCCGAAGGCACGGCCTTCGCGACGGCCGCGCTGCCGCTCGCCGACCTCATCGAGGCCCACCTGGACATCGGTCACCTCGCGGCACTCCTCGCGGCGCCCGACGTACCGGAGGCACTGCACGACTCGACGCCCTACCAGGGCGTGCGCCGTGTACCCCCGGGGCACGCCCTGATCCTGCGCGCCGGCAGCCGGGAGATCGCCGGGTACGAACACGTGGCGTCCCTCGCGGTCGCCGCGCCCGCGGCCGACGCGACCGCCGCGGTGGACGGCGTCCGTGACGCGCTGGTGGAGGCGGTGCGCGCCCGCCTCGGCGCCCCGCGGCACGTCCCCGGAGCATCGGAGGTCGACCCCGGCCCGGTGCCCGGCATGGGCCCCGCCGAGCGGCGCGCGGCGCGCGGGATGCCGGTGCCCGGCATCGGCGCCGACCTCTCCGGAGGGCCCGCTTCCGGCACGCTCGCACTGCTCGCCGCGGGGCTCCCGGGGATGCCCGGCACGGTCCTCGGGCATGGCACCGGCGCGGGGGAGCGGCTCCTCGCGGTCACCTTCAACGACCTCGCGATCAACGGCCGTGAGGCGGAGCTGGAGCGGGCGGGCGTCATCGCGGCCAACCCCCGCCTGCATCACGTAGTGGTGGCCGCGGGCGAAGAGGCCCTCCCTTACGCGGACTTGGAGGGCCCTCTGACGGACGAGCCGAGCGCCACCCTCGTCACGGCACAGCGCCACCGCGCGCGGCTCTCCTCGGGCAGCGCGGACCACTTCACGGGGTACGGCGCGCGGCAGGTGCTCGACGCGCATCCGGCCCGCCTCGCCGATCTCCTGATGGACCGCAGGCGGCGCCATCTGGTGCGCCCCGTCGCGGCGTTGGCGAAGGCGGACGGCTCCCCGGGCTCCGTGATGGTCCCCGCGCGCGTGTACGGCGCCGCGCGCAAGCTGGCCCGGATGTCCTACCGCGCGGGCGTCGACTCGCTCGCCGAGCGTCTTCTGCAGCGCCGGTTCGACGAGCCGGGCGGGGCGGTGGGGGCGTCCCTCGCCGGTCTCGCGTGGGCGAGGCCAGGGCCCGCCGCGCGGTGGCTGACGGGCGAGGCCCTCGCTGAAGTATCGGTTCGCCTCCAGGACACGACCGGACGCCCCGGTGCCGGTCCCGGCCAGCGGCCCGGGGAGTTCCGGGCCCGCGCGGCGCTCGCCCGGCACGCGGCCGACCTGCGCGTCCTCGAACAGGCGGCCGAGGTCCGCTTCCAGCGGCTGCACGCGCCGTTCCTGGACAACCAGGTGGTCCGGGCCTGCCGCGCGCTCCCCGTGGCCCTGCGCGTCCAGCCGGGGGCACGTGCGGCGATCCTGCGCACGGTCCTCGAAGGCGCCGGGGTGGCCGACCTGCCGCCCGGCTGGGGCGCTCCGTCCCACGCGTCGTCCGCGGCGGCGGCGCGGACGGGTCTGCGGGTGGCGGTGGACGACCTCCTCGCCCTCTTCGACACGCCCCTGCTCGCACAGGCGGGCCTGGTGGAGGCCCGCGTCGTCCGCAAGGCACTGCGCGCGGCGGCCGAGGGCGAGCCACTGCCGCTGGACGGCCTGGCGGACCTGGTCTCCACGGAGCTGTGGCTGCGCCGCCTGCTGTCCCGCAGGGGCACGTGCTGGACGGGTACACCCGCGCGGCAGAAGGCCGTCCCCACGGGGAGTGTCGTGCCGCAGCGGGGGGCCTTGGGGGCGGGGCGCTAGCCGGGGCATTCGGTGCCCGCGGGGCGGAGCATCCCGTACCGGGCCGTCGAGGTAGCGGAGAGCGGCTCGCCAGGGGAGAGAAAACCCTCGCGCCTCAACCCTCACGACCGGCGAGAATGACCCCGTGCGGTACAGAATCCTGGGCGCCACCGAGGCGTACGACGAACAAGGAGCGCCCCTGCCCGTAGGGGGCCGGAGGCTGCGCGCGCTCCTCGCCACCCTCGCGCTCCGTACCGACCGCACGGTTCCCGTAGAAGCCCTGATCGCCGAGGTATGGGCCGAGGACGAGCCCCCCACGGACGCTCCCGCCGCCCTCCAGGCCCTCGTCGGCCGCCTCCGGCGCACGCTGGGCAGGACCGCCGTCGCGTCGGACCCCGGGGGCTACCGCCTCACCGCCACCCCCGAAGACGTCGACCTGCACCGCTTCGAACGCCTGGTGAGCGAAGGACGGATGGCGCTCGGCCGGCACGACCCGGCGGCAGCCGCCGACCTCCTCGGTGAGGCGCTCGCCCTGTGGCGCGGCCCCGCCCTCGCCGACCTGCCCGACCGCAGCGCGGCCGCCCGCACCGAAGCGCTGCTCGCCGACGCGACCCGTGCGCGCGTCGAGGCCCGGCTGCTTCTGGGCCACGCCTCCGACGTCGTACCGGAGTTGAGGGAGCTCACCGCCGCCCAGCCGTACGACGAGACGCTGCACGCCCTCCTGATCCGCGCCCTGCGCGCAGCGGGCCGGGGTGCCGACGCCCTGGCCGCGTACGAGAACGCGCGCCGCACGCTCGCCGACGCCTTGGGCACGGACCCGGGCCCGGAACTGCGAGCCCTGCACGCGGAGTTGCTCGACCCGGAGGGGAGCGTGCCGGGCACCGCGGCTCTCGATGGGCGGCGTGCGGGGGGCTCGGAGCGGCTTGAGTACCGGGAGGGTCCGGCGAACACGGGGGACGCAGGGGACGCCGGGGACGCGGGGAACACGGCGGACCCGGAGCGCCCGAGGAGTCCGGGGAGCCCGGTGGGGCCGGGGAGCCCGATGGGGCCGCAGAGCCCGGTGGGGCCGGGGAGTCCGTTGAGTCCGGCGAACAAGCAGCGTTCGGAGGGCCCGGACAGCGCGCCGAACAAGCCTCGCTCGGACGGCCCGGAGCGTCCCGAGCGGCCTCGGCGGAAAGGAAACCTCCGGCCCCGCCTGACCTCTTTCGTCGGCCGGGAACCCGAACTCGCCGCCATCCGTTCTGACATGCGACGAGCACGCCTGGTCACCCTCACCGGACCGGGCGGATCCGGCAAGACCCGCCTCGCCGAGGAAGCCGCCGCCGGGCATCCGCAGGCATGGCTGGCCGAGCTCGCCCCGCTCGACCATCCGGAGGCGGTGCCCGGCGCTGTCGTCAGCGCGCTCGGTCTGCGCGAGACCGTGCTGATGACCAGCGAGCTCTCCGCGCTGCCGCAGGGCGACCCGACCGCCCTGCTCATCGAGTACTGCGCCCCGCGCAGCCTGCTCCTGCTCCTTGACAACTGCGAGCACGTCATCGGGGCCGCCGCCGACCTCGCCCACACCCTCCTCACACACTGCCCGGACCTCACCGTCGTCGCCACCAGCCGTGAACCCCTCGGCGTGCCCGGCGAGTTCGTCCGCCCGGTCGAGCCCCTCCCGCCCGACCCGGCGCACCGCCTCTTCACCGAGCGCGCCATGGCCGTGCGCCCCGACTTCGCCCCGGACCAGGACACCGAGGCCGTCGCCGAGATCTGCCGCCGTCTCGACGGCCTGCCGCTGGCCATCGAGCTGGCCGCGGCCCGTCTGCGCCTGCTCACCCCACGGCAGATCGCCGACCGGCTCGACGACCGCTTCCGCCTCCTCACCAGCGGCAGCCGCACGGTCCTGCCACGCCAGCAGACCCTGCGGGCCGTCGTCGACTGGTCCTGGGACCTCCTCTCGGAGTCCGAGCGGACGGTCCTGCGCGAGGTGTCCGTCTTCGCGGGCGGCTGGGACCTCCCGGCGGCCGAGGCGGTCTGCACCGGGCCCGCCGCCGACCTCATCGGCGCCCTGGTGGACAAGTCGCTGCTCATCGCCGAGCCCACGGCCAAGGGCGACATGCGGTATCGCATGCTGGAGACCATCCACGAGTACGCGACCGAGCGGGCCGCCGAGCGCCCGGAGCTCCGCACGGCCGCGGCCCGACGGCACACCGCGTACTTCCGCGCGCTGGTCGAGCAGGCGGAGCCCCTGCTCCGTTCGGCCGAGCAACTCCCGTGGATCCAGTGCCTGGAGACGGAGCTGGACAACCTCCGCGCGGCCATGCAGCGCACCATCGAGTCGCGCGAGGAGGACGACGCCCTGGCGATCGTCCTGGGCATCGGCTGGTTCTGGTGGCTGCGCAACTACCGCAATGAGGCCATGGAATGGGTGACCCGCCTCCTGGTCCTCGCCCCGCCGCTGCCGTCCGAGCGGCCTGACGCCGGTGCGGACGGCTCGTGGGACGAGCCCCGCCACTGGTCCTGGATGAGCCTGCGCCTGCTGCACATCTTCCTGGAGGTGGACTCCAGCCCGTCGGACGCCATGGCCGATGAGGGCTATCGCGCGTACGTCGCGGAGGTGCGGGACGCCTTCGCGGGGGCGGTGCCCGCGGCGACCCGCTTCCCCGGCCTCATCTGGCCGTTCGCCACCTTCTTCCTCGACGGCTCCGAGGCCGCGAGGCCCGCCATGGACGAGGTGGTCGCCAACTGCCGCACATACGGCGGCGACTGGGAGATCGGCGTCAGCCTGATGTTCCGCACGCACCTGGCCGTCGACGCCCCGGGCAATCTCTCCGGGGTCGACGATGACCTCGCCGAGCTGCGCGAGCTGGCCGGGCGCACGGGCGACCGCTGGATGCGCGCCCAGGTGTCCAGCGCGGCGGGCGAGGCCGCGATGGTGCGCAGCCTGCACGACGAGGCGCGCGTGGAGTACGACGAAGCGCTGCGGCTCGCCTACGAGGTGGGTGCCTACGCCGAGACACCCTTCCTGCTCGTCCGCCTCGCCGAGATCGCGTACCGCGAGGGTGACCGCGCGGTGGCGGTGAAGATCCTGCACGAGGCGGGCATCGAGGCCGATCGCTACGGAGTGGCGGACTCCCGGGCCTTCATGCGTCTCCTTCAGTCGCTCATGGCACTGGACGACGGTGACGTTCCCCGGGCCCGCGCCCTGTTCGAGGCGTCCCGTGACGAGGCGGCGCGTGGCACGCCGCCGCCACAGTTCGACGCGGCCCTGAAGGGCGTGGAAGCCAGGGTCGTGGCCGCCGAGTCCGGCCCGGAGCATGCGCTGCCGCTGCTCGCGGAGGGCCTGCGAGCGGCCCTCGACCACCGGTGCGCGGAGGTGGTCGTCGCCGGCCTGGTGGACGGCGGGGCCACCCTGGTCAGCCGACTCGGCGATCACCCGCGCGCGGCCCGCCTGCTCGCCTTCGGCACCCGGCTGCGGAGCGGCCACCCGCGCCCGATGCCGGAACGCGCCGAGGCCGACGAGACCAGGGTCGCGGCCCTGGCGGCGATCGGCGCCGAGCGGTACGAGGCGGAGTCCGCAGCGGGCGCGCGGCTCACCGCGGACCAGGCGCTCGCGGAACTGACCCGCACGGCACCGGCCTGAGCCGCCCGCGTTCTACGTACGGCGTCGCCAGCGGTCTACGTACGGCGTCGCCCGCGGTCTACGTACAGCGGAAGCGCGACTGGGCCCAGTCCGCGAGTGCGGCCGAGGAGAACGGCGACTGAGGCTCGACGACCAGGCGGATCGTCTTGCGGCCGGTCAGGTTCACCTGCACGGGCACCGCCGGGTCCCCGCCCTTGATCAGCGGCGACCGCCACAGTTGTGCGCCGTCGCCGAAGACCGAGAACCGCACCTTGCCGAGGCCCATCGTCATGTCGTCGACGCCGACGACCGCCTCGTACGAGGAGCAGGTGCGGTTCAGGTCGATGGTGACGGAGGACTGGCCGTGGACGGTCACGCCGTGGCCGTACTGCTTGTCGGCGATGGACATGCCGGAGCGCTGCCAGACCCAGCTGCTCTCGCCGAGCCGCATCTCGGGCTTGGTGCCGTCACCGACGATGCCGTACCGCAGCTCGCTCCACTGGTAGACCGCGGGAGCGGGCGGCGGCGGAGGCGGCGGCTTGGGCTTGGGCTTCGACGGCGTGGGAGTCGGCCTCGGCTTCGGCTCAGGGTCCGGGGCCGGGGGCTTGGGCTTCGCGGTGGGCGTCGGGGCCGGCTTCGGCTCGGGAGCGGACTTCGCCGGAGGCTTCGGCTTCGGCTTCGCCTCGGCGACCGGCTGCTCGGGCTCCGGCTTCGGTTTCGGGTCCGGGGGCGGCGGCTTGCTGGGCGCGACGGGTTCGACGGCCTGCGGTTTGTCGGAGCTCGGCAGGTCCTTGGGCTTGTCCCCGCCCGCGGTGAGGGCCAGCGCCACGGCGGCCGCCGCCGCGACGACCACACCCGCGGCGATACCGGCCTTCGCGGGCGCGCCGAGCCCCTCGGCCGCGGCACCGCCGCCCGCCGCGGCACCGGACGAGCCTCCGCTCGCCGCTGCCGCGCCCGCCGCACCGGCGCCCGCGGCACCCGCGGCGCCACCGCCGACGAGGGCGGCCACCTTCGCGTACCCGGCGGCGCCGAACCAGCCGATGACCGCGATCGGCACGACCCCGGGGATGCCGCTGGCGACTTCCTTGATCTGGCCGGCGGCCAGGCGGCACTTGGCGCACTCCTCCAAGTGCTTGCGCAGGCCGCGCTCGGCCCGGGTGCGCAGACTGCCGCGTGCGTAGGCGCCGAGCCGGTCGGCATACCGGGCGCACTCCTCGTCGGCGGTGAGCGTGGTGCTCACATGGGCCTGGAGATACGCCTCCTTCAGGCCTTCGCGCGCCCGCTTGGCGAGCACCCGGGTGCCGTTGGCGTCGAGCCCGAAGAGGGTGGCGACGTCACTCGGGGACTCGTCCTCGATCTCCGTGTGCCACAGCACGGCCTGCCAGCGTTCCGGAAGGCTGCGGAACGCCTGCATGGCCATGGACTGCTCGGCCTCGTGCATCGCGCGCACGTCCGCGCCCAGGTCCAAGGTGTCGTCGTCGGAGACCTCGGAGCTGCGCGAGGCCTGCGCGGCGAACACCGCGAAGTCCTCGACCAGTTGCTCCCGCTTCGCGGACTTCGTCCACCCGGCGGCGACGCGGCGCACCGTGGTGAGCAGATAGGCGCGGACCGCGTGCTCGGGGCCGCTGCCGCCGCGGACGGCCTGCAGCATCCGCGCGAAGACCTCCGCCGTGAGGTCGTCGGCGGTGTGCGCGTCACGGCAGCAGGTGCGGGCGTACCGGCGGACTGCTTCGGCGTGCCTTCGGTACAGCTCTTCGTACGCGGTGTCGTCGCCCGCCCGCATCCGGGTGATCAGGTCGCTGTCGGCCGGCGGACCCTCGCCTCGAAGGCCCTCACGCTGCGGTGGAACGCTCGGATCAGTGCCCCCGGGGCCAGCGGCGGCCGCGGGCCCGCCTTGGTTCGGCACCTGTCGGGGAGGCAGCCCCGTGGCTTCCCCGCCCGAGGCGGAGGACGACTCGTCCCGCCCGTCACCACTCATCGCGGAAGCCCCCGCTTGCACACTCAGACCCGGCCATCCGGGAAAGACTGCCACAACGTTCCGCTACGACGGACGGCGATGACGGGCAACCACCCTTCCGGGGCGACTTCCCGCAATCGAGCACTACCGTTCACTCATTCGGGGAAGGCTCAACCGCCCTGCGCAGAGCGGCAGTTGAGCCTTCCACGTGACGAACTTGTGCAGACTCTGTGCGGCTAGGGCGCGGTACTGCCGTGCCGTTGTGCCGCGTCAGGCCGTCGGACGTGAGCGCAGCCCTTCCAGCAGGATGTCGAGCAGCCGCGAGGACGCCGCCGCCTGCTGGGCCGCGTCCGGCAGCGAGGGCGCCGCCGTCGCTATCACCAGGAGCACGTCCGAGACGGTCACGTCCGCGCGCAGCTCGCCCGCCGCACGTGCCCGCTCCACGAGACGCCCGACGACGTCCAGGAGCGCGACCGCCCCGGGATCGTCGGCCGCCGACTCCTCGACCGGGGCCGAGCGCTGCTCGACGAGCCGCAGCTCGGGACCGGCCGGAGCCGCCTGCCGCTGCTGCGGCACACGCGCCTCGTCGTCCCGTACCCCCGCGACCTCGTCCGCGACGCCCACCCGCAGCACCTGCGGCGGCAGCAGGCGCCCCGCGCCCGACGCGACGGACGTCCGCAGGAAGCGCGAGAGCGCCGACCACGGCTCGTCCTCCTGCCCGAGCGCCGAACGCGCCTGGTCGGTCAGCCGGGAGGTCTCCTCCTCGGCTATGCGCCGCACCAGCACGTCCTTGCTGGGGAAGCGGCGGTAGACCGTGCCGACGCCGACCCGTGCGCGCCGGGCCACGTCTTCCATCGGCGCGCCGTAACCCAGCTCGCCGAAGACCTCGCGCGCCGCGCGAAGCACGTGCTCGAGATTGCGCTGTGCGTCCACCCGAAGCGGCGTCGAACGCGGTCCGTCCCCCATGTCGCGTCCGTTCCCGCTGGTGGCGACGGCTGATGCCGACGCCGTGCTCGAAGTCCAGTGAGATTCCTGAATATGCATACGCGTTCCCCCGGTAATGACGTCTCCCCCCGGAGACACTCCCCGCCATTGACTAACCGGAGTGTGAGGAGCATGCCCGGCGCCGAGCCCCGTAGCCCGACCCGACGAGCGCATCCCCCGACACCCCGACGACACACGAACATAGTTGAGCCAGAGTCAATTCAGAAGAGGCGGGTTCCGCACGGACCGCCCCCCGATCGGAGTACGCACCGATTCCGACCCGATTGCACCCCCTTGCCTTTCCCCTCTTCCCCCTGCTGACCTGCGCACCTTTCCCGCGCGCCGGCAAAGCCCCGGCGGCGCGTCGCGCACGATGACCGGTCAAACAAATTGTCGAGCCTGTGGACAAACTCAAGAGCTGGGTGCGTCATGGGATGGTGAAGGAACCTGTGCGCATTCTCGTTGTGGGCGGCGGATACGTCGGCATGTACACCGCGCTGCGCCTCCAGCGGAAGCTGAAGCCGGAGCTGAAGCGGGGCGAAGCGGAGATCGTGGTGGTGACGCCCGATCCCTATATGACCTATCAGCCGTTCCTGCCCGAAGCGGCGGCCGGCTCCATCTCGCCGCGCCACGTCGTGGTCCCGCTCCGCCGCGTCCTCGACAGATGCCGCATCGTCATCGGCCAGGTCGAGTCGGTCGACCACGCCAAGCGCACGGCCTCCTTCACCACGCTCGCCACCGCGGACGAGGGCTCGGGCGCCGTCGAGATCACGTACGACGAGATCGTCCTGGCCCCCGGATCCATCTCGCGCACCCTGCCCGTCCCCGGCCTGGCCGAGCACGGCGTCGGCTTCAAGACCGTCGAAGAGGCCATCGGCCTGCGCAACCACGTCATCGAACAGATGGACATCGCCTCGTCGACGCGCGACCCCGCGGTCCGCGACGCGGCCCTCACCTTCGTCTTCGTGGGCGGCGGCTACGCGGGCGTCGAGGCGCTCGGCGAGCTGGAGGACATGGCCCGCTACGCCTCGCGGTACTACCACAACGTCAAGGCCGAGGACATGAAGTGGATCCTCGTCGAGGCCTCCGGGCGCATCCTCCCCGAGGTCGGCGCGGAGATGGGCAAGTACACGGTCCGTGAGCTGCGGCGACGCAACATCGACGTACGCCTGGAGACCCGCCTCGACTCCTGCGAGGACCGGGTCGCCGTGCTGAGCGACGGCTCGCGCTTCCCCACCCGCACGGTCGTGTGGACGGCGGGCGTCAAACCGCACCCGGTGCTCGCCGCGACCGACCTGCCGCTGAACGAACGCGGCCGCCTCGACTGCACCGCGAAGCTGACGGTGAACGGCGCCACGCACGCGTGGGGCGCGGGAGACGCGGCAGCGGTCCCCGACGTCACGGCCGACGAACCCGGCAAGGAGTGCGCCCCCAACGCCCAGCACGCGGTACGCCAGGCCAGGACGCTCGGCGACAACATCGCCGCCTCCCTGCGCGAACAGCCCCTCAAGGAGTACACGCACAAGTACGTGGGCTCGGTCGCGTCCCTGGGGCTGCACAAAGGCGTCGCACATGTCTACGGACGGAAGTTGAAGGGCTACCCTGCCTGGTTCATGCACCGCGTCTACCACCTGAGCCGCGTGCCCACCGTCAACCGCAAGTCCCGGGTGCTCTCCGAATGGGTCCTGTCCGGCCTGTTCAAACGCGAGATCGTCTCCCTGGGGTCGCTCGAGCACCCGCGTGCGGAATTCGAACTCGCGGCCGGGGGCAGAAGCCCGAAGGAGTCCTCCTGACCGGAGGCAGGAACTCCCCGCACGACACCGGCGTCTGACGGATGTCAGTCCGGTCGGCCAGACTGTTCGTGTGACCATGGGCGGGCCAGGACCGCCGGAAATCCCCGCCCGATCCAGAAGCGACATCACGAGGCCTACCGCAGTGAACTTCACGCGCTGGAGCGCCCGGCTCCCCGGAACGCAGCGCCGCGCCGCGGCGCGCACCGACCTGGGGATCTCCCCGCCACAGCGAGCAGAGAGCGCCGTTCCCGCGGCCCGCGTCGAGGGAGGCCCGGAAGCCACCACCCTCACCCCCGCCGCCGCGGGCGTCGACGAACTGCCGACCCGTGAGGTGCTCGACCGCATTCCGGCCCTCGTCGCCCTGGTGCACGGCCCCGACCACCGCATCGCGTACGTCAACGGTGCGTACGCCACCGCGTTCGGCGACCGCCCCGTGGGTGAGCCCGCCCGCGAGGCGCTGCCCGAGCTGGAGGAGCTCGGCCTGCTGCCGCTCCTCGACCAGGTCCTGCGCAGCTCCAAGCTGCGCACGGTCAAGTCCCGCAAGGCGGCGAGCGGCCGGTCGTACACCTTCACCTGCACCCCTGTGACGCTCTCCGTGAGCGGCTCGGACACGGGACTCAAGGACGACGGTGTCCTCGTCTTCGCCGCCGACGTCACCGACCACGCGGAGGCCGCCGAGCGGCTGCGGGCCAGCGAGCGCTCCCAGCGCGAGACCGCCGTCACCCTGCAACGCTCGCTCCTGCCCCAGGAGTTGGAACAGCCGGACGACCTGCGCATCGCCGCCACGTACCAACCGGGCGGCACGGAGGCAGCGGTCGGCGGCGACTGGTACGACGTGATCACCCTCGGCGGCGGCCGCACCGCCCTGGTCATCGGCGACGTCATGGGCCGCGGCGTCCGCGCGGCGGCCGTCATGGGCCAGCTCCGCACCGCCGTGCGCGCGTACGCCCGCCTAGACCTGCCCCCGCACGAGGTCCTGCAGCTCCTGGACGGCCTCGCCGCGGAGATCGACGCCAGCCAGATCGCCACCATGGTCTACGCCGTGCACGACCCGAACGAAGGCAGCCTCGTGTACGCCTCCGCGGGGCACCTGCCGATCCTCGTACGGGACGAGGGCGGCACGATCCACCGCGCGGAGGAGCCCACGGGCCCGCCCCTTGGCACCGGCGGCTGGTTGCACACCTCGGGCTCGGTCCCGCTGGGCCCCGGCTCGACCGCCGTCCTCTACACGGACGGCCTGGTCGAGCGGCGCAGCGAGGACATCGACGAAGGCGTCGCGGCACTGGAACGCGCCCTCGCGGGCGCCACCGGCACACCCCAGGTGGTGTGCGACCGGCTGATCCGCGCCCTGGGCGTGACGGCCGACCACGACGACGACGTGGCGGTCCTCGTCCTCCAGCACCCGGCACGCACCGGCCTGAACGCGGAGCTGTTCCGCAACGCGGCCCTGGAGCTGCTCGGGGGAGTGGAAGCGGCGCCACGCGCGCGTGCCTTCGCCACCGGCGTCCTGGCCAGCTGGCGCTTCCCGCCCGAACTGCACGACCTGGGTGTCCTCGCGGCCAGCGAACTGGTCGCCAACTCCCTCCAGCACGGCACCCCGCCGATGCGCCTGCGGCTGCGCCGCACGGACCGCCGCCTGATCATCGAAGTGACGGACGGCGACGACCACCTGCCGAGGCGCCGCCGCGCCGAGCCCGCGGACGAGGCGGGACGCGGCATCGCCATCGTCGCCACGATCGCCTCGAACTGGGGCTCACGGCGCACACCGGGCGGCGGCAAGGCGGTCTGGTGCGAATTCGCCCTGCCGCGCGCGTAGCGGCTAGGAGTTCGCCGGTACGGGCTCGGGGGCGCCCTGGGCGACCACCCGGCTCTTGGCCACGTACGGCTGGTTCTGCAGCGGAGTGAGCTGCTTGCCAAGCCGCACGGCGAGCACCGTGATGCCGAGCGAGAACAGCAGGAACGTCACGATGTACGGCCCGTGCAGCGCGGCCCCCATCGGACCGCCGACGGCGGGACCGACCGCGAGCGCCAGCTGCTTCACCAGGGCGAAGGCCGAGTTGTACTGACCGACCATCCCGGCCGGCGCCAGATCGGCGACCAGCGGCGCGACCGTCGGCGACAGCATCGACTCACCGAGCCCGAAGAGCGCGTACGTGGAGATGAACGCGGCGGTCGCCATGGCCTGGCTGCCGTGCCCCATCCCCGCATAGCCGGCGGCGATCCACGCGACGGCCCAGATCAGACCGACGGCGGCGATCACCCGCGACCGCTTGCGCCGCTCGACGAACTTCAGGACGGCGAACTGCGCGATGACGATCACGGCCGTGTTGGCGGCGAGCGCGATGCCGAGCGTCGACGGCGAGATCCCGGCCGCCTCCACGCCGTACGCGGAGAGACCCGACTCGAACTGTCCGTAGCAGGCGAAGAAGAGCACGAAGCCCAGCACGCACAGCTGCACCATCGCCTTGTGCCGGAGCAGCGCCCGCAGACCGCTCTGCGGCGCGGACCCGTCCTTGGGCACGGCGTCCTGGATGGACGGCGCGTGCGGAAGCCGCACGGTGACGACGATCGCGGCGAGCACCAGGAACATCACGGCCTCGACGGAGAACAGCGTGATGAAGCTGCCCGGGTCGTGCTCGTCGACGATCTGCCCGCCGATGAGGCCACCGATACCCAGGCCCAGGTTCTGCAGGAAGAACTGCATCGCGAAGGCACGCGTGCGCGTGGTGGGCGTCGAGCACCAGACGATCATCGTGGCGAGCGCCGGCTGCATCACCGCGGTACCGGCGCCGAGGAGGGCCGCCGAGACGATCGCGGTCGGCTCACTGTTCGCGAAGCCCAGGGCCAGGGCGCCCACCGAGGCGGTCAGCGCGGCTCCCATGAGTACGGGGAGCGGGCCGCGCCGGTCGATGACGCGCCCGGTGACGGGCAGGACGATCAGCGCGGCCATGGCGAACGCGGCGAGCACGATGCCCGCCGTACCGGCCCCAAGATCCCGCACCTGCGCCACATAGACGTAGAGGAACGGAACCGTGAACCCGACACCAAACGCACTCAGTGCGCTGCCTACCTGAATACGACGCATCGCTGCGCCCATCGCCCTGGTCACTTTCACCTGCCTTAGGAGTTAGACGTGAAGACTTCGAAGCTAAAGTTAGAGTCTAAACAATACACACCGAAGAACTTCAACGCCAAGTGAGGGCGTGCCATACTGCGGCCATGGGTGACACTCCCGGCCCCAGTGAGCCGACACTCGAAGAGCAGATCGCCGCCTACCAGCGGGAGTTCCAGGACCTCGACCCCCAGGTCGAGGAGATCGTCTCGGCCCTCGGCCGCCTCAACCGGCGGATGAGCGTCGCCTACGGGCGCCAGACCGCGACCCTCGGCATCAGCAACGCCGAGTGGGAGGTCCTCAAGGCCCTCGTCCTCTCCGGCGCCCCGTACCAAATGGGACCCGGCGAGCTCGCGAAGCGCCTGGGCCTCACGCCGGCGGCCATGACCCACCGCATCGACCGCATGGTGGCGGAGGGCCTGGTGACGCGGGACCGCGACGAGTCCAACCGCGTACGAGTGATCGTCGAGCTCACCTCGGAGGGCCGCGAGAAGTGGCTGGAGGCGATGCGCCTCGCGACCGTGTTCGAGGAGGACCTCCTTCAGGACCTCTCCCAGGAGGAGCGCGGAGCCCTCGGTGAAGTACTGACCCGCCTTCTCCGCAGGGTGGAGCACGCCCAGCCGGACGCGGGCGGACGCCTCACCGACCTGGACTGAGCGGCCGTACAGAGGGGACACGAGCGCTCGACCTCGGCGTTTGACAGTCACCTGGCCGATCCGTAAGGTTCTTCGGGTTGCCACGGAGCCGTAACGGTTCTGCGACAGCACCTTCCGCCGCTGAGACGCGGCAAACCAAACTCTGCACGACATCCCCCGGGAACGATTTCGGCATGCCCGAATTCAATTCCAGGACTCGATTATGAGTAACCGGGAAGAACCGCTAGAGTTTGAGACGTCGGAACGGCCCAACAGCCGGGAAGACAAGCCCCGCTGACTGGGAATCAGGCCCGAAAGGATCTGATAGAGTCGGACTCGCCGGAAAGGGAAA